>JAWODM010000072.1:0-87103 GCA_046483305.1 Candidatus Krumholzibacteriales bacterium | reverse complement strand
GAAAACCGGAGGTAGTGATTGATTCTGTCAAAACCGCTGTCGGTTTCTCCGGCGAGGAAACTGCCGCTCTGAGCCCCGGACCAGCTCTTTCTGACCCTGCGGGTCAGAAAACCATGCCCGCTCGCTCTCCGGAGGGTTTTGAATTAATCACTCAGCCGCTTCTATCAATGCTTAAGGCCGATTCCAGGTGCTATCAAAACTAAGTTGTTGTTAAAGATTACCTTACCGACATTCTGGCTTATTTTTTGGGAAAACTCCTGTTCAATGAACTCTTGACCTCCGTGCCGGAGAGTTATTATAGTTTTCCCGACAGAACTATTTTCAGACAGACAGGGTGCGGAATTGAGCCTTCTGATTGAATGCAGGGCAAAGATAAATCTCTACCTCGGCATCACCGGCAAAAGGGATGACGGCTATCACGAAATAGAGACTGTTTACCAGCCGGTTTCCCTTTCAGACACCATCCGAATCAGTGAAGCCGATTCGGGTATCGTTCTCAGGGGCAGTGATGAGAGTATCGGCTGGGGCAGCGGAAACCTATGCCGCCGGGCGGCGGAAGCAATCTTCCGGGAGGCCGGGTACCGGGGGGGCGCCCGGATAGAGGTGGATAAGAAAATTCCGCACGGCGCCGGCCTGGGCGGCGGAAGCAGCGATGCGGCAGGGGTGCTTATAGGGTTGAACAGGTTGTTTGACTTCCGTTTCTCTACGGAAAGATTGGCCCATATAGGGCTGGCGATAGGAAGCGACGTTCCGTTTTTCGTATTTAATAAACCAGCCATAGGCAGGGGAAGAGGTGAAATTCTGGAGGGAATCAGAGGGATTGAGGATGTCTTCATACTCCTGATAATACCGGATATGAGAATTAATACCGCGGATGCCTATAAAAATATCGATTTGGTGTTGACAAAGGTTCAGAGCAGATATAAACTTGGATTGTTTTTAGAAGGATTGAGCCGGATTCCGCATGGAAGAATTCGCTCTCACAACAGTTTTGAAAAGAGTGTAAGCTCCGGTTATCCAGAAGTAAGGAATATTCTAAATCTGTTAAGAAAGAATGGGAAGGCTTTATTCTCTTCTCTCAGCGGCAGCGGTTCTGTTTGTTTCAGTGTTTTCGCCGAAAGAAGAGAAGCTGATCAGGAATTTGAACTTATGGCAGGCAAAGGATACAGTGGGATAGTTGTTGAGCCGAGGGAGAAAGCTATTAAACTCTAATGCTAAGGAATCCAAGGGGGGCAAATGAATATCACCGAGATCAGAATTTCTTTACATGACCACAATAAGTTAAAAGCCTTTGCCAGTGTAACGTTGGATGACTGTTTTGTTATCAGAGGCCTCAAAGTGATCAAGGGCGCGAAGGGTATGTTCATCGCGATGCCAAGCCGTAAGAGACCCGACGGCACTTATCAGGACATTGCTCATCCAATTAACAGTGAAACAAGGAATTGGATGGAACAGAAAATATTAGAGGCCTACGAGGAGAAAAAGGACAGCACGGAATCCGAAACCGAACTGGAGGTTTCGGAATAGCCCCTGAGACGGAATTCTCCTTAAGTTATAATTGGGGCGTCGTCAAGTGGCAAGACACGGGATTTTGGGTCCCGCATCGGAGGTTCGAATCCTCCCGCCCCAGAAAGAAAGATAGTGGTGGCCGCTCCTGGTCATTTTTTTATTGGAGGGTAATAAATGAACGGCAGTATTGTATTGATTTCAGGCAGTGCGAATCCCGCTCTTTCAGAATCTATTGCCGGGTATCTCGATATGGAACTCTGCAAAGTCGAAACCGGCCGCTTTTCTGACGGAGAGATAAGGGTGGTAATAAATGAGAATATCAGGGGCAAGGATGTGTTTATCATTCAGCCGACATTTCCCCCCGCTGATAACCTCATGGAACTGCTGATTATGATAGATGCCTGTTATCGCGCTTCGGCCAGGAGAATTACTGCAGTTATACCTTACTACGGTTACGGGAGGCAGGACCGTAAGGATAAACCGAGAGTTCCCATATCCGCGAAACTGGTCTGTAACCTTCTGGAGACCGCCGGAGCTCACCGGGTACTGGCATTCGAGCTTCATGCCGCGCAGATTCAGGGATTTTTTGATATTCAGGTCGATAATCTCTTTGCAACCCCGGTCTTCCTTGAATATATTAAAGGGAAGAATTTGAAGGATGTTACCGTTGTTTCCCCCGATGTGGGGGGGATCAAGCTGGGAAGGTCTTTCGCCAAGAAGCTGAACGCTAAACTGGCGATAGTCGACAAGAGGAGGGCCAGGCCGGATTCATCGAATGTAATGAACATAATCGGTGACGTTTCGGGTAAGGATATAATTATCCTGGATGACATAATAAGTACTGCCGGAACAATCACTCAGGCGGCTTCCGCCCTGCGTTCCGAAGGAGCCCGCAGAATAACGGCGGTAGCCTCTCATCCGGTTTTTTCTGGTGACGCTCTGGAAAAACTTAACGATTCTCCCATCGAGGAGGTCGTGGTTACCAATTCCATCCCTTTTGACGATTTTGATCTCTGCGGTAAGGTCAGGGTTGTGGATCTCTCAGAGCTTCTGGGCAAAGCCATTATGAGGATTCATAACGAAGAGTCAATAAGTGTATTATTTGAATAGGTACGGAGGATAAAATGGAGAAAATTTCACTCAAGTCCCATATCAGGAAGAGGACCGGCAAGAAGAGCGGCCGCAGGATCAGGCGCGAGGGCAAGGTTCCAGGAATATTATACGGCCATAAGCAGGAACCTCTGCCGCTGGTTATGGATGAGCATGATATCTGGGAAATCCTTCATAACGCTAGCACCGAGAACCTGATCATTCAGCTCGATATAGAAGGAGTCGATCTGAGCAACGAGATAACCCTGGTTAAAGAGGTGCAGCAGCATCCGGTAACCGGGGAGATACTCCACATGGATCTTCTCAGAGTTTATACGGATGAGAAGATAGATGTAAACGTTCAGATCAAGACTACCGGCGATCCCAGGGGTGTCAAGGAAGAGGGCGGTATCCTCTATCAGGCCGCCCGGCGAATTCTCATTAATTCAAAGGCGGCTGATATCCCTGATTTTATTACCATTGATGTCAGCGATCTGGGTATCGGCGATTCAATTCATATATCCGATATCGTAAAGGAGTATGAACAGTTCGATTTTGTTTATGACGCTGACAGGACCATCGCTCATGTTTCCGCTCCCAAAGAGCTCGAGCTTCCAGAGGAAGAGATCGAAGAGGAACTCGAAGGGGAAGAAATTCCGGAAGGAGAAGAGGGAGAAGAAGAGGGAGAAAAGGAAGAAGAGGAGAAAGCGGAAACCGGAGAGCAGGAAGAGGAATAATCCTGATTCAGGATGGACCGTATATCTTATCTTTGCGGACTCGGCAATCCCGGCAGCGAATATGACCGTACCAGGCATAATCTTGGTTTTGATGTTCTGGATTCACTTGCGCGAAAGATTGGCGCGGCCTGGAAGAATGCGGATGGCAAAGCGGAGATAGCGGACTGGTATATCGACGGCAGGGAAGTGTTGCTTGTTAAACCTCTGACTTATGTGAATCTGAGTGGAACAGCCCTGAGGTTATTTCCCGGTATAGAACCTTCCAACTTGCTGGTAATATGCGATGACATAAATCTGGATCTGGGAAGTATCAGGATAAGGAGATCGGGCGGAAGCGGCGGCCATAATGGACTGGAATCGATTGAGAACTATCTGGGCTCAAGAGATTATCCAAGGTTAAGAATCGGGATAGGCCCTCCCCCGGACCCTTCGCGCTGGAAGGATTTTGTCCTGGGAAGTTTTACCGGCAGGGAAGAAGAGATTATGGAAGATATCCTGTCCGAAGCGGTTGAAGCGGTGGAGACAGTGATTCTCTGCGGCGTCCGGGAGGCTATGCAGCGGTTTAACCGCCGGGGCATTGAATGAAGTATGACCGGGCGCCTGCTGCCCGGAATGAGATACCGCGGGCATTTAATCAAGTGAATAAGCCCGGCAATCTGCTTCTTGACCGTGAGGTCCGCTATTGTTATATTCAATCTTTACCGGGCGGACGGGAAGTGCGGTATTTAAATTATATAGCCCTGCTTCCTTATACAGGAAGTCGTTTAAGACCGAAGGGAGGGATTGAAGATGCGTTCATATGAGTGTGTTTTCATTCTCAAGGCGGCTTTGGATGATTCCGAAGTCGAGAATCAAATCAACGGCCTCAAAGAGATAGTAACTTCACGAGGCGGAGAAATTCAGAAAAAAGATATCTGGGGAAAACGCAGGCTTGCTTACGATATCGACGGTAACGCCGAAGGTATCTACGTGCTGGTTTACTTCAGGGGGAATAACGAAATTCTCGATGAACTGCGCAGGGTGTTCAGATATAATGACCAGGTAATCAGGCACATGATAGTACAGAACGAAAACCCGAATATCGTAGAGCCTGACGTATCCGAGACCGAAACAGCAGGGGGGATATAATGGCAAAGAAATCCAAGCGGAAGTCTCAGAGGAATAAGGTCGGGAGCGATAAGCCCTGTAAGCTCTGTAAGAGAAAAGTTACCAGTGTCGACTGGAAGGATGACACAATGCTGAAGCAGTTTGTAACTGACCGGGGTAAAATAGCGCCCCGCAGAGTTACGGGTACATGCGCTCATCACCAGAGAATGTTGGCCCGCGCCATTAAGAGAGCGAGATTTATGGCGCTGCTGCCGTTTGTAAAAGTATATTTCCGGTAAGGGAGATAGTATTATGGAACTTATTCTTAAAGAGGATGTAAAAAATCTTGGTGAGCGGGGAGAGCTGGTGGATGTAAAACCCGGGTTTGCCAGGAATTATCTGATACCCAAAGGGTTGGCCATAATCGCCACCAGAGCAAGCAGAAAGATACTTGAAGAGGAGAAGCGCCAGAGAGAGATAAAAGAGAAAAAGCTCAAGAGAGACCTTCAGGAAACCGCTGAAGAACTCAAGAATGTATCTGTCACTATAGTCGTGCAGGCGGGCGAGGAAGATCAGCTCTACGGCTCGGTCAGTGAAAGGGATATAGCTGAAGCGGTAAGCACAGAGAGTGGTATCGGGATTACACCCGGGCAGGTGGAGCTTGAAAAACCTATCAAGGTTCTGGGTGTCTATACGGTTGCCATAAAACTTCACGCTGATGTGGAGGCTCAGGTTAAAGTCTGGGTTGTGAAGGAATAGAAAAGACGCGCTTTCTTTTCAGAGCTTATAAGGATTGGAGGTAGGCCATCGATCTGCCACTGCATATTTTCAGGGAATATGATATAAGGGGTATTGTCGACAAGGACTTGACCGATGAAGGGGTCCGGGACCTGGGGCGTGCCGCGGCGGTTACATTCCTTAGAGAAGGGATGAACGAAGTAGTAGTGGGTAGAGATGTCCGCCACAGCGGCGAAAGGTATTTCTCCGCTCTGACCGAAGGCCTGCTGGAGAGCGGGGTCGACGTGGTAAACATAGGGCAGGTACCTACTCCCACCTTCTATTTCGCGTCCAGAGTATGGAATATCCCCGGCGGGATTATGATAACCGCCAGCCACAACCCCTCCGAATACAATGGTTTCAAGGTTCTGCGAGGAGAAACCACTATATATGGGGACAGCATCAGAGAATTGTATCAGATAGCCGAGGGCGGCAGGTTCGCTGCTTCTTCCGGAAGGGGTAAGCTTGCAGATAAGGATGCCGGGAGTGAATATATACAATACATCATCGATAATATTTCCCTCGACCGGCCGGTAAGGTTTGCGGTCGACGGAGGTAACGGGACTGCGGGCCTGGTTGCTCCGGAGATCTTTTCCGGCTTGGGATGCAGCCCGGTGGAACTTTTCATGGAACCGGACGGTTCATTCCCTAACCACCATCCGGATCCCACGGTTAGTGAGAACCTCAAATGGTTGAAGGAAGCGGTTGCCGGCCACGATCTGGAGCTGGGTATAGGTTTCGATGGAGATTCAGACAGGATAGGGGTAGTGGACGAACAGGGAAATATTATCTGGGGTGATGCTCTCCTGGCTCTCTACGCGAAGGAAGTGCTCAGGGAGAACCCGGGAGCGACAGTGATATTCGAAGTAAAATGCTCCAGGGCGCTGGAAGAAGATATAATCGAGTACGGAGGGACCCCCCTGATGTGGAAGACCGGACACTCCCTGTTGAAAAGCAAAATGCTGGAAGAAAATGCACCCATAGCCGGAGAGATGAGCGGGCACCAGTTTTTCGCGGACAGGTATTTCGGTTTTGATGACGCCATTTACGCCGCCTGCAGGCTCCTGGAAATCGTATCCTCCAGAGAGAAACCGCTGAGCGAATTCTACGCGGAGTTCAGCAGGTATAAGTCCACTCCGGAGATAAGGATAGAGTGCGACGAGGAGAACAAGTTCGAAATAGTAAGAGAGGTTTCCGAGCGTTTCAGCAGGACCAACCGGGTAATCACGGTTGACGGGGCCAGGGTTGATTTCGATCAGGGCTGGGGGCTGATCAGAGCATCCAACACTCAGCCGGTCCTGGTATTCAGGTTCGAGGCGGAAACAGAGCAGGCCCTGAACGGAATACAGGACAGCTTTGCAAAAGCGATAGAGAAATACGGTCTGGACACAGATAGATTATATACCCGATAATCAACGGCGGCGTATTGGCAGAGGATCGTTTTAATCCGGGGTCGAGGCCGGTAGTTGGATTAAGAACCGGGAGTTCAAGTGTTTGCAGTTATTTTAGCGGGAGGCAGGGGCCGGAGGTTCTGGCCCGCCAGCAGCACGAAAAAACCGAAGCAGTATCTCTCCATTACAGGCGACCGGTCCATGCTTTCTGTCACTTATGAGCGCCTGGCCTCTTTTATCCCCCCGGAAAAGATAATAGTTATAACCGTAAAGGAACAGGTGGAGCTGGCCAGGGAAGAGCTTCCTGATCTCCCCGGACAGAATTTTGTGGCGGAACCGGCCGGAAGGAATACAGCTCCGGCTCTGGCACTGGGAGCGCTGGCGGTTCTTGAGAAATCGGATGATGAGCCGATGCTGGCATGTCCGGCGGACCATCTTATCCTGAAGAAAGAAAATTTCAGGTACCTGGCGAAGAACGCTTCCGGATTAGCTGAAAGGGAAGATCTTCTTATTACCTTTGGAATCATGCCGGAGTATCCTGCTACCGGGTACGGATATATCGAGGCCGGTGAGCCCCTTGGAGGTGGGGAATTGAATGTTCTGGAGGTAGTCCGTTTTCATGAAAAACCTGACCGCGAAACGGCCCGGAATTACCTCGACCGGGGAGGATTCTATTGGAACAGCGGCATTTTCGTCTGGCGCCCATCAGTATTTATGGAGGGATGGTCTGAATATCTGCCCTCCGGCTCGGGCCCGCTGAGAATAATTTCGGAATCTGCGGGAAAACCGGATATGGAAAAGGTAATAGAAGAGCAGTATCCCCGGATGCCTTCCATATCGGTGGACTACGGCATTCTTGAGAAAGCGGATAATGTGGCAGTTATTCCCGCGGACCTGGGATGGAATGATGTGGGAAGCTGGGATTCGTTATACGATATCCATGGGGCTGGTGGAAATGAGAATGTCAGTATCGGGGTATCTGAGACCATAGACACGGAAGGTTGTGTTTTCTATAATCCGGGAGGTTTTACAGCGGCTATAGGAGTAGAGGATTTAATGGTAGTATCGCGCAACGGTATTGTTCTGGTTTGCAGGAGGGGCCAGAGCCAGAAAGTCCGGGATATTGTAGATTTAATTGAGGAAAAGGGTTACAATGATATTTTGTAGCGTCAATGCAGGAGGTTCAGCGATGAAAAAGATACTTATTCTTTTCACACTTGGTGTTTTTACCGTAATAGCGGCAGCGGGATGCAGCGAAGAAAAAGGGAAGGTTTCCGTTGAATCCGGCCTGGCCGCCAGAGTTGCGGGAGAAGAGATAACTGAACAGGATGTGGACAGGAGATTCAAGGCTCTTCCCCAGCAGCAGAAGAAGGAGTTCAGCGGCGAAGTAGGCCGGGCGAAGCTGATAGATCAGATAATCGAGGAGAAACTTGCCTACAGGGCCGCCCTGGACAATAAACTGCAGTACAGGGATCAGGTTAAGCAGCAGCTGGATTATTCCAGGGAGATGATACTTATCAGGGCTTACTATAATTACCTGGCGGACCAGGTGGAGGTAACCGACAAGGAGATCAGGGAATACTATGAGAGCCATCCGGTAGAATTCAGGGCAGAGCCCACGCTGAGGGCCCAGCACCTCTTTACTACCGACAGCCTGAAGGCGGTGGAATGGATAGAGAGAATTAAGAACAGCGACGACAAATATATTTTCAACAAGCTGGCGAAAGAGGAGAGCGAAGATTCAACCACCGCTCCCGATTTGGGCAATATGGGATATTTCCATCCCGGCGGTTATATAAAGTTCATAGGGTTCGACGAGGAGTTCGGCAACAGAGTCGCCTGGCTCGAAGCGGGAGAGATCAGTGATGTGATTCCACATAAGAAGGGCTACTCGGTGGTTAAGCTTAATGAGAAGAAAGACGCGGAGCTGAAGCCGCTGGATGTAGTTTCCGTGGAAATAAAAAACAGGCTGAAGCAGGAGAAGATACAGAAGCTTATCCCGGAGAAAATGGACGAACTCTACGAAAAGTACGACGCCCAGAATATCATGAAGAAGAAATTGCTCGCCAAGGTAAGAACTCCCCGGGAATTCTGGGAATTGGCGCAGGAGGAGAGCGATCCAAAGCAGAAGATATTCTATTACAGGTCAATAGCTTCCAAGTACCCTGAGGATAAACTGGCTTCCCAGGCTCTTTTCATGGTTGCCTTCACCTACGCGGAGGAGATTGGAGACCTCAGTTTTGCGAGAAGGGCCATTAATGAACTGTTGGAAAAATATCCTGAATCCGAAATAGCGGAATCCGCAAAATGGTTTAAGGAAAATCTCGGGAAATCGGCCTTTAAATACGATTCAGTGGAAGAAATGGAAGAGGAGATGGGAAAAGAGAAGGGGAAAGAGTGATCGGAGAATAGATATGGGTATGAAAAAAGTTATAGTAAGCGGGCTGGCTATAGACAAGGAGAGGGAACACCCTGTAGTCCTGCTGAAGTATCCGGACAGCGAAGAGGACCGGGTGCTGCCGATATGGATAGGGCCCGCCGAGGCTTCTTCCATCTTTGCGGCATTATCAGGAAAATCATTCAGCAGGCCGCTGACCCACGACCTGATGAAGATAATCATAGACATACTGGAGGCTGAGGTCAGGCAGGCGGAGATTACCGGCATTCAGAACGACACCTATTTTGCGAGGCTGGTCCTGAAGCGCGGAGATGATATTTTTTATATAGATGCCAGGCCCAGCGATTCCATCGCCCTGGCGCTGAGGTGCGAGGCGCCGATTTATCTGGATCCTGACCTTTTTTCCAGGTACTCCAGAAAAATGACTGTTCCCAAGGATAACGGCCTGGGAAATATAGATCCTGATGAATTTGATGATTTTGATCTATAGCCAGGGAGAGTCGGATGATTGAACCTTTTCAGGAGGTTTCTCCAAGAGTAGGCAGGGATGTTTACGTGGCTCCTACTGCCAGCGTGATAGGCGATGTCTCGCTGGGAAACTGCTCCAGCGTCTGGCACGGCGCTTCTGTCCGCGGCGATGTATGGAAAATCAGTATAGGGGATTACTCAAATATACAGGACGGTTGTGTTTGCCATGTAACCACCGGAGGGCCGGAGCTGATTGTCGGTGAAAGAGTTACGGTGGGTCATGGAGCGGTGCTGCACTCCTGCACCATTCAGGATAACTGCCTTGTAGGTATGGGCGCGGTAATCCTGGACGGGGCAAATATAGGAAAGGGAAGTATTATTGCGGCAAACTCTGTTCTGCTTGCCGGCACCGAGGTTCCGGCAAGGTCTCTGGTGGCGGGAGTTCCCGGAAAGATCAAAAAGAGCCTCGATGAGGAGGCCGAAGAATCTCTGATTGAAAGAGCAGCGGAATATCATAACCTGGCTCTCGCCTATCTCGGAAAAGAAACTTTTTCCGCGGAGAAGGACTGAAAATGAAAAGGTTGTTTATAGTTATCACCCTGTTGGCCTCAGTTTCATGCGGATCTCTGATTCCCGCGGGCAAAAAGAGTGAGGAGCCAGGTCATCCGGACAGGGCGGAACTCCTCTCCGGCCTGGAACAGCTATACTCCCGGGAGGATTACCGGGAGGTCAGCGAAAAGGGGCGCAGTTACCTGGATAGTCTTTCCGGCACCGGCATGGAAGGTGATATCCGCATGCTGGTGGCGAAAGCGGAATTTCGGCTGGGGGATACAGCCGGTGCGTTGGCCATGGCGGATGAAATTATGGAGGGGGATTATCCTGAAAATATTGCTGCAGGCGCTTATCTCCTCAAGGCCAGGGTGAACCTTTCGGAGGGCCGGGACAGGGAAGCGGTGGATAATATTCTTTATTCCACGACGATATTCGATAGTGAGACGCATCTCCTGGAAGCGGAGAGGCTTCTCAGCCGGGCGGAATTTGATCCTACCCGAGATGAAATTGCTGAATTGGCTCGACGTTACCGCAGGTCGCCTCTGCTGAGGCAGCTCCTGGAAGAACGCTACAGGGAAGTGCCTGAAGACAGGGATCTGATAGGCAAACTGCTGGAGGAAGATTACACCAGTGATTCACTGTCGGTTATGCCCGGAGATTCTTCCTTAAGGATTGGAATAATAGGCCCTCTCAGCGGGAAATATGCAGCCCTGGGAGAATCTTTCGCCAGGGGTGCGTACGTCGCCCTCAGGGAAGGGCGGAAAAACGGGATCTCAAATATCGAGATGATAATTGGAAACACCAGGGCCAGCGCTCTGGAAGCGCAGGTAGTAACCGGCAGGCTGATCAGAGAAGAGAAGGTGGATATTATACTGGGAGGGATCTCCAATTCCTCGACTGTGGCGGCGGCGCAGGTTGCTCAGGCGAACCGCACCGTAATATTTTCTCCGGCATCCAATCTTGAGGGGATAGAGCAGATTGGCGATTATGTATTCCAGAATACTGTTGATTATGAGCTGGAAGTCATAGCGATGGCCCGGGTGGCCGTAAGGAATCTGGGCATCAGGAGAATAGCTTTCCTTGCGCCGGATTCGCCCTTTAACAGAGAACTGGAGCTTCTGTTCAGAAGAGAAGTGGAGAGAGAGGGCGGGCTGCTCTGCGCGGCGGATTACTATATGGAGGGAAGCACTGATTTCAAGGATAATATCGACAGGATAAGAAAAGCCGCCCCGGAGGCTCTGTTCATCCCTTCGGATGAGAATGACCTGGTCCTGATTATGCCTCAGCTTTCTTTTTACGAATTCGGTGTCCAGCTTCTGGGGCTGAGCATGTGGGATTCGAGCGACCTGATATACATGAGCGGCAGGGATATGTCGGGAGCAGTATTTCCGGCCCAAACCAGGGAGGAAAATGACCGCGCTCTCTATCTCTCCGCCGCCGCTTTCGTAGGCGAGCCGGTTGAGAATGTCAATCATTTCGAAGTAAGGGGTTACGTGGGGATGAGAGAGATCATAAATGTAATACAGGCAGGTGGAGAGGGAACGACTATCAGGGATAGAATGCACCGGGCACTTAAAAACAGGGTTCATCCCTTCGTAAGAGCGGCTGCAGGAGACGGGATAATGATTAACATAATCAGGGATGGCAGGAAGGAGGAATTTATTACCTATAAGTTCCCCGGTCCCCGAAGAAGGTAAATTTGAAAATAAAACTTATCCAGAAAGGCTGGGGTTTGCCGTCTTTCAGTTTGGGACGGAACACGAATTTCTCGATTGCTTCCATGGAAGCTTTTCTGAAGCTTTCCATTCCGTAAACCCTGCGGGTCCATGCTTCCTTTACTCTGCCGTCTTCTCCTATAAGAACCTCTATTATTACGTAACCTTCGATACCTTTCTCCATTGCGTCCCGGGGATATTCCGGTTTAACCATCTTCAGGATAACGTAATCTTCCGAATATGGGGTTCTGGTGTGGGAGGGATAGGACCTGTAATATTTGTCAGGTTCCACCTCTATCTCATCCGGGATTTCTATTTCTTTCTCTTTTTTTCTGGGATTTTCGTCCTCCTCCCCCTCAGGCCTCCTCTTTTCTGTTTCAGTCAATTTTATGGGGTTATGACGGCGGTTAAACCGGTCTTCCCGGCCGGTTTCGGGGGTAACTATCTCCACCCGGGGAGTTATGGCCTGTTCTCCCTCGTATCCAATAAATTTCTTCTCTATGATTCGAGACTTTTCCAGGATAACAAGAATGATTATTATCGCCAGTATGGCCGCGGGAAGATAAACAAGAAGATATCTGCTTTTCCGGTAGTTCTGATTTCGCATTCTGCGCATCTTTAAACCAGCCTGAAGAGCTATTGGCGGACCGTCTTATTCACCGATTTCGATTTCAATAACTGCGGCGGCCTGACCTTCCGGTCTGCTGTGAATACTTCTGTAAATGGTTTCTCCATCCTTCTGTACCACGATCAGATGCTCTCCTGGATCAACATCGCTGAATCCGGCGCTGCCCGATTTTCCGGCGGGAAGAGTCAGAAGGTTGTCTATGGTAACATAACAACCCTCCAGGGGGGCTCCGCCCGAAAGAACTTTCACGGTAAGGGGATTGATGCAGACGCTCTGGCCGCCGCCGAAGAATTCTGATACCGCCGAGAAGATCCGTTCGCTGATATAGTATCTATACCCGGGGCTGTCCATTACCTCTTCCGCACCCTTTTCTGAGAGGGAGCCCAGGTGAATTTCGGTTGCGGGGCAGGCAGTATGTGTAAGAAATAATCCTGCCGATTCGCGTATTTCCATTTTTCCCTCCGGGAAGAGGGGGGCCAGCAACTCGAGAATAATATTCGAAATCCTTTCTCCCTGGCGGCTGCCGGGGTAGTGGTTGATTACGTATTTTTCCGCGGCTTCCGCCGTATCCATATCATGATTAATGGAAACGGCCAGATCGGGCCGGAATCTGTTTACTGTGGCCAATCTCTCCTCAGCCGAGACCGTTTCTTCTCCCTTCCTGGTCATGATTACATCCGCGCCGCATGCCCGGAGAAGGTCGCGGACCGATTCGGCGATTGCCCCGTTAACCGTGCTTTCCCGTATTTTATTTCTGCCGGTGGTGCCATGGTGGTCTCCGCCGCACGCAGGGTTGAGCGCAATTCTCTTTCCGGCGAGGTCCCCTCTGCTCAGCGGCTCCAGGGCTATCCTGGAGGGAAGCTTTTCCCCCTGGAAGAATGAACTGTCTATTCTCTCAGGTTTATAACCTCCGCTGAATATAATCATCCCCTGCTCTGGCAGAGGTGACGGAAGCCTGACTCTTCCGTTTGAATCCCCCTCCAGCAGGGTTCCATCTCCGGCTGCCGCGATCAGTGGGAAGCGGACCGGATCCCCGGTGCGGGAATCAGTCAGCTGTATTATTCTGTTACCCGGTTCGTCAGGTTTCTCGAAGTAGAGTGTATCTGTAACTCCCCAGGAAGAAAGGGTGAAAGTTCCCGGAAGGGCATCTTTTCCCACCCGGAATGAACATACCCCGCCCGACGATTCGCGGTATATTTCCTTTTCCGTTCCAGGGGAGGTGATAATTACCGGAGAGCGGTCAATAACCGGGTTTCCGAAACTGTCGAGAATTCTGGCGGAGAGAGTAAACCCGCTGCCGGGTTCCGCTTCCGGCGGCAGGGGAAGGAAATACTCGGGGGGGCGGTTAATCACAAACCGGAAGGGGCGGCTGGAGCCGGTTGCTCCTCCCACGCTTCTTATCCTGGAACTGACGGTATACTCGCCATTTGGCGTGTCGGCCCCGGCCCCGAAATAGATAGTTCCCGATACCTCCTCCAGGGAGGGGATATACTCTCTTCCGTTAATATAGATTCTGGCGGATGAGGGTTCTATGCCCGTTGTGTTATCAACACGGTATACGATCGATGGCGAATAGCCCAGAGTGTCCGCCTCGG
Source organism: Candidatus Krumholzibacteriales bacterium (assembly GCA_046483305.1). GTDB lineage: Bacteria > Krumholzibacteriota > Krumholzibacteriia > Krumholzibacteriales > WJIX01 > WJIX01. The sequence goes on along the minus strand of JAWODM010000072.1, from coordinate 73,158 downwards.
GTGAAACCAGCCTGACGGAGGGGACGCCCCTGGAAAAATAGTTCTGAAGGGCTATGAAATAGGCCTGAGCTTCCAGCTTCTGTTTGCTGGCGAGTTTCAGGCTGTCCTCCACTACCGGGTGAGAGAGGTAACTCGCTTCTCCCAGGATTGCGGCTCCCGCGTTCGAATTCCTCAGCACGAAGTAATTGCCGGGTTTCACTACGGATTTATCCATGCCCAGATTTCTGTCCAGATGAAGCCGGGTTATTCTCGCCAGTTCAGCTGATCCTCCAAAGTCATTGTTGCGATAGTAAACTTCTATTCTGTTCCTGTCCCTTTTCAGCGGAAGTGAGGAATTGTGGTGTATCGAAATAAAAACGTCCGCTTCGAATGAATTGGCTTTGATCATTCTGTTCTCAAGATCCAGACTCAATTCGTCTGAACCCGGCGTCAGGAAATCCCTGTCTATGGTCCTGGTCAGGTAAACTTCAGCTCCCGCATTCTCCAGCATCCCCCAGAGATAGAGCGCCACCCCCAGATTCACATCCGCCTCCGAAACCGATCCGGTTCCCACAACTCCCCTGAACTTTCCCCCGTGGCCAGGATCTATAACTATGGAGCGGCCCCGCAGAACCCCCCTGTATGGAATAAGTTCTTCCTCCATGGAGGAGTAGAGTTTCCAGTAGGCCGGCTTTGAAGCGCATCCGGATATTGCCAGAATAACCAGAATTGATAAGATCACCCGGATCAGAACAGTCAACCGGTTTCCTTGTGTTCGCATGAAACCCTCCAGCTAAAGGGTAAAAACAGCGTATGCAGCGCCTGCGCGGGCTCTGATTATTAACTATTATATATTTACAATATAACGGATTATAAATAATTGCAATAATCCAGTTAACTAATTGCATAAGAGATCGAAACAATATATTGTTAAAAATATTGACTATCACCACAATATATGGTAGTAATTGGCAAATTTAAGATATTAAGAGGTTTCCGGAAATCATGAACAGAAAATCACTTTTAAGAAAGCTTCCATCGGTGGAAAATGTCCTGTCGGACAGCCGTATAGCGGAACTTATTGATAGAGGTTCCCGAACAGGCATCAAACGCCTCGCCCGGGAAAGAATCGATCACTGGCGCGGCAGGATAACCGGTGGGATGAACAGGGGTATACCCGAGGAAGGCTTCCAGGAGGCCATTGTCGAAGAGGTGATCAGGGAGGCTGAAGAAATAGCGGGGGGAGGCCCCCGGAGAGCAGTTAACGCTCTGGGAGTAATAATACATACCAACCTTGGAAGGTCGATACTGGGCCGCGAGGTGAGAGAGGAGATTGACAGGTCGGCTGCCGGGTATATAGACCTGGAAGTTGAACTGGAGAGCATGACCCGCACGAAGAGAGAAGCGAGAGCGGCCAGGCTGTTATCGCTGATGACCGGATTTGCGGACGCGCATATCGTAAACAATAACGCGGCCGCTGTATTTCTCGCGGTGGAGACTCTGGCTGGCCGGGGGGCGGTTGCGGTATCCCGCGGAGAACTGGTTGAGATAGGAGGAAGTTTCAGGCTTCCGGAAATACTGGCCAAGGCCGCAGGCAGCGTAATGGAGATAGGCACCACCAACAGGACCCACCTCAGAGATTACCGGGAGGCGGTTGAAGGGGGTGCGGAGCTCATATTGAAGGTCCACCGCAGCAATTACAGGATTTCAGGTTATACCAACGACGTTTCTCTCCAGGAACTGGTAGCCCTGGGCAGGGAGAGCGGGGTCCCGGTCATGTATGATCAGGGTGGAGGGCTTTTTCAACGGATGGGCGGTATGGATGAGGATGACGAGAAGGATATCGGCCAGATAGCGGAAACCGGGGTAAATGTCGTTTCGTTCAGCGCGGACAAACTGCTGGGAGGCCCCCAGGGAGGAGTGCTGCTGGGTGATGCTGAATTGATCTCAGGGATGAAGAATAATCACCTGGCCCGGGTTCTGAGAGTGGGGAAATTAACCCTGGCGGGGCTGGAAAAGACCTTAACCCACTACTGGTTCAGGGAATATGACAAAATACCGGTACTCCGGATGGCAGGCGCCCCCGTGGAACAGGTCAGGTCGAGAGCGGAGAATTTTGCCCGGTGCCTTCGGGACGAACTCCCCCGAACGATTGCTGTTTCGACCGTGGAGGGAGACTCGGCGATCGGAGGCGGAACATTTCCCAATAATCCCTTGCCTACAATCCTTGTTGAAATTATCCTACAGTCAGCAACGGCGGAAAAACTCTCCAGACTGCTCCGCGGGGCTTCTCCGCCGGTACTGGTTCGGGTCAAAAAAGATTCGGTGCTGATAGATCTGAGGACTGTCAGCGATGACGAGGAAAAAATATTAAAAGAGAAAATAATACAAGGGATCGGGATTCTAGAAGGAGGGAGTGACAGCGATGCCTGATAATAACTCTGATAACCGATCAGACAGGGGGTTGAATGAAAGCGGGTACTCGATACCCGTTGAAAAGGATGAAGTGGTGCGGTTTTTTGAGGAGGGGGATTTTGCTTCGGGCAGCTACCTCAGCCTCTTCGAAAACGTCGGGTCGGAACTGAACGACAGGATCAAGAACCTGGAGGGAGCTTCCTTCCTGGCTCTTTCCGTTACAGGAGATAGAATATCCAGGGATTTTTCAGTTCTTCAGATTGCCCATTATCTTTCCAGACTGGACCGGTCGGTTCTGATTGTTGACTGTGATTTCCTGGAACCTGGCCTGGGCGGCCTGGTTGAAAATATAGAGGAATATGGATTTCTGGACCTTCTGCTCTACGGGAGTTCTCTGAAATCGGTGGCTAAGCCTTCCGGGATAGATAACGTAGGTATAATCGGCCCGGGCTCTTTCCCGGTTACCAAGACCGTTCCGTTCGCCAGGAAGGAGTTCAAGAGGGTAAACGATTTCCTTTTGAAGAACCGCGATACGGTAATATACTGCTCTACCCTGAAAACCGATGAGGGAGAGGTGAACCCGCTGTCTGAATTTGTTGATGGAATAATCCTTTCCTGCAGAATCGAAGAGACCGAGGAAGGACAGCTTCAGAAGAGCATCTCCGAGTTGGAATCGGCAGGGGTTAGAACTATTGAGACTGTCTGCCTCTGCAGAGATCAGTTTGAAGGCGCGGCCGCGCCCGGCGAAGAAACGGCTGCCGGGAAAGAAGGAGAAGAATTGGAAAAGGAGCCGGCAGAGCCCGGGGAGAAACTGGATAAGGAAGCCGGCCCGGAGTCTGAAGAAGAGACTGAAACCGCTTTCATCGAAAAAACAGAAGAGCTTGATTCGGAAGAGCCCAGGCCAGAGAAGAAATTTGATATATTCAGGCTGGGAGTGGTGGTTGTGGGAGTTCTGGTAATCGTTTTCGTGGCCTGGTGGTTCATGGTAGAGAAAGGCATTGAGAAAGAGGACCGAAGCAGAGAGATCAAGAGTGAGGCGGTCCGGAAGATGAAAGATGTGAGAGAGGACCTTCCCGAAGAGAGCCGGGAGCAGGCAGCCGGGGTAGATTCCGGGGGGGGGAATGCAGCCGATGCAGCCGGTGAGGAAATGGGGGACGAGACAACTGCCGGGCAGGCCGCCGGTACTTCAGCGGCCGGAGATCAGATTAATGAGGAAGAGCCGGTTCCTGAAGAGAGTCAGAAAATCTTTTACACCGTTCACGTAGCCTCCTTCAGGGACGCGGGAAGGGCTCAGAGGGAGAAGGAATATTTTGAGGGGCTGGGTTACCGGGTTACTATCAGGGAAACCGAGATCAGGGAGCAGTTATGGTACAGAATAATGATAGGCAGGTATGAGACCGAGGAGGAAGCGAGGAAGAAGAGAATCGAGCTTAAGGGCATTGGAAGGGTTGGATACGCCAGAGTGCGTGAAATCGAGATGGATTAAGTGTACGATACCGGAAGGGTTTAAAAGTGGCCTTATCAAATTTGGAGCTTATCGGATTTAAATCGTTCAAGAACAGGATAGGTATGAGCTTCAGTGGAGGGGTTACCTGTATTCTGGGACCGAACGGGTGCGGTAAGACTAACATTGTGGATGCCGTCAGATGGGTTCTTGGTGAGAGAAGCGCCCAGCAGCTGAGAAGCAACAAAATGGAGAATGTGATATTTAACGGCACCCAGGTCCACAAGCCGATGGGGCATGCCATTGTTAATCTTACCCTGAGTAATGAGAGGGGAATATTCCCTCTGGATTTCAACGAGGTTACTGTTTCCAGAAAGGTATACAGGTCAGGTATAAGTGAATATTTTATAAACAAGAATCCCTGCCGGCTGAAGGATATTATGGAATTATTCGCTGATACCGGTATGGGCAGTCATTCATACGCCGTCATTGAACAGGAGATGATGGATCTGGTTCTGAATGATACTCAGGGTGACAGGAAGAAGATGTTCGAAGAGGCGGCCGGTATAGTGAAGTACCGGATGAGAAGAGAAGAGGCCAGGCGGAAATTGAAACTTACCGAAACCGACCTGGTCAGACTCGATGATATCCTGGAGGAGCTGGAAAAACAGAAGAACTCCCTCCGCTATCAGGTAGGCAAGACCACCAGGTACCGGAAACTTAAGAGCAGAATAAGGGATTGGGAGCTGATACTGGTAAGGAGCAGACTGTCCCGTTTGCTGGCCGAAAAGAGAGAAGAGGATAGAAAGCTTTCAGAAATTGAGCAGTTATCGAGCCAGGACAGGACATCGATGGAGGAAAAAGAGAGAGAGGTTCACCGCCGCAAGGTAGAGATAGTAACCCTGGAGAAGAGAAGCACCGAACTTCAGAACAACCGGTACGACCTGAGGAAGAAAATTCAGGGTATCGAAGAGAAACTGATTCAGATGAGGGAAAGAAGAGGCGAGAACGAAAGACGCTGCGACAGGGCGGAAGCGGAGATAAAGGAAGCGGAAAACAGGATAGATAATATAAAAAGCAGGATAGGGGAGATCAGGGGTGAATTCGAAGAGACGGAAGCGCTGATTGAAGAAAGAAAGCAGCAGATCCGCGGAACGGAAAGCGAGTATATCGGAATATCCGAACAGATCAGCAGGTACAGTGATGAGTTGATCGGATTGAAACAGACCCAGCTGGATTTTGTTCAGGACCGGGCCAGGCTTAACAGCGACATCGAACATCACCAGGCAAGCATATCCCATCTTGATACACAGATAGGATCGGAGAGGGAAGAGGTGCTTAATCTGGAGAAGAGGATACGGGATCTTACTGAAACTGCCGGTTCCCTTCAGGGGGAGGTTTCAGCCCTCAACGAAGATCTGGAGGATGGAAGACGGAGAAAAGAAACGCTGTCCCGGGAAAAAGAGGCCCTCCTGAACAGACTCAGGGAAATCGAGAACAGCATTTCGGGCAGCGAGACGAACCTCGCAAAATTGAGAAACAGGCTGGAACTCTATACCGATATGATGAAGAAATACGAGGGTTTTTCGAGTGGCTCGAAGTTCCTTCTGAGGAAGGGAAACAGGCATATAAGAGGCCCCGTCGCTGAATTGATGGATGCAGAGCGTAAATACCGCAAGGCGCTGGAGGCAGCCCTGGGAGGCATGCTCGACGGAATAGTGGTAGACGGTTACCAGGGCGCGGTGGAGCTGATAGAGGAGCTCGAAAGCAGCAGAAAGGGCGGAGTGGGAATACTTGTAGAGGCCGGCGCCGGTATGAATGTGAAGGATGTTGAGGGAGCGCCGGGCGCTCTTGGAAGGCTCAGCTCCTTTGTAAGAGTGAAAGGCGACGCGGAGGAAGGCGGCGCCAATTTCTTCAGGCATATCATGGTTTTCGATAACCTGCCGGACGCAATCGATTTCGTGACATCTAACTCCAGCGAGACCGCAATGCACGCGGTCACTCTATCCGGAGTTTACCTTTCCGGGGGAGGCAAGGTCTACTTCTCCGGGAAGAGCGAAGACGAAGTGCCTCTGCTGGGAAGGGCGGAGGAGGTAGAGAAGATAAAAAGAGATATAACCGGTGCGGAATCTGAGCTCCGGGGATTAAAATCTCAAAGGGATGATATCCAGGCAGGGATGGAAAGAGCGGCGGATTCCCTGGAGTCGCTCGGCGGGATGCTTTCCGATACCGGGGATAAACTGTCCCGGTCTCAGGAAATGCTGAGAGATAAAGAAAAGGAACTTATCTGGTGCAGAGAAAAGTACAACCTGGCGATGAAGTCGCTGGAGGATCTGGAGAATACCAGGAAGGAAACTCTCTCCCACCTCGAAGAAGTTAAACTCTCGCTGCAGCTTCAGCACAGCAGTGACGACCGGTCCAGGATCGAGTCTCTGGAAGAGAAAATCAGATCCCTGCAGGAAAAAAAGGACCGGATGGAAGAATCAGTCACCGGGCTGAAAGTCGAGCTGGCTTCACTTAAGGGCTCCTATGAAAAGAAGGAAGAGGCCATTCGTGGCCAGAAAGAGCTGGAGAGGCAGTTCGCCACCGTTATGGAAAACAGGAAATCCGAGATCAGTTCTCTGGAGGAAGAGAACCGCGATATCTCCCGGGAGTATAATACTCAAAGGGAGATAGTCGGGGAACTCCTCGAGCAGGAGAATGAGATAGAGTTGAAGATAAGCGATCTGGCAGATCAGCTGGAAGAGAAGAGAAACATCGCCGGTGGTATGGAGGCGGCTCTGAAAAGGGAGCAGAAGAAAATCGATGAGCTGGTTACCCGCGCTAATGACGCCAGGATATCGGTTCAATCGCTGGAGACCAAGATGAACGATGCCATAGATATGGCAAGAGATATCTACGGCGAGGATTTCGGGTGCTACCTGGAAGGGGTGGAAATACCGCTTACCGAGAAAGAGAAGAGCGTAACCCCCGATATGCTCCAGGATGCAAAGGATAAACTGGAGAGGCTGGGCCCGGTGAACCTGGCAGCCGTGGAAGAGTATGAAGAAATCAAGGAAAGGCTTGAATTCATAAATGGCCAGAGAGAAGACCTTATTAAGGCCAAGGAGGAACTCCGCGAGGCTATCTCCAAGATAAACCGCAAAGCCAGAAGACTGTTCAGGGAAACATTCAAGCTGGTCGGAGATTACTTCAGCCAGACTTTCGAGGTGCTTTTCACCGGGGGGCACGCTGAGCTGAGATTGAGCGAGAACTGCGATCCCCTGGAAGCCGACATCGAGATAGTAGCAAGACCGAAGGGAAAGAAGCTTCAGGATATATCGCTTCTTTCCGGCGGAGAGAGGGCATTGACCTCGCTGGCGCTCCTGTTTGCTTTCTATAAGGTTAAACCAAGCCCCTTCTGCATTCTGGATGAGGTGGATGCCCCGCTGGACGATGCCAACACCAGAAGGTTTACCAGAATGCTGAAGAAGTTTTCGGAGGATACCCAGTTCATAATAATAACTCATAACAAGATAACCATGGAGATTGCCGATTCGCTCCTTGGTATCACCATGCAGGAAAGCGGCGTAACATCAGTGGTACCCGTAGACATAGAGAGAGTTGAGGATGTTCTCAATCAGAAGGGCGCCGCGGGGGAGAAACAGCTGAACCAGTATGATGAAAAAACTGTTCAGAGGACTTGACAAAACAAGAAAGCGTTTTATTAAACCTTTAAAGGACCTCTTTTCTTCCGGTGATATCGATGAAGATACTGTTGAAGAAATTGAGGAACTCCTGTTTTCCGCGGACCTCGGTTACGATGCCACCGGGCAGATTATGGAAGCTCTGAGAGAAGGCCGGGGGAAGAAGGGGCAGGACGGGATAATCGAACTGCTCAGTAACCATCTCATTGAAATAATGGAGGATGTCCCCGATTACCAGCCTCCCTCCGGTTCCCCAAGGGTGATTGTGATAGTGGGAGTGAACGGGGTGGGCAAAACTTCAACCATCGGAAAGCTGGCCCATCATTTCAGCGAGCAGAGCAGGGAAGTTCTGCTGGGCGCCTGTGATACCTTCAGAGCGGCCGCGATAGAACAGCTTGAATTGTGGGCCCGGAGATGTAACGTGCCGGTGGTGAGCTCCAGGATGGGAGCCGACCCCGCCGCGGTGGCATTCGACGCGGTAAGCTCTGCCGTATCAAGGGGAAAGGACATAGTGATAATCGATACCGCGGGACGGCTTCACACCAAAGTGAATCTGATGAAGGAGCTGGAGAAGATATTCCGGGTCCTTTCGTCACGCCACCGGGGGATCGGACTGGAAAGCTGGCTGGTAATAGATGCCAATTCCGGGCAGAACAGCATAAAGCAGGCAGAGGTTTTCGTGGAGGCTCTTCCGGTAAACGGGCTGGTGGTGACGAAACTGGACAGCACCGCCAAGGCGGGGGTAATAATACCGATACAGAAGGAGCTCAAGCTGCCGGTGCTGTACGCCGGGGTGGGAGAAGGCATATCCGACATCGAACCGTTCGACCGCGAAGAGTTCATTTCCGCTCTTCTCAGCGGATGAATCACTGCCGAAGCCGCATAAATAATAAGTTATTAATAATCTAAAGCTTGACTAATATCCGGTTCAGTTATACCTTATTATCGAAAAGGAAAGATAAGCCTTCGGGGCGGGGTGAGATTCCCCACCGGCGGTGAAAGTCCGCGAATGAGCGATAGCTTGTTGATCCGGTGGAATTCCGGAACCGACAGTAAAAGTCTGGATGGGAGAAGGTATCACGCTTGCCACAGGGCCGTCCGGTCCTGCCGGCCTGTTATCGGCTCCCCCAGATAGAATGATTGAAGTAATCCGACGGGAGGCAGATTGCAGCCGCGAAAAGATGAATTTTATATGGACAGGGCTATAGAGCTGGCAAAGCTTGCCATCTCGGATGTATTCCCGAACCCCAGGGTTGGCGCTGTGATTGTATCCGGCGGCGAGATTGTGGGAGAGGGTTTTCACAGGGGTTCAGGAAAACCTCACGCAGAAATTGAAGCGATAGCCGGGGCGGGAGAAAAAGCGGCGGGAGGAACGTTGTATCTGAATCTGGAACCGTGCTGTCATCACGGTGAAACTCCACCCTGTACGGATGCGATTATACAGGCCGGGATAGCCAGGGTGGTGTTCGGTATAATCGATCCTGACAGGAGAGTCAGGGGAAGGGGAGCGGAGATCCTGCGGGGCAGGGGAATAGATGTTACCGCCGGAGTCAGAGCCAGGGAAGCTTTTGAGCTTAACTACCCTTTCATTTTCAGAAAAAAAACCGGCCGGGCGATGGTTACCCTGAAAGTGGCGATGACACTTGACGGGAAGCTGACGGTGCCGGGCGGCGGGTGGTTTACTTCCGGTCAATCAAGAAAGCGGGTGCATTACCTGCGAAGCTATCATGAGGCGGTTGCGGTGGGGATTGGCACGGTACTGTCCGATGATCCCTCCCTGGACCGGCGTTACTGGTCGGAAGATTTGAGCCCCCCTGTTCGGATGGTATTCGATTCTGATTTAAGATTCCCCGCGGACTCGCGCTGGTTTGAGGATGGACGGAGAGTGCTTGTATACTGCCGCCGGGATCCTCTCCCTGATGGTGTTTCCCGGTTGGAAAAACAGGGCGCAGAAGTAATCCCGCTGCCCGGCGACGATAGCGGACTGGACCTCGAAGCCTGGCGGGATGATATCAGCCGTAAAGGGTTATCGTCCGTTCTGGTGGAGGGAGGTGCCGGTATATCCACCTCTCTGCTCCGGGAGGGCCTGGTAGATATTTTCTGCCTGTTTACGGCAGCCCGGGTCTCCGGGGAAATAGGCCTTTCCTGGTACGGCGGTCCGGATGAGCCGGAATGGATGAGAGAGGGAGGCCTGTCTCTGTCGCGGGCAGAGGCCTCAGGAGAGGATGTTATGGCGGTGTTTTACAGCGAGCTGGTGAAGAGCCATTTCGACGAATTGAGAAAGGACGGTTAGGTTTGTTTACCGGTCTGGTAGAAGAGGTGGACAGAGTTATTTATCTTCGCAGGCATTCCCGTGGCGGGAAACTGCGCCTGGAATCCGGTACCGGTTTTGAAACCGGCGAAAGTGTGGCAGTGAACGGAGTATGCCAGACGGTCAGCTCTCTGGAACGGGATGGATTCAGCTGCGATATCCTGCCCGAAACATTGAGGGTAACCAATCTGGGCTCTCTCAAGAGCGGTGATAAGGTAAATGTTGAAAGGGCGTTGCAAGCCGGGGGAAGGATCGGAGGACATTTGATGTCCGGGCATATCGATGGAACCGGACTGGTAAGGAAAATTGACAGAAGCGGCGGAATGATAGAGATAGAAATCGAGAAGAATCTTCACTCATATCTGGTTCCCAAATGCTCAATCGCGGTGGATGGGATAAGCCTGACGGTGGGTCCCCGGCTGGAAGGCAAATCTTTTCAGGTTTATATTATTCCTCATACCTGGAAGAGTACCAGCCTGGAAAGTATCAGGCCAGGCTCCAGGGTGAACATAGAGATCGATATGCTGGCAAAATATGTCAAACAGTTTACTTCCTCCGGCCGGGATTAATTATTACTGAGAGGTGAAGAAAATTGAACGCTTTTTGTACGGTAGAGGAGGCCCTGGAAGAAATTTCCAGCGGCAGGATTGTGATAGTGGTTGATGATGAGAACAGGGAAAACGAAGGCGATATGATTATGAGCGCCGAGAAGGTCGGCGCGGAAGATATTAATTTTATTTCCAAATACGCCAGGGGCCTGGTCTGCGTATCCCTTCTGGAAGAGCGGATAGATGAGCTCGGCCTCGATATGATGGTCAAACGGAATACGGCCAGGCTGGGAACCCCTTTTACCGTTTCGGTGGATGCCAGGAAAGGCACTACCACCGGGATCTCCGCCTTCGACAGGGCTGCCACGGTAAAGGCGCTGATAGATCCGGAAACCAGACCTTCCGACCTGGCAAAACCGGGCCATATATTTCCTCTGAAGGCGGCCGAGGGAGGGGTGCTCAGAAGAGCCGGGCATACCGAAGCCTCCATTGATCTGGCAAGGCTGGCGGGGCTCAAGCCGGCGGGGGTTCTCTGCGAGATAATGGCCGAGGATGGAAGTATGGCCAGGCTGCCGGAACTGGTAAAATTGTCGGAGCGGTTCGGGCTGAAGATACTGACCATAGTCGATCTGATTAAATACCGGCGAAGGAAGGAAAAACTTGTAAATCTGAAAGCTGAAGCCACTCTTCCCACCCAGTACGGTGAATTCAAGCTCTACGCCTATGAGGGGAAGCTGGACGGCTCGGAGAGCATAGCTCTGGTGATGGGAAATCCCGGGGAAAAGGATGGGGCCCTGGTGAGGGTTCACTCGCAGTGCCTGACCGGGGATGTTTTCGGTTCATTGAGGTGTGACTGCGGCGACCAGCTGCATGAATCGATGAAAATGATTGCGGAGGAGGGTTCGGGAGTTTTACTCTACATCCAGCAGGAAGGAAGAGGCATCGGACTGGTTAACAAGGTCCGGGCCTATCATCTGCAGGACCGGGGGGCCGATACGGTGGAAGCGAATGAGGAGCTGGGATTCCCGGCCGATCTAAGGGACTATGGAACCGGCGCGCAGATACTGGCCGACCTGGGCCTTCACAAGATAAGGCTGATGACCAATAATCCCAGGAAGATTGTGGGCCTGAATGCTTACGGTCTGGAAATAGTGGAAAGGGTGCCGATAGAGGTTCCCGCAAATAAGAGGAATATCAGGTATCTGACAACCAAGAGGGACAAACTGGGCCATATGCTTGATAATCTCAGGAAAGTCGAAGAACATTCTCAGACAGGAGGAAAGGAGAAATAAAATGGTCAGGGAAAAAAGCGGTAAACTTCTGGGCGCGGAAAAACGGTTCGGAATAGTGCTGGGGCGCTTCAACGAACTGGTTACCGAGAGCCTTCTGAAGGGAGCGGTTGATTGTCTCAAGCGGCACGGTGTGGATGAAGACGATATCTCTCTCTACCGGGTTCCGGGATCGTTCGAGATACCCCAGGCGGCAGTTAAGGTCGCCGAGACGGACGTGGATGCGGTGATATGCATCGGAACGTTGATAAGAGGGGATACCCCGCACTTCGATATTCTGGCTTCCCAGGTAGTAAAGGATGTTTCAGCCGCCGGAATGGGATCCGGCAAGCCGGTTTCTTTCGGAGTAATTACAGCTGATACTCAGGAACAGGCTCTGGAGAGGGCGGGGAGTAAAGCGGGTAACAAGGGGTGGCAGGCCGCCCTTTCAGCTCTGGAGATGGTGAACCTCTTCGCTGGAATGAAGTAAGAAAGAGAGTGGCTATTGACCCGCAGGAGAAAAGCCAGGGAAATTGCGCTGCAGACGCTTTACGCCGTTGAACTCTCTGGGGAAGACAGCGAAAAAGCGCTGGAGGATAATGCGGCCAGAAGAAAATCCGAAGGCGAACCGGTTCATTACGCCAGGGAGCTTATTGCCAGTGTAAACAGGGAGAAGGAGCGGCTCGATTCCATTATTGAATCGAATCTGAAGAATTGGAAGCTTGAACGGCTCGCCCTCGTAGACCTTATTATTCTCCGTATAGCTATTGCCGAGCTAATATATTTCAAGTCTATCCCAAAGAATGTTATTATCAACGAAGCGATTGAGATCGCTCACAAATTCAGCTCCGGAAAGGCCGGCAAATTCGTTAACGGAATCCTGGATAAGGTCTCGGCGGAAGTCAGAAAATGAACTTTTCGTTTCTTTCCGCGTAAAATATTATTATCTGGCTGACCACCCGGGAGAGGATTAAGGCTGTGGATGCGAGGAAAAAATCTGAGAAGAAACACTGGGACCGTTTCTGGAAGAGATCGCCTGACGTGGAACAGGTTTACGATAATGAACAGAGGGTCACCAGGCACTTCAGCGAAGTCGATTCGCCGGAGGGATTAAATATTCTTGAGGTAGGCTCTGGATCAGGCAGGGATGGAATTCTCTTCTCCAGGATGGGGGCGACGGTAATATCTCTGGATTACAGCAGAGAGGCGCTGGATCTGGTTAAATATCAGCTCAGGGGGGAGGACCGGGTTTATCTCTGCTGCGGCGATGCCTTTGATCTCCCTTTCGGGGATGAGACCTTTGACCTGGTATTTCATCAGGGGCTGCTGGAGCATTTCAGAAATCCGGAGGATATGATAGATGAGCACAGGAGAGTTCTCAAGAAAGGCGGGTATCTCCTGGTGGATGTTCCCCAGCGTTACCACTATTATACATTGGTGAAGCATGTTCTGATATGGATGGGCAAATGGTTCGCGGGATGGGAAACAGAGTTCAGTGTCAGGGAGCTGGAGGGACTGCTCCGCAAGCACCGGTTCAGTATCGTAAGGAGTTACGGCGAGTGGCTTAATCCGCCGATATGGTTCAGGATGTTGCGAAAGGCGCTGTCCGGAATGGGGATCCGGCTTCCGATGAATCCGGGGATCTTTGCCTTCTTCCGAAGCAGATTTTCAGGCCTCAGGACTTTTCTGCTTTCCAGGAGAGCGGCTCTGTATTCAACCGTGGTAATAGGGACCATAGCAAGGAAAGAGTGAGGGTGACGTCAAAATGAAAATCATGGCGGTTAACTGGAGAGATATAGAGAACCCCGAGGCTGGCGGAGCGGAGGTTCATCTGCACGAAATACTCAGGCACCTGGGAAAATGGGGCCATCAGGTGGCCCAGATTTCGGCTGGTTTTCCGGGAGGGGAGAAGGAAAAGGAGATAGACGGAATAAGGGTTATGCGAAGGGGCCACTGGTTTGACGCTAATTTCACCCTGCCGATCTTCGCCAGGAAGCATTTCCGGGATAATTCATACGACGTAATCCTGGAGGATATCAACAAGATACCTTTCTTCATGCCCCTGTATACCGGCACTCCGGTCCTCCCGGTTGTTCCGCATCTTTTCGGAACCACGGTTTTCCGGGAGACAAACCGGCTGATAGGAACCTATGTGGTTATGGCCGAAAAGCTCATCCCCGGAGTTTTCAAAGACAGCCTGTTCATGGTGATAAGCCCCAGTACCAGAGAAGACCTGGTAGAGAGGGGGGTCGACCCGGAAAGGATCAGGGTGGTGCTCTGCGGCCTAGATCATGACCGGTTCTATCATGCCGGCCTGGAAAGATTCGAACAGCCTACCGTGGTCCACCTGGGCAGATTGAGGAAGTACAAGGGTGTGGAGATAGCGCTTGCCGCGGCCGGGATAGCCAGGGAAAAAATCCCCGGATTGAGGTTTGTCATCATCGGTGACGGGCCGTACAGGAAGACCCTGGAGAATAAGGTGCGTGAGATGGACCTTGAGGATACCGTCGAGTTCAGGGGTTACGTCGATTTCGACGAGCTGGTGGATTTTCTGAACAGGGCTCACCTGCTGGTAAATCCCAGTCCCAAGGAGGGCTGGGGGCTGACAGTGGTGGAAGCGAATGCCTGCGGGATGCCGGTAGTGGCCAGTGACAGTCCCGGGCTGAGGGATTCGGTAATACACGGCGAAACAGGTTTTCTGGTGCCGCACGGTGATGAAAACAGTTTCGCGGACCGGATGGTGGAGCTTATCAGAAATAAACAGCTCTGGAAGAAACTAAGCAGGGGAGGGATAGAGAGGGTCAGTAAACTGACCTGGGAAAGGTGCGCCAGGGAAACTGAGGCTGTTATCCGGGAATTCATGAGTAATTCAAAGAGTTGAGGAGCTGTTTTGAGGGCAAGGAAAGCGCTGCTGCAGACATTGAAGGTTCTGGTAAGCCTCGGTTTGATAAGTTTTCTGGTCTGGAAGATATCACCCGGCAAGATCACGGCCAATTTGAAGAATGTAAATCCGCTCTGGCTTATCGCGGCAGCCGGCCTTTTCTCTCTGAGCAGCATCCTGGGGGCGCTGCAGTGGTACATTCTCCTTAAGGAGAGCGATATGCGCATAAGCTTCCTGGCCGCGGTAAGATTTTACTTTGTAGGCCTTTTCTTCAATAATTTTCTCCCCGCCAATGTGGGTGGGGATGCCTTCAAGATATTTGATGTTTCAAGGAAGGGGTACGACCCATTCAGGGTATTAGCGATCACCCTGCTGGACCGGATATTCGGTATCCTGGGATTATGCGCTGTCGCTCTGGCTGCATCTTTGATCCTGCTGCCCCGGGGCCTGATAGAAAATCTCTATCTGTATATTATTATTTTCGGGGGCATTATCATTTCTGCGGCGGTATTGACTTTCAGCAGGCCGGTCTCCCGCCTGGTGAGAAGGCTGTTCTCGAGGATAGAACTGTTCGACATAGGTTCGAGGATGACCGTTATATTCAATCAGCTGGGCGAATTAAGAAATATCAGGCCGGTCATGTTCAGAGTTACATGTCTCGCCCTGGTAGTACAGTCGCTCAGAGTATCGACTCACATCGTGGTCGGCGGAGCGCTGGGGCTGGACCTCTCCGGCCTGATGCCGCTTTACTTTTTCGTTTTCGTGCCGCTTCTTGGACTGATCATGATCCTGCCGGTATCAATTAACGGGCTGGGGGTCAGAGAGGGGGCGGGGGTCCTTCTCTTCGCCGGGGTCTCCATAGCCGGAGAACAGGCTCTTTTGATAGAATTCCTCACTTATGTTATAATGGTTATGGTAAGTCTCGCGGGAGGGATTCTTTTCCTCAAGAGGCATCTTAAACAGAATTGAATAATATTTACTTTCAATTACGCAGGAATTATCTTAATTTTATAAAGTTCAAAAGGATACTGCAAACAAGTACGCTACAAGGAAAAAGGAATAATGTCTGATACCAAACTGAACTACCTGGTAGCATCCCTGGTTTTCCTGCTTGCCCTGATAATATATGTAATGACCATGGCGGCCACTGTCTCTTTCTGGGATAGCGGAGAGTTTATAGCTTCGTCATACATCCTTGGAATACCGCATTCACCGGGAACCCCGATGTATATCCTGGTGGGAAGGGTGTTCACCATGCTGCCGCTCGGGATCAGCATTGCCCAGAAGGTCAATTTCCTTTCGGCTCTATGCGGCGCCCTGGGAGTTCTGATGGCTTACCTGGTAATGCACTACGTGGTGCGCCTGATGTTCAAGGGGGCCAGAGACGGGCTCAAGAAATTCATTCTCTATGCCGGCCCGGTCACCGGGTCATTGTTTCTTACCTTCAGCGATACCTACTGGTGGGACGCAACCGAGGCGGAAGTCTACGCTCTCAGCGCCTTCGTAATGGGCCTCTGTGTGGTACTGGCGCTCAAATGGTATCAGAACCCCGCCGGAGTTCTGGATAAGGGGAGAAAGGAACTGATCACCGGAGAGATGGGCAGACAGGCGGGGAAGAAGGAGATATCCAGGCTGGAGCAGATGAAGAAGAAACATTCGCGCAATCTGATCCTGCTGATAATCTATCTGCTCTCTCTGGGGATCGGATTCCACCTTGGAACCATACTGGTCTACGGCGGCGTCTTTATACTTCTGCTGCTGGTGAAAGAAAAGGCTATCAGTAATTTCGAACTGCTGGTATTTACTTTCGGGATGGCTGTGCTGGTAGCCGATATGACCCTTTACAAGAATTCGATGATTACCCTGGTGGGGCTGCTCATTTTCATGGTGCTGCTGATCTGGTGCTCGCTCTCTGAGGGCCGGTTCGCGGTTTCGGCAACCGCCCTTTTCATACTGGGGATATCCGTGCATCTCTACCTGTATATACGCTCCGGGCTCGATCCGGCAATAGATGAGGTCGACCCGGAAAACTGGCGGGCCCTCTACTACGTTCTCAGAAGGGAACAGTATCCCCCGCTGCATGTTTTTCAGCGAAAGGCCAGCTGGATCTTCCAGTTCAAGTATTTCTGGAAATACTTCTATAGTCAGTTCCGGATGTGGGGCGATTACAGTATCGGAATCCTGAATATAGGCAAATTAAGCATACTGGTGCCCCTGGTGCTGGGCCTTTACGGAATCGGAACCCATTACTCCAGGGAGCGCAGGAGCTGGTTCCTGGTGTTCACCTCATTCCTGCTGAATTCGCTCGGCCTGATTGTATTCCTTAATTTCAGCGACAATGAAGTCAGGGAGAGAGACTATTTCTACAGCGGCGCATTCTATTTCTTTTCCATCTTCATAGGGATAGGGGCGACATCCCTTCTGATTCTTGCCCGGGATTATCTCAGGGAGAGGAAGATGAAGGTGAGGAGGTACGTGTTATCCATGGGAGTCCTGCTGATAATATGCGCTGTTCTTCCGGCCAGGTATCACTGGTTCAAGCATGACCGGTCCGAGAATTACCTGGCCCGCGACTACGCCTTCAACCTGCTGGCGCCCCTGGAACCGGATGCCATTATATTTACAAATGGGGATAACGATACCTTCCCTCTGTGGTATATTCAGACTGTCGAGAATTTCAGGACAGATGTGAGAGTGGCCAATCTGAGCCTTCTTGAGACCAACTGGTACATCAGGCAGCTCCGGGATCAGGAACCCAGGATCCCCATTGATATGACTGATGAAGAGATCAGGAACCTCCGGCCGATGAGAATGAAAAACGGAGGGATATTCTGGAGAAGAGACCAGGCGGTCAGGAAGATTATCACAGAGAGCATCTGGGAACGCCCTGTATATTTCGCGGTAACCGTTCCCAGCGAAATATGGGACCCTTACCGCAAGCACCTGGAGATGGAGGGGATGGTTCGCAGGCTGGTGGATTACAGGGGAGACCATCTGATGAACGAATATGCCATGATCAGGGGATTCAGGGATTTCTTCAAATACCGGGGAGTGCTCACGGAGGATGGGAAGGTGGATAACTCCATCTACAAGACCGAGGATACCAGAAGCATGTTCGTCAATTATTCTGTGGCGGCCTTCCAGATTGCTCAGGTAAAGGCGAGCGAGGGGAACTATGAGGATGCGATAGAATGGGGCGAGCTCTCCCTGAAGTTCAACGAAACTTTTGAATGGACCAGGAAATACCTGGGGCTGTACTATAACAGGAACGGGCAGACCGGAAAAGCGATAGAGTTCTACAAGGACCTCATCGAGGAGGATCCCTATACGGGAGCCTATTACGCCGGCCTGATAACCGTCTATGAGGAGTCCGGCCAGCCCCTTGCCGCCCTGGAGGTAGTTGACCGGGCTATAAGTTATGTGCCTGATGAGAGAGACCTTTATGTATACGGATTTCAGATATCCACCGCTATGGGCCGCCCGGAAAGCGGCCGTATGTATATTGACAAGTGGCTGGAGAGGCATCCGGGCGATAAGGATTTCAGAAGTTTAAGCGATAATTTCATGGAGATGATGGAGAAATACAGGCAGGATTCAAGCAGGAATGATTAAGATGGAAAAGCCCCGGGATAAAGCGCTGGTTACCGGCGCGGCCGGATTCATAGGTTCCCACATCTGTGAGAGGCTGATCGGAGAAGGGTATCAGGTTACCGGCATTGATTCTTTCACTGATTATTACAACCCCGGAAGAAAGAGAAGGCACCTGAGGAAGATAATATCTGATCCCCGGTTTGAATTAGTCGAGGATGATCTGAACAGGTGCGATATCGGAGAATTGCTCGATGATGTCTCGGCCGTATTTCACCTGGCGGCTCAGGCGGGTGTGAGAAAGAGCTGGGGCGAAGACTTCATCTGTTATGTCGACTCGAATATTACGGCTACTCAGAAGCTGCTGGAGGCTGTGAAGGATCTGGGCGGAGTAAGGATTGTTTACTCAAGTTCCAGCTCGGTGTACGGCGAAACGGAAAAACTGCCCATGAGCGAGGATGATCAACTGAAACCTGTTTCACCATATGGGGTTACGAAGCTGTCCGGAGAGGGCCTCTGCGAGTTGTACCGCTATAATTTCGGTATCGACGTGGTTTCGCTCAGGTATTTTACGGTTTATGGGCCCCGGCAGAGGCCAGATATGGCTTTCAGCCGTTTCCTGAGCTCCGCCATCACCGGCGGCAGGATAGAGATATTCGGGGACGGAACCCAGACCAGGGATTTTACATTCATTTCGGACGCCGTGGAGGCGAATATGCTGGCGATGGATTACCGGGGGGATCAATCCATATTCAATATCGGAGGGGGAAGCAGATCATCGATCCTGAAGGTTCTGGATATCATAAGGGGGATATCCGGCAGCGAGCTTGAGGTCGATTTCATAGAAAAGGCCAGGGGAGATGTTACCGACACCTGGGCAGATACTTCCAGAGCGGAAAAGGAGCTCGGTTTCAGGCCCCGGATTGACCTGGAGGAGGGGCTCAGAAGAGAATTTGAGTGGTACAGGAATTATATCGAAACGGAAATATCATGAAAGATAAGAGATCGGTGTCAATGGTGATTCCGGCTTACAACGAAGAGCAGTCGCTGGAGGAGCTTTACAGCAGGCTGAAAGAGGTGCTGGACCGGATAGCGAGCAGGTACGAATTTATTTTCATCGATGACGGTTCCACCGACAAGTCGCTGGAGATAATGTATTCCCTCAGGGAAAGGGACAGGTCCGTCAAGATAATCGCCTTTCAGAGAAATTACGGCAAATCGGCCGCTCTTTCGGAAGGGTTCAGGGCGGCCGGTTGCGATTACGTGGTTACCATTGACGCGGACCTGCAGGATAATCCCGAAGAGATACCGGAGATGATAGAGATGCTGGAAGAAGGGGCCGATCTGGTATCGGGGTGGAAAGTTAACAGGCAGGACCCGCTGACCAAAACACTCCCCTCTAAGATTTTCAATCTGGTCACCTCGGCTGTCAGCAAGGTGAAGCTGCACGATTTTAACTGCGGGCTGAAGGCATACCGGAAGGATGTGGTCAAGAATATATCGGTATACGGTGAACTTCACCGGTTTATACCGGTGCTGGCCTCCTGGGAGGGTTTCAGAATAGCGGAAAAGAAGGTTACTCACTTCGAAAGAAAATTCGGCAGAAGCAAATATGGCACAAAGCGCTTTCTCAACGGTTTTTTTGATCTGATGACGGTTATGTTTATTACCAGGAGGGCTTCCTCTCCGCTTCATTTCTTCGGGAGAGTGGCTGTCCTGTTTTTCCTCATAGGAGGATTGATAAATCTTTACTTTCTGATCAAGTGGCTGGCCGGAGGGGGACTGCATGTGAGGCCCATTATGGTGGGCGGAATGCTCATGATAGTAATTGCGATACAGATCGCCTCTTTCGGCCTGTTTGCGGAGCTTTTCTCATCGAGGTCCCGGCAGTCATTTTCCATCAAAGAGTACCTTATCGATGAATGAACCGGTTGGTAATGAAGAAAGAATTGAGGATCTGTCTTATTGGCCCGTCATACCCTTACCGGGGCGGGATATCTCACTACAATTCATGTCTCGCCATGGAGCTGGGGAGGCGGCACACCGTCCACCTGGTCAATTATAAGCGTTTGTACCCGGAGTTCCTCTTCCCCGGCAAGACTCAGTACGACGAGAGCGAATCCCCTCTCAAGATGAAATCGGAAAGGATCATAGATTCAATAAATCCCTTTACCTGGCTGGCGGCGGCATTTCACATAGCCCGCTTCAACCCCGACCTGACGATAGTACAGTGGTGGCATCCCTATTTTGCCCCCGCTATTTCAAAAATATGTTCAATACTGAGGATATTGAGAAAAGGGAAGATTATCTTCATATGCCATAATGTGGTGCCCCACGAAAGGTCAGGTCCGGACCGGCTGCTCAGCAAACTGGCTTTCCTGACCGGTAACGGATTCATTGTGCAGTCAGAGCGGGACAGGAAAGACCTGATCTCTCTCAGGAAATCCGCCGAGGTGGTTACTCATCCTCACCCGATCTACGACTTTTTCAAAAGGGACAAGATCAGCAGAGAGAGCGCCCGATGTGAACTGGGAATAAACAATGCAAATCTGTTATTATTCTTCGGATATATACGTCCTTACAAGGGACTGGAATACCTTCTCCGGGCGATGCCGCGTATTGTCGAAGGCTCGGACACTCATCTGATGGTGGTGGGCGAGTTTTACGAAGAGAAGGAACCATATCTCGATCTGGTCTCTTCCCCGGGCATTTCAGACAGGGTTACCTTCGTGGACCGGTATGTGGATAATGACGAAGTAGAAAAATTCTTCACCGCTTCGGACCTGGTAGTGCTTCCCTACGTTTCGGCCACCCAGAGCGGGATAGCGCAGATAGCGCTGGCGTTCGACCGTCCGGTAATCGTGACCGCTGTGGGGGGGCTGCCCGAGGTGGTGGCTGAAGGCAAGACCGGTTTCATAGTGCCGCCCGAAGATCCTGAAGAGGTCGCATCGGCGGTGTTGAAATTTCTACGGGATGGATGGGCAGAGAAAATGGCTCCGCATTTCGAAGAGCAGAAAAAGAGGTTCTCATGGAGCTCAATGGCTGACCTGATCGAACAGCTTTACAGCAGAATCTGAGGGAGTGACGATTGCCGGAGAAGAAGCTTCATATAATCATAGTTAACTGGAATGGGGAAAAGGTGGTGGGAGAGTGCCTCCAGTCGCTCAGATCTCTTAACTACCGCAACTGCAGAATAACTGTGGTGGATAACGCTTCGACGGACAGTTCGCCGGCGATTATACGGGAGAGGTTCCCCGAAGTGGAATTAATAGAAAACGAAGAGAACCTGCTGTTCGCCGGCGGTAATAATATAGGGTTGCGCAGAGCTCTGGACCAGGACGGTGAACTTTTCCTTCTTCTCAATAATGATACCGAAGTAGACCCTGATTTTGCAACGGAACTGGCCGGAGTACTGGAAGAACCTGAAGCGGGTATAGCGGGGCCGAAAATATATTATTACGATGACCCCGGGAGAATATGGTACGGAGGAGGCGGATTCTATCCGCTTATCGGGATACCCAGGCACCTGAAAATAAGGAAGCTCGACACCGGGCGGCAGGCCCAGCCCGGTGAAACAGGTTACGTTACCGGTTGCGCCATGATGGTAAAGAGAGAGGTGTTTCGGGATATAGGGCTTCTGGATGTATCGTACCGGATGTACTGTGAGGATGTGGATTTCTGCCTGCGGGCCAGGGAAGCCGGGTGGAAATGCTGGTATGCACCGGCCGCCAGGGTCTGGCACAAGGTCAGCTCCAGCAGCGGCGGAGGTTTCACCCCCTATAAATTCGAAAACCGGATAGCCAGCAACGCCAGGCTGCTCGTCCGGCATAAACCGCTGTGGTGGAGAATGGGGGCAGCCCCGGTACAGGCATTACTTCTTGTCATTGTAATAATTAGTCTTATATTTACAGGTAAATGGGATCTGGTCAGGGCAGCCGCCAGGGGGATATCCAGGGTATTCAAAGCGGGATATCTGTGGTAATGCCGGAACTTTACTGAATCGGCTTAAAATGTTAGAATTACAGTATTACCAGATTCCCGGCAGGCCGGGCATGGCTGTCCGAAACAAAGGAGAAAATAGTTGAGAAAATCTTCTCAGTTGCAGAAATTCGATCCGGTTGCTTCATTCAGCGGTTTTTCGGCATGGAAGAAGGGATTGACCGTCTGCGCGGTTATCATCCTGGTAATAATAGCTTTAATGCCCGGGATTGCTCTCAGAAACAGAATCTTCCTGACCCCGGACAGCAAAGCCCCGATCAGCTTTACCGAGGTGGGAAAGAAGGCGATAAGGGAGGATGGTATATATCCTCTCTGGAACCCTTACATCTTCTGCGGAATGCCCAGCTACTCCAGTATGATGTTCACTCCCAGAGTATACCCCCCGTCATGGATAATAGAATTCCTTCATAAGTATCTGTTTCTCCCCGAGATGGGGTGGCTGCTGATACATTATTTTATCGCGGGCATCGGAGTCTACTTTCTTTCCCGGTCCATGAAAATCTCCCCGGCTGTGTCTCTGATCTGCGGAATCCTCTTTATAATGCTCCCCAACTACCTGGCCATGGGGGCCAACGGGCACGGTTCTCAGGCCTGTGCGGTTGCTTTCATGCCTTACGGGCTGCTGTTTTCCCGGGAACTTCTGCGGGGCCGGCGCAAATTGATGATGGCCGGGCTCCTCTCTCTGACCCTCGGTATCCAGATGCTCAGGGGGCACGTGCAGATATCATACTATACCTACCTCCTGATTGGGCTTCTGTTTATCTTTGAATCGGCCTCTCTTCTGAGAGAGCGCAATACCAGGGAGTTCCTGATTCGGACAGGTTTCCTGGCGATGGCTTTTCTGCTGGCGGTAGGTATAGCGATGGTACTCATCGGGCCGGTCAGGAACTACGCGCAGTACTCCATCAGGGGAGGGGGCGGCGGAGGCGGCCTGGACTACGGTTATGCAACCGGATGGAGCCTTCATCCCAGGGAAATTCTGACATTCATATTCCCCTGGGCCTTCGGATTCGGGAAGGCGACTTACTGGGGAGGAATGCCGTTTACCGATTATCCCAACTACCTCGGCGTGGCGGCCGTTATCTTTTCTTTTATCGCTTTATTCAAAGTGAGGTCCAGAACCAAGTGGTTCCTTCTTACCGCGGCCCTGCTGGCAACTCTGCTGAGTTTCGGGAAGCATTCACCCCTCTATGATTTGATGTTCAGTTATTTCCCGTATTTCAACAAATTCAGGGTTCCGGTAATGGTGTTGATAGTGCAGCAGCTTTCGGTAGTCCTGTTGATGGGGATCGGCATTCAGAAGATTATCGAGCTTCACCGCCGGGGAGAACTGAATAAACCGGGAGCCGTAAAAGCTGTCAGAATAGGGGTTATCTGCGCCGCGGCGCTGTTTCTGCTCGCTATTGCCGGAAGCGGAATGATAAGTTCAAGGGTTCAGACAGCCCTGAATGCAGCCCCGGCGGTGCGTGATCTGGCTGCCGGCCTCTTTACCAGGGATCTGATCAAAACGGCTGTTTTCTTCACCCTCACCGCTATGCTCATTATGATATTTTCCATGGGAAAGATATCCAGGGGGCATATGTTGCTTGTTCTGGCACTTCTGGTTTTTATCGATATGCTGACCGTTTCCCGTTCGATTATTCATCCGGAGAATACCTGGAAGTCCGAAAGCTACAGGATTGTGAGAGAGAAGAGGGGTGAGGATGAATTCAGGGAACCTGATGCGGCCATCCGGTTTCTAAGCCGGGATAACTCAATATTCCGTATCTTTCCCGCTCCGGCGGTCAGCCTGAACCGTTGGTCTCATAACGCCTACCCTTTTAATCAGAATAAATTTATGATTCATGAAATATTCTCCGCCGGCGGTTACCATGCCGCCAAGCTGCAGAATTATCAGAACCTGATGGATAGAATGTTCGCAACCTTCCAAAGCCAGAGTATACCGGTGAATATACTCAATATGCTCAACATAAAATACATAGTTTCCGAGTTTCCCCTGTTCAGGGAGGGTAACAGCAGATACCCGCTGGTCTGGCAGCAGGGAGAGAAATCAATATATCTCAACAGCGATTTCCTTCCCAGGGTATTCTTCGTGGACCGCCAGGAGATTATCAGCAGAGAAAGGATGCTTAACCGGCTGGTCTCATCAGAATTCGATCCTTCCGGTGAGGTTCTGGTAGAAGAGGAAGTTGAACTCGAAAATCCTTCTTCGGCCGGAAGCAGCGCCGAGATAGTTGATTACGGACTGAATTCAATTAAAATCCGGGCCCGCACGGATGCCCCGTGCATCATGGTTACCAGTGAGATTTACTACCCTGAATGGAAAGCGGAGGTAAACGGAACCGAAGCGGATATTCTTGAAGCAAATTACTGCCTGAGAGCGGTGGCGCTGCCCTCCGGCGGCGAGCATGAAGTGGTTTTCCGTTACGACTCGGGGGTTCTCAAGGGGTCGCTTGCCACTTCAATCACAGCTTTTGTATTATCAATTATAATTTCAGCATCTGGATGGCTCATCCATAGAAGGAGGAACAGTTAAATTGGAGGCGGTTGTAATAATCCCAACATACAATGAGAAAGAAAACCTGGAGAAGATTGTTTCCGATGTTCTGAGCGTTTCTCCGGTTGTGGGTGTGCTGGTGGTGGACGACAATTCTCCGGACGGTACCGGCGAGATAGCTGATACGATGGCGGCCGGCAATGAAAGGGTAAATGTGCTGCACCGCGAAAAGAAGATGGGGCTTGGTTCAGCCTATATCGAAGGTTTCAAATGGTGCCTGGCCAATACGGATGCCGGCTGCGTCTTTGAAATGGACGCCGATTTCTCTCACGACCCGGCTGATATCGCCCGTTTCCTGGAAGAGATAAAGGATAACGACCTGGTAATTGGTTCCCGCTACCTTAACGGGATTACCGTTATAAACTGGCCTCTCAAGCGCCTGATTCTGAGCTACGGCGCCAACCTGTATACCAGAATAATAACCGGGATGCCTCTGTCTGATTCCACCGGGGGATTCAAATGTTTCAGGAGGGAGGTCCTCAGCAGGCTTCCGCTGGACCGGATACGCAGCGACGGTTACTCATTCCAGATCGAGATGAATTTCTGGTGCTGGAAGATGGGATTCCGGATCAGGGAGATCCCCATAATTTTTACTGACCGTAGGGTAGGAGTTTCCAAGATGTCGAAGAAGATTATCTGGGAAGCGATATTCATGGTATGGCGCCTGAGGATTATGAGTCTGTTCGGCATGAAGCCGGATAAATCCTGAAAGCAGGAAAAGCAATCTTATGTATCTTTCTATCATAATAGTTACCCATAACAGCGAAGAGGTCATAGGAAAGTGTCTGTCCAGTCTTCAGCGGCATGAACCGGCCCGGAGTTTCGAAACCATTGTGGTTGACAATGCCAGCACCGACGGGACGGTAAAACTCGTTGAGGATAATTTCCCCCGGGTAAAACTGCTTGCCAATGATCTGAATAAGGGATATTCAAGAGGGATTAACCAGGGTATGTCAGCCTCCGGAGGAGAGATGATACTGATTCTCAATCCGGACATTATTGTCAGAGAAGGTTCCATAGATACGCTTATAGATTTTATGGAAGAACATCCGGAGGCGGGGATATCGGGTTCCAGGCTCCTCAATCTGGACGGTTCCCTGCAGTACTCCTGCAGGTCTTTCTATACCATCCGCGCTCTGATTCTCAAGAGAACTTTCCTGGGCAGACTGTTCCCCCGGGCAAAATCACTGAGAGAACACCTGCTTGCCGATTACGACCACCAGACTGTAAGGGAGGTGGACTGGATTATAGGCGCCTGTATGATGGTAAGGAGATCGGCCGTAGAGAACACCGGGATGATGGATGAGAGGTTCTTCCTCTATTTTGAGGATGTCGACTGGTGCTACAGAATGAAGCAGAACGGCTGGAAGGTATTTTATGTTCCCGATTCGGTGATGACCCATTACTACGAGAGAGCCAGCGCAGGCTCGCTGATCAACAGGTCTCTTATCATACACCTGGTCAGCCTGCTGCGATATTATGAGAAATGGAACCGGCTCTTTTATTTCTTCAAGAGGCATAGATCGATATTCAAGTCGGTTGTTTTTATCCTGTCGGATTTCGTGGCAATTAACGGATCTTTCTTTCTGGCATATTATATCCGCCTGGCCGCCGATCCTCTTTTCGTTAACAGCCTCTACCCGCTCTCATGGTATAAGTACTTCATAATTTTCTATAACATGATATTCTTCCTTTCATTACTTTTCGGCGGTATGTACAGAGTACACCGGGAAACCACCGGGCCGGAGGAGTTCGGCCGGATAGTAAAAGTGGTTCTTGCGGGACTGGTCGTGCTGATGGCTTCCACTTATCTTTCCCGTATAAGGATGTACTCCAGGGCCGTAATAATCGGGCAGGCCGGGTTCGCGGTGTTCGCGGTCTTTATTCTCCGAAGGATCATAAGAGCGGTCCACAGGATTTTCGTCAGGGCCGGTTTCGACCATAAACGCGTTCTTCTGGCCGGCAGCGCCGGAGAAATCGATAGATTTGCCGATAATGCCGCATCCTGCCCCGGCCTGGGAATAGATATCGCGGGATGTGTAAACGGCAGCAGTTCTTCACTGGGGAGGGTCGCCGATATAAGCGGTATTCTAGACCGATTCATGGTTCAGGAAATATTCATATTCCCTTCCTACCAGACCAGAAAGGTAGTCCGCTCAGTGATGGAAGAGGCCTGGGGCAGGGCTGTCAAGGTAAGTATGGTTTCTTCGATAGGGCAGTTTCTGGGAACAAATGTCCGGGTTAGCAGAATGGGCCATACCTATCTTCTTTCAGCTGAACAGGGAGTATTAATAAGATTGAGGCTGTTTATTATAAGGATGATTGAGATATTTCTGGCATTGATTATTCTACCGGTTTCCCTTATCTGTTATCTGGCCCTGAAGGTTTTCGGATGGGCCGCCGGTGGCAGGGTTGATATTTACCGCGAAAAAAGATACAGTTTGAAGGGACAGGAGTTATGGTGGCCCAGGGTAAGGTTCGCTTCAGGCAGGGAGGGCAGCGATCTGTTCAAACCCTCTCTGTTTACGGGGGTCCTTACAGGGCGTTACCGTCTGATAGGTTCGCCTCTTATGCTCCGCAGGCCCGAGAGTTCCTCGATAGGGACAGGGAGCGGGATTTCCGGCCGGTGGCGGCTGGCTTCCCGTCCTTTCAACATGGCCGCTCTGATGGATGAGGCGGTAGAGATGAGGAGAACTACGGTATCCGGTTACATAGTCATATTATTCAGGTCCTTGCCACGTTTGCTGTCCGGTGCTTATCCCGGCTGGTTCTACAAAGAGGAAACAAAATGATGAAGAAAATATTTATATTCCTGGTTATAATAGCCGCTTTCTCTATGGGCACCTCCGCGGAAGCTCAGAGGTGGGATCAGCAGTTCTGCCATAATGCGGTTAATAACATTTACCTGAGGGGCGACACAATGTGGTGCTGCACCGACGGGGGAATACTGACTTACAGTCTTGCCGATTCGGTTTTCAGCCATTACGGGCCGGAACTCCAATTCAGATCCACCCATGTCGATTATCTTACATTCGGCCGGGACGGCAGTATCTGGGCTGGTTTCGAATCCCATGGTATCGTGAGAATCGATAATCCCTTCACAGATCCGGAACTGAACTGGTATTCTGTGGAGACCGGGCTGATAGATAACAATATCCTGGCTCTTCAGGCTGTTGGAGGCGAAATTTACTACGGATCCGAAAAGGGAATTGGAAAGTTTTTTCAGGAGCTGCCCAGCAGAGAGGCCATAATATCAGATTTTCTGGAGAATGAGCAGGTCTATGATATAGCGGCTCCCAGCGATTCGGTTCTATGGATAGCGAGCAGCGCCGGTATTACCAGGTTCAACAGGCTTACACTCCATTACGACCACTACGATTTTGACGATCCTGTTATCTCCGCGTGCCTGCACGATCAATCCGTATACTGCGCCTCCCCGGATAGCATTTACCGTTTTGACGGTGATGACTGGTCTTTCCTTTCCGGGATAACCGATGTTGACGGAGATATCTACACCAGCTCATTCGTCAAACTGAATTCGGACGGCAGCGATTTGTACTGTATTACCGATTTCGCGCTTTACCAGTGGACCGGTTCATGGTGGAGGGCGGTGGACAGGTGGAACATGAAATCTGTTTTTACCGCCGCTTACAGGAGCGGATGGGATTTTGAGCTCAGAGCGCTGGAAATGGACCGGCAGGGGAATCCCTGGATAGGCGCGGTTAAACCGGATGATGGCAGAGGGGTGAATCTCTACGTTTATGACTGGTCCGACAGCCAATGGGTAAACAAGAGGCCGGAACAGATCACCTATAACAATATACTCAGAGTTGCCGCTGACCCCGCCGGAGGGGTCTGGATGAGCCCGGTTACCAACGGAATCAGCTACTATTCCGGGCTGGAGGGGCACTTTGCCTATACCTCTCTCGATGAAGGGAGCGGAGAAGGGCTGTCATCGATTCATACCAATCTGGCGATTGTGTGCGATTCGCAGGACCGATTCTGGTGCCATGCCTTCGGGGACCCCGTCCTTGGCTCGGAGTTTCCCCTGGACATGATAGAGCTTGGGGACAGGACTTCCGCTTCTGATGATCAGTGGGCCCATTATTCCAGGAGTGAACACGGAATTTCAATAAGGCATCAGAATGCCGTGGAGGACCCGGGAGGGAATATCTGGTTTCTGTCTGATGACCTTTACCCGGATGAGGGAGGCTGGGGCATTGACATCGTCAGCAGCACCGGGGAAGAGTGGATCCATCTGAATCCTGACAACACATCCGGCGATCTCCCATCAGGTAATATCATCGATTGCGCTTTCAGCTCTGAACGGGCCTACCTGGCCGTCAGGAATTATGGAATAGTGGTCTGGGAGACAGGAGGGTTCGGCTGGAGCGACCTCAGCGGAGGCGGGGATGCCTGGTATCCTCTGGTGCCCGGCTCGGCTCTTCCCACCACCGATCTGACTGCGGTGGAGGAACGAAACGGCAATTTATGGATTGCCACTTCCGCGGGCCTGATCAAGAGAGACTCCGGGGGGGAGCTGAGCAGGTATTCGACCGGGGAGCTGGAAAAGGAAAGAAGGATTCTGAACAATAATGTGAACGATATAGCAATGGACCGTTACGGAAAAGTATGGGTCGCCAGCGATAACGGCCTGAACGTGATAGGACCGGATGGGGATGTGATAGCTGCTTACACCTCATATGACCGGTGGGCCAGCTCTCTTTCAGGGTTGTATCCCTATTCAATAATAAGCCCGCTGGTTTCGGCGGTATGCAATTCTATCTGTTATGATGAATCGGCCGACCGTGTATGGGTGGGGACCAGGAACGGCCTGATGGGTATAGAGGCCGAGATAGCTCTGTTCACCGGGGCCTCTCTAACCGAGGCGATAATATATCCCAACCCGGTTGTTCCCGGGGAAGGCGATTCGGGCGTTTATATCTCCAGAATAGCGGGTATGGTCGATATTGAGATATTCAATATCGAAGGGGAACTGGTTCATCGTCAGGAAAATATCTCGGATGGAGGCCAGATCTGGGACCTTCTCACCATGAACGGTTTCCGGGCGGAATCGGGAGTGTATTTAATCAGGATAGGCAATGATAAAGGTTATGAGATTAGAAAGGTAGCGGTCATAAGGTGAATAGGGAGAAGAAAAGGGTTCTGATAGTCGGAGCCGGTGAGGCTGCCAGAATGATACTGTCCGAGACCGCCGGTAACGAGCAGGTCAGAATGAGAGTAGTGGGGCTGCTGGATGATAACGATGACCTGATAGGCCGGCGGGTCGACTCGGTGCCGGTACTGGGCAAAACCGATTCTCTGGAGAAATGGGTGGAAGAGAAGAGGATAGATGAGATAATAATCGCCATTCCCACCGCGGGGGGGGCTTTCGTGCGGAAAATGATACACCGCTGTAACAGTGCCGGTGTTCCGTACAAGATTGTTCCCGGCATAATGGGCATAATTAAGGGCGATGTCAGCATAAATCAGATACGCGAGGTCAGAATCGAGGATCTGCTTGGAAGGGAGACTGTCGATTTTGACATCGAACTCATGAGAAGCACTATTTCCGGGAAGCGGGTGCTGGTTACCGGCGCCGGAGGAACTATCGGAAGGCAGCTGTGCAGATATATAGCGCGCTCCAAACCTTCCGAACTTATACTCCTGGGAAGGGGTGAGAACAGAATATTCAGTATAGAGGAAGAGCTGAAGTCGGGGCCGGTAGAGGTGAATATCTCCACCGTAATCAACAACCTCAGGGACAGGGGGAGGACGGAGAATATGATAGAAAGACTGGCCCCCGATATAGTTTACCATACGGCGGCCCATAAGCATGTTCATTACATGGAAAGAGACCCCGCGGAAGCTGTAATAAATAATATAGGGGCAACTCTGAATCTGATGCGGGCCTGCGGCAGGGCCGGAACGCATAATTTTGTTTTTATTTCCACCGATAAGGCGGCCAACCCCGGGGGGATTATGGGCGCTACCAAGTGGATTATGGAAAGATTTCTGTCTCTGAGCAATTCGGCAAGCGGGTGCAGATTCATATCGGTTCGTTTTGGAAATGTAATCGGAAGCGCGGGAAGCGTGGTGCCCCTGTTTATCAGCCAGATAAAGAGAGGCGGCCCGGTCACGGTCAGCGACCCTGATGCGACCAGGTATTTCATGACAGTGAAGGAAGCGGCTCTGCTGGTGCTGAAGGCTTCAGCGATCGGCAAGGGAGGGGAGATCTTTATCCTGGACATGGGAGAAGCGTTGAACATTCATGATATGGCCAGGGATATAATAATTCTTTCCGGGCACGAGCCCGAAAAGGAAATCCCCATAAAAATAACGGGACTTCGTGAGGGAGAAAAGACCCACGAGCAGCTTGTCGGCGAGGATGAAAGGCTGGTCCCTTCGGGTGAAGATAAAATCATGATTGCGGAATCCTCGTCAGAGCTCCCGGAAATAACGGAGGATGACCTGGAGAGGATGTTAAAACTGGCATACCGGGACCGGAAAGAAAAACTGATGAAGGTTTTCAGTGAGCTGCTGCCCGGCTTTGAAGGTTCGGAGCGGTAGGTACTATTGGTCAGATTAGAGATAGAAGAGAATATTAATAAGGATGAGCTTGCGGATCTGGTTCGCGGTTTCAGGTTCAGCTCCTTCTTCAGCTCCGCAGACTGGGTCGGGTTATTATCTTCTTCCTTCCGCAGTTTTTCCTCTTTCTGGATCACCGCACGCCATGACAGCCGCCTGGAAGGAGCCATGCCGGCGATAAAAGTCAGAAAGAATATCTTTTTCTACCTCCGTTCCCTCCCGTTCGCCACTTATGGAAACCCGCTGGCGCACCGCCCGGAGGTCAGGTCGCTGATGATAAGAAAATTCCTTGAGCTTTCAGCCCGCATGAACTGTCTGAACGCGAGCGCTGTGATCTTCGATCCTGACTGGAGTGATTGGATACCGCCGGATATTCCGGCGGAGCCGGCGGAGAGCCGTATAATTGAACTCAGGGAGGATTTTGATTATTACAGAACCCGCAGCATGAGCAGCACCAAAAGAAAGGTATGCAGGAGAAGCAGGAGGGCCGGCGTCACAGTAAGGGCGCTCAGTACTGAGCGCGAGCTGAACGATTTCTACAGGATATACCGGGAGAGGTCTTCAGGATGGGGGGGAGTCCATCCCTTTCCTCTGAAATTCTTTCGGAATCTGTTTGAACATTCAGGAACAGACCTCGGTTTTTCCGGGGCGTTTCTTGATGGAAGGCTGCTTGGGTGTCATATCGATTTTTATGGCGGCAATATGGCTCAAGCCTGGATTTCAGGAGTGTCCGGCGAAGGAAATGAACTGGGAGCCCCGACTCTTCTGATATACAATTCCGTCAGGAAGGCTTATGAAAAGGGGATGAGGTACTTCAACCTGGGAAGCAGCGGGGGTGACAGAGGGCTGATATTCTTCAAGGAATCCCTGGGCGGGAAGCGTTCAGATTACCTGATAGTGACTTCAGAGAAGAGGTGGTGGAAGTGGATCAGGAAAGTATAGCGGGCAACCGGGGGAAGTCAAGGCTGGTGAGGAATACTCTTTCTCTGGTGATCTGCGGCGGGTTCAGTATTGTCTTTACTCTGATACAGCTGGGTATCCTCAGCAGATATCTGGAAGCGGATATATTCGGGACATTTATAGCTCTGAGAGGATTTCTGGTCCTGCTGGCGACGGTGAATCTGATCGGTTTGCCCCAGGTTCTGATGAGGTACCTGCCCTCTTACCAGGAAAGGGGAAACCGGAGAAAGGCAATCCTGCTGCTCTTTTTTTCTACCCTGATTATTCTGTTATTCGGGGCGGTTCTTTATGCCGGCTCAGGTATCTGGGTGGACTGGATACCATCAAGTATGAGCGAGGGTATTATCACTGACGATCTTATAACGCTGGTGACTGTGGCCGCGGTGTCACTGGCCCTCAAGCTCCTGCTTTACGGTGGTTTCAAGGGACTCAGGACAATGGGCGCGCAGATGATGCTGGAACTGACATATCTGGCCCTGTTCACCGGATATATTTTCATAGTCAGAGATGATCTGGGCATCGCGGTTCTCTTCAGGGCGCTGGCGGCGGCGAATCTTCTGATATGCGCGGCCGGTTATCCGATATACTTCGTCATGGCCAGAAGACTGATAGGTTCCGAAGAGATCGACAGGGATGATATCATTCTTCCTTCGCTGCCCTCTTACTGGGGGATCAGCCTTATCCTCAGCATGGTGGCGCTTGCGTTTCAGGATGTGGACCGTTTTCTTATGACTTCCATGGTACCGGTCGGCCTGGTCTCTGTTTTTCATGTCGCGGAGAGGATTAATAAGCTGATAAAAAGATTTCTGGCCTTTCCCATAATAGCTCTTCAGCCGGAAGTTACCAGGGTTTATGAAGAAGGAAGGTGGAATGAGCTCAAGGGCCAGATAAGGTTGTTCACCAAGGTCAGCCTGGTAATTTCGCTCCTGATGGCGGCGGCGGCGGCGGTGGCGGGCAGGCAGGTGATAATGATGATCTCGGGAAGCGATTACGCTTCAGCCTATCCGGTCCTGTTGATACTGCTTCCCGCGGTTCCGGTGGCGGCTTTCATCGCTCCGCTCCTGGTTACCATGAAGGCGCTGCACTTCGTAAAGTATGCGCTCCTATGCGATTTTCTGTGGATGGTTTGTTATTTCGGGGGATTTCCTGTTTTTATTACGCTGTGGGGAGTAAAAGGGATGGCGATAGCTCAGCTGCTGGCCGCTTCCGCCCAGACGGCGGCCGCCGTGTCCATAGCCAGGAGAAAGGGCTTCTACGGGGGCGTTGGCAGGGGGCTGGCGCCCGTGACAGGATTGATAGCGGCGGCGACCCTGCCGGGGTTTATCCTGGCCGAATACGCAGGAATTCCGGGGGCGGTTCTCTGGCTGGCCGTCTTCCCCTTCATAGCCAGGTTGATATTCTCGCGGGCCGGCTTCTTCAGCGGTACCGATAAGAGGACGATACTCTCGATGATCAGATTTCAAACGGGCAGAAGAGTTTTCGGATGGTTTCTGAAAGCAGGGGAATGATGAGAAAGAAGAAAATATTGATGCTGATAAATTTCTTCCCGCCCGCTGCGGGGGGAGGGGTATACAGGCCCCTGTCATTCGTGAAATATCTGCCTGGTTTGTCCTGGGAAGTGACTGTGATTACACCCAGGGCCGGTGAATTCTGGATCAGCGATCCCAGCCTGGAGTGGGAGATTCCGCCGGAAGTGAGGGTGGTCAGGACAGGTTCGCTTTCCGCCTCCCGGCTGTTGAACAGATTCAGCCGCGGCAGCGGGAATAAGGCGGCCAGGTCTTCCGGAAGGTTTGAGATATTGAGGAAACTCGGAGAATTAATACTGCTCCCGGATACCTATGTGGGCTGGGTTCCCTTCGCAACAAGGGCGGCTGCAGAATTATGTTCTGAAGAGAGGTTCGATCTGGTATATTCGACCAGTCCTCCGGACAGCACTCATCTGGCTGCCGGGAGACTGTCGGGGCGGTTTGGAATTCCATGGGTGGTAGATTTCAGGGATCCCTGGATAGGGCTGTACCTCCGGGATCCGGTGACCCCGCTTCACCGTTATCTGCACCGCAATATGGAGAGGCGCGCCGCTGAAGCGGACCTGGTCGTGGTAACCACCGACTGGCAGAGGGAGAAACTGCTGCGGCTTTACCCGTCTGCCCGGGTCGAGAAAATACCGAATGGATATGACAGCGAGAAGTTTGAGAGGCTGGAAGGTTTGAAACCTGATCCGGACAGGTTCACCTTTCTGCATACCGGGATGCTTACCCTGGGAAGAAAATCCAGGAACTTCCTGGAGGGGCTGTCGCTTTTCATGAAGCGGACCGGGGCCGGTCCCGAATCGCTGCATGTGATCTTCGCCGGGGCCTGGGAGTCGAACAACCGGGAGTGGGTGGATAGACTGGGCCTGGAAGAAGTGGTCGATTTTAAAGGCCATCTTCCGCACAGCGAATGCGTCAGGCAGGAGAAAAAAAGCCACGTCCTGCTTCTTATCAAGCATGACGATTTGCGGTACCGGGGATTGATTCCCGGCAAGCTCTATGAGTATATAGGAGCGAGGCGGCCGGTCCTGGCCGTGGTCCCGGAGGGTGAAGCCGGCGAGATCGTCCGCATGCTGAACAGGGGAGAGACAGCCTCTGTTTCAGATCCACAGGATATATCCGAGAAGATAGAGAAGTTATACAACCTTTACCTGGAGGGGAAACTGGAGGATAGTTATTCCCTGGAAGAGGTTCCCCGGTTTTCAAGGAAGGCCGAGGCGGAAGAGTTCAACAGGGTTCTCCGCGAGGTGATTGGAGATTGATGAATAGAAAAGATATGATTATCCCGGCTGTGCCGGTTCTTCTCTACCTGCTGCTCACCATACCTCTGATGGGCTCGGTAATCGATGATACCTATATTCATTACCAGTATGCCCGCAACCTGGCCGAAGATTGCCAGCTTGCCTTCAACAGCTCCGTCCCCAGTTACGGCGCAACCAGCCCGCTTTGGGTGTTTCTGCTGGCTTTATTCTTCAAGGCCGGGCTGCCGTTGGAACCGGTTTCTCACTTCCTGGGACACCTCTTCGCGGCGGCGTCGATTATCCTGGTTTACTTTTATGTTCTCAGGATCGGCGGGAAGAGGGAAGCAGCCGGCGCGGCGGCTCTGCTCCTTTCGGTGGAGGGGTGGCTGCTGAGGTGGAGCTCGGTGGGAATGGAAAGTTCATTCGCGGTATTCATGGTTATGGCGCTTCTGTTTCTGTCGCTGGGAAGCATGAAGTCTGTCCTGAGGTCGGTTATTTTCGGGATAACGCTTGCCGCCGCTTCGCTGGCCAGGCCTGAAATTCTCCTGATGGTCCCGATATCAATTATATATTTCATTCTGATAAAAAGAGAGAAGCTGATTCTGAGAATTGCATGGCTGGCGGCATTTGCCTTGCTTTACGGGGGATGGCTGCTGATAGCAAAGTCGCATACCGGCACCTTTTTTCCTCTTACCGCCGGCGCCAAACAGGGGTGGTCCTTCCTCAGTATTCATGCGCTCAGAAGGATGGTGCTGCCGGTTAAAATAATAGGGGCTACTCTGCTTCTTCCGGTGGTTTTCTCCCTGTTATGGCTGCTGCTTAAGGGAGGGAGGCTCAGAGAAAAGAACAGGTTCTCCCACCCTCTGTTTCTTCCCGCTTCCTGGGCATTATCACTCCCGGTTGTATATGTAATATTCGATTTCAATATACTTTCCCGTTATCTGCTTCCGGTCTCCCCGGCGGTAATAGTCCTGGGTGTACTTGCTCTGGAAGAACTTCTGGCAGGTATGGCCCGCAGCAGGGGCCTGGTTTTCAGAATTCTGGTTGCCGCCGCGATGATTCAGAACCTGGCCTTCTACTTCATAGTGGTGGTCCCACCCACCGTGGCCTTTTCCAGGGGGGTAAGGGAAGTTCTGGTACCGATGGGTAAGTGGCTCGAGGTTAACACTCCGGAAGAGTCGGTAGTGGCAACTCCCGATATAGGGGCTGTCGGTTTCTACTCGGAGAGAGAAGTGCTTGACCTGGGCGGACTGGTTACTCCATGGATAAACAGAATGAGAGACAGCCTTTCTGTGGATAAAATAATAAGGGATGGGTATTTCCTTCG
The DNA here is from genome assembly GCA_046483305.1 of Candidatus Krumholzibacteriales bacterium. Lineage (GTDB taxonomy): Bacteria > Krumholzibacteriota > Krumholzibacteriia > Krumholzibacteriales > WJIX01 > WJIX01. The sequence continues at coordinate 36,837 of JAWODM010000072.1, read as the reverse complement.
GGAGAAATGTGATTACCTGATCGACCGGGATTTCCGGGCGGAACGGCTGAAAGGGAATATCGCCGGGGGGATGGAGTATGTACCGGTGACCTCGGATACGGTACCCAACCTCGGCATAAGAAGGCAGAAACCGGTTGTCTATACCCTCTATCTATTGAGGCCGGTCGATTAAAGGTCAGCGGTGAATCCGTTCAGATTTCAAAGCGATACCTCTTAAATTATCAAGAAAAAATTCAACTTTTTGAACATTGTATATTGCTGTCTTGTAAGTCATTATATATAAACACCTTATGCGGTGGTAAACTTTTATCTTTTTTCCCTTTTTTCCTTGACAATGTGGGATTATGTGGGATAAAGTGGGAGAAAGTGGGAAGCAGTGTGGTGCTGATGTGAGACCTCGATTGCAGAATATAGTATCTTCAGCAGACTCCGGAGCCGGTATGCCGACTTTCATAGGTGAATATAAATGCAAGATAGATTCGAAATCAAGGCTGCTGATCCCATCTGGATTTCGAAGATTAATCGCCGGTGATAATGCGGATAAGTTCATGATCAGCCTTGGCGGTGAGAACTGCCTGAATCTGTATCCCATAGAAGGCTGGAAGAATGATGTTGAGGGAAGGCTTCACGATCTTCCCCGGGGAATCAGGAGAAGGAAAATCGTAAGGTTCTACAGCGGGATGTCCCGCCAGGTGGAGATGGATAAAACCGGCCGCATAGCAATCCCCCGGAATTTCCTGGAAAGGATAGGCGATTCAAGGGAGGTATATGTTATCGGCATGCTGAACTATCTGGAGATCTGGTCTGCCAGGGAATACGCCAGCCTGAGCGAAAAGATAGTAGACGAATTCGATGAACTGGATTGGGAATATTAATCGGGAGAAGGAACGCTGACAGAACTGCCCGCGGGCCTCAGCCCCTCCTTCGGATTTTATTGCCAGCCTGGAACCCGAGGATTGATTGACTTGCTTCACGAGCCGGTTATGAAAAGGGAAGTCCTGGATTACCTGGTAACGGAACCGGAAGGGTTGTATGTAGACTGCACCCTCGGAACCGGCGGGCACGCTCTGGGGTTACTGGGTGAGAACAGGAAGGCGACACTGATCGGGGTAGACAGGGACGAAGCGGCGCTCGACCTGGCCAGAGAAAGGCTTAAGAGTTTCGCGCCCAGAGTGGAATTTGTCCTGGGAAATTTCAGGGATCCGGGAAAGTACCTCGGAGAGCGCAGATGCGACGGATTTCTTCTGGATCTGGGCATATCATCTTTTCAGCTTTTCGATGAGAAAAGAGGTTTCAGTTACATGAAGGACGGCCCTATCGATATGGCAATGGGAAGCGGAAGCCGGTCAGTGATTAAATTCATCACGTCGGCTGACTCCCGCATGATAAAAGAGGTTCTGAAGGAGTTCGGGGAGGTCAGGACACCGGGCCGGATAGCAAGGAGTATCATTGAAGCCAGAGAAAGGCAGAAGATAGAGAAAACTTTTCAGCTCAGGGATATTGTGGCGGGGGTGGTGCCTCCCCACAGATTATACGGCACTCTCTCCAGGGTCTTTCAGGCTCTGAGAATCTGGGCGAATGACGAAATAGGTTCTCTTGACGATTTTCTCCGGAGCTCCCTCAGATATCTGAAATCGGGAGGAAGGATAGTGATAATCTCTTATCATTCCCTGGAAGACCGGCTGGTAAAGCGTTTTTTCAGGGAGAAGGAAAAGGGCTGTATATGCCCTCCCGATTTCCCGGTGTGCAGCTGCGGGAAAAAACCGGAACTCAGGATTATCACCGGCAGGCCGGTGACTCCCGCCGAAGAGGAGATTGAAGCAAATTCAAGGGCAAGGAGCGCCAGATTGCGCGCAGCAGAGAGGATTCGTAATGAAGGCGAATAAAATCAGCATATCAGGAATAGTACAGAGAATTCTGACCGGTAAGATAACCCCGTTCAATTTTCTGGTCCTTCTGGGTTTTATAGCCAGTCTGAGCCTCCTCTACATCTATATGCAGGTATACTGCAGCTCACTCTCGGAGAGGATAAACAGCTGCACCAGGGAGATGAGATCCCTGCGGAAGGAGAATATAAAGCTTACCGTTGAATATAACCGGTTGATAAAACCGGAGAGGATTATACCCAGGGCCCTGAAACTGGGTATGAAGAGAGGTTCGTCTCACAGTATAGCTGATTTGACTCAGGAAAGGAACCAGAGGCTGTTCAGAGACAGAAGAGCTGAAAATAATCTTGCCGGGAGCCAGTTTGTCTCGAACAGCAGTGCAGGTAGAGAATGAAAAGAAGATTTCCCAGATTCAGATTTATTCTGATCCTTGCCGGTATAGTGCTGGCGGGATTTACGATTATTATAAGACTGGTCTTTGTCCAGATTATTGATCATGATATTTATGAGAAAAAGGCCAATGAACAGTGGTTCGAGAAAAAGGTCCTCCGGGCAAAGCGGGGCCAGATTCTGGACAGGCACGGAAATCCGCTGGCGGTGACCTGCCAGATGTACGATGTCGGAATTACACCCGCTGATTTTCCCGCGCCCGCCGCCGGATACCTCAGTGAAATATCAGGCCTCCCCCTTTCCAGGATTAAGAGGTACCTCAGGCAGACGGACAGGGAGTATATACTTATCAGAAAGAGGCTGAATCTTGACGATGAAGTCCTGGCAGAGCTCTCTTCCCTGCCGGGAGTAAGATTAGATCCGGTCCAGGAAAGAATCATTCCTTTCGATTCAGTGGACAGGAGTTTCATAGGTATGGTTAACGGCAGGGGGGAAGGTGTGGGGGGGGTTGAAATGACTTTTGACGACTATCTCAGGGGCGAGGACGGGTGGCTGGTGACCAGCCGGGACGCCCTTAACAGGCCGGTCAAACTGATTGGCGCTCCCCGCAAGAATGCCCGTGACGGCAGCGACCTTTACCTCACCCTGGATTCCGATGTGCAGAGGGTCGCGGATTTTGAAATCCGGAGGGCGGTAAAAGATTACAGCGCCGCCGGAGGGGTCATAATAGTAGCCGACCCGCGCAACGGAGACATTCTGGCCCTGGCGGAGCATTTCCCGGGCAGGAAAAACCACATCCTGTATTCCTCGAGCTGTTTCTATGAACCCGGTTCTACATTCAAGCTGATAACGTATTCTTACATACTGGAAAAGGACCTGGTGGATATTAATCATGAATTTGACGGCGAAAACGGCGAGAAGCTATTTGACTTCGGACTGTTCAGGGACGATCATCCCCACGAGAGCCTTAACGTAGGGGAATCATTCGTATATTCCAGCAATATATGCACTATAAAAGCCATATGCATGGGGAACTGCGATGACTTCTACAGGTTTGTCCTCCGCTGCGGGTTCGGATCCCGGACCGGTGTAAACCTCCCGGTGGAAACCGGGGGGATTCTGCGGGAGCCACGCCACTGGACCGAAAGGTCTCTTCCCAGTATCGCCATCGGACAGGAAATCGGGGTGACCCCCCTGCAGATGCTCTGCGCTTATGCCGCGGTTGCCAACGGTGGAGAGCTTTTTGTGCCAAGGGTGGCGGCACGGTTGGAGAGGGAAGGGGAAAATATTAAGGATATCGAACCGGTAAAGACCAGGAGAGTCCTTTCGCCCGAGGTTTGCGATGAGATTAAGAAGTTATGCAGAGAGGTGGTGGTCAAAGGAACCGGCAGGAGGGCTTCCACCAATTTCATTTCAGTGGCGGGAAAAACCGGCACAGCTCAGAAAGCGGGAAATAGTGGTTACGCTGACGGCAAATACGTTTCCAGCTTTGTTGGTTTTGCTCCGGCGGAACGGCCCAGGGTGGTATGCCTGGTTCTTCTTGATGAACCGGAAGGGCAGATGTATTACGGCGGGGTTTCGGCCGCCCCCGTCTTCAGGAATGTTATAGAGGGGATATGCCTCGCTTCTGACATGATGTCGGGGATGGCCTCCATGGTTGTTCCACCTGAGAACCGGGATAAGGATATGGTTAAGGTTCCTGTTCTCCTGAGAATGGATCTTTCTCAGGCATGCCGCCGGGGAGCGCGGGCGGGAATAATAGTCAACGGCTGCGGCTCGGATGGCTCGGTTTATTCACAGAATCCCGACCCGGGAACCCTGGTGCCGAGGGGAGCGGTAATCGATGTTCTCCTCAGGAAGGAACCGGCTGACGGAACCAGGATAGAACTGCCGGATTTTACGGGACTCACCATCAGGGAAGCGAGGAGGGAACTGATCAAGAGAGGTATGAGGATGGAGATCAAGGGGTATGGAACGGTGAAGAGGCAGAAACCCGGACCGGGAAGCATTGTGACCACCGGGTCGAAGGTGGTGCTCTTCTGCAGGTCTAATTATGAATTGTCCTGTTCGGGCGGGGCAGAGAAGGGGAGAGGTTAATTGTTTCTATCGCTGTTGATTGAAGAGATTGAATTACTGGAGAGGTTCAATTACCGGGATGTTGAAATCAGGGGGATATCCGATGATTCCCGGTCAGTATCAGAGGGAGAGCTCTTTGTGGCGGTAAGGGGCATTCAGTCAGACGGCCATAATTATATAAAGGAAGCTCTCAGCAGGGGAGCGGCCGCGGTGGTAGCCGAAGAGAAATCTGAGATCGGAGTTCCCCTGCTGGTAGTGAAAGACAGCAGGGAAGCTGCAGCCCTTCTTGCCGCGAAGTTGATGGATTTCCCTTCCCGGGATATGACCATGGCCGGAATTACCGGCACCAATGGTAAAACCTCCACCGCTTTTATGCTGAAATCGATTCTGGAAGGATCAATGGGGAAAACCGGAATTCTGGGAACAGTGGGGTTCGGTATCGGCGACAGTATCGCCTACAGCGGAAGGACCACCCCGGCCGCTCTGGAACTGAACCGGAAACTCAGCAGTTTCAGAAGTGAAGGATGCAAGGCGGTTGTAATGGAAGTAAGCTCTCACAGCGTCGATCAGAAGAGGATATTCGGAACTCAATTCGATATAGGGGTTTTCACCAATATTTCAAGGGATCATCTGAATTATCACCATAGTTTTGAGAATTATCTGGAAGCGAAGAAAGGTTTTGTCAATTCGCTCACCAACGGGCCGGGAAAGAAGGGCAGCCTGGTTTACAATTTTGATGACAGGCTGGTCAGGGAGGTGGGGGAGGAGTTTCGGGGACGAAAGGTATCTTTCGGCCTTAGCGAAGAAGCGGATTTTGCTGCCGCTGAAGTGAGGGCTGATCTCCAGGGGACCTCCATGAAGCTGGTCACCCCGGAATGGATAATGGATATCAGGCTTAACCTGCTGGGCCTTTTCTCAATATACAACGGGCTGGCGGCAGCCTCGGCCGCATACCTTCTGGGGATCGCCCCGGATGATATAAAGCGGGGCCTGGAGCGGGTTAAAAACGTTCCGGGGAGGTTTCAGGTAGTATCGGAGGCGGATGAACCGGTGGTGGTAGTGGATTATGCTCACACGCCCGACGCCCTGGAGAATATTCTGAGCTTCTGCAGAGAACTGAAACCGGGAAAGCTGATAACGGTGTTCGGCTGCGGAGGCGACCGCGACAGGGGCAAGAGGCCTATGATGGGCGAGATCGCCGCCCGCCTGAGCGATTCTGTATATGTTACCAGTGATAATCCCAGGACCGAGGATCCCGGCAGAATAATAGATGAGATCATGGAAGGAATTGACGGACAGAACCGCGCGGTCCGGGTGATACCGGACAGAAGGGAAGCGATCCGCGCCGGGATAGAGGAGGCCCGCAGAGGCGACCTGGTTATGGTGGCCGGAAAGGGCCATGAGGAAGTACTGGTTGTCGGCACCCGGCGCGTCAGGTTCAGTGACCTGGAAGAGGCCCGGAAAGCTCTGCGGCTTAAAAGGGGTGATCCGGCATGTTAGAGCTTTCATGGATAGCCGGTTCGCTGGGAGAAGGTTCGTACCGCGGAAAAGGTATACCGGAAGGAAGTGTGGCTGGTGTATCGATCGATACCAGAACCGGGTGCGAGGGGATGATATTCGTCGCCCTGGAGGGAGAAAAAAAGTGCGGAAATCATTACATAGAGGAAGCGGTCGAATCCGGGGCCGGAGCGCTCCTGATCTCAGGCGCCGGAAATATCAGGCAGGAACCCGGAGTGCCGGTATTCATAGTGGAGGATACTCTGAAGGCTCTTCAGAAACTGGCAGCCGATTACAGGTCTGGCTCGGCGGCAAGGTGTATAGGGATAACCGGGACTGCGGGTAAAACTGAGACCAAGGAACTGATAACCGCTATGCTCTCAAAGCGTTACCGGGTTCATTCCACACGGGGAAATTATAATAACCATATCGGTGTGCCTCTGACCATTCTCTCCATGGAGGAGGATACCGAAGTTATAGTGGTTGAAATGGGCGCGAATCATGAGAAGGAGATAGAGCTGCTTGCCTCCATTGCCCGGCCTGAAATAGGCGTGATAACCAATATCGGCCCCGGGCATCTCGAGTATTTCGGTTCCCTGGAGGGAGTTGCCAGGGCGAAGTCGGAGCTGCTGAGGGCTCTGCCCTCGAACGGCCGGGCGGTTCTGCCGGCTGACAGCAAATTTCTCGAAACCCTCTCCGGAAGCGTAGAGGGGGAAATTATAACCTTCGGCTTTTCCGAAGAAGCTGACTGGAGGATTGAGATTACCGGTAATAAGGATACCGGGGGGTACAGTTTCGAATTGGGGGGAGAGGATATGGAAACCGATATACCGGGAAGATACCACCTTCTCAATATAGCGGCCTCCGCGGCCGCTGCCTCCTGCGCCGGAGTTGGCGCCGGAGAGATCGCCGGGGCGGTCAGGAATTTCAGGCCGGTGGATAGGAGAGGAATAATATACCTTGTTGATGAGATCCTGTTTGTAAACGATTCATACAATTCCAATCCCCTTTCGCTGAAATCCTCCATAGAGGGATTCATGGAAATGCCGGTGAGCGGCAGGAGGTGGCTGGTACTGGGGGATATGCTGGAGCTGGGCGAGGCCAGCGGGGAGCTTCACCGGCAAATGGGCGAGTTCTGCGGAAAGGCCGGCGTCTACGGGCTGGTTACCCTGGGTGAGGATACAGTCTTTATCAGCCGCGAGGCGGCGGGAGGAAGCAAAGCTCCCGAGAAAATAAGTCATTTCGTGAATATCGATAAACTGTCTCATTTCCTCAACGGGCTGCTGGAAAACGGCGATGCGGTGCTGGTAAAGGGCTCCAGGGATATGGGTATGTGGAGGGTGATAGACGGTATAGAGAAACTCAGGGAAACAGGCAGAGAGAGGGTGGGCTGATGCTTTACTATCTCCTATATCCCCTGAAAGAGTACTTCTTCGCCTTTAACGTTTTCAGGTATATCACCTTCAGAGCGGCGTACGCCACTGTAACGGCCCTGCTTATCAGCTTCATCTTCGGCCCCCGCGTGATAAGGTGGCTGAGCGGGATGCAGATCGGCCAGAAGATCAGGCCGTTCACGCCGGAGAACCATTCCCGGAAGGAAGGAACTCCCACCATGGGGGGTGTGCTGATAATCTGCGCCATATGTATCCCCACGGTTCTATGGGCGGACCTCAGAAACGCTTACGTGCAGCTTGTTCTGGTGGTGACGGTATGGATAGGGATAATCGGCTTCTGGGACGATTACCTCAGTGTGGTAAAGAAGTATGACAAGGGGCTGGTGGGGAGATACAAACTCATAGGACAGCTGCTGTTCGGCGCCGGACTGGGCCTGTTCCTTTATTTCAGCCCGCTTACCGACACTCATGTGACCGGCACAGCGGTCCCCTTCTTCAAGGAAACATATATCGACTGGGGCATTCTGTATGTCCCGTTTGTAATGCTGGTGGTAACCGGGACCTCCAATGCGGTAAATCTCACCGACGGCCTGGATGGACTCGCCATCGGGGTTACCGCATTCTCGTTTGTCGCTTTCGCTATTCTGGCATACCTTGCCGGGCATGCAGTGTTCGCGGATTATCTCAATATACTCTTCCAGAAAGGCAGCGGCGAGCTCTCCATCTACTGCATGTCGGTAGTGGGCGCCGCTCTCGGCTTCCTCTGGTTCAATACTCACCCGGCCAGGATCTTCATGGGAGATACCGGGTCCCTGGCCATAGGAGGGGCGCTGGGCACCATAGCGGTTCTGCTGAAGAGGGAATTCCTGCTGGTAATTATCGGAGGGGTTTTCGTTATGGAGGCCGCCTCAGTGATAATACAGGTTGTTTCTTACAGGTTGAGGGGCAAAAGAGTTTTCAGGATGTCGCCCCTGCACCACCATTTTGAATTAATGGGATGGGCCGAAGAGCAGATCGTGGTCAGGTTCTGGATAGTGGCGGCTCTGCTGATGCTGCTTGGTATGACCACTCTGAAACTGAGATGATCGGAGTCGAAAGGATCGGGATTTGAAACGGGATTACAGAAATTCAAGATTTCTTGTTCTGGGGCTTGCCAGGAGCGGCATCGCCGCGGCAAAACTGCTCATGAAGGAAGGAGCGGAGGTGACAGGCGCGGATGAAAAGGGAGATATTCATCTACCCGAAGAGATGGAAGGGATGGAAATAAAGCTGGCCCCTTTCGATAATTCCCTGCTGGACGGCTGCGAGCAGGTGATTCTCAGCCCCGGGATCCCGCTGAGCCGCCCGATTATAAAGGAGGCGGAGAGCAGGGCCATACCGGTCATTTCCGAACTGGAACTTGGTTTCAGGTTCGCCCGGGGAGAGATAATCGCCATAACCGGAACAAATGGAAAATCTACCACCGTCTCCATGATCGAGTCGGTGTTGAAGGCCGGCGGCTTCAAAGCCGTCGCTGCCGGAAATATAGGAAAACCGCTCTGCTCGGTGGCGGCATCGGCCGGCGCCGAAACCATCCTGGTACTGGAAGCGAGCAGTTTTCAGCTGGAGTCGATATCAGACTTTAAACCCCGCGTAGCGGGGATTCTGAACATGACCCCCGATCACCTGGACAGGTATGATTCCGTGGAGGATTACTACAAGGCCAAGGAAAGAATATTCATGAACTGCGGAACTGAAAGCTCATTTGTCTATAATGCCGCTGATCCCAGGTGTTCGGGGGCAGCCCGCGAATTCCCGGGCAGGCTGATTCCGTTCTCATCATCTGTTCCCCTGAGCTCCGGCGTAGCTCTCAGGGACGGCAAAATTGTGATAGTGGAAAACGGGGAGGTTGAGGAAGAGATAATCGATCTTCCGGAGCTGAAGGTGGTTGGGATACACAATGCCGAGAACAGCATGGCGGCGGTCGCGGCTGCGCGTGAATTCGGAGTCAGCGGAAAGGCCTGCAGGGAAGCGCTATCCGGGTTCAGCGGCCTGAAGCACAGGATGGAGCTGGTCCGCAGGCTGGACGGGGTCGATTACTATAACGATTCGAAAGCCACCAATGTGGAAGGAACGGTTATGAGCCTGAAGGGGATGCCGGTTCCCGTTAATCTCATTGCCGGCGGGCTTGATAAGGGCAGTGATTACACCAAGCTCCTGTCAGTTTCGGGGATTATACGGAATATTGTCCTTATAGGCGAGGCGGCGGAACTGATAGAGAGGGCTGTGAAGGGGAGAATTCCGGTCCGGCACGCCGCAGATATCCCTGAGGCTGTAAAGGCATGCCGCCGGATGAGCGAACCTGGCATGGCGGTGGTTCTCTCCCCGGCATGCGCCAGTTTCGATATGTTCCGGGATTTCAGAGAGAGAGGGGAAACATTCACAGAGGCGGTTCGGCAGCTGGAAGGGGGAGGCGATGGACAGGAGTAACAGGTATGCTTACGACCTTCTATGCGCCACGCTGCTTCTGGCCACGGTGGGTATGATAATGGTCTTCTCTGCCACCCAGGTAATAGCCAGAGAGCAGTATGGGTCTCCCTACTATTTCATTAAACATGGAGCGGTGCACCTCGCTCTGGGAATAATCATTCTCTATGTATGCATGAAGGTTCCCTACCGGATCTACCGGAGCGTTGCCCTGTACGGGGTTATCATCGGGGTAATCTCGCTTTTCGCGGTTCTTCTCTGGGGAAGGGAGGTTCGGGGCGCCAGAAGGTGGCTGCGCATATATAATTTCACTATTCAGCCGGTAGAATTCGTTAAATACGCCCTGATTATATTCACCGCTGATATCATTGCCCGGGCAAAGGGGTCGGCCCGGAAGCTCCGGGAGGATTTTCTCCCGGTGTTCGTGGTTTCGGTGGTAATAGCGGTTCTTCTGATTCTGCAGCCCAATATCAGCAACGCCACTCTCATCTTCGGCCTGACATTCATCATGCTGTATCTGGGAAGGAGCAGGCTGGTTCATCTCGCTCTCAGCTACGGAGCGCTGTTTATACTTTCGATTCCCTATCTTTATATTCAGCCGCACGTCAGGAACAGGGTGATCGGGCTTTTCAACAGCGGTGATTACCTGCTCAGCCAGAACTGGCACGTCCGGCAGTCTCTGATATCGCTGGGATCCGGTTTCATATACGGGTGCGGCCCCGGTAAGGGCCATCAGAAGTACAGATTCCTTCCCGATGCCCATACAGATTTTATTTATTCAATAGTGGGAGAAGAGCTCGGGTTCATCGGGACTATGCTGGTTTTCGGTATAATAGTATTCATTTTCTATAAAGCCCTGATAATCGCCCGCGACGCTCCGGACACTTTCAGCCGTTATCTCGCACTCGGTATAGGTTTGATCATCATGTTGACGTCGGTCGTCAATATAGCCATGACCACGGGTATTATCCCGACAGTAGGACTCCCTTTACCCTTTGTCAGTTATGGAGGCACGTCATTATTAACTTCGATGGCAGCTGTCGGAATACTGCTCAATATATCGAGTGCGAGAAAATACAGGAGAACCTCTGAGGTATCCGTAGCAAGGAAGCCGGTGTTCGCGAGCAGGAAGGAGGATAGATAGTGCGGATTGTATTCGCAGGCGGTGGAACCGGCGGCCATATCTATCCCGCGCTGGCGGTCGCGGATGAGATGAAGAGCCGGTTCGATTCATTCAACCCGCTGTTTGTGGGTACCCGGGCGGGCCTGGAATCCGAAATCATAGAGGAGTTCGGTTACAGCTTGAGGTTTATAGTTTCCGGCCCCATGAGAGGCAGGAAATTCTGGCGCCGGATCGGAACGCTGTCAGGTATGGCTGCCGGAATGATTCAGTCCATAATAATAATTTCCCGGTTCAAGCCGGACCTGGTTATCGGTTTCGGGGGGTATGCCAGCGTTTCGGTGGTTGTTGCCGCATCCGTTCTCGGAAAGGCGATCGTTCTCCAGGAGCAGAATTCAATTCCCGGCCTGACCAACCGGATGCTCTCCAGGTTTGCCGAAAGGATATATCTCGGTTTCAATCATGCCGCCCGGTTCTTCAGTGACCGGGAAAAACTTCTTCACACCGGAAATCCCCTCCGCTCTGTCATTACTGAAGAGTATGAGGGAGATGCCGCAGCCGCGTTCGGACTTGCCGGGGATCTGCCGGTTCTACTGGCTTTCGGGGGGAGCCAGGGGGCTTCTTCGCTGAACAGGGCCGCCCTGGAATATATCAGGTCCACCGGCGGCGTACAGATGATAATTCAAACCGGAAAAAGGGATTACCGTATGATGAAATCTGAGCTGTCCGGGTTCGGAGACAGGGTTTTCGTAACGGATTACATAAAGAATATACGGGAGGCGTATGAGGCGGCAGATATAGTGATTTCCAGAGCCGGCGCCCTGAGCGTGTCTGAGATCGCCTCGGTGGGGATTCCCGCCATACTGGTTCCCTATCCCTTCTCCGCCGATAACCACCAGGTTGAGAACGCCCGTTATCTAGAGGAGGCCGGGGGGGCGGTGATGGTGGAAGATTCGGAACTCAGCGGGGAGAGGCTGGGCGCTATTCTTGATAATATCCTGTCTGACCGGCAGAGAATCGGAAGTATGGCGGAAGCCGCCAGAAGCAGGGGAATTAATGAGGCGGCCCGGAAGATAGTAGATGATATCGAATCTATTCTTGAAAGGAAAAGCGGTTAGAAATGTTCAGCAACGATAAACATATTCATTTTGTTGGGATCGGCGGCATAGGTATGAGCGGGATCGCGGAAGTTCTCATCAACCTGGGATTCAAAGTCACCGGTTCGGATATTCAGGCGAGCGGAATAACCGAACGGCTGCGAAATATGGGGGCATTGATTTACCGGGGGCACGCCCCCGGTAATATCGGCGAGTCAGATATTGTGGTTATTTCATCCGCCATACCTTCTTCCAATCCTGAGGTTATAGCGGCGAACGAGAGGGGGATACCGGTAATTCCCCGGTCGGATATGCTGGGAGAGCTGATGACCATTAAGGATGGAATCGCGGTGGCGGGGGCTCACGGAAAAACCACTACCACCTCCATAGCGGCGGAAGTGATGGACCGGGCCGGCCTGGATCCCACTGTAATCATAGGAGGAAGAGTGGAAGCGCTGGGGGTTAACGCCCGCCTGGGGGAGGGAAAGTTCATTCTCGCGGAAGTTGATGAAAGCGACGGAAATTTTGTGAGGCTGGCTCCGGTTATCGCTCTGATAACTAATATAGATATGGAACACCTTAATTTCTATGGAGGCCTTAACAGCATCTACAACGCTTTTATCGAATTCGCTTCCCGGGTGCCTTTCCACGGCGAATTGATCTGCTGCAGCGATAATCCCCATCTCAGGGAAGTTATGTCCAGAATAGAAAGAAGTGTTATAACCTACGGCTTCGAGGGCGATCCGGATTACAGGGGTGTAATTGGTGAGCAGAGCGGCGGGGGGAGCGCTTTTACTCTATTCGCCGGGGGGCAGAAGCGGGGAGAACTGTTTGTCAGCCTGCCGGGCCGCTACAATGTGCTGAACGCGCTGGGGGTATGCGCCCTGGCGGATCAGCTCGATATCGGATTTGAAACCCTCCGGCAGGCGCTGGCCGGCCTGAAGGGTGTGCAGAGGCGCTTCGAGATCAAGGGAGAGTCCGAAGGGGTCCTGTTCATAGATGATTACGCTCATCATCCCACAGAGATCGAAGCTGTTATCGGTTCGGCCAGAAGGAATTATGACAGAAGGCTTATAGTGGTGTTCCAGCCCCACAGATACAGCAGAACCCGTGATCTTCACAGGAATTTTGACAGATGCTTCAATATGGCCGACCAGATTTTCATCATGGACGTTTATCCGGCCAGCGAGAGCAGGATTCCCGGTGTGAGCGGAGAGCTGATCTACCGGGCAGCCCTGAAGGGGAGGAAAAAGGGAGTAAATTACATACCTGAGCGCGAGGATATGAAGAGGGCGGTTCTGGATACAATAGAGGATGGAGATCTGGTTCTCACTCTGGGAGCGGGAGATGTGTTCAAGCTCGGAGAGGAGATAATGAAGGAGAGAGGTGCTTAAATGGCCGCAAGAAGGAAAACGCTGATGGCTTCAAGCAGAAGCGGCCCCGGATTCAGCCGCTATATAAGGCTGGCCGCTTTGCCGGTACTCGTAATCGCGGCAGCGGGGTCATTCATATATTTCTGGTATTTTACCGGGTGCCTGTCCATACAGAGGATAGACCTTTACGGGAACAAGGGGTTGCCGGTCGATTCGCTCAGCTTGATTACAGAGAGATATATCGGAGAGAATATTCTGACCGTCCAACTGGATCAGCTGGAGAATGAAATCATGGAAAACCCCGATGTAGCGGGGGTTGTTTTTGATAAGGATTATCCTCACCGGCTGGACTGTTACCTCCGGGAGAGGAAGCCCGTGGCAGCCGTTCTTTGCGGAAGGGTAATGGAAGTTGATGAGGACGGGGTTGTCCTTTCGGAAAGGATTTCCTCCGGAGGGGTTGACCTGCCTCTTATTACCGGGGTGGAAGACCTGGAGGGCGAGGAGGGCAGAAGGGCGCTTGCCGGGGCTCTGGAAGCCCTCAGAATATTCAAGAAGTACGGCTTTTCTCCCGCAAAACATCTCTCAGAGATACACATGGAGAACGAAGAGATAATATTTATCTGGCTGGATGTAGGGTCGGTTATAAGGGTGGGCAAGGATAACATTGAAGAAAGAATACAGAAACTCAGGAGCATTTATCATTTTCTAGAACAGAAAGGCAGTTTCCCGGAGATGGTTGATCTGCGTTTCAAACACCAGGTAGTTGTAAGATGACAGGGAAGGAGTTGATCTGATAAATGAATGAGAATTACGTGGTGGGAATAGATATAGGTTCATCCAATGTAAGGGTGGTTACCGGCGAAATTGTTGAATCGGAAAGAATCAAGCTGATCGGGGTCGCTGACTGTCCGGCGGAGGGGATGCACAAGGGAGAGGTTGCCGATCCCCAGAAAGTCAACGGAGCGCTCAGAAGGGCTCTGGACAGCGCGGAGAAAATGGCGGGTGTCAGGATAAGAGGAGCATGCATTTCCATTACCGGCGCCGGGATTAGAAGTTTCGACAGCGAAGGTGTGCTTACCAGGCAGGAAAAAAGCGGCATTACCCCCGAGGAAGCCAATTATGTAACCGAAAACGCCAGAAAGGTGCCGCTTCCGGCAGACCGGACGGTTATTCACATGATGGAACAGTCTTTCATGATAGACGGCGCGGAGGGGGTGGAAAATCCTGTTGGTAAGGAAGGTTCCAGGCTGGAAAGAACAGTCCATATAGTAACTGCGGTGAGAAGGCAGGTGGAGATGTTGAAAGACCTGCTGGATTGGAACGGGATAGAACTGGTGAAGATGGTTTTTGCTCCCTTTGCCGACGCAAAACTGATTTCAGCAGGCTCCGGAAAGAAAGAAAACGGACTTCTTATAAATATCGGGGGGGAGGTAACCTCCTTTGCCTGCTACAGAGACGGCGCGATAAAGAGCAGCGGTGTATTGCCGGTAGGCGGATTCAATGTTTCCAACGATCTGGCCATAGGTATGAGCTTCCCTATTGAAGTGACCGACCGGCTCAAGAAGGAAAGGTGCCTGTTCAGGGGCGTCCATCCGGATGGGGAAGCGGGAGAGCCGGTGGTAGAGATTGAAATCGGTGGCAGGGATTACAGATTCAATACTCAGGAGATTGCGGGGATAGTTACACCCCGCTGCGTGGAGCTTTTTTCTCTTATTTCGAATCATGCCGGCCTGGACAGTGATTTCAGGGGGCCGGTATACCTGGCGGGAGGAGGAAGCAGGATGGATAAGATCGAGCAGGTGGCCGAAGATGTTTTCGGTGCGCCAGCGATCAAGCTTCAGCCCTCCGGGGTAGAGGGGCTGGTTGAACTTGCCGGGGATGCCGGATGGGTGACCGGGGCGGGGCTTTTATTCCATGGAAGGGACCTTATAACCGGTTACCGGGAGAGCAGGGGGAGCGGGTGTTTCAACAGGATAATTAGCGGATTGAAGAAAGTTGTATGCTGATTTTAAAGGAGGAGGCAGAAAATGCGTTTCGAATTCGATGAACACAGCGAAGTAGCCAGCATTAAGGTTGTTGGCGTAGGGGGAGCGGGCGGCAACGCGGTTAACAGAATGGTTGATTCCAAACTTCAGGGGGTGGAGTTCATAGCCGTTAACACCGATGCACAGGCGCTCGATTTCTCCAAGGCCCACAAGAAAGTTCAGATCGGCACCAGGCTGACCTGCGGTCTCGGATCCGGGGGCGACCCCGAAGTGGGCAGAAGAGCGGTAGAGGAAGATGCGGACCTGCTGGGCGAGATGCTCGACGGGGCGGATATGGTTTTTGTGACGGCCGGTATGGGGGGAGGAACCGGAACCGGCGCCAGTCCCACTATAGCCCGTATCGCCAAGGAAAGAGGAGCTCTCACCGTAGGTATAGTAACCAGGCCTTTCAGTTTCGAGGGAAAGCGAAGGGGCAGGGAGGCCATTGAAGGGGTAAGGATGCTCAAGGACGAACTGGATACCATGATAGTAATCAGAAACGACAAACTTCTGACTCTGGTTCCTCAGGATACTCCTCTTGCCGACGCTTTCTCGACCGCCGATGAAGTCCTTCATCACGCGACCAAGGGCATATCCGATCTGGTAACCGTTCCCGGATTGATTAATCTTGACTTTGCCGATGTTAGAACTACAATGAGGAACATGGGTGACGCAATGATGGGCAGCGGAATCGCGGGAGGAGAGGGAAGAGCGGTGGAGGCAGCCAGGACAGCATTGAACAGCCCGCTGCTTGATGACGTTTCGATAAGCGGGGCGAAGGGTGTTCTGGTAAATATTACCGGGGACAGCAGAATGACGCTGCATGAGGTTTCACAGGCAACGGCGATAATCAGCGACGAAGCCGGGGATGAAGCCAATGTTATTTTCGGAGCGGTCATCAATGATAACCTGGAGGATGGAGTTCACGTAACCGTGATAGCTACCGGATTCGAGTCGGAGAACCGGGATTACCGGCATATCCACAGGGCCAACGGGAGGCTGCGCGAAAGAGAAGACCAGGGAATAAAACTGGAAGACCGGGAAGTGGTGGCCTCCAGCGATGAAAAGAGAGTGGCGGTTGCCGGGTTGTCCGGATCGGTAGACCTTGATGTACCTTCATTCATAAGAACGCCTCACAAATAGCAAGGAGAAGGAATTGTCATTCTGGGGGAGGATTTTCGGATTAAGCAATAATCCGGAATACGAAAAAGGTATAAAGTATTTTAACGACGGTGATTACGAACTGGCCATAGAAGAGCTGGAAAAGGCGACCGAATCGATTTCACGCGATGATCCGATTTATGCTCTGGGGATGTTCTATGCCGCGGAAGCCCACGTTAACCTGGGAACAGCGAAATATTATACGGGCGATTACGACAGGGCCCTGGAGCACTTTGAACGGGCGGTGACCGAGAATCCTACCTATCCCGACCTCTTTTACAGAATGGGAGTTATATACCATAAGAAAGGCAGAATCGACAGTTCGATCGATATGCTCAAGAAAGCTATCAAGCTGAACGAGGGTTATTTCGAGGCGGTATGTTATCTGGGTATAGTTATGCTGGAGAAGGGAGAGCCCGATGAGGCGGACCGGTATTTCGACAGGGCGCTGGAACTTTCTTCGGAGAAAACCCCTTCCATAAGCAAATTTCTGAGCGATCACCTTTCCAGCAATAAGACTGATATACCGCCACTCAGGGAAATCAGGGAGATGATAAGTTCCAGTTCCCGTTTCGATACACTGGTAAGGGACGGAGTGGAGCAATTTAACACCGGGGATTATCAAAAGGCCGTGGAGACTTTCAGTGAGTTGCGGGACCTCCATCCGGGGTATGCGGACATCAGGTTCAAGCTGGGGCTGGCTTATTTCAAGAATTCAGAGCATGATAAAGCCTTCAGGGAGCTGGAAGAGGCCCTCAAGATCAATCCGGATTACAGTGAGGCAAGGTATTATCTGGGGATCCTTCTTTTTGACCAGAAGAGATATTCGGAGGCGGTTCTTCACCTGAAGAGAGCGGCTGAAGAAAAGGAGAACTACCCCGATATTCAGTGCTACTACGGAGCCGCTCTTCTCTATCTGGGAAGGTATGCCAAAGCCAGGGATGTTCTTGAAAGAGTGATAGATATCGCCCCGGAGTATTGCAGGGCCAGGTATTATTACGGATTTCTGATGAATATCATGGGTGACAGGAAACTGGCCATAGAGAATCTCAGGAAGGGCATGAAGAAGAGCGAAAAGAGGGGGATGAGCGATATCAACCTGGCGATCCTTCAGATACGAGAGCAGGACCTTGAGGGGGCTATGATAACGCTGAGAAGCATAATGGAAGCCGGTGTTGAGAGCGCTGATGTATATTATTTCCTGGCAGAGATTTATTTAAATACCGGGAGAGCAGAAAAGGCGGAGAAATACTTCCGTAGAGCTATTGAAGTAAATGACAAATATATCAGAGCGAGGGAGAAGCTTGCGCATATTCTGGTCAGGAAGGGAGAGTTTGAGGAGGCTGAAAAGGTATTGGGAGGCAATGACAGCGATTTTGCCGATATTTATAAGATAATGGGCGACATACAATATTACCGGCATAACTTCGATAAGGCCGAGGAATACTATCGAAAGAGCCTTGAGATCAATTCAGAATACACGGATGTGCTTATTTCTCTGTCCATAGTCTTGAGGAACAGGGGAGAGAATCGGCGAGCTCAGGAAGTTCTGGAGAGGGTCCTGGAGGTCGAACCCGATAACCTTGCCGCCAGAAATCTTATCGGCGAAGGGCCGCTTAATATAAACAGTTTATAACACCGCTTTTCAGATTCCTCTGAATTAATTTGAATACAAGGAATGAAAGATACCTGGTTAGATTTCCCGAGCCGAGGAGAATGGCCGAAAACGTTTTCGTGGGGTACCCTTCCACCTATTCTGCGGGAATGACGAACCTCGGTTATCATTTCCTGTTCAAGGGCCTGAGGTCAAACCCATATATCAGAGCGGAGAGATTCTTCACTGATACGGCCCCCTTCACCCTCGAATCCGGATCCAGAATTTCTTCGGCCAGGGTCATATTCTTCTCGGTCTCATACGAGGAAGACTATCTCAACATGGTTCGAATTCTTGAGAAATCGGGGATCCCTGCCTCACGGGAGGAAAGGGAAAGAAACACCCTGGTAATAGCGGGCGGCAACGCGCCGAGCGCAAACCCTTTCCCGGTCTCCGAGATCGCTGACGTTATCTGCGTTGGGGAGGGAGAGGGCGTCCTGAGTGCTATTTCCGGCGCCCTGGCGGAAACAGTTTCTGAAGGACCAGATATCCTGGTCAGGAAGATTGCCGGGCTGGATGGAATATTCGTTCCGGGGTCATCGCCGGAGAGGATCACTTTTTCACATCCGGACGGGATAGAAGAGTTCCCTTCCTCGTTTGCCTTGTCGCCGGATACCGCGTTCGGAGATATGATGCTCATTGAAACCGGAAGGGGCTGCCCCGGAAACTGCACTTTCTGCCTGGCCGGCTCTCTTTATAATCCGCTGAGGATGATCAGTCTTAAGCGGTTCACCGGGCAGTTGAGCAGAGTGGACGGTTTCCCGGAATCTGTAAGGAAGGCGGGGCTGGTAAGCACCGCCGTGGCGGCGAACCCGGATTTTGAGGGAATGGTGGATTACCTTCTGGATAACGGGATCGCGCCCTCATTCAGCTCTTTCAGGGCTCAGGATATAGATGAAGGGGTGGCCGGAATTATCGCCAGGGCGGAAATCAGAAGCGTTGCGCTGGCTCCGGAGTCAGGGAGTGAAAGAGCCCGTTTCGGGCTGAATAAACCGGTTGACGATGAAACCTTCTTCAGGGCTGCCGCGCTTCTGTCGGCAGGCGGCGTTAGAAGATTCGTGATCTACCTGTTGACCGGATACCCGGGAGAAGACGAAGCGGTAATTGACGAAACATCGGTCTTTATGAATAAATTCAGGGGCGCCGCCGGAGGGGCCGGGATCGAGGTGCACATCAACGCGGTAGTGCCAAAGCCATGGACGCCTCTGCAATTCTATCCTCTTCCCTCTGAGAGCGAGCTCCTTCGCCGGGCCGACAGGGTTGCCGGGGCCTGCAGGAAATACGCCGGGGTTAAGATTAAATCCGTGCGCAACTCTCTGAGGCAGGCGATCCTGTCACTGGGAACAGAACAGGTGGGAAAAGCGGTGCTGGAATGCGGAACCGGAAAGGCCACCTGGCAGAAAGCGCTTAAAAAGCATGGAGTCGACCCATCTTTTATTCATGTTGAGAGGCCGGGAGGGGTCTGGCACAGGATAGAAGGGCCCGTTACGGAGGAGGCATTGCGAGACAGGTACATGAAGCTCAGATAAACAGCCTGCAGCGAGGCATATACTTTTGTAATCTGGAACCGAATTTTGATTATGAAAAGTAGGATATACAGAAAAGGACGCCGGGTATCAGGTTCAGGCAGGTCAGAATACCTTTTTGGCCCGGCCGCTCTTGATACATTTGGTGCATACATATGCTTTTCTTACTTTGCCCTCATTTTCGATCTTTATCTTTTGAAGGTTGGGCATGAATCTTCTCTTATTGACATTGTGGGCGTGGCTTACGGTGTTTCCCACAACCGGCTTCTTGCCGCATATAGCACATTTCTTACTCATAATATTCCTCCAGTGACTTTGTGTTCAGTTTTTATATATTAGAAAAACAGGAGGTGATAAGCAAGCTATTTATGAATAATAGAGCAAATAATAAAAACATTCTCCTCACCAGCAGCCAGTACGTAAAGGGTGTGGGGCCAGCCAGGCAGAAACTCCTGAGCAACCTTGGAATCAGGACTGTGGAAGACCTGGTTATGCATTTCCCCAGAAGGTACTATGACAGGAGCAATATGAAAAAGGTGTCGGAGCTGGGACCGGGAGATGAGGCTACCTTTTCGGGAATGGTACTGGCTAAATCGCTGAGGAAGCTTGGAAGGAAAAGATCTCTGTTGACAGTGGCGGTGGGAGACGAAACCGGCAGAATCGACCTGGTGTTCTTTAACCAGCCATATCTGAAGAACAGATTCAGACAGGGAGAAGGAATTATAGCCAGCGGAAGGGTTAATACGTACCGGGGTCAGAAGCAGCTCTCCTCTCCGGATTTTGAACTGGTAGCGGATAGCGGTGACAGAGATTTGATTCATACCGGGCGGATAGTGCCCGTTTATCCATGTACTGCGGGGATATCACAGAGGATGATTCGCAGAATAATCAAGTCCGCTCTGGAGAAATGCAGGGGTGAAATCGGCGAGAATCTTCCCCGCTCAGTTCAGAAGGAACTCAGCCTGATGACCAGGGAGGAATCTTTCTGGCAGATTCATTATCCCCGGGATTTTAAAGCGCTGGAGAAAGCCAGGACCCGTTTCAAGTTTGAGGAGCTGTTCTTTATTCACATACTGCTGAGAGAGAGGAGAAGGAAAATCTCAAGCAGCGGAAGCAGACCGCCTGTTTCGCCGCCCTATCCCATGCTCAGAGACCTGCTCGGAAACCTCCCCTTCAGTCTTACAGAATCTCAGAAGAAAGTGATGAGTGAAATAAGAAACGACATGGAAAGCGGAAAGGGGCTGGCCAGACTGGTACAGGGGGATGTAGGTTCAGGGAAAACCGTAGTGGGTCTGCTGTCCATGTTCATGGCGGTGGATAACGGCTACCAGGCGGCGATGATGGTGCCTACCGAACTTCTTGCCCTTCAGCATTACAATAAGATAAAGGGTTATGTTTCCGGACTGCCGGTCGAAGTGGAACTCCTGATAGGTTCTCTTAAAAAGAAGGAAAAGGATCGAATTCACAGCAGGCTGGCTGAAGGCGAAATCGATCTGGTTATAGGGACCCAGGCGCTTATACAGGAAGCGATATCCTTTGGCAGGCTCGGCTTCGCGGTAATAGACGAACAGCACCGGTTCGGGGTCAAACAGAGGGCACAGCTGGGAAAAAGCGGGGAATTGCCGCACTTCCTGGTGATGACTGCCACTCCGATACCCAGATCGATGGCCCAGATCGTTTACGGCGACCTTGATCTGTCAGTAATAAGCAGGCTGCCGTTCGGCAGAAGAAAGGTTGCCACCGAGATTGTAAGTGAAAATGACAGGGAGAAATGCTACGCGCATGCCAGGAGTATCTTCCGGGAAGGCGAGCAGGCGTTCATACTGTACCCTCTGATAGAGGAGAGCGAAAGCAATGATCTCAAGGCGGCGGTAAATGAATTCGAAACACTTCAGGAAGAGGTTTTCCCGGAATTCCCACTGGGGATTCTTCATGGGCGTATGAGTTACCCTGAAAAAAAGAAAGCAATTGAAAGCTTCAAGAAGGGTGATATCGCGGCTCTGGTAACCACCACCGTGATTGAGGTGGGAGTGGATATTCCGAACGCCTCCATGCTGATAATTAATAATTCGGAGAGATTCGGCCTGGCGCAGCTTCATCAGCTCAGAGGCAGGATCGGGAGGAAGGGGAACAGGGGTATATGTTATCTGATACCCGGCGAGGGCGCCGGTGATAACAGCCTGAGAAGACTGAACTACTTTGCTTCTACCGAAGATGGTTTCAAGGTTGCGGAAAAAGATCTGGAGCTGAGAGGGCCGGGTGAGATCTGGGGAGTCCGCCAGTCGGGGCGGCCCCTGTTCCGGCTTCTCAATCCGGTGAAAGATACCGGAATAGTAAAGTATTCATGGGAAAAAAGCGCCGAAATCGTGAAAGACGACCCGGAACTGAAAAAAGAGCAGAACAGGGTTGTTGCCGATTATTTCCGTATGTATTATAAACCAGGTATGGATATAGCCGATATTGGATAAATTATTACGGAAGGGGTGGCTGTCATGCTTTCCAGAGAAGAAGCAATGGAATTAGTGGAAAAACATATGAGCAAGAAGAACCTTATC
The DNA here is from genome assembly GCA_046483305.1 of Candidatus Krumholzibacteriales bacterium. Lineage (GTDB taxonomy): Bacteria > Krumholzibacteriota > Krumholzibacteriia > Krumholzibacteriales > WJIX01 > WJIX01. The sequence continues at coordinate 14,618 of JAWODM010000072.1, read as the reverse complement.
AAACATGTTCTTGCGGTGGAGGCGATTATGAGGGCGCTGGCCCGCAGGTTTGACCAGGATGAGGAGCTATGGGGGCTTGCCGGTCTGCTTCACGACCTCGATTACGAACGGACCGGAGATACTCCGGAGAAACACGGACATGTCACACTGGATATCCTGGAGGGAACTGATGTGCCGGAGGAGGTAAAACATGCCATTCTGGCCCATGCCGGACAGGCGGAAAGAGACTCTCTCATGGATAAGGCGATCTATTGCTCCGACCCGGTAACTGGCTTGATTGTTGCATCTGCGTTAATGCATCCGACCAAATCTCTGTCCGGAATGGACACAGATTTCATCGGAAGGCGATTTAAAGAGAAGAGGTTTGCCGCCGGAGCGGACAGAAAGGCGATCTCAACCTGCAGGGATATGGGAATTGAATTGCAGGATTTTCTCGAATTATCGCTTAATGCAATGGATGGAATCTCACAGCAGCTCGGATTGTGAGTAGACTATTTAGGATAAGGAGCCAGTGCAATGATTGTCGCCTGCGAAGGATGTGAGACCAGATACAAATTGCCGAAGGAAAATATTCCGGAGAAGGATATCCGTGTCAGATGCCCGAAATGCAGTTTTATCTGGAGACTGCTCACGGAATCCAGATCCGGTGATGAATTGCAGATAAGCCGGAGCGGATTCGAAGAGGGGATGGAGAGCGGTTCTGATCAGAGCGGGCAGATCGAACAGCCTGACACTGATTCCGCAGTGGAGGCGGCCGTGGAAACCGGAAGCGGTTTCAAGGAGATCACTATAGATGATAACAGCTCCTCGGTTGAACAGGAACCCGCCGAAAAACCGGAAATGAAAAAGGAGAAGGAGAGAGCGAAAAGGCTTGCCAGAGTATTTGTAAGTGATATCCTTGTTTACAACAGAGAGAAGAGAGACAAGGCACTCGCCGAGGGCAAACTGATCCAGGTTCTGGGCCCTGAGATTAAGAAGGGATGGGAAGCTTACAAGAAGAAGGTTGGCCCTGAAATAAAAGAGGCAAATATATATTTTAAGGAAGCACTGAACAACATACTGGCGGAGGGGGAGGAACTATTCTAGAGAAGTGGAAAACAGTCTGGTTGTCATATTAAATCTGAATCCGGGCCTTCATCGGGAGTTCTTCGATAAGGCCGAAATTCCGGAAGGCCTGGAGAGCAGGTCTTTCCGGAATTTTCCCCGTTACCTGAACTCTCTTCAGAAAACGGAAAGCATAAGCCGCACAATCATGTTTCTTCCGGGAAAAAGGTTCAATCCTGCCAGGGTAAGGCAGGTATGCCTGCTGCTGCTTGACAAACCTATCTTTATCGTCACCGATGAGTGTGATGAGAGATCTTATCTCGCCTACATATCAGCTGGAGTCAGCGGTATTATAACTCCGCCGATAAGTTCGCTGGACTGCCATTCGGTATTCAACGGAAACATGAAAAAATCGAAAGAAATGGTATTTGGAAAGAGCAATGAGCTTATAAAGGAGGGCCAGGTCCGCCTTGATTTCCTGATACCGAGCAAGTTATCCAGGATCATAGGGGTTAACAGGCTGGTTTCATTCCTGACTGCTGAGTTCGGCTTTCCCCGCGAAGATTCCAAGGTAAATCTGCCGATGGTTATGGATGAGGCCCTGACAAACGCGATCGTCCACGGTAACCGGAAGAACCCGGAGCTGAAGGTACATGTCCGGATTTATATAAGTTCGCACCGTATTATCATCCAGATAGAGGACAGGGGCGACGGGTTCGATTTCAATTCAACCGCGGATCCTACTGAAACAGAGAAGCTCTACAACGATTCGGGCAGAGGGATTTTCATTATCAGGGAAATAATGGATAAGGTCACATTCAAGAACGAGGGAACCGTCATAGAGATGGAAAAAATGAATAAATCCCTTCCTCCTGATTCCGGGTAGCTTATTCCTTGCCCCACTTTTCTCTTGATATCTTCTCAAGCAGTCCGTTTATCTGATTACGGACCCTTTCGTTCTGATCCGGTTCGAAGAGGGCTTTCTTGACCCGGCCTTTCTTATCCTTTTTTATGTAACGGAGAGTTTTGATATGTTCCAGGGGTATGAGAATATCCTTGCTCACTCTGACTTCCACATTTTTGTCGTCCAAATTCGTGTCTGGGCTGTTATATGGATGCATACCCATTCCCCACCCATGAACGAACATGCTGCATATAACCGCTCTGAAGGTGTTCTGGCTTTGAATTGAGTTCAGGTCGAAAGTCTCCTGAAATCTCTCCATCATTCCTTCGATAATACCGCGGAGCTTCTTTGTTACCTGGTCTTTGGGTTCGATATTGAGCAGTCTGTGAAAAACCTCTTTTAGAATTTTCTCCGTTATATCCATTTATACATCCCGTCCTTTTAAATTATCATTCTATCCTCAGCCTTTGATTCATTGCAAAAAAAGGACCAGACTCTATATCATCAGACATATAATGGGCGCGGCCGGGAAGAAGTTTTTCGGTAAATGCTTTCTCCGGAGGGGGTGGCATATTTTTGGCATCTATTGTCCGGTAGTGTTAATCAGGAGGTAAACTATTGCAACTTTCCTGTGAAAAGACTATTTTCATGCAGAAAGCGATCTACTACCGGACGAAATTGCTGGCGGCCAGAGGTATAATTGAACTGACCGACCGGTACCTCAATTTCCAGGTTTCTTCACTGGATTCCAAATTCGGTATCAGAAACCTCTCTCTGGATGTATGCTCCATCCAGGAGATTAAGATAAAGGGGGGAAGCATTCACCCATCTGTAGTGGTTAAATCGGGTGATGAAAATTATGAATTTGTCCTGGCAAGGGCTGATGAATTGTATGATAAGCTCAAATCTCTTCAGAAAGACCCGGTAACTGACGTCAGGATCAGGAAGGAATCGCTCCGCGGCTGTGAATGCGGAAAATGGATCTCTCCTGATTACAGATTCTGTCCCTGGTGCGGCAGGGAAAGATAGAAAACACTGTTTGCCAAATTTTTGTTTGTGTCCTCTGAGAATATATATTAATTTTCATTAGAAAATTGTCTGTATTTTAATATTGGCCCGGTGCCCGGATATTTCCGGTTTTAATGCGGCTGTCGGGAGGTTTTGATGAAACGCTCATTCTTGCTTGCAATATCAGTACTTGTCGGATTAGTTATATGGGGCTGCAGTGATGAAGAGGAGGGGCTGGATGTCAGGCCCTATGGGACTGAGATAGGCGACGGCGAGGGGTACCTGGTGGTCAAGACTGCCAATTGTCTCACTATCGGGCTTCAGGTTCATGTTGACGATGATTACCTGGGGCTTATCTCTACGGACGAGCCGGCCCTGCTTCATATAGATCCCGGTTCCCATAATCTGTTTATAAGGAGCAACGGGGGGATACGTGATTCCATCAAGTATTTCTACTGGAATGTTCAGGCTACCGCGGCAGCGGATCATGTACCCGAGATTTTCCTGAACTGCGTGAATGCGGATACCGTGCAGTAAAGGTATACCCGCCGAGCGCGTCAGCCAACCTCCCCATTCAGAATCAGGGTTTCAACCTTCCTTTTATTATATCGAGGGTGTTGCATAATAAGAGATTAATCGGCAAATTTGAGGCAGGATTTTTACACTTCAAAAATGTAATCCGGTAATTTCCATAAAAACAATGAATTATAAAAGCCGCGCCGGGTTTATGGGTGGCACAGTCTTTGCGGTTATACCTTAACGGCCCGGGTGTTGGTTTCTCATTAATGACTGTAACCCGACACCCAGGATATAACATCAGAGATCAGAACCTTATCCGAACCGGTTTTCGGATATACGATGGGAAACTTCCCGGGCCCTGGACAATCAGATAAGGGATGGAATCAATGACCACTCACAATAATCATGAGATCAACATCAAGATAGTATACTACGGACCCGCGCTGAGCGGAAAGACCACCAATCTGGAACATATCTATTCCAAACTTCCCCCTGAGAGCAAAGGGAAAATGGTTTCGATGAAAACCAGGACCGACCGTACCCTGTTTTTCGATTTTCTCCCCCTGAAGATAGAGAAGGTAAAGGGAACCACCGTGAAATTTCTCATTTATACGGTGCCGGGCCAGGTCTATTACAACGCTACCCGGAAGCTGGTTCTCAACGGAGTGGATGCGGTGGTATTCGTGGCGGATTCAACCACGGGAAAGATGGATGATAATATCGCCAGTCTCAATAACCTGAAGAACAACCTCAGCGAAAACGGCCTGTCGCTTTCCGATATACCGATGGTTATTCAGTATAACAAAAGAGATGCCGGAGACTGCGTGAGTATTGACAGGCTGGAGGATGAGCTGAACGAGACCGGGGCTGAATTCTTTGAGGCGGTGGCGGTACGGGGGAAGGGAGTGTACGAGACGTTTGAATCGATAGCCCGCAAGGTATTCAAGAAGGTCAAGAACGATATTAATAATACGGAACAGCCTGAAATCTCTGAAAACGAGGCCGGGAAGGCGGAGAAAGAAGGCCCGGTGGTTGAATATGCTACGGGAACCGGAGACTACGAGGATAAAGTTATCGACTCGGAGGCGGATGAAAGCAAGTCTTTAAATAGCGCAGAGGAGAGTAAAGAGGAGCATAATTCTGTCTCCGAGTTTGTTGATCAGGTACTTTCTGACGATGAAAACGGCGAAGAACTCGAGTTTGAGAGCGCCGATGAAGATTTCAGGGAGTACGGGCATACTGTGGAGTTGGGAGACGCCCGGGCTGAAAAGGGTGAAGCGGTGCCGGAAGTGGCGGTGGAGTTCATCAATGATCCCCTTGAAGACCTCGACAGGGAACGCGAGGCAGAAGAGGCGGAAGAAGAACAGGGATCAGAGATGGGAGCCGAAGAGAGCGCGCCTGAAGCTATCGTAATCCCGGTGAGGGTACCGAGAGAAAAACTCGAAGAGAACGATCTGGAAATAGTCCTCCAGCTTGAAATAGAATAGAATTCTCATAATCCCTTATTTATTTTTTAGCTTGACCTCCGAGCAATTTTAAGCAAATATAGTAGTGTAGAACCGTGGATTAATCTCTTTTTCCGGAGATGCTTATGACAAAGATTCTTGTGGTAGATGACGAGATAAATGTCAGGAAACTTTACAGGAAAGAGCTCGAGAACGAAGGTTATTCCGTAGTTACGGCCAGGGATGTCCAGGAGGCTATAGAATCGGTGGATAGCGAATCTCCGGATCTTATAATCCTGGATATAAAACTGGGCAATGAAAGCGGGATAGACGCTCTGGTGGAGATTGTGGAAAGCAGGAAGGAAATTCCGGTAATAATCAACTCTGCATATTCTGTTTATAAGGAGAATTTCAAGACCTGGGCTGCCGACGCTTATATAGTAAAATCGATGGACCTGGATCCGCTGAAGAATAAAATCAGAGAACTTGTGCAGTAGGAGATAGTATGAGAACCATCCTGATTTCAGCTCTGATATTAATTATTGCCTGCGGTCCGGCTGCCGGCCAGGAGAGCAGGCTGCGGGAGAGCGTATTCTCTGATTACCTGAACAGCAGCGCGGACGGAGATTTTATTTCGATCCCCGGGCTCAATTTCAGCAGTTCAATGGGGGTTTCATTCTCTTCGATGGGAGATCAGAGCTTTGGGATGGGCTATTACATGGGCCATTTCAATTATGAATTCAGCCCCTCCTGGAATTTAAGCGTGGATGTGGGAGTGAGCTCCATGCTCACCCAGGGCAGCCAGGGGAATTCACCCCGGCTTTACCTGCCCAATATAGACCTTACCTATAAACCTGAAGACAGCAATTTCATGCTCAGGTTTCAGTTCAGGCAGTACCGGCAGCCTTATTACCTCTACAGGAGATAACGGCAGTTCCTTTCTTTCCCGAATGATGCCGGACATATATTAAGATTCGGCGGAAAAGGGGTAATTCGAGGGAAATCCCGCGGGACTTTTCCGGGAATCCGGCTGACTCTCTACACCTCTTCCGGGTCTCTTATTAAAAGAATCAGCCGGGGGCCGATCCAATCATCAGAGTGTCTGACGGGGTATATGAATCGAGGAAATCCTTAAAATATTTTAAGTTGACAGGTTTAACCAAAACATCTAAACTTCCCGTAATTATATAATTCCAATTTCACCAACCTGGAGGACAATCATGACGGAGAGGTTTACCGCGCTTTTTCTCGCGCTTATTCTGATTGCTGTTTTCTCTACAGCCGAAGCTGCCGATACCAACAGAACTGATTTTCCAAATGATTTCGGGATCGAGCTGGGAGGCAAATCGATAGCATACTCGTTTACCTACCAGAGGATGGTTGCGAGCAGGCTCGGCCTGGAGGCCGGAATAGCCGCTCTGGGAGGAGGCAGCTCGGATGACAATACCACCGTCATATTCTTTCCCCTGGGAGCCAGGGCTTATCTGCTCAATAAGAACGGTTCGCCATTCCTGACAGGAGGAATTGTAATTATCTCCGCTTCAGTAGATTCAGGGCCTTTTGATGACTCGGCATCCGATGTCTACAGTTACGCGGGGCTCGGTTTTGAGTTCCGGGCGGAAGGGGGGTTCATATTCAGGGGAACTGCCTATACTCTGATAACCGAGGATGGATTCTTCATCTGGCCCGGCCTCCACGTAGGTTATGCTTTCTGATAATACGACCGGAACCGATTCAGAGACGAGGCCGGGGCATACCAGTAAGTAATTATCCGCCCGGTTGGGTATGGGCCGGCCCGTAAAGCGAATAAAACTTGACAACAAGCCCCCTGCTGGACTATGGTTTTGAATGAATTCAGACTGTTTCACTGTTGCAGCTCAGGGAGATGCCGATGGGACTACGCTGGAATAAATTCATGGAGATAGCAAGGCGTGAGAACGGCGCTCACCACCATCCTGCAGGAGCCGAAGAAGAGCGGGGAAGGTTATTGAGTGACCCGCGCGGTATGCTGAGAAGGGCGGAGGATCTGCTCAGGGGAAAAATGAGAGCGGAAGCCCGGCAGATTCTGATCGAACTCAAATCAAGGGATGACGTTGATGAAGATATAATCAGACGGGCATGCGGGCTTCTTGAAGAGATCGGCGACTACAATGAAGCCTACCACGGCTACCGGCTCCTGAGCGAGATGACCCCGGATGAAGCTTTATCCTGGCTCAGTATGGGCAGGATGCTGGAAATTGAAGGCAGGTTCGATGAGGCTGAACGATGCCACAGGAAAGGGCTGGAACTTGAACCGAGCAATCCGGAGTGTTATTTCCGGCTGGGAGTTCTCTTCACCAAGAAGCATAAATATGATGAAGCGGAAAAGCACTACCGTCAGGCCATAACCCTGGACCCCACTCATTCGAAGTCATATACCAATCTCGGGTATATTCTGGATATGAATGGCAAACAGGAAGTTGCCATGCAGCAGTTTCTCAAGGCGGTCCAGTATAACCCCAAGAGCGCGGAAGCTCATTTCAACCTGGGGGCGCTGTACGGAGAGGAGGGCAACCGGGAGCAGGCGGTGAATGAATTCCGGATAGGGCTGGAGATAGCTCCTTCCTCCCTGGAAGGGCGCTATAATCTCGGGATGGCCCTTATTAACGAGGGACGTTACGAAGAGGCAATGGAGGAGTTCAGGACAATGCTGGAACTGGAAGAGGACAATGTAAACGCTCTCTTCTACTGCGGCTACCTCAACTACCGTAAGGGGTTGTACCGCAAGGCCTTGAAATTCCTGGGGAAGGCGGCCCGGCTCAACCCGGGCAATTCCAGGATTCTCTTTTACGTGGGGGAATGTTACAACAAGCTTGAGCAGCCCGAGATGGCTATGGAATATTACAGCGAAGTGGTTGAAATAGAACCTGATAATCAGAAGGCATTCTTTAATCTGGGTGTAACTTATGAAAAACAGGGTGATGTGGAAAAAGCGAGAGAATTCTACAGAAAAGCGGCTGGCGGCAAATCGCCGGGGCCTGAAAAAGAAAAGAGGGGACTTCCGCTGTAAACTCAGATCATTCCTGGTTGTTATTCTCTATCTGTCTCTAACTTCCCCAGCCATGCTGAACGGTTCCGATGAGAATATCCCTCCCGGGAGCTGGATATACCCCGCGCTGAGAAGTTTCGAGCTGCTGGGAGCGGTAACGCTTGAACCGGATATCCCTTATTCCCGCGGCGAGGCCGAGTACTACCTGAACAGGATTCTTCGGAGCCTGCAGGAGAAGGATTTACAGCCCAGCCCCCGCCATAGATTCCTGCTCAACCGGCTCCGGGAGGAGTTTCAGGGAAAGCGGTTCAGCCCCGAGGACCGCGAAGATTCTCCAGCCCTTCTGTACAGAGCGGGGCGCAGATTCATGGGGCTTGACCTGAGCGCCGGTCCGTTTTTCCGGAAGAGAGCGGATAGCGAAAAGGGTGAGCTTGACGGACTGTTTAATCCGGGATTCATAATGTATGCCGGGGGATCGCTGACCTATGAAACTTCCTATATTCTCAGAATGGAACCGGAGAGAGGGGAGAATTCAGGGGGAATGAAGCCTTCGGAGCGCCAGAGGTCTTTCCGGGGGCTGACCTCGGAGTTCGAGAGAGGTTATCTGGCTTTTTCCACCGGCCGGTGGAGAATCATTGCGGGCAGAGAATATATTCACTGGGGAAGCGGCAGGGATGACGGGTTGATTCTATCCATGGGGGCCGGATCTCTCGATCACGTGGGGGTATATTATGAACTGGGAAGATTCGAATTATCCACTATTCATTCAGTGCTGCACCCATCTCCGGAAAGGAGGCTGGCCGGCCACCGTCTCAGAATAAAGCTGCCCGGGAGTATATACCTCGGTATCAGCGAGGCTGTTCTCTACACCGGAAGAGGATTTGATTACACTTATCTTCTGCCCGCCGGGTCATATTACGCCAATCAGTACAATGAAAGAAGCGATGACAATATTCTGTGGGGGCTGGACTGCAGGATTCCGGCCGGCAGGGGCGGAATCATCCATGCGGAGCTTCTGATAGACGATTTCCAGTATGAGGGAAGGGGAGAGGCGCCGGACAAGATCGGATTCAAAATCGCCGGGGAAAAACTTATAGCCGGAGGCGGCTGGCACCTGGAGCTGATGGCGGATTACACTTTTATCGATATCTATACCTATTCCCACAAGGATAGTCTTACCACCAGGTATGTGGCGGGAAGCGGCGATGTGACGGGCAGCGGCATAATCGGTTCGTCTCTGGGGCCGGATGCGGAGAGATGGCGGTTCAAAGCGGCGGCCGGTTTGCATCCCAGGGTAACGGTAACCCTGAAGGGCGAGTATCTCAGGAGGGGAGAAGGAAGCGATTTACGGCCATGGAGAGAAGGATATGATCCAGATCCGCCCTTTCCCAGCGGTTCGGTTACCCTGGAGAAGAAAATATCGCTTTCAGCACTGTACGACCTGGGCGGGGGCTCCTTCATTTCAGCCGGAGGGGGAGTCAGGCGGATCGATGACGGGGCCTGTGAAACGGACCGGTTTGCTCATATCGGATTTGTACTGGATATGTAATGAAGAAGATACTGGGTGTCATTTCAATTTTAAGGCCGCATAATGTTCTGGCGGCGTTTCTTGCCGTGGCGGTGGGGTATTCCATGAACGGCCGGTCCGGTTTTCCATGGATTCTGCTTCTGGCAGTCTCCGCGGCGGCGGCGGCCGGGAACGTAATAAACGATTACTATGATTTTCAGATAGACCGTATCAACAAGCCCCGCAGGGCTCTGCCCTCCGGGTTGATAACACCGCGCACAGCCCTTTCCCTTTATTTTCTCCTTCTGGCGGTACTGGCAGCAACCTTTTTCCTGCTTTCAGCTTTTCAGGTAATCTGGCTTATATGCTGGGTGCTTCTTCTACATCTCTATTCCATGACGTTAAAGAGGAAATTGATATTGGGCAACCTCGCCGTATCGATCCTGACCGCCAGCGGATTCCTGCTGGGCGCTTATTCGTCGGGTGATATAAGGGCGGGAATTATTCCGTCGGTGTTTACCTTTTTCTTCATTTACGCCAGAGAAATAGTGAAGGACTGCGAGGATATGGACGGGGACTATATATTCGGCGCGGAAACCATGGCTATAGTTGCCGGGGAGAAGAGGGCAATGAGGACCGCGTCCATCATTTTTTTTCTGCTGGCGGTTGCTTTCCCGGTCCCTTACATTGCGGGTATTTACAGCGGAGCTTATTTTGTGATAATCATCTTTTCGGTAGTTCCGATACTTCTTGTTTCATCAGTTCTCGCTTTCAGAAACAGAGGGGCCGGCCTGATAAGTATAATTTTGAAGGCCGGGATATTTTTTGGTATAATCGGATTTTACTATGCCGTAAAGGTTTAGCTATTCCGGCGGTTTTGCTATGAATTGGCTGATAAGCGTTATAATTCTGGCTGTTATTCAGGGGCTGACCGAATTCTTCCCGGTCAGCTCCTCGGGGCATCTGGTGCTGGCGGAGAGTTTTTTCAGGCTGACCGGAGAGCTCTCCCGCAGCGGCAGCATCCTTTTCGAACTCGCCGTCCATATCGGGACTCTGGGGGCTGTTATAATATTCTACCGGGAAAGAATATTCAGTATTATTGATACCCTTAAAGTCTGGTCCTGCGGGGGATTCAGGATAAGGGATGACCTCAGGGAAGACCTCCAATTTTTTCTGTTTCTGGCGGTGGGGAGCCTGCCCACGGCGGTGGTGGGGCTGTTTTTCCGGGACAGAATCTCCAGCCTGTTCGATTCCCCTTCTACCTCTTCCGTTCTGCTGATGGTTACCGGAGTATTTCTGCTGCTGGGAAAAGACCGGGGCACTAACCTTCCCCTAACCTGGAAGTCCGCCCTGCTGATAGGCGCGGCTCAGGCCATAGCGATTATGCCGGGATGTTCCAGAAGCGGCTGGACCATAACCACCGCCCTTCTGCTGGGTGTTGGGTTCAGAAAAGCGGCTGAGTATTCATTCCTGCTTTCCATACCTCCTATTACCTTCGGGTTCCTTCTTGAACTGGGAGCATTCCCGGGGGAGATATCTTCGCGGACAGCAGCCACCCTGGTTATAGGCGCTCTGGTCTCGTTCCTCTCCGGATGGCTGGCCCTCAGGCTACTGCTTGGAATTCTCAGAAGGGGCACTTTTCACAGGTTCGCCTATTACCTGATGCCGGCCGGGGGAGCCGCATTCATATATTTCAATTACTTCTGACCGGTGGATGTCGGACCGGTATCGATTCAGCCGGCGGACTGAACCCTGCCGGGAGGTTTTGAATGAAGCGATTATTATCGATTTCTGCGGCGCTGCTGATGCTTGCCGGCTCGGCCTCTATCCGGAATTATCACGGGATTTCAGAGGTTGAGGCGGGGAGCGGGCCGGACGGGAAATTCACCTTTGCCTTTCTCGCCGACATACATCTTCAGCCTGAGCTTGAGGCAGGGGAGGGTTTCCGGAGGGTTATAGATCTGGTAAACGAACTTGAGCCGGATTTTGTAATAACCGGAGGGGACCTGATAATGGACGCTCTGAAGGCAGATTACGGCAGGGCGGACAGCCTTTACCGGATGTATGAACGGCTCTCCGGGTATTTCAAGATGCCGGTTTATAATACTATAGGTAATCATGATATCCTGGGCTGGTGCGGCGGGAGGGGGATTTCTCCATCCGATTCCCTCTTCGGCAAGGGAATGTATGAACAGCGATTGGGTAAAACCTTTTATTCTTTCGATCATAAGGGATGGCATTTTATCATACTGGATTCTGTTGAGAGGGGTACTGAAGGGGGGTATACGGGAAGGGCAGGTGAAGAACAGCTTGAATGGATCGGACAAGATCTTTCAATGCTGGACAGCGAAACCCCTGTTGCGGTAAGTACCCATATTCCTCTGGTATCGGTAATCCCCCAGCTCAGGGAAGGGCCCGGAGAGGGTATCAGCTCCTCCGAGGTAGTCGCCAATTCAAGAGAGGTTCTGGAACTGTTCAGGGGGTATGACCTCAGGCTTGTTCTTCAGGGGCACCTTCATCTCATCGAAGAGATAGAAGTTGAAGGTACCACTTACATAACGGCGGGAGCGGTGTCGGGAAGGTGGTGGAGGGGGCCCCGCCGGGGTGTGGAGGAAGGGTTTGCCCTGATCAGGGTTGACGGGCGGGAGTTCGACTGGGAATATATCGATTCCGGATGGGAAGCGGATGAAGGCCGTTGAGAGAGCCGGTCTGCACTTCTGGCCTTTGGCATGGGGCGCGGGCGGCTACCAACTGGCCAGATACCGGTCCGCGGAATGTAATATTATCCATGGCAAACCGGGCGACTCTGAGATGGGGATCGATGCGCACACCAAGGCAGCAGGGTTCATGTTAACATTCAACGGAACCTGGTATTAATCCCGGCCGGGAACCGGGCCGCAGTTTATTCAGTTCTCAAGAGATTCGGGGTGTTGATCAAAGGTTGTTGCGTGGATGGAGCTTCCCCGGTTTCTACCTCCGGCAGGACGCCTGATTTATCGATTTTAATAACCGGTTGATATTTCGAAAGTTTTAGTAGAATGCCTCCCAACTTCAGGGGAAACGCATGTTATCGCGTGGGGCAATATTTATAAGGCAATATTTATTTTTATTGCGCCGGCCGGAATACTGTGATGTAATATTTACTGGCAGACAGGAATTAATCAATTAAAGGAGGTGGTCAATATCGCTTACAAAGTACTCTTTATAAACTGTACTCCCAAGAAGAGCCCGAGGGAATCGAACACCCGGGCGCTGTGCGACGATGTTGCGGAAGTTTACCAGAAGGAACACGGCCTGCAGTGTGATTTTGTCAGGGTTGTCGATTTTAATGTCCTGCCGGGGATAAAGTCGGATATGGGCGAAGGCGATGAGTGGCCCCTTATACTCGAAAAGATTAAGGATTCGGATATTATAATCGTGGCAACGCCTATCTGGATCGGGAATATATCCTCGCTGGCCCAGAGGGTTTTCGAACGGCTGGAGGGAACCTACTCGGAAGGAGATCCTGAGACAGGGCAGTATCCTCTGTACAACAAGGTGGGAGCAGCCGTAATAACCGGCACCGAGGACGGCGCCCACTTCTGCGCCAAGACCATACAGTTCTGCCTGATGCGTTTCGGCTGCACCATACCGCCCGGCGCGGACTGCTACTGGGTGGGCCCGGCCGGACCGGGGCCGAGCTACATAGCCGCGGAGGGCAGCAAACACCTCTACACCAACCGGACCAAGAGAACCATGGTGGAAAACACAGTATTCATGGCAAAGCTTCTTGAAGAAAACAGAATAACCACCAACCTGCTGGAGGTAGAGGAAAAAGCGGTAGCCGAGAGCCGTGACTCGACAGAGATAGACTGGAGGTCCGCTGCCCGGGCCGAAAGGGATAAGCCCGGGGAATAGCATCCCTCAGGTTGCCGGGGAGCAGTAAAATCCGATACAATTATGTCCGCTCCGGCCATGGCTCCGGCGGGATTGATAATTGCGCGGGAAGAGTGGGTTCAGAGAATCCGTAATCATATTCTTTGAGACTCCCCTGACCCGTTATATAATACCTCAAGTTCCGGGGAGCCGTGCATTTCTTCAATTCGGGAGTTCATGGATGAAAAGAATAACCGCCCTTTTATCCTTTCTGTCCATATTGTTATTGAATTTCAGCCCCTGTGTGTTCGCGGACACGGCAGGTTCGGCCATGATAGGGGATGATATCGCGGTGTTCTACCCCACCGGATTTCAGCCGGAAGCGGTAATGCCTTCCTTCGCCCTGGTGGAAGAACCGGATGAAATCAGCGCTGTTCCGGGAAGCTGGAGGGTATCCCCCGAATTCCGGATTATCAGGGGCCGGTTCACCGCGTCGTTTCCCGTCAAGCGGGGCACCAGCCTCTACGGTACCGGAGAGGTAACCGGCCCTCTGGTCAGAAACGGAACTATCCGGACCCTGTGGAATACTGATAACTGGGCCTATTCCCGTTACGGGGGCAACCAGCTCTACCAGTCCCATCCGTGGGTGTTGGCGGTGCGGATCGACGGGTCCTCTTACGGCATTCTCTGCGACAGTACCTGGAGAATGACTATCGACCTCAACAACGGAATAAGATTTTCATCATCCGGGCCGCCGTTCAGGGTTATAATTATAGACAGGGAATCGCCCCAGGAAGTGATGAAAGCCCTCGGCAAACTGACCGGCAGGATGGAGCTGCCGCCGCTATGGGCTCTGGGGTATCAGCAGTGCCGCTATTCCTACTACCCTGATTTGCGAGTAAGAGAGATTGCGGACCAGTTCAGGGAGAGGCGTATCCCCTGCGACGTGATCTGGCACGATATTCACTATATGAACGGCTACCGGGTGTTTACCTTCGACCGCGACAGGTTTCCCGACCCTGCCGGCACCAACAGATACCTGCATGAGAGAGGATTCAGGACGGTCTGGATGATCGATCCCGGGGTTAAGGCTGAACCGGGCTATTTTGTTTATAATTCAGGCAGCGAGCTGGATATATGGACCAGGGCCGCGGATGGCCGGGATTTCATCGGAAGGGTATGGCCCGGTGACTGCGTCTTCCCGGATTTCACCATGCCCGCCGCCCGTCTGTGGTGGGCGTCCCTTTACCAGAAATTCATGGAGACCGGCGTAGACGGGGTCTGGAATGATATGAATGAGCCGGCCCT
>JAWODM010000066.1:0-101383 GCA_046483305.1 Candidatus Krumholzibacteriales bacterium | reverse complement strand
GGCCGTTTCAGGAATGAAGAAGAATACCTGGATCTGATCCAGGGGGTGGTCCGTAATCTGCGGCCCCGGGTCATGAACAGTGACTGGCAGCAGGCCTGGGGTAATATCTTCAGACAGCTGATAAACGACCTTAAATCATCGGCAGCCGGGCCCGGCAGGATGATCAGAGGTCTCTACGGGCCGGGAGCGCTACCCCCCGAAGCGGAAAAAGAAAAAGTGGTATGCATCAACCCCGGCTCCACCTCAACCAAGCTGGCTTTATACGAAGGATTCAGGCTGATAGCCGAGGAAGAGGTTCATCTTCCCCCTGATTATGACGACAGTGTGGAGGCCAGGGCCGGAGAGATCACAAAGTGGCTTTCCGGAGAGGGTATCGGAAAGGACGACCTCGACGGGATCGCATGCAGGGGAGGGTTCGTGGGCGCTGTGCCGACCGGGACCTACCGGGTGTGTGACGAAATGATCGCTGACGTGAAGAACCCTATAATAGAACACGCTTCCAATATGGGGGTCCGGATAGGGATGATACTTCATGATGAATTCGGCTGCGGGGAGAATACCCTGGTGACCATGACAGATCCGGTTGCATCCGATGAGATGGAAACTGCCGCCCGCCTGACAGGTATTAAGAAAATAATCAGAGACGGCCGGGGAGTTCACTACCTTAACCAGAGGGCGGTTCACCGCCTGGCATGCCATATAACCGGGCTGGATGAGGAAAGGGCCACCACGGTGGGAGCTCATATAGGGGGCGGAATTTCGGTGGTCAGGCACGAAGGAGGCAGGATAGTCGATGTGGTCAACGCCTTCTCCGGGATTCCCAGCGCCAACAGATGCGGCAATATTCCGCTGGGTATTCTTCTCAGAGCTATTGATAACAAGGAGATGAGCCTGCACGAACTGAAGAAGTACCTGTACGGCCAGGGGGGAATGATGGATCTTACCGGCACCAACGACTTCCGGGCCCTTCTGCATTTCAGGGATTCCGGGGCGATGGGCAGCCAGAAGAAAAAGATAGATATAGTGATAGATTTCATGGCCAGGAATGTCGCGGGGGCGATAATGAAACTTTCGGCGGTTAATCAGGGAGTTGACCTGGTTCTTCTTACCGGCGGGCTCTCCAGGAGCGGGGAGTTCTCCTCGATGATCAGCCGGAAGCTGTATCCTCACTTTTCGATAGCGGTAATCCCCGGCTCGGTAGAGTATGAATCGCTGGTGGCGGGGCATATGCGGGCCAGGTACAATCCTTCGGAGGTAAGGGATTACCACGCGGAGAAGAGCGCGCTGAGAAAGAAGAGGGAGGAAGAGGAAAAGCTGTTCGCCACCGAGATATTCTCCGATCCACAGCTCAGGAAGAAGGAGACCGAACCGGTTACCAGCCTGGATGAAGTTGCCTATATGGCCAGGTCGATGGTAGCGGTGAGAAAACCACCGGTGATTGCCATAGTGGGAGCTGAAAACGAGGATGCGGTAGTGGCCGCTAAGCAGGCTAACGAAGAGGGCAGGTACCCGGTGGCCAAGTTCCTCCTGGTAGGGGATTATTATGAAGTGAACAAGATCGCATGGGACTATGATATAACTGTAGACGGGGATAACTATACCATCGTCGATTCCAGGGACCCGGTGGAGAAGTCGATAGCGCTTCTGGATGCGGGCAAGGCAGACCTTCTGATGAAGGGGAGCGTCAAGACCGCTGATATCATGAAGGCAACTCTCAGTTACCTCAAGGAGAGCGGAAGGATGAAGAAGGAGGGTATATACAGCCATGTAGGCGTTTTCCAGATCCCCAACTATCCAAAGCTTCTGTTCGTTTCCGATGCTGCGCTGATTCCGAACCCGCCCCCCAAAATAAAAAGGAAGATAATAGAAAACGCGGTTATGGTTGCCAGGCACCTTAATATAATAAAACCGAGAGTTGCCCTGATATCCGCTGTGGAAACCATGATACCGAGCGTGGAGTCATCCATGCAGGCGGGAGAGCTGGCCAGGGAATACCAGGGCCGTGAAGACTGCATAGTGGAGGGCCCCCTGTCGCTGGATATCGCGATGGACCCGCACTCCGCGAAGGAGAAACATTACCGGGGCCAGATCAGGGGGAACGCCGATATTCTGATAATGCCGGATATCGAAGCGGGAAATGTCGTCTACAAGTCGCTGACTGTCTCATCGGGCGCCTATCTGGCCGGAGTTATCATCGGCGGCGGGATACCGATAGTGCTGACGTCCAGGGGGGATTCGGCCCGTTCGAAACTCTCTTCGATATGCCTGGCCAGCATTATCGCCCTCAGGCAGGGCGATATAGAACAGCAATCCTGAATGCGCCGGGCTATTTGGGTTTTTCAGAAATTATATCCGATATTTATATCCAGATATGACAGATTTTCGATGAACAGGGACGAACCGGTAAAGATATCAACGTGGATTTTATCTCTGTAATTTAACCTGAACCCGGTGGTGATACGGTAATCGGTCCATATATTCCTGGTGGTTATTTCACTGCTGCAAATCTGGTCGATATTATTAAAGATGCCCGAATCAGGCAGTCCCAGCTTCTCGGTGGTCACCTCTACGTGCAGGAAGGGAGTTGCCGATGCAAAATAGGTAAAGAAAGAGGCCGGTTTGAACTCCAGGGAAACGGGAAGATACACTGCGGCGCTGTTGAGTTTCATGGAGAATTCAGTCCTGTCACTGCTTCTCTCGCTGTAATAATCATGATCTTTACGCAACCTCAATTTGTATTCAGTCACCGGATCATAATTCCATCCCGTATGCGAGCCAAAACCCGCAATTCCCAGATAGAGATCAATGTCCCTGCGCAGGATCAGTTTCTTTCCTATCTTAAGTGCGCCGGACATCCTGTCAGAACTGCCTTCACCTCTTAAATCGATGCTCTCCCTTAATTCCTTCAGGTCTTCAGCGACGTAGTTGTAGTCAATGTCTTCCATACTTTTCAGTCTGGCCCCGTCGTGAAGGCATCTTTCATAAGTTGCTGATGCTGCAACGATATAACCTGAATCGTTCCTGTGCCTTCCGCTGAAACCGAATATCCAGCTGTTGCCTTCGGCAAAATTTTCAAGATTTGAGGAATTGTATTGTTGATCAGTCAGATATGTTGTGCCGCTGAATTCATCATACCGGGAATCAAGCCTTATATACCAGCCATTCTCATAGTAAGTATTTGAAGCTCTCGATACCCTGAATGAGAGTTCGCTGAATTCTCCATTTTCCTTCTCTGTTCTGAGTCCGAACTCTATATATGCCGATAATCTTCTTGCAATTAATCCCGAACCGTCATTCCTGGCATATTGTTTTCTCAGTAATTCCTCTGCATCCTCGAATCGATGGTATTCCCAACATCTGAATCCCCTTTCCTCATTCTTCTGATAAAAGCTATAGCCGCCAACCCTCATCCCCAGAAGCAAATTACTTCCTGCCCTGCGGGCAACAGTCAGATCGAGACTCCAGCTGTCTTTGATATTTTCTCTCGAATAGATACTATATTCATCATTGAAATATTCTATATCCGGTCTATTTAATTCCGATCTGGAAAGCTCCCAGGCGGTCGAAAGAGCGATTTTCCAACTCCCCGGTCCTCTTCCCCAGAAAATATCTGCCGCATTTATAGGCGAACTATGATACATATAGGGATTGTCCAAGTTCCAATCATAATCAAATATGAAGAATGGGAGGTCAACAATATCACGATCTACCATCCTGTAGAGTATACTGGTTCTGTCCAGGCCGGCCAGAACCGCCGGATTATTCCTGAAATCGGTATAGAAGTCGGGGATTATCCCCTCCACCACGCTGCCGCCCAGCGCCATGATCCTGGCCGATTCATCCTCGGCCGCTGAGAGAGTTACAGCTGAGGATATCAGCAGCCAGCTGATAATCAATAATACTGAAATCAATCCGTACCTATAACTCATAATCTATAATCCGCTCCTCTGTGAAAGGGTGATTAGGAGTTTAAGATTAAAGAAGGAGCATATCAATAACTATTTTGGTTGCCCGCCGCCGGCGCCGCCATATATAATCTTTTCCACCGGAAGATACGGGAGATTCTGACACGGAGAGGAGAATGAAACTCAGAAAAAGAGGAAAGGTGAAATTGTCCGCTCCTTTGTTCATGATGCTGCTGGCACTGCTGCTTGCCGGCTGCGGCCGGGAGGATGGTTTCGAGAAGTACGTTGATATACAGTATGTGAGAGTTGATACTCCTGATGATATTCTTCCCCTGGAGGGAAAAGAGGTCAGGCCTCTGGTTTACACTGATATCATAGACCTGGACGATTTGCCGCCGCGGACGAGAAAAAGGAAATTCATACAGCTGATGCTCCCCTCTATTCTTATTGTAAATAATTATATTGAAGGGGTAAGAAGAAGGGTGGAGAGGATATCGGAGAAGAGCAAGAGGCAGATCTGGCTGAGAAGCGCTGACAGGGATTTCCTGGAAAGCAGGATGGAGGCATACAGGGCGTCGGATATAAATGAGCTCAGGTACAAACTGGCGGTTCATCCGGCGAGCATAGTTCTGGCCCAGGCGGCTCTGGAATCGGGCTGGGGAAGTTCGAGATTCTTTGCGGAGGGTAATAACGCTTTCGGGATATGGTCTTTCGATGAAAGCCATTCAAGATTGGAAGCGGCAGGGAAAAGGGGAGTTCAATCTGTTTACCTGAAGAAATACAGGGCCCTTCCCTGGTCGGTTCTTGATTATTACAGGACCATAGCCAGAGGTCCTTACCGGGCCTTCAGAGAGAGGCGCGAGCTGACCGACGACCCTGACGAACTGGCCCCTCTGCTGTACAATTACAGTGAAGCCAGGGGAGAATACGTCGATAAGGTGATGGCGGTGATAGAACACGCCGGCCTTAAGAGGTATGATAATTATGTTCTTGATCCGGATTATCTCAAATAGCCATTCATTCAGAACGAAATAATGGGATGCCATTAAAACTGATAATTAGTTGTAATATATTGAGATATATGGTATAATTTATGCTCATGCAAATAAGGGTTTAGAGGATCAGGGGGAGTTCTCTAACTTAATTGCTCTTAATTTATTATACGAGGTAAACATTAATTATTATAATTCGAGAGGAGTAATATGGAAATTTCAGTTTCTGTTTTTCAGAAAACAGCGTCATAGGCAAGTAAGGAAAGGGAGGTATAATATAATGAATTCAAGATTGTTAATTGTCGTTGTTCCTATCCTTCTGATCCTGGCAGCAGGGGCATCTTTTGCGGAGGAGTTAAGCAAGGCGCCTCCGCCCAGGTACCAGATCCCGGAAGAGCATTTCGGATATGTGCCCCCTCCGGTTAATCTGGAACACCTGAAACCGGCCAGGAACATTCTGGGCGCCACTGCCAGTTCATGGGACTGGAGGAGCCTGGGAGGGGTCACTTCGGTAAAAAATCAGGGGTCCTTCGGTACCTGCTGGTGTTTCGCCACTCTGGGCTGCCTGGAGTCTCAGGTACTTATAGGCGAGTCTTTTGCGCCCGATTATTCGGAACTTAATATTCAGGCGTGCAATCTGACTTCCTACCATGACTGCAATACTGGAGGTAACGCCTGGATATCCGTAAATTATCTGGCTCAGTCCGGTACGGTACAGGAAACTTGCGATCCCTATCCGGGAGGATGCCCCACCCCCACCTGCATCAATCCTTCCTGCGACTTCTACAAGCGGGTCAGGGAGTGGAGGGTTATCCCCAATGACGTAACCGCCATAAAGAACGCCGTTCAGAACTACGGGCCGGTCTATACCGCAATGTACGCCAGCTTTTCCGGTTTCGGCAGTTATGATGGAAGCACCTGTCTGAGCTATTCCGGCACAGAGGCCCCTAACCATGCGGTTCTGATCGTAGGCTGGGATGACGACATGTGCGGCGGCAACGGCGCCTGGATAGTTAAGAACTCCTGGGGAACCGGCTGGGGAGACAACGGATATTTCTATATAGAATACGGAAGCGCCCAGATCGGGACTGATAGCAGTATTATTACTGAATACAGCGATTACGATCCCGACGAAACAGTTTATTACTACGATGAATGGGGATGGTGGCAGTCGATCGGTTACGGAGACGGAGACGACTGGGGCCTGATCGAGCTCACCCACGATTCAGCCAACGAATATCTCAAGAAAGTATCTCTCTGGGCTACCAGCAGCCCGGCCAGCTATACTATCAATATTTATGATGATTTCTCCGGCGGTTCGCCCTCCAACCTCCTGGCTGGACCCGTCTCCGGTTCAGTTTCAGAGGCCGGGTACTATACGGTTGACCTTCCCTCACCCCTTCTTCTGATAAATGGAGACCCGGTATATATAGAGGTTGAATTCAACACCGGTTCATACGGTTATCCGATTCCATACGATGGCCAGGGTTCCATGGAGACCGACAAATGCTTTATAAGTAATAGCGGAACCAGCTATGCTGCCCTGGACAACGGAAACTACGGTTACGGCGATATCGGTATCCGTGGCGTCATCGGCCCTCTGGGATCCTCGGGCGACTGTTCCATGGAAGGGGTCCCCGACCTTTCTGACGGGTTCCCCTCAGGCACCCAGACGGCGGTCAAGGGCGAGTCATGGTGCTACGACATCTATCCCGCCAACTCGGGAGCGAGCGCCGATACCTTCTGCCTGGAGGTATACGATACCAGAGGATGGGCGATAGGCGCCGATCCCGCGCTGGAAGCCTGCCGCGAACTCAATCCGGGGAGCAGCTGGACTCAGCAGATCTGTGTGATTCCACCCTGCTCCGCCTCTGCTGGAGAGCTGGATACCGTCTACGCGGTAATGTCATATTGCGATCCGGCCGGAGCGTGTTCCCCCGATTGCGGCGGTAATGACACCACCATGGTGATACTCTCGGCGGCCGAAGCGGAGAGCGATATATTCATAGATCAGGCGGATAGGTTCTTCGTGGTGGTCGGCCAGGCGGAGACATTCGTTCCGTTCGATCTCTGCAACCCGAACCCCTGCGCGCCCGATGCCGATTACAGCTATGAAATTACCAGCCCCGGGTACAGCGATGGCGTATGCGCGATACCGTCGATCAGTGAGACCGGTAATGAGAACGGTGTTGGCGGCGGAGAGTGCCGGACGGTATACGCCGCGGTGGATGCGTCTGTGGCCTGTATCGGGGATACCGCGGATCTTCAGATAATCGCCTGGGTAGGAAGCAAGTACGATACCTGCCATCAGATAGTGGAGGTTATCGAGCCCAGAGCGGTGCCTGTATTCAGCGACACGGTTATGACGGTGCTTGTCCTGGCTATGATCCTGGCCGGCGCCATAATAATCGGCAGGAAATCCGCCAGATCCGAAAACGCCTAGGCAACAGGGCAGAACTGTCCAGAAGGCCGGCGGTCCGAACCGCCGGCCTTTTTTCATGCTTCATACTTCAGCTGGAACATCTTCTGGAATATTAGTCATTATATGCTAATATATCAGGGTGTGTTCAATGGAGAATCCGGAGGTCTTAAAGGTATCCGCCATGGACGGAAAAATAACCATAAGAAACAGCTACCGGGAATTAACAGATATCGCTGTGGCCAGGATTGCGGATATACGGAAGAGGGAGCCTCTGGTTCCTGTATATCTGCTGGTGAGGTCCAACCTGGTCGCGGTCCAGCTGAAAAGGCTGCTGGCTGATGAATCAGGCGGCATCTTCAACATCAGGTTTCTGACCTTTCCGGACCTCCTGGAGAAGATGGAATCCGAGAGTGGTGAATTTTCTGAAAAACTTTCCCCGGCGGCGGGCAGGCTGATTATAGAAAAGATAAAACACGAAGGTTCCGTACCTGAATATTTCAGCGGGATCTCAGAGAGCTCCGGGTTTGCGGATTCAATACTCAGAACCATGACCGATCTGTCGGAGGCGGGCCTTGATCTGCCGGAAGCCGAACGGCTGGCCGGAAGCGGGGCTTGCCGGGGCCTGCCGGAGAGGGCCCGTTCGGTAATATCGATGTTCATCCATTACAGGAGGGAGATCGAGAGGCAGGGGGCGGATATACATACCAGGTTCATGGAAGCTGCCGGGGGCGGGACCCGTCTGGACGGCCCTCTTTTGGCTTACGGTTTCTACGATTTCAATAAATTGCAGATAAATCTTCTCGCCTCTATCGCCCGCGCCCGGACTGTGGATCTGCTGATGGCTTCCGGAAAAAAGAACTGTTTTCCCGAACCATCCGTGGAGCGGCTGAAAGAAGCCGGTTTCAGTATTACTGACGAAGTGGATGGAGAGGGAATAAGCGCCATGGGGCTTAAAGGCGTTCTTCTGGAGGCCTGCGACGATGAACAGGAGGCGGGAGAGATCGCCCGGATGATACTGGAGTCGGTTCAGGAACAGGGGATTCTGTTCAGGGATATCGGGATAGCATTTCCTTCTGAAGATTGTTTCCCGCCGGTGGAGGAAGCCCTTAATGAGGCGGGAATACCATTCTACGTAGCCAGGTCTGGGGGCCTGGAATCGAGCAGGGCGGTGAGATCCCTGACCCTGCTGCTTGATCTTATCGGGGGAAGGTTCGGAAGAAAGGAACTGGTGGAGTTTCTTCTGCTGGCGCCCCTGGCTGTTCCCGGGGGGAGATGTGCCGGTTACGATCCCTTCGATCTCTGGGCGGGGGTTACAGCCGCTGAAGGTATAACCGGAAAGGATGGCTGGCTGGAGGAGAACTCGTCCTTCCTTAAGGATCTGCGCCGCAGAAAAGAGACTGAAGATATCAAGCGAGTGATCAGGGCTGCTGAAATAGTGGGTGATATACTTGCTGAGATAGCAGGGGCCGGAGATGCTGTTGAGGGGGAGTTGAACTGGGAAGAGATCTCCGGAACGGTATCCTCGCTGGCGGAGAGGATATTTACGGATGAGATCGATCTTGAGCGGATCTTTGATTCGGGACTGGACCGGGGTTCCACTCCCCTTACCTTTGAAGCGTTCTCCGGAATATTAAAGAAAATGATGCGCAGGAACAGCTTCAGCAGGGGGAGTTTCCTCGGAGTCGGAGTGAATCTTCTTACCCTGCAGCAGCTGAGGGGGCTCTCTTTCAGGATACTGTTTCTGGGCGGCCTGATTAATGAAAAGCTCCCGGGAAGGATTCAGCAGGACCCCTTTCTCAGGGATGGGGAAAGAGGGGAGTTGAACAGAATACCGGGAGGAAGGTTATTTCTGCGGGAAAAGATGGCACGTTACGAGGAGATTGAACTGATATTCTCGCTGGCTCTCAGGTCGGCCTCGGAAAGGCTTGTCTGCAGCCTGGCTCTCTTCGAGGGGGATGACGACAAGAAAAGGCTCCGGTCATACCTTGTCGAGCAGCTGACAGATTTCGCCGGAAGCGGAAACCTTCGGCTGGAAGATAAAATCATTACCGGAGGCCGGCAGCCTTCCTGCTGTATAAGCGCAGACGAATATCTGTTTTGCCGGACCGCCGATTTCTACCGGAAAGGCGAGGGGCCGCTTCCGGCCCGTTCCTTTTTTGACCGCTCCGTGAAAGCTCTCGGGGCCAGGATGAACACCGGAGCTTTTTCCCCCTGGGACGGAGTATTCGGCTCCGGCGAAACCCTTATCGCCATGAGGGATGAATTGAGTGGGCGGAGATTTTCGGCGACATTTCTGCAGAGCTATTCCAATTGCCCTTTTGCCTTTTTTATGAAATATATTCTGAGGGCTGAAAGAATCGAAGACCCCGAATTAATGATTAGCATAGATCCCATGCAGAAGGGGCAGCTGCTGCACGGAATACTGGAAAAGGTTTATATAAGGTTCCGGGAAAGAGGGCTTCTTCCCCTCCGCAGGGATAAAGAGGAAGAGATACCGGGGATTCTAGGGTCAGCCGCCGGCGAGGAGTTTGAAGCCTTTTCAGGCAGACAGGGGGTAGGGCTTGATTTCATGTGGGAACTCAAAAAGGAGGAGATTACCGATTCGGTGGCAATCTTTCTTAGAAGAGAAGCGGGGGCCGAAGAAATTTATGTCCCGGTTGGATTCGAGGAGTTCTTCGGCAGGGGGCAGCAGCCGGTGGTACTTTCTCTCTCGGTGAGCGGCCGCCGGATAAGGATAAAGGGAAAAATTGACAGAATAGATGCCTCTCCCGGGGATGATTCTTTCAGGGTGATAGATTATAAATCCAGAAAGCCGCCCGGAGCCAGGAAAAATGATTTCAGCCGCGGAAAGCATATTCAGCTGCCCATGTACCTTCTGGGCGCATCGGCTATTCTGGGGAAACCTCTCCGGAAAGGAAGGGCGGAATACCGGGAGGTAAGCGCCGACCCCCCGGGGGCGGTATTTTTTGAAGGGAAGGAGCTGGAGAAGAGAAGAGAGGAATTCGACCGGATTATAGAGGCAGTTATCAGCAGTATCGAAAATGGATTATTCTTCTCACATCCCTCCCGCAGCGGTTGCAGGTTCTGTGATTATAAACCGGCCTGCCCGGCTTCCAGGGAGAGGCTGTTCAGGGACAAGGTTCGCAATGATTCCAGATGCGGGGAATACCGCAGAATGAAGGAGATGGAGGATTGAAGTCATGAGCAGGCGCGATTCCCGTCCTGTGGATTTCGAGCAGAGAAAGATAGCGGTGGAGGAGATAGACAGGTCCCTCTGTTTGGAGGCCGGGGCGGGTACCGGCAAGACCACCCTGCTGGTCGAGAGGTATATCTCAATCATAAAAAGCGGGAATGCCCCCTGTACCGGAATAGTTGCCATTACATTCACCGACGCTGCGGCAAACGAAATGAAGGAGAGGATAAGGGGAAGGATAGCTGGAATGATTGACGGCAGAGAGGAGGGGAGCGGGGATAAGGCCGGAGATTCTGGCGTTGAGAATGAGGTTGAGCAGAGATTGAGGGCCGCCCTCAAGCAGATTGAAAGAGCGCCGGTAGCCACAATTCATTCCTTTGCCTCATCAGTGATAAGAGACTATCCGGTTGAAGCGGGCATTGACCCCGATTTCAATCTGATTACCGGAGTAGACTATCAGCTGTTCATGGAGGATTGCTGGAAAGATTTTCTTTCTGAATACGGAAACGATTACGGGGAACCGATTGGCGCGTTGCTCCGGGTGGGTGGAAGTGTCGAGAAGCTGAGGGAAATGGCTGACCTTTATTATAATAGACGTTTTGAGAGGTATGTTTCGGGCGATATACACGGCAGGAAAACCGATGAACGGGAAAGGCCGGGGAAAGAGCGGCGCCCCTTCTGCCAAATTTACGGGGAGTACGTAGAAAAACTTGCCTCCATGGCTGAGAAATACTGTGCCGATGAAAGAGACAGGGGAAAACAGGAGATCGATAAATTGAATAAGCATCTGGAAACAGCTTCCGCCCTGCAACCGGCCAGGCGGGAAGAGTATCTTCTTAAAATCAGGATACCTAAAGGTTACGGCGCCAAAAAAAATTGGAAACCCCCTGAAAAATCAGATCAGCAGAAGCAGCTCAGGAAAAAACTTTCGGAGCTGCAGTCCGCCTGCCGTTCTGATTACCTGGACGGAGTCAGGGAACGCCTGGAGGCGATGTTAGAGAATTACCTTGAGTATATCGAAGATCGAAAGAGAGCTGAAGGGGCGCTGGATTTCGACGACCTTCTGATAAGGATGAGGCAGCTCCTGGATAACCGTGAAGTGGTCAAATCGCTCAGGCGGAGATTTCAATATATTCTGGTCGATGAATTCCAGGACACCAACTCGATTCAGGCTGAAATAATATTCATTCTCGCAGGGTTCGATGGCCGGGAAAGGCAAGCTGAAGAAGGGGGAGGCAGCCTGTTTATTGTCGGAGATCCGAAACAGTCAATCTACAGGTTCAGAAAAGCGGATGTGGAAGTATACGAACGGGTAAAGGAAGTCTTTTCGAAGCGGGATTCGCATCTGAAGATAAGACAGAATTTCAGGTCGGGGGAAAACGTCCTTAACTGGGTGAACCAGACCTTCCGGCGCATTATCAGAAAACCGGAATCAGGCAGATTCCAGCCGGAATACGAACCGGTTATTCCGCACAGGGATGACCCTGGAAGCTCGGTTATGCTGCTGGAGCTGGATAAGGGCGATGAAAAACTAAAAGCTGATGAAATGAGGGAGAAGGAGGGGATTGCGGTGGTCAGGGCTATCAGGCATCTGGTAGATTCCGGTTTTCCGGTAAGAGACCTGGATGCCAAAGAGTTCAGGCCGGTAAGGTTCAGTGATATAGCCCTGATATACAGAGCGACTACAGGCATGGAATACTATGAAAACCCCCTGAAGGCGGAAGAGATACCCTATCTGGTAAGCGGAGGCAGTTTCTTCTTCGCCGCTCAGGAGGTGCGGGACCTGGCAAACGCGGTATGGACGGTGGAAAATCACTGGGACCGGGTATATCTCATTGCTGTATTGAGATCGCTGCTGTTCGGTTTCAGCGACGAAGAGATATTTCTATTCGTAAAAGCCGGCGGGGAGCTGGATTACCTTTCCGCAGTCCCGGAAGGAAACGCTTTCGACTCCTTCAGAGAAGCTTTTTCTCTTCTTCGCGGCCTTCATCTGGAAAGGAACCGGAGAGGAGCTGCCGGCACGGTTAAACGACTTATCAGCCGGACCGGCTACCGGGAAGCAACTGTTTTCAGGTCCCACTCCAGGCAGAGGCTTGGTAATATCGAGAAGGTAATCCGAAAGGGCAGAGAATTTGATAATGGTTTTCATTCCTTCAGGCAGTTCGCGCTCTGGTTCAGGGATCAGGAGAAGCTCGGCACCAGGGAAAACGAATATTCCCTCATGGAAAAAGACCAGGATGCGGTGAGGCTGATGTCCATCCATAAATCCAAGGGGCAGCAGTTTCCGGTGGTTTTCATGGTAAATCTCCATCAGGGGATAACACAGGGCGAAAATGTCTATATCGAGGGAGGCCGGAGAGTTGAATTCAAGCTGAACGGGGATTGGCATACCGGTGGATACGGAAAAGCTGAAGAGATGGACAGAGAGAGGGATGCCGCGGAGATAAAACGGCTTCTTTACGTATCCGCCACCAGGGCCGGGGATCTCCTGATAATTCCTGATGTGAGGGGGGGATCCCGGAAAAACTATATCAGCCTGATCGAAGATTTTCTTCCCTCTCCGGGCGGCTCTAGGAGCGCCGGGAAGGAAGAAGATCAGGCCGGCCCCGCGGCAGAGTTTGTAAGGAGTATGGAGAATTCGGCTCTTCCCCCTTACACAGGCGCCCGGACTGAGTTCAGGAAGGTCCCGCCCCCGGGAAGTTCCTCCAGGATTGAGGGCGACAGGAAAATGAAGGAATGGGGGGCGGCCAGGCAGAAACTGCTGGAGAAGGGAATGGGGGACGCTCCGGTAATTACTCCTTCTTCGGAAAAAGAGAGTGCGCCGGCGGCGGATACCCGGGATGTTATGGTTTCAGGCGCCGGGCGGGGAGATGCCGCCGCTTTCGGAACCGCATTTCACCGGGTGATGGAGTCAATGAATTTTGACGATATCGGGGGCCTGGACAGAATAGCGGAGCTCATCGCCCGTGAGAATGGAATTGAGCGCCGCCGGGATGAACTGGCCGGGCTGGTCCGGAAAACAGTGGAATCGGAATTTATGGGAAGGGTATTCAGGTCTGAGAGAATAATGCGTGAAGTTCCCTTTACCGTCCCGCTCGAGCCCGGCCCGTTTCCGGGTTCCGGCCGATATCTTTCAGGTAAAATCGATCTTCTGTTCATCTCTGAAGGGGTGTGGACGGCGGTCGATTATAAGACCGACAATATAACTGATCCCGAAAATCGCCTGCCGGATTATCTTCCGCAGGGCGCCATGTACATGGCCGGCATGAAAGCCCTGGGGATAGATCTGGCCGGCGGGGTTATTTTCTATTTTGTCCGCCCCGGCCTTTCGATCACCCTGTCAGCCGGGGACCTGTCGGGGGTGGAACTGCCGCGCTCCCTGACCGGGCTTATCTAACCGTCCTCTTCTCCCATTTCCAGTTTCCGGGAAATGAGCCCGGCGACCTTTTCTCCCGATTTCAGCATTCCGCCGAAGATCGGGCCCATTCTGTAGGAACCGAAGGTGGCATTGGCGCACATCCCGGTGACGAAGACATTGGGGTAAATCTCTCTGGTATTATCCAGGGTGGACTGCTCCGCCTTCTCTGTCCAGAGAGACCTCTCACCCTCTACTTTCCCGGTGGGAGTCATCAACCGGGTGTCCGCTTTCCTGTCCAGCAGCCTGACTATCTCGGCCTGATGCCCGGTCGCATCCACCACGAATTTGGATTCTATGGTCAGCGGATCGATGGGAAGTCCTGACATTTCGGCGGTAGACCAGTTGATTACCACTCCGGCTGCCCTGTTATGCTTGATCACCAGGTCTTCCACCATTACCAGATTAAAGATTCTGGCCCCGCTCTTTACGGCCCTGGCCGCTATTGAACAGACTGCCTCTATCGCATCGGCGGTGTAGTAATCTTTTGAGGAAAGGACACTCTCCACGCCAAACTCATCCAGTATCTCTTTGCCTATATCCTGGACGACTATTTCGTTCATCATCATCCCCCCTCCCCACATGCCCCCGCCTACACTCAGCCTTTTTTCGAAAACCACTGTCTTCCATTTCGCCTGAGCGAGTTTGGCGGCGGCTACCAGGCCGCTGGGCCCGGCTCCCACTATCACTACATCGCATTTCAGGTGGTCCAGAAGCTTTTCCGTATATCTCTTGATTATAGCCTCGGTTATTTTCTTTTCTATTAAAGGCATTTCTTTCTCTCCCGGTGTTTTTCTGATACATTATATACTGGCACGCCTGTTCAGGCGTGTGCCTGTCCATCTATTCTTCTTAACCAAAGTGGCGTTCAGGGTCAAGTCCATTCTTGAAGCGGATACTCATCCATGTGTCCGTATGATATTCGCGTATATGCCTGTTGATAAAGCAAACCGGAGAAATTGAAAGAGATCTGGTATATAAATCTGATATATGGTATTGACAATATTGATATTGTAATTGATAATAATAGATATGAGGGAAGTCACAATCATGGGAACTTTATAATGGTAATTTTGTATATTATGACAGATATATACCGTAAAAGCGGGGGATAACACCTTCCCTCTTAAAGTTAAAGGGATATTAATAATGGCTTTAAGTGTAATAATAGTGGAGAACCATACTATATTCAGGCAAGGCCTTAAGCGTCTTCTGGAAGACAGGGGCTATAAGATAGTCGGGGAGACAGATAATGGCAGAGAAGGTGTGGAGATGGTCGAGGAGAAAATGCCCGACGTGGTGGTAATGGATATCAGCATGCCCAAACTGGGGGGGATTGAGGCTACCAGGCAGATAAAGAAGAGGCACCCGGAGACTATTGTTATCATGTTGACCATTCATATGGATGAAACATACGTTTACAGGGCCCTGGAGGCAGGGGCTAACGGATATCTGGTTAAGGAGCAGGCCGCGGACGGACTTATAAAGGCAATCAATGTCGCTCTGGAGGGAGGTATATACCTTTCTCCAGATCTCCCGGGCGATATTCTGGATAATTACAGGAAGATGGTGAGCAAGGGCGAAAAGGTAAAGGAGTTCAGCAGGCTCACCGGCAGGGAGAGGGAGATTCTGAAATTGATCGCCGAAGGTAATACCAGCAGGGAGATAGCGGAGTCTCTATTCATCAGCGTTAAGACGGTTGAGAATCACCGGGCCAATATAAAGAATAAAATAGATATCCACGACACCGCGGGGCTGGTGCGTTACGCCCTGAAGATCGGTTTGATAGAACAGGAAAAGCTGTAAAATAGTGAATAATACCTATGGAAATTTTGAGTTTAATATAGTATCATGGAGGGGAAGCGAAAAGAGGAAAAAGGATTTTCAGAAAAATTTGATTTACAGCTTCAAGAAGAAGGAGTAAATTAAAGAAGAAAGAAATAGAAAATAAAATATGGATTTGCCGTTTGGTTTTTGGAGGTCTTTTCCTTCCTACCAAAAACCCCATCTCTTCCCCTAGGAGATGAGCCGCTTATTTGGAAAAGACCTCCGCCTGATTTTTCAGGTAATTAACTTTCCACGCTCCGGTGAGAGTCCCTTAGGATCGCTATTTTTCACTTCCCTTAGGAGTAGAAGTTAATAAACCAAACGGCTTTTTTTATGCCGGCGGCAGGCCTTCCCGAGATCAAATATTGAAAAAACGACTTTTCCCTGGTACCATGTGCCTGGTGCTTGCAGGGGGCAGAGGCTCTATTCCTGACACTTACAGGGGGGCAGACTCGTATAAACTTCCGTAAACAGGCGTTTCCGTGAATTCATTTATAGGGGGCATTCATGAAAAAAAAGAGCTGGTTGGAGAAGAGAGAGATGATAGAGGGGGACCTGGCCGATTCTTTTTCAGAAAGGGCCGCCGGTATCAGCCGGGAAGATTTTGTTGATATTTTCCTGGCGGCCGGATCGGCACCTCCGATAGTCGATTTCAATATCCAGTACCTGGGGGATGAGACTGTTCTGGAGGATATATTCGACGAGCTTTCCGAGAGAACCGGGCTCGAACAGTCCCGGATCGAGAATCATTACCACCGGGAGGAAACCTTTGCTCAATTCGGGGAGCATCTTCTGAGAGCCGGCGCATACCGGAAAGGGGATGACTAAATGAAATATATTAATGTTTTGTTTTTTGCGCTGATTATTCTGGTTCCTCTGAATACCATGGCCGGAGATGCCGTTCTGTACTTCGAACGGGGGCATTACTGGATAGAACTCACTTTCTACGGGAGCGGCGGAGAAAAGATCGTCCCGGGAGGGCTGACCAGACACGATTTCACCATTGTCGAACTCGAGCCGGAAAGAGGCAGTTCCTTCCACCCCTCCCGGGTGAAACCGGACAGCTCCCGCGGAGTGGTAATACTCTCTTCGGGGAAACTCAGGGGTAAGCGTTGTTACAGGGTTATCTTCAGAGAGAATAAAACTGGCCATATCGTATTCGACAGGGTTTGCGATCCGTTCTACTTCGAGCCGGGCGATTGCGGCCCAGGGCGGTTTTTCGCACGATACATTGCGCCGGCGTTTTCGTCTTCCGGCAATAATTACGAACTGAGCAGTTTCAACGCCGTCTATGAAATGTCGGAAGACAGGGCCGATACCGAACTTCATATAAAGCCGCGGTTTTCCTTCGGGGGATGGAGCCTGAAACCCTACCTTGACTGGGATAGGGTGACTTACCGGAATTCCGGGACTGACACCGGAAGAAGGCTGGCCGGGCTGGAAGGCTCATATTCAAAATGGTTCAACCAGGTCAGATACAGGTTCAGGGTGGATTACCAGTATCAGCTTATCACCGAATCCGATCCGGGCTCCCGGTATTCCCAACACCTCAAGACTGCTCTTTCGGTGAGACTGGATCATTTCTTCAAGGGTGTTAATAGTTTCTGCAGGAGTGTGTTCAAGGGTGTTGACCTGGGCTTCGGATATGCCTGGTATGGTTCCAACAGCAGCGAGGTGTGGGGTAGTTCGGAATTCGGAAATACAGCGGCTTTCATGGAGGGCCGTTTGACCTGGACGGTTCTGTACGGACTGCAGTTTTCTTACTCTGTGATTTCATCATTCCCCGCCGGCGGAATAGACAATTTCAATGAATTTCATCAATTCCGCCTGAGGCTTCTGCTCAGGGGAATGCTGGAGCCTCCCGAAAGAAAGAGTTATCATCCGGACCTGGTTTTTGCTTATGATACCGGCCGGAGATTCCCCCTCTTTCTGGAAGAGGAAAAAATGACGCTGGGGTTCGTCTTCGATCTGTTCCCCTGGTGACAGGCTGTACGGCTGCCGGCCTACTCAGAAACCCGGGCCAGGCACTTTCTGCCGCGGGGGCCGTCGAATTCGCAGAAGAATACCGCCTGCCAGGTGCCCAGCACCGGTTTGCCGCCTCTGACCGGAACCAGTTCTGAAACGCCCACCATGGAAGACTTTATGTGAGAATCCGAGTTGCCCTCGGCGTGAGTGTATCCCCAGTTCGCGGGTACGATTTTCTCCATGCTGCCGGAAATATCACGGGAAACGTTGGGATCGGCTTTTTCATTTATGGTCACCGCTGCGGTTGTATGCGGAACGAATATATGGCAATACCCCTCTTCAATTCCGCTCTCCTCTATTATTGAACGTATTTCCGAAGTGATATCTATAAGCTCATTCCTGCGCGATGTTCTGACACCGAATTCCCTGATCATATTATCCTCCTTGAATTTCCATTCTGTTGATGCCTGATTGGCCAGTTTCCACTGGTTTTTCCACATATTAAAGAATAACAGATTTTATCACTTTCACGCAAAGCTTGACCATTTATCTTTTGTGGCTTATAATCCTTTAGCCGCGTGGAATAGTAAACAGAGTTTCTCCGGCCGGAGCTGATTTCCGGCCGGGGACAGAGTTTGAAAGTCGATTTATTCAATGAGGAGGTAAAGGATGACGTTCAGTGGTTTGAAACCCGAAAAACTCTGGGAGTATTTCAGTAAGATTCTTGAGATACCCCATTGTTCAGGAAATGAAGAACAGCTGACCGAATATCTTCTTTCGCTGGCCGATGAAAAGGGATACGAGGCCGAGAAGGATGATGCCGGAAACGTGGTAATCCGGGTACCGGCTACTGAGGGCCATGAAGACGCTCCCACGGTGGTTCTACAGGGGCACCTGGATATGGTATGCGAAAAGAATTCCGACGTGGACGTTGATTTCATGAAGGACGGGATAACCGCCAGGAAAGAGGGCGATTGGATAACCGCCGAAGGCACCACTCTGGGAGCCGACAACGGAATCGGGCTGGCGGCTGCTCTGGCGGTCGCAGAGGATGAGGATGCGGTCCATGGCCCCCTGGAAATTCTGGCTACGGTGAGTGAAGAGGTCGGGCTGATAGGAGCCGGAGAGCTTCAGCCCGGTTTTCTCAAGGGCGAGATAATGCTCAATCTCGACAGCGAGGAGATAGGTGAAGTATACATCGGTTGTGCCGGGGGAGGCGACAGCGTACTGCGCCTGCCGCTGGAGATGGTGGATACGCCAGCCGATTCATCCCTGCTGTCTGTTCATGTCAGGGGCCTGAGGGGGGGACACTCAGGTATCGATATCATTGAGCAGCGGGGTAACGCTATAAAGATTCTTGCCAGGGTTATCAGCAGAATAAGCGATGAACACGGTCTGTTTGTCGGTGCCATCGAGGGCGGAAGCAAGAGAAATGCTATCCCCAGGGAAGCCAAAGCGGTTATAGCGGTTAGCGGAGCGGACCAGGCTGCTGTGAAGAAGATTGTGATGGCGGAGATGGATGATATAAGCAAGGAGCTGGGAGGAACAGAGAAAAACCTGGAGGTTGTGGTCGAAGAATCCGGAGATTCTCCCGCGAAAGTCATGAGCGAAGAGACTACCGCTACTCTTCTGAACCTGCTGATCGCTCTTCCGCATGGGGTGGAGACCATGAGCTACGATATAGAGGGCCTGGTCGAAACATCCAATAACCTTGCTACCATAAAGATCGAGGAGGGGAAAGCCGTGATAGGCACTTCCACCAGAAGTTCGATCGCCAGCGCTCTCCATGCCCTGAGCGCCAGGATTACCGCCGCGGCGGAACTGGCCGGCGCTGAGGTAGAAGAGGAAGCTCCCTATCCGGGATGGAAACCGAATCTGGATTCAAAGATACTCGCTCTGGTGAAAAAGGTGCACAAGCAGGAATTTGGAGAAGAACCGGAAATGAAAGCTATCCATGCCGGCCTCGAATGCGGTATTATCGGGGAAAAATTCTCCGGAATGGATATGGTGTCGTTCGGCCCCTGGATTGAACATCCTCATTCGCCGGATGAGAGAGTGAATATACCCAGTGTGGAAACATTCTGGAAACTGCTTAAAGCCGTACTCGAAGAGGTTGCGAAATAGAAGAGTCTTGAATGATTCCGGCTTGAATGACTCCCGGGCGGACTGGCCGCCCGGGAGGGCTGGAATTCGGTGCATTCAAAGAACTTGACTTTAATGGGGTAATTGTTATTTTTATTCTCATCAGGGGTGTAGCTCAACTGGCTAGAGCATCGGTCTCCAAAACCGAGGGTTGCGGGTTCAAGTCCTGCCACCCCTATTTTTTATTGCCAGCATTTATTCAATTATCTACATAAATAAGAGGAAGGTATCAGATGTCGAAGAAAAAGGTCACCAGCGGGATGCGTCCCACCGGGGACATTCATTTAGGGAATCTTCTGGGAGCTCTGGATAACTGGGTTTCACTCCAGGACAGGTATGACTGTTATTTCTTCATAGTAGACTGGCATTCTCTTACCACTCCCGGCGGAGGGGGAGCGGTCGGTTATGAGAATGTGGGGTCCCTGAAAAAGAACGTTCTGGGGATGGCGATAGACTGGATGGCGGCCGGGCTTGATCCGGAGAGGTCAGCCATATTTGTGCAGTCTCATGTCCCGGAAGTGGCCGAGCTGCATCTGATATTTTCAATGGTTACGCCTCTGGGATGGCTGGAGCGCAATCCCACCTATAAGGATATGGTAAGCAGCTACGCTATAGAATCTCCCAGTTACGGACTGCTGGGTTATCCAACCCTTCAGTCCGCCGATATTCTCGTGTACAAGGGCGATTATGTTCCGGTGGGCAAGGATCAGGAAGCCCATGTAAATATGACCAGGGACCTGGCGCTGCGTTTCAATAATCTGTACGGTAGAGATGTTTTCCCGGTCACGGAAGCTCTGATGACTGAGGTTCCGAAGGTGCCCGGTATCGACAGCGTGGATCGCAAGATGAGCAAGAGCGCCGGAAATCATATCGCTCTTTCTCTAAGTGAAGAGGAGACAGCCGAAAAGGTAAAAAGCATGTTTACGGATCCGGTGAAGATAAGAAAGGACGACCCCGGCCATCCCGGCGGCTGTGTGGTATTCGCATTCCATAAAATTTACAATGAAGACCTGGCCGGCTCGATCCGGACCGAATGTGAGATGGGCGAGAGGGGGTGCGTGGACTGCAAGAAGCAGCTGGCTGAGAGCATGAACAGAAAACTCCGGCCGGTAAGAGAAAAGAGGAGAGAGCTGGAAGAAAAACCTGAAGTGGTGTGGGATATCCTGGCAGTTGGGGCTGAAAGAGCAGGAAAGGTCGCCTCCGAAACCCTCAGAGAGGTAAGGGAGACCATGAATTTACCGGAGAGAAGGATAACCGATGGATAATACAGTCGATTTCTTTATTGATAAATTCCGAAAAAACCTGGACAGGGCTCCGGAACAGGGGAGGTATTTCAGACCCCGCCCTTACAGAAACGCCTCGGTAAGATTCAGGGAATGTTCCATCGGGGATTTCGAAAAAAGAAAAGAAGCGCTTATCAGTGAAGCGGGGTTGAACCCCTTTCTGTTCAGGTCAGACATGATACCCGGCTGCGACCTTCTCTCGGATTCCGGTACTACTACCATGACCGTTAAGCAGTGGGTAGCCATGCTTCTGGGTGATGAGGCATACGGGTCCAATGAGGGTTATTTCGAGCTCAAGGATCAGGTAGCTGAAACCTTCGGAGAGGACTGGAGAAGCAGCCCCGGATTAAATGGCGAGAATATTTTTATTTTTCACCAGGGAAGAGCCGCCGAGAACGCCCTCTTCTCTATTCTGAGGAAAGTACTGAAGGTTCATTCGGGGGGAGAACTCTCCGGCGGCCTGAACCCTGAACTGAGGGAGAGGATCAGCTCGGTAATGAGTTCGCTGGAGCAGCCTGAAAGGGAATCCGCTTATATTATCCCAAGCAATTCCCATTTTGATACTACCGAAGGTAACATTCTTGACAAGAAAATGATCCCTCTCAATCTTCCCTGCAGGGAACATATTGAGGGAAATGAGGGGTGTGGATTCAGAGGCAACATGGATACCGGGAAGCTGGAGAATCTTCTGGAGAACGAGAGCGGCAGGGTCCCCCTGGTTTATCTTACTATCACTAATAATACCGGAGGAGGCCAGCCGGTTTCGATATCCAACATCAGGGAAGTGAAGGATATGGCGGATAAATATCAGGTGCCCTTATTTCTCGATGCCTGCAGATTTGCCGAGAACTCCTGGTTCATCAAGAAGAGAGAGCCCGGATATTCCGACAAATCAATTACCGCTATTGTCCACGAGATGTTCAGTTACGTGGACGGATTCCATATCAGCCTCAAGAAAGACGGCCTGGTGAATATGGGAGGCGCTCTGGTTCTGAAGAACGGGGCCCGTTTCGACTCGGCTTATCCCGATTTCAAGCAGCGGGTAATTGATCATCAGATAATGACCGAAGGGCATCCCACCTACGGAGGCCTCACCGGACGGGATCTAAAAGGAGTGGTGGAAGGGCTGAAAACCGTAGTAAGAGACAGTTATCTGGCCAGCCGGGTAGGGCAGGTGGAGAGGCTGGGAATGCAGCTGGACGGTTACGGTATTCCCATAATAAAACCAGTTGGCGGCCACGCCGTATACATGGATATGGACAGGTTCTTCGGAGCTGAAGGAAGAGATGAATTTATGGGGATTTCCCTGACCGCGCTCCTTCTTATAGCCGGCCACCGGGTTTGTGAACTGGGCATATACGCATTCGGGCATTTTGACGGTGAAGAAGAGGTTCCGCCCCATCCGCGGGTGAACTACGTCAGAGCGGCAGTTCCGCGGTTATGTTACGAGGATCAGGACCTTTCGGCTTTTGTGGAATCGGTTAAGATTCTGTACGATCACAGGGACAGGATACCCGGAGTCAACGTCGAATTCGGCAGAGAACTTCCCCTGCGGCATTTCAAGAGCAGATTCTCATTTAAATAATCCGGCAGCGGTTATATTTTATCCATTTTTACAGTTCTGGAATATTTCATGCACAAACCAGTCCTGAACTGGCGCTGCCGCGGTTTATTCTCCGCTGAAATCCCCGGCAGCGGTTATAGCCGGGAGGAACAAGGACAAAATGGACCGGACTTCAAAGAACAGAAATATAGCCGGAATGGTAGAATGCGGTCACGACAGGCAACTGACGGCATTCATGGATATCGCCGGGATGATAAATGAGCACCTGGAGCTGGAGGATATTCTATCAAGGATATCAAGAAAACTGTCCGGCATAATCGATTGTGATCTGATATGTATCGCTGTCTATGAGGAAGAGGATAATTGCCTTTATATCAGGCATATCTCCCGCAGGGAAGGCGGTCACAATCCCGGTGAAGAACTTTACGTTCCATTGGATGAAAGCAACCTTGTCGGCTGGGTCGCTCTTAACAAAAAGCCGATTCTCAGGAACAGAATCAGGCATGACGATAATTTCAGGGAAATCATGATGGATGATAATCTCGGTTCTGATATAGTGGTTCCCCTGGTCGCCAGGAACTCTCTGATAGGGACCCTGAATATCGGGAGCCGGCAGGAGGATTATTACAGTAAGGAAGATTTCGAGCTTGTACAGAGTTTCAGCGAACTAACCTCCATAGCGGTTGCCAACTCACTTATGTTCGAGGAGATTCAAAGCCTCGGGGAAAAATATCAATCCCTGATGAAATACGCAAGAGACATCATTTTTATTACCGATCTTTCCGCGGACATTGTAGAGTGCAGCGATTCGATGAGTTCTTTCTTCAAGTATGACAGGGATGAGCTGATAGGAAGTTCAATTTATGATCTGGTACCCCCTGATAACAGGGATGCAGCCAAAGAGGATATCGCAGGAGTCTTGAAGAGAGAGAAAACATCGCTGAATGACTACTCATTCCGGAAGAAAGACGGAGAACTGATTTTTATTAATATCAAACCGGCGGTTATCCGGATAAAGGACCGCCCCTATATTTTTTATATAGGCCATGACGTAACCGAAAGAAAACTTCTGGAAAAGAAGATCAGGGAACAGAACCGGGAACTCAAGGATACGAACAGAAAACTGACGCAGCTGGATCAATTGAAACGGGAGTTTCTGGGGAGGGTCAGCCATGAGCTGAGAACTCCACTCTCGGTAGTAATGGCTTACGTTAATACCATTCAGCATGATATATCGGATGGTAGTATGGACAAGAGCATACTGATGGAATTTCTGGATATTATTTCGTTTCAATCCGGAAAGCTCCTGGATGCTATAAACGACCTGCTTGACCTCTCCAGGATCGAGGTGTCCGGCACGATGCTTAATGTGACTCCCGCCAGCATTAATGAAATAGTGAGCATCTCAGGAAAGATGATTGAACCGGAAGCTGTGAAGAAGAAGATACGGATTCTTTACGACCTCGATCTGGCGCTTCCCATAATAGAGTTTGACCCCCTGCTTGTACGGAAGGTTTGCGAGGGGCTGCTGAGCAACGCGGTGAAATTCGCGGACCAGGGCGGAGAGGTCAGTGTGAGAACCAGCGGCAACGGGAAGGAAGTAGTGGTATCGGTCAGTGACAACGGGCCGGGTGTGAGTGAGGACCAGGTAGAAGAGATATTCAAGGATTTCACTCAGGCCGACGGGGGGGTGGACAGGATCTGGGAAGGAATGGGAGTGGGGCTCAGGCTTGTTGAGCACTATGTGGAAATGCACAAGGGAAGGGTCTGGGTCGATTCACGCAGGGCCAAAGGCGTCACCTTCCATTTCTCGATCCCCTATGGCTCCGGATCAGTCCCGGAGAAGAAAACCGGGCAGCCGGCATCCAAAGCCTCAAATTGAGATCAGCTGAAAACCAGATCCCCGCTGGTCTCATCAATTTCCACAAATCTTTCTATAGAGGTGGTAGCCATTCCTCCAACATATACCGACATGGAATCTTTATCCGCGGGATCAATGTAACAGTATACTTTTGAAAGGTTTTCCAGATCATTACCCTGCCTGAAAACCATTGTTTTGCCGGCGGTCAATCCGTGCCTGGTCAGGTAGGATCCTATCCCCACGGCGGACATCCCTGACCCCGATGCTTCCAGAATACCCACAACGGGGCCGAAATGCCTGGTATGGGCTGTGGATTCATCATCGGTGTCCAGGGAGAAGATGTCAGTAATCTGGATGCCGTACTTTCTGTTCATGATACTCATCTTTATTAAATCCGGCTTTATGTTGTGAATGGTTTCCAGATCGTTTACCGGAACAACCAGGTGGTGAAGCCCTGTATTTATCTCTTCGATCGGGAATCCGGTGGAAACTATGCTGTTGAGATCGATTTCCAGTATGTTGGCTATTTCCGCCGGGTCAACCGGAGAGAGGTTGTGGCTTTTAAGTTTCTGCCTTATCATGATCTTTTCAAGAACTCCGGTATTCAGTTTCTTCCCGCCTCCTGAAAACTCTCCTCTTCTGAAAAAGAGATTGACCGGTATATCACCGTCATTAGTTTCCAGATAAATCTTGGTTCGGCCTTCATTGGGCTCAATTTTCCCTTCTTCCAACAGGGCGAAGCATCCGCCTATCATGCTGTGTCCGCTTATGTTGATTTCTTCACTCTGGGTGAAGAATCTGATTCTGAACTGAGATTTTCCGCCGTAGGTGGAGGTGATGTAGACAACCTCGGTCAGACTTATCTCCTCGGCTATTTTCTGCATTTCCTGATCGCTTAATCCTTCCGCCGATGTGATCACTGAAGTGGGGTACCCGCTGAAAGGGGTGGTGGTGAAAACATCAACATTCTTGATGGAATATTTTCTCATTTTCCAACCTCCAAATCCAAAATTCGCAAAAAGCAAGATGCGGCAGATAATTTTATAAAGAATCGCATAGTGTCAGGATGTTCCTCCGGCGGCCCTGTTATTGTCTCTATTGGCGAGTTAATTGGTTGTTTAATAATGGCTTGCATCCTATATGCCATCCCGGGTCAAGCAGTAAAAAAGTTGCACCTTTCGACTGGTGGAATATCATTTGCAATTTCGGTTCCCGAGTAAACGATCCCCGTTATTTATGGGGGATTAACAGAGAATTCAGAAAGACGCAAAACTTAGGGCCGGGTATGGAAAAACTGCTTGAAGCCAGTTGCATCAATGATCTCATTCTGTACGTGAAATCGAAGACCGATCTCGATCTGGCCAAGTATCGTCCTACCACCCTTAAAAGAAGGATATCTCACAGGATGATGATTAAGGGGTTCACTGATATAAGCGAATACACCGAGTATCTTTGCAGAGATCCCATGGAGCTGATCGGCCTGACCGAAGAGATCACTATCAATGTCACTGAATTCTTTCGTGACATTAATGTATTCAACTATCTGGACTGCAAAATAATCCCGGCGCTGATAGAGTCCAAACTCCGGAACTCAGAACCCGGCCTGAATGTCTGGAGCGCGGGTTGCTCTACGGGGGAGGAAGTATACAGTATGGCCATGCTTCTGGATAAGAACATTAGAGGAACAGGGCTGGAAATAAGGGTTCTGGGAACGGATATCTCGGCTGAATCCTGCCGGGTGGCAAGACGCGGCCATTATTCGTCAGAGCAGGTATTTAAAATCCCATATGAATACAGGGAAAAATATATCAACGGGATTGACGGTGCTTTCAGTATCTCTCCACGCATCAGAAAGCTGGTTTCATTCAGAGTTCATAACCTGTTTACGGCCCCGCCGGTGGATAAAGCCGACATGATTCTTTGCAGGAACGTGATTATACACTTCAGGCATAACTACCGTGAAGAGATCCTGAACAATTTCCACTCAGCTCTCTCAAAAGGCGGATTGCTGATGCTGGGAAGGAGTGAGGCGATGAGCGGATCGACGCATGGGTTATTTGAAATCGTCAGCCCGACAATAAAACTCTATCGGAAAGAAGAGCTATGAAAACCGGATCTGATCCAATGAACGGAGGAATGTGATGCGATTTTTTAACTTCAGGAAACATCCTGCCAGATCGATTATGGCAATGTCCCTGGTATTCATTATCGTAATTTGCGCCCTGGGCTCTTTCTGGCTGGAGAAGGTTTCCAGGTCGGCTATTTCGGAAGCAGTCTCGCAGAGGGATTCCATGTGGATTAAGTACTGCAGCCAGCTACCGTTGAATAAATTCATCAATAAGGATGGAGAGGAATTGAGGGATTTCCTGATAACCTACAGGGACAACCATCCCTGGGTTGACGAGGTTGAGATTATCGACGATAAGGGCGAGGTTCTGGTCTCTACGCTTTCGCCGCAAACCGGCAGCGGGGAGGAGAATGAACCCGGGGCCTCAGTCAACGGGAGTAAAGGCTCAACGAGGATGAACCTGCCTTTCCTGCTCCCGGGGAACAGGCAGATCAGGGTATCGGTGAAATCGGGAGTCAACGCTCCTCCGGAGATAGCCGGGCTGCGCTGGGAGCTGGTTTCCATAACGGCAGTTATGTTGCTGTCTGTTTCTTATCTGTTTTATTTCATAAGCAACAAGTTCATCCGCCGGCCGGCGGTAAAGCTGCTTTCCTACTGCAAGGCGGTTGCCTCCGATACGGGCAAGCTGATAGATGGCCTGAAGATTGAATCAGAGGATGAACTGGGAGAACTCAGCACCTACCTGAGCGGGATTTTCCGCAATATTACCGAGATCATAAATATAGTTCAGAATACGGCGGATAAGGTTAATTTCTCCGCCCAGTCGCTCTCCGCATCTACCGAAGAAGTCAACTCGATTACCGAGGAGACATCACTGACCATTCAGAACATAGCCAAATCATCCGACCTTCAGGCTCAGAAGGTCGAAGACATGAATAGAGAGATTAAGAATATGGAGAGGTCTGTCAAGCAGGTAGTCAACAGCGCCGAGATGGCCGCTTCAGCCGCGTCTAACGCATCGGGTACCGCCAGGAAGGGCGGCGATTCAGCCAAGGAAGCGGTAGACAAGATAAATAAGATCTACGACGTTACGGAGAAATCCGCAGGTATAATCAAACATCTTGGCGAGAGATCGAATCAGATCGGTGAGATCGTTGATGTCATAACCGATATCGCTGACCAGACCAACCTTCTGGCTCTGAATGCGGCTATCGAAGCTGCCAGAGCGGGCGAGGCCGGGAGCGGTTTCGCGGTGGTGGCCGACGAAGTCAGAAAGCTTGCCGAAGGAAGCGCCAAGGCCGCTGATGAAATAGCGGCTCTCATACTCAAGACCCAGGAAGATACGCAGACCGCCGTGCACAGTATAGAACTGGGCTCTAAAGAGGTTACCGAGGGAAGAGAGGTTATCACCAGAACGGGCAAGTCGCTGGATGAAATCGTTCAGGTTCTGGAAAGTTCCACGGAAATGGCCAGAAGGATTTCGGCGGCCACCAAGGAACTGGGCAGAGGGATGAGCAATGTGATTTCCTCCATAGGAGAGATATCAAAGAGCGCCGAACAGAACGCTTCCGCAACCCAGGAAAGCGCTGCCTCCATGCAGCAGATGACCACCAGTATGGAGGATGTGGCATCTTCGGCGCAGAAGCTCAGCGAACTTTCCATACAGCTTAGAGAAAACGTGGAGCGTTTTAATATGGCCAGCATCGGTGAGGAAGAAACGGCCGCCTCCGCATAACAATATGCAATCTGAGATGGAGAGAATGATATGGAAACTGAAACCAGAACAGCTGCGGAGCAGGAGATACAATTCATAACCTTCACACTTGGCAACGAGAAATACGCCGTAGAGATAGAGAAGGTTAAAGAGGTAATTCTCCCTATCGACACCTATCCGGTACCCGGGATGCCGGTTCAGGTGAGGGGAGTGATAAATCTGAGAGGCGAAATAGTTCCCATACTGGAGATCGTCAGTTCTCTGGGTATCTCTGATAACAGCGCCGGCAGCGATGAAAAGAGCAGAAGAATAATAATTATTGACGGAGAAGACGGCGGAATCGGCTTCGAGGTCGACCGGGTGATAGAAGTGGTGAGGATTCCGAAGTCGGCAATCAAGTCTGACCTTGGAAATGTAAATATAAACAGAGAAGTTCTTGACGGTATAGTACAGGAGCAGAACGGAATAATTCTCTGTATAAACCCGGAAAAGATTATCAGCAGTTTCGTTGATGTAGCTCAATTAAGGAAGGCGGATGCTCCGCTTTAAGGTGGGAGCTGCAAAAAAGGAGTTTTGCCGGTTCCGGGTCTTTAACGCAGATAGAGCAGCTTATGAAGGACACCAGAAGTGACATCGCGAGAGTTATGATGGCTGAATATAGAATAATGAAAGCGCCCGCCAAAATGATGACCATGGCGCTGGGGTCATGTGTCGGCATAGTTCTGTATGACGCGCAGGCGGGGGTTGGCGCTCTTGCTCATGTAATGCACCCGAACAGTGATAACGTGAAAAACAAGTCAAATAAAGGCAAGTTCGTGGATACTGCGGTAGACGCTATGATAGAAGAACTGTCTGAAGCTGGTGGAAATAAAAAAAGATTTATCGCCAAGATATTCGGCGGCGCCACCATGTTCGACGGATATCCGAGCTG
Source organism: Candidatus Krumholzibacteriales bacterium (assembly GCA_046483305.1). Taxonomy (GTDB): domain Bacteria; phylum Krumholzibacteriota; class Krumholzibacteriia; order Krumholzibacteriales; family WJIX01; genus WJIX01. Next base: position 72,101 of record JAWODM010000066.1, on the reverse strand, counting down.
CAGGGGTGTAATACAGATAGGAGCCCGCAATGTCGAGGCTGCCAGGGAAGTTCTCGCCGGGCGGGGAATCCCTGTAGTGGGAGAGTGTGTAGGCGGAACCAAAGGAAGAACTATCATATTCGATCTCTCGGACGGATCCGTGATGGTTAAGGATATCGCCGGGAGCGAGAGGGTAATGTAATGGAGATCAGCGGTAAAGACAAAATCAGAGTGCTGGTTGCGGAGGATTCCAGATTCATGAGTAAAATGATCACTGACATACTCAGTGCCGATCCAATGATTGAAATTGCCGGGATAGCTTATGACGGTACGGAAGTGCTTAAGAAGGTGGCTGATCTGAGACCGGACTGCATAACCCTGGACCTGGAAATGCCCAGGATGGATGGGCTGGAGACGCTTCGTTATCTGATGAGCGAGTGGCCCACCCCGGTCGTAATCCTGAGCGCCTGCAGCGAGAGGGCGGCAATCAGGGCCTTAACCTGCCTGGATTACGGAGCGGTTGATTTTGTCGCAAAAAGCAGAAGCGGTATTGATTTTCAGGCTGAAGAACTGATCTGCAAGGTAAAGATAGCGGCTGAAGTTAATGTCAGCAAGGTGCGGTTTGCGCCTCCCCATTACAAATTCAATACCCGCCGGGAAACTGTAAATTCGGAGTCGATGGAAGCGGTGGTCCTGATCGGGGCCAGCACCGGAGGGCCGAATGTGCTTATGGAAATAATACCGTCACTGCCCGCCGATCTGCCAGCGGGGATTATAGTAGTTCAGCACATGCCCGAAGGGTTTACCAGATACCTGGCCGAGAGGCTGGACAGAAGGTCTGAGGTGGAGGTGAAGGAAGCTGTTGACGGAGACCGGATAGAGCCTGGAAGAGTCCTGCTTGCTCCGGGAGGGCGGCATCTGATCTATGAAAACAGGAGAGATATACCAGCGGTTGCAATTCTTCCGAGAAACAGTTCCCAGAGGACGGCATGTCCTTCCATAGATTTTGCGCTGACATCGCTATCGCCGGTTTTCAAGGGGAGAATGATATCAGTGATTCTTACCGGTATGGGCAGAGATGGCCTTTCAGGATGCAATGTGCTGAGAGATTTCGGCGGCAGGGTTATAGTGCAGAGCCCTGAAAGCTGCATTGTATCGGGAATCCCGGGAGCGATAATTGGCGAGAGCCTGGCAGACACGGTGGCCGAACCGGCCGAGATTGCCCAGATAATAAGTGATGAAATCAGCAGATTGAAAGAAGGGAGGCAGATTCATGAATGTTAATGAATATACCTCTCTTTACATCAATGAAACCGATGAGATCATTCAGGCCCTGGAGAGCGGCATGATGAAACTCGAGGAGGACTGCGATCTCTCAGTAGTGGACGAACTGTTCCGTAATGCTCACAATCTGAAGGGGATGTCGGGCGCCATGGGGTATGATTCGGTAGTCAAGACCAGCCACATGCTGGAAAATATACTGGACAGTTTCAGAAAGGGCGAACGGGAGATCACCAGGGAGGGGACTGATGTCCTGTTGAAAGTAGTGGATACTCTCAGGGCCCTGGTTCCGGAGGTGATTGAATCGGGAGAAAGCGATATAACCCTCGAAATGGTGAGCAGAATAGAATCGCTGCTTGAAATAGGTTTCAGCTCCAGATCTGATTCTGAGGAAATGAACCTGGAAAATAATGAAGACCTCCAGGAGAGCGGGAGTAAAGGTGAAGGCGATCCGGAGTCCGGGGATAGAACTCAGAAACAGAACCCCGGATGTTATTCAAAGATTTCATCAACCAGGATTGAACTGAAAAGGCTGGATGAACTGATGGACCTGATCGGAGAGCTGATAATAAGCAGGATCAAACTCTCAAACCTGGCTGACGAGTTGAATTCCAAGCCGCTGTTGGAGGAGCTCAACGCTTCGGGAAGGCTCGTATCGGAAATACAGAAAGAGATCATGGAAGCCAGGCTGGTTCCCGCCGGAAACGTTTTTCAGAGGTTCAAGAGAGTGGTAAGAGATATTTCATGCGAACTTGGCAAGAAAGTCAGGTTGAAGATCACAGGAGCCGGTATCGGTGTAGACAGGACTGTCCTTGAGTCCATGCTGGATCCTATCGTTCACCTTATCAGGAATGCGATCGATCACGGCATCGAAACTCCCGGGGAGAGAAGGGATGCGGGTAAGAACGAAACCGGAACTGTGGAGGTGTCTGTAAGGCGGGAAAGAAATTATATAATTCTGGAAGTTTCAGATGACGGAAAAGGTATAGATCTGGACAGGATAAAGGAAAAAAACGGCAGAAGGGATTCTGAAATCTCAGGCGAGGAGCTGTGCCGGATACTCGCGGAACCCGGATTCAGCACCAGAGAAGAGGCCGGAAGGTATTCGGGCAGGGGAGTAGGGATGAATGTCGTAAAAAAGACTGTTGATTCCCTGGGGGGCACCATCGATGTTACCAGCGAAAAGGGAAAGGGTACCAGAACACGAGCGAAACTTCCCATTAACCTGTCTATTATCAAAGCTATGCTCTTCGTAACCGGGGACCAGATTCATGCCATCCCGGCTGAATACATCAAGGAGACAGTGAGGGTTGAGACCGGATCTTTAAAGAAAATTGGCAGGACCGATATCTATCTGTCTCAGGCAGGCCCCATACCGGTGATAAAACCCTGGGAGGTATATAATAACAGTATCGAGAAGAAGGAATCGGTCAGAAGATATTTAAAGATAATTGTTCTGGAAGCGGAAAATTCTCTCGCCTGCCTGGTAGTTGACAGGATTCTGGGACAGCAGGATGTAGTCATTAAGAGTCTTCCGGGAATAATAAGGGGTACCCAGGGCATCTCCGGAGCGACTGTCCTGGGAAGCGGACAAGTAGCTTTTATATGGGATCCACGCTTTTTGCTAAGAGAAAGGAATACTTATGAGTTCGATCAAGAGGCCGTCCTATCTGAGAATTGATGCCTTGAAGGAGCTCGGGAATATTGGTTCCGCCCACGCGGTAACCGGGCTTTCGAAGCTTCTGAAAAAGAGGATCGACGTCTCGATTACGGATGTTGAAATTATCCCGATTCAGATAATCTATAACCTGTTCAACGGTCCGGAATCCATGGTTTCGGTGATTTATCTGGAAGGTTACAACGAGAGTTTCAGAAGCATGATGTTCCTGATCTTTCCTTACCATGAAGCGGACAAGATGGTGAAGATAATTACCAAAAATTCGGGCAGGGAGGAGGAGTCGGAAGAATACTGCATGTCGGTTCTCAAAGAGGTGGGAAACATAATGTGCGGTTGTTACTTCAATACCATGTCCGTTTTTCTGAAAAACAAGATCATGCATTCAGTGCCTCAGATATCCAGAGATATGCTGGGAGCGGTAATGGATTCCATACTTGTGGATCTCAGTGTTCAATCGGATTACGCAATAGTTCTTGAAACAGCTTTTAATTTAACCGAGGAAGAATGTAAGGGATTTTTGTTCTTGATTCCCACAACCGACAGTCTCGAAATGATATTCGATGCTCTGGGAATTGACTGATCCGGAAAGGAGAATTTGTAATGAAAGCAAGAGTACTGGTAGTTGATGATGCCGTTTTTATGAGGAAAATGATTTCCGACATACTGGAAAGCAGCGGATTCGAGGTCATCGGAGAGGCCGATAACGGAGCCGATGCAGTTGAAAAGTACAACGAGCTGAAGCCGGACGTTGTCACCATGGATATAATTATGCCCGAGATGAACGGCATTGATGCCGTCGCCAAGATTGTATCTAACGATGCTTCAGCTAAGGTTATAATGTGCAGCGCTCTGGGACAGCAGGCATTGGTTCAGGATGCCCTCAAGGCGGGAGCCAGGGATTTTCTGATCAAGCCGTTTAACGCCTCCAGAGTCGTTGAAGTGCTGGAAAAGGTCTTGAAGTTGCCCGCGACCGCTTAGAAGAGATGATGAAAGGACTGTAAAATGCCCCAGTTAAGCGAGAGCGAAAAGGAAGTACTCGCCGGTTTTGCTTCCAGGGTTGACCAGAATGACCCGGGTGCTTTGAATAATCTTGGTGTCCTGTATTACAGAAAAGGGATGTACAGCGATGCCATGGATCAGTTCAAGAAAGCACTGAAGGTTGATTCGCGGTTCAATCTGGCGCTGGAGAACCTGCAGTATCTGTTCAGTGAAACCGGGATAGAAGACCCGGATGTAAAGAAGTGGAAAGAGATGGTGGATAAGGATCCGGAGAATGACGAGGCTTTGCTGAGACTGGGGGTCAGCTACAAGAATATGGGCAAGCTGGATGAATCGGTCAATGCCCTCAAGGAACTGGTTAACAGGAATCCGGATCACTATATGGCCAGGATTCATCTGGGAAGCGCCTTGAAATCCATGGGGCTGAACCAGGAGGCTCTGGACCACTATGTTGCCGCTGCCGAGAACGTCAACAAATCAGCTGTCTTCCATACTGAGCTGGGTGAGATATATTACAACCTGGGAAGGACCGAAGAAGCGATGGGCGAGCTGAGGGCGGCGATAAAGCTTGATCCGGAGTACTGGCGATCCCACTTCCTGCTTTCATTTGCAAACGGTGATGTGGGCAATTTCCAGGATGCGCTGGAGGAAAGCAGAATCGCTTCAAAACTGAATCCATCCTTTCAGAACACCGAAGCGAATCTTGCTCTTGCCGAGAACAGGGGCCGGGACTGTGACGCGCGGCAGGATAATATGAGCAGCGGAATGCCGAGTCATGAGAGCACATCCTTTACCCTGGGGCTTGCCTACAGGGAAAGGGGTTACTATAAGGAAGGGTTGAAAGAGCTGGAAAAATCATTCCAGGAAATGAAGGAGAAAGACCGGGTATATCTTGAGATAGGCAAGATACATATGCTGGAAGGCGAATATGAAAAAGCCGCAGGATCCTTTCTCAAAGCGCTTCAGATCAATCCCGATAATTCCCAGTCTTACCTGCTCTGCGGAGTGATCTATCATCTCTGGGGAGATCAGCGTAAAGCCGCCATTTGCTATCTCCAGTCATTCAGGCTGAATTCAGGTGACGCTGATACTATTAACAATCTCGGGGTTATTCTCTATCAGATAGGGCTGATCGAAGACGCGGAGAGGATGTTCAAGAAAGGGCTGAACCTCCGTCTGTACCATCGTGAGCTCAATTTCAATTTTCTGATATGCAATCTTCTCAAGGAAGAATACATGATGGTGGAAAACCTGATTCAGCGTCTGGAGGCATTCGTGGGCAAGAGCGCTACTCTCTACGAGAAGAGGGCGATACTCCATTACAGAATGAACCGCCTGACTCCCGCCCTCTTCGATATCGAGAGCGCGCTCAGTGTGGATCAGAATCACAGCGACGCAATATATCTCAAGGGCCTGATACACCTCAGAGAGGGCAATTTCAGGGACGCCATTCAGGCGATTCTCGATGGAGCCAGAATAAATCCCGAATATACCGGGCTTCATTTCTGCCTTTCCACCCTCGATGAGAACGAGCAGATGAAGGTCGACTCGGCTCTGGTACAGGCAGTGGATGAAAATCTGCTGGAAATTCTCAGATCGGGGGTTCAGAGGCGCTTCGATAGAATCAGGGAGTCAATGGTCTCCATAGTGTCCGAGGGGATCCGCGACCTGGAAGAGAATAAGGGATCCGGGGAAGAGAACAAAGCGCCCCGCAAAGCAGAAGAGAAAAGATCAGAAGAGGCCGCGGAAGATTTGAATACCGGCAAGAACGAGCATGAGGAGAAAAATACTGTTGAGGCCGGCGAGAGTGGCGACAGGAGTATTGATGAAGAGGCCGAGGCTCTTTTCGACAATCTGGAAATAGGAGATTAGAGTTATGACAATAAGGTCATCGATAAATGAACTGGGACTTTTCGATCTTTTTCAGGTTCTGTGCCACAATAAGAAATCCGGCCGCTTAATCATAACCGATTCTGCACAGGAAAAGGGAGCTCATATCCTCTTTGACGAAGGCGCGGTATGCTTTGCGTCCATATATGATAAATCACCCCCTTCCACCTGCGTGGTTCTGGAGGACTGGGGCGTGCTGGACGAGGTGGGAGCCGCCCGGATAGAGGAAAAGAGCAGGAACTACGAAACCCTGATTGACTGCCTGGTGGGCGAAGGGATTTCATCAAGAAATCACCTGGACAGTTTCTTCTCCAGCAGGATCAGAGACTGCGTTTATAATATATTCAAGTGGGAGAACGGGGACTGCCGGTTCATAGAGGAGGATATCGATAAGAAGAGTGAATTGCTGGTGCGGCTGAATACCGAGAATCTGATTCTGGAAGGGGCCAGGAGAATTGATGAATGGTCCAACATAAAGAACAAGGTTCCCTCCAGGCATTCGGTATTCAGATTATGCGACCAGGAGGACCAGCAGCTGAATCTCAAGCCCAAGGAATGGGAGATCCTGTCTCTGGTTGACGGGTGCAGATCGGTCTTTGAAATAAATGAAGAAGTAGAAGAGGACCTGTTTACCACCAGCAAGCTTATATACGGGCTGGTGGTGATGAACGTGATAGAGCTGTCCGGGGATGACGAAGATACCCCGGAATCGGAGATCGGCGCAGATGAGAGAATAGAAAGACATCTCAGAAGGGGCCGGAACTATTACTCCAAGCTCAACCTGGAGAAGGCAGCCGCTGAATTCGAGAAAGTTGTGCAGCTGGACCCCGAATGCTTCGAAGCGCTGCGGATGCTGGGGGAAATATATTATAAAATGAACCGGCTGAGTGAATCTCTCAGGTTTATCAAGAAGGCCCGGGAGAAAAGGCCGGATAACCAGAAAGCGATGTTTATCAAGGGGTATCTTCACGCTCGGCTCGGCGAGGTGGATAAAGCGATAGAGGAGTGGGAGGAGCTTCGCGAAAAAACCAACAACAAGAAGATTATCCGCCTGGTGGAAAAACGGATTTCAGTGGCCCGGGATTGGCACAGGGTAATGGAAGAATACTGATCAGCTGCCAATCCGTCTCCGGCGGGGAGGAAATCCCTCCCCGGAGTTCCGCGCTGACCCCGGAAATGAATTCCCTGCCTTCGCTTAAACTGTCAATTATCGAAATGCTCTTCTCATCGGATCCCAGGGGGGCAGAATCTCCGGTTCAGTTTCAAGGATACCGGACACTTCACCGGGAAGATGCCGCTTGTGAACTATCACCGAGAAAACATATTTCCGGAACCATTCGTCATACATAGTCCATAATCCGTTATTTCCGGTGTCGCCGCCCCAGGAGTTTTCCACCAGCCACTTGACGACCCGGTCGTCCTCTCCCATATCCATTCCTATAAGGACCATCGCATGGCCGGGGGTGCTCTCTCCGTACTGCACTCTTTCAGATTTGCTCATCTCCGGGGAACTCCCGATAAGCGCTTCGTAATCGTATATACTGCTGGACAGAATGCCGTTCCGGGTATCGTTTCCCTTGCCCACGTCGGCTGCAAACCAGACCGGCTCGTTATTCAACAGGGCGGACCTGGCGAATTCCCGCAGTCTGTACACCGGAAGATTTACGAATTCCATGTCATTAACTTCCGGCATATTGCGGCAGTAGCGTATCCGGTACAGCCTGTTGTATTCGTGAGAGGGGTGGTCCATCACATTGACATATTCCCGGAGGTCAGTGTCCACCGCTTCTTCATAAAAGGAAAGGGGAGTATAATCTTTCTCGAATAGCTCCTTATCCCTGTTCTCCACTCTCCAGGTAAATTCCCGGGGAGGCATCCCCAGATGAAGAATCAGCAGCCGGTACACCTTCCTGAGCATCTCCTTCTTTTTCTCCCTCAGCTGTTCCCGGTTCGCCCCGGCGGCATGCTCTCTTCTGAGGGTGGCGGCGAATGAGCGGGCCATTCCGTTAATCTGGCTGTTCATCCTGCCGGTGCTGGATGAGTTCCTGGTTTCCGGCATGACCTCCTTCGGAACAGTGCCGTATTTTTCGATCAGAGATACCACATAGTTCCACCATCCACCGTCCGGAACCGGATTTTCCAGGAGGGTCTGGATTTCACGGGCATCTATGTCCCTTCCGGCGGTCTCTATCATCGCCTCCAGGAACATATTCGCCTTTTCCAGCTTGTCCCAGAAGAAGAGATAGTTTTCGGAGAATTCAAACTGCTCCAGATTGAATTTATCCATTACTTCCGGCCGCATTACATTGAATCCGGCGAATAACCAGCACCTTCCGCTCTGTTTCTGGTCGGTTATTCCGCTGGTTTCAATCTTGAAATTGAAAAGGTCGTTATGCTCTCTGTGGAACTGGTTGTTGAAAACCAGATCTTTCAGGTCATTATTGGAAACTGCGTTGACCAGCGCCTGTATGGACCGGTCTTCCTCGATCGATTTTCTCAGCTCTTCTATCAGGCCGGGAGTGATTTCCTTCTCCCCGGCCAGGACCGGCCCGGAAAGAATAATAGATGAGATTGCCAGCGCCGCCGCCAGAGTAAAAAGATTCCTGTTCATCACCTGAAACTCCTTTCAGCTGTATTGTGCTGATAATTTCAGTGCTCTATTACGAGTTCCGCGCTGGTTGAAGGTATCCAGCATCGCTCTCCGTTGACCAGTTCAATATGATACCATCCGCCCCGCTCTTCCAGAAGGTTAAATTCAGTTCCCGCTCTCAGCGGCTCAGTAAAACTGGGCTGATAGGATCTGGCGTCACCTTTTCTTGCCACCACACTTTCTTCCGTTATTACTCCCTCCCTTTCCGCCGGGGCCCAGGCCGTTTCCACCGCCAGAGAGGCAAGAAAGAGAGCGCTCACCGCCGAAAACAGTATTAACGCTGTTTTAAGCTTTCCATTCCTGAAAAATATCATAATCGATGCGGTGATCCATGCCAGCGCAAAGGCGACGGAAAAAATCATGAATCTGACTCCAAACGGAAGATCGTAGTGAAGGAAGAAGAGGGTCCTGAATATCTTCTCTTTCTCCCTGGCTTCGATCTTGTTCAGTCTTCTGCTCCTGGCGTACTCCATGATTCTCTTCAGATTATCATTATTGGGCATGTACAGCGCGGCGCGTTTGTAATTCAGTATCGCCCTGCCCAGGTCGCCCATTCGAAAATAGGCGTTGGCAATATTATAGTAGATTTTCCCGTTCCGGATGCCTCCTTTCTCGATCAGTTCACGGTAGTAGAGGATAGATTTCTGAAAACTCTCTCCGGACGCGCCGGGATCGGAAGCATCCAGCCTCAGTCCTTCCCTGAATGATTTTTCAGCCCTGGAAAGGTACTGCCTGGCTTCCTCGGCGGTCAGCTGCTGTCCGGCGGCTGGCCCGGCTGCTGATATCAGTATTATCGACGCGGCCGCCGCGAAAATTATTACCGCCGAAGTATTACTTATTCTCTTCTCAGTTCTCAAAGTTTTTTCTCTATCCTCCGGATCAGTTTTTCCAGTTCACGGGTAATTGATTGGGGGTTTCCGCCGCTTCCGGGGGTTTCCCCGGCGTAAGTGCCTGCTTCGCATATTTCTATGAGCCCTTTCAGCGGCTCGATCGTATCCTTGTCTATATCTCTCCGGCGAAGTTCATGCTCGATCTCGTCAGTGGTCATGGAGAGAGTCTGGCGGCAGAGCTTACAGGCGAAATACTCCTTGAAGGCCTCCAGTATACCGGCGCAGGCCTCCGGGCCTTCCGATCCGGATTTTTTTATGGCTGATAACTTTCTTTTCAGCTCCCTGAACGCCCTGCGCGAGCGTTTCCCCATAGGATCCGATTTGCTTTTTCTGGCCAGCGCCGCAGATATCAGGATAATGAAAAAAGCGGCGGGGGGAACCGAAATGATAAGGATGTGCCACCACCTGGAAATTGCGGCGGAAAATCCGTAATCCTTCCTTGCCAGAACCTGGCTCCCTTCGTAATTGTAGGCTATTCCGTCCTTCCAGCTCTCCAGCGCGGATACCTGCCCGTTGAGCGAGGTTCCCTCTGCGTCACTGGCCTTTACAATTCTGGTGGGGTTGACGGTCAGCGGTATGGGGCCGGTCTGCACCGTTCTGTACTTTCCCGTTCCGGTATCGAAAGATACTATTCTGACAGGTGGTATCTCCTTCGCATCAGCGCTTAAGGGCCTGATGGTCTGAGTGAATACCTTCTTGCCGTTCTCTACCTCTCCCGCTGCGCGCTCTTCGGGGATCTTGAAATTCTCGGCGAAACCTTCCATCTCGGAGATGGGGGGGAGAGTTACGTTGTCAAGGAATTCGGGCCCTTCCAGGGTTACCCGGAGGGTGATGGGATCTCCAATATTCACCTCCAGCGGCTCCGCCTCCGCTGATATTCTGAATCTTCCGATATGCCCCGCGAACCCTTCCGGCCTTCCCTCCAGGGGCAGAGATTTTACTTTGAGGGTAGGGGTGTTGGACGGGATCACATACTTTCTGCTTCTTTCCCTTCCGGACTGGAATCCTTCGGAGAAAAAGTCCTCGAAGAAACGGTCTCTTATCGAGCTGCCTGTCTCGCAGGCCACAATGAATTCCGGTATGACAAACAACCCCGGCTCTGTGGGGGTTATCGCCACAGAAAAACTCAGGGTTGCGTAACTTTTTGCCGCCAGGGTATCCCTGCCCTTCTCGGCGATAAATTCGTAACCTGCGACCGGAACCCTGAAGTACTGTTTTCTGTTATCAAGCTCTACTTCCGGTTCCTCCACCTCGAATTTCTCCGTTTCCAGGAAGGGAGCGGTAAACTCAAAACTTCGGATATCCTTTCTGAGGTACCAGGTGACGGTAAGCAGTACCGGTTCGCCGGCATAGCATTCATTCTGCGAAAGCCTGAGTCTGAGCTTGAAATCTTCGGTTTCCTCGGGCTCCTTTACCCTTATTCTGACCGAATTTGACTGCAGTGTCCTGTCCTCCGCCTTTACCGGTATGGAGGGGATTTCCAGAACTCCCGATCTCACCGGTGTCAGCTGGTAGTTGTAAATGTATTCTCTCTTGACGTTCCTGGTTACTTTTCCGTTGATTATCGATACCGAATGGCTGCTGTTGTTGGCTTCTCCCTGAAATTTTACATCGAACCCTTCCAGCCCGGAAAGGTCCGGCCTCTCTGCTTCTGTCGAACCGATTATGGTTATTCGCATCAGGAAAGGTTCCCCGACATAGACTTCGTTGGATTCCACTGTCACTCTGGCCAGAATCTGTTCGGATGCCAGAGGGCTCTGCCCGGCCAATAACGGAATGAGGGCCAGGGCGGCTGCCGATGCCAGGAATATTTTAATTTCAGTTTTCATAGTATACTACCAGTCTTTCTCGACCGGCCTGTAACCGGAGGACCGCTGTCTCATCTTCCTTCTCTTCTCCCGGTTCTGTTTCTCTTCGGCCAGGATCTGTTGAGCAGTCTCATTTCTGTCCGCCTTCTCCCTCTGCTGATTCTGCCGGGGCTCCCTGTTCTGCTGATCGTTCTGCTGCTTCTGATCCTGATTTCCGGACTGATCCTGCTGTTGCTGTCCCTGATTGTTGTTTTCGGTCAGCGCGGCCACAGCTTTCATAATCTGCTCCAGCGATTCATCCTGGTGCTGTTTCGCCTGTCCCGGCGACATCTGTTCCAGCTCCTCTAAAGCCTTATCCTGAGAAGTTAGCGACGAGTCGACATGAGAGATGGCCTGCTGGACGGAAGGGGCCTGCTGAGCCCCCGGGATATCGCCCATTTTTTCCTTAACCTCCCCGGTTTTGTTCTCTATCTCTTTCTGGTCCTCTCCGGCCTGCCCGGTTTTTCCCTTCCATCCGCTTCTGTTCTCTTCCCTGTTCCGGGCTGCAGCGGAAGCCTCTTTGCCGGCTTTGTCCTGCCGTTTTGCTATTGAAAGCAGCGAATCTACTATTTCCCTGACCTGCTCCTGCCTTTTCCTGTTCATCTCCTGTTGCTTTTTTATCTTATCCAGGAGGTCCTTTATCAGTATCCTGGCGATTTCCATGTTTACCGCCGCGTCATGAAGGGTCGAATCCTTCTTCAGGGCTGTCTGGTAGCGGCTTACACTTTCGCGGTAATGCTCCAGAGCCTTTTTCATGTCGCTGTCGGACTGCCTTCGCCCCAGCATAACGGAGCTGTTTCCCATATTGTACCAGGCCCTGGCCTCCAGCCGCAGGTCTTTAGTACTGCTGGCTGTCTTCATGAATTGATCGGCAGCCTTCTTAAACTCGCCTTTCTTATACAGTGCGTCGCCGCGGTTGAAGAATATTACCGGAGATTCCGGTTCCTTCACCGAGGCCCTGTCATAGAATCCGATTGCCTCCCGGTAATTCCCATCCCTGAAACTACTGTTCCCCTTTTTTACCAGTTCGCTGGGGCTCTCGGCGGCGGCCGGTGGCGACAGGGCCAGCGCTGTCAGGGCCGTAATTATAATATAAATATCAAACTTGCCGGTTCTCATGCTTTTTTCTCTTCCGTTCCCTGATGAACAGTTCAACTGTCAGGAAAATCAGGGCCGCAGCTATGAATATCTGAAATTTATCTTCGTACATATCTATGGTTTTCGCCTCTATTTTTCTCTTGTCCTCTCCGGCGATCAATTTATTATATACCTCGCCGAGGTCTATAGTTCCGGTTGCCACATTAAGGTATCTGCCTCCTTCGGTGGCATTCGCCATCTTCCTGAGAGTAGTGGCATCCAGTTTCGTCCAAACCTCTCTTCCGCGGTATTTCAGGAAAGTCATATTACCGTTCTCATCCCTTACCGGGATTCTCTTTCCCTCATCTTCATTCCCCAGCCCTATGGCGATTATTCTTATGCCGCGCTGCGCCGCCTCCTCCGCCGCCCGGACCGGGAAGGAGTCGTGATCCTCCCCGTCGGTGATCAGGATGATATCCTTGTATTTCTTCTCCTGATCGTCGAAACCTTCATCGAGGGCTTTCCGGACCGCGTCTCCGATCATGGTTCCGCCCCGGGTAACACTTCCGGTACTCACATCTTCCAGCATATACCGGAAGAATCCGTAGTCAAGGGTAAGAGGGCATTTGAGAACGCTGGACCCGGAGAACACGATCAGCCCGACCCGGTCTCCCTTCAGGGTGGATATCATATCGCTTATGGCGAACTTGGCCCTTTCCAGCCGGTTGGGCGCCAGGTCCTCAGCCAGCATGCTCCGTGAAACATCCAGGATGAAGATAATATCCCTTCCGGTCCTCTCTATGGTTCTCGATCTGGGGTTCCAGGCGGGCCTGGCCAGCGCGATAATAATAAACGCCGCTCCCAGAATCACCAGTACAGCTTTCCAGGTTCTTCTGGTCTTATCCGCGGTCATGGAGATTCTGTCCAGCAGGCCGCTCTCTATGAATATCCTGAGGTCCCTCTTTCTCCTGTACGACGCGTAGAGGTAAAACCCTGCTATCAGAGGCAGAATCCAGAGCAGAAGAAACATATTCAGGTTGCCGAAATGCATATTTATTAAGGTATCCTCCTGAAAATCGAGCAGGCCAGCGCCCTCTCAAGTATTATAAGAATAAGGGCCGCCAGCGAGAATGGAACGAACATTTCACGGTAATCGACATAACGGATCGATTCTATTTCACTCTTCTCCAGCTGGTCGATCTCCGCGTATATTTTACGCAGCGATTCTTCATCTTCAGCCCGTCTGCTTATTCCATTGGTAATCTCGGATATCCTCTCCAGGGTTTTCATGTCGATCCTGCTTCCGGACGGGACCTTGAAATTCCCCAGGATGGTCTGTACGGTACTGATTCCTTCGCCTCCAACCCCTATGGCGTATATCTTGATGCCCCATCTGGCGGCCAGCTCGGCAGCTTCAATCGGGGTCCTTCTTCCGAAGTTATTCTGCCCGTCCGTGAGCAGAATAATGATCTTGCTGTCAATCTTGTATTCGCTCTTCTCCGGGTCCTTGCCGCTGGCGGTTATATTCTCGCCGGCGGTTTTGAGCCTGGCCGCGGCCAGGGCGAGGGCGTCACCTATGGCGGTTCCATCCTCGCTTCTTCTCTTGACTATTCTGGTGCTTTCCAGAAACCTCAGCAGGGCTCCGTGCCCCAGGGTCAGCGGCGCCACCGTATCCGCATACCTGGCGAAAGATATTATACCGACCAGGTCGTTCGGCCTTCCCTCCAGGTCCTTTCCGTTACCCATCAGAAATTCCCTGAACACCCTTTTGACCACTTCCAGCCGGTTCATTCTCCTGTTGTTGTATTCCATTTCCGCTTCCATGCTTCCCGAACGGTCAATCACCATTTCTATCGCCACACCTCTGGTAACATCCTTTACCTTCTCCCTTCCCATCTGAGGCCGGGCCAGGGCGGTTACCAGCAGAATTATAGCTATTATCCTCAGCCAGGCCGGCAGGGAGGCCAGTCTCTGCCTGAGAGACTTCCCCGCCCTGGAAGCGTTAATAAGGGTTGAGAATCTCAGCGATCCCCTGGCTTGGAATCTGGCGGCATAAAGGAGATAGAGGGGGATAAGAAGAAGCAGCAGGAATATCCATGGGCTGGCGAATTTCATATCATGCTGGGGCTGTCCGGGCTTTTTCCCCGTTCACCTCCCTCTCTATCTTCGTTTCGTTGATGAAATCTCTGCAGGTATCGAAGGTGCGTTGAACATCCTCTTCGGCCGGATTCAGCCTGGCGAATTTGACCAGGTCGCTGTGAGTCAGGAAGCTCTCCAGTATCTTTTTGTGTTCGGGTGAAAGCAGGGCGCTGTCTCCCGATTCATGAAGAAACTCTTCGGTGGTCATCTCCGGGGCATGTATCCCGAACCGGTCCTCGATATACCCTCTAAGTATGTCTGATACCTCTATGGTGAATTCGACATACCGCTTCTGGCCGGTCAGGTCTCTCTCCAGCAGCCTCTTCAGCCGGGACAGCGCTATCTCATGCGCCTCCGGGGAAGGAAGTTCTCCCTGTCTTGATTTTCTTCGCCTGTATATTACTACTCCCCCTGTTCCAAGCAGTATGACAGCGCCGGTTGCTATCAATGCCCAGGGAATCTCGCCCGGCATCACTTCCGGCCCCGCTATATCCCGTATGGTCAGGTCCAGAACGTCTTCCATATCGTCTTCGCCGGGCATCAGGGAAAGAACATTTACCCTGATGGTGTCGGAGCTCAGATGATGAACTGTAGTGTCCTGATCGCTCCAAAAGTCCACAGTCATCGGCGGTATGGTGTATTCACCGGAGAGGAAAGGCTCCAGCAGGTAGGTGCGGGATTTTACCACCGCTCCGTCATCCTCCAGTTCCGGCTCCAGGGTCCGGTAGTCCACTATCCCGAAATTCTCGAGTTTTTCTCCGAAGGTGGGAAGCTGCGC
Source organism: Candidatus Krumholzibacteriales bacterium (assembly GCA_046483305.1). Taxonomy (GTDB): domain Bacteria; phylum Krumholzibacteriota; class Krumholzibacteriia; order Krumholzibacteriales; family WJIX01; genus WJIX01. The sequence continues at coordinate 56,893 of JAWODM010000066.1, read as the reverse complement.
GGTATACCCCTGCTCCGATTCTACCTGCAGCAGCAGCTCGATATTATCGGCTATGGTTATCTCCCCGCTGCTTACCGCTACCCGGAAGTTCACCGGGCCCCTCCGGAATACCCTGTCAATCCGGTAGCTCTTTCCTCCTGCGTTTTCATCGTTCTGGCCTCCGCAACCTGCCAGAAACAGGCCGGTCAACAACAGAAGAAAGGAGATATTCATGTATCTTGTGGTTACTTTCATAATAATCATTCCACGGGCAGGCTGCCCAGTGAATCTGCAGGGGCGCTCAGGGTGGAACTGTGAATGACCATGTCGTAGCTGTCTCTGAGCCTGTTCATCAGCTCCTGCTGCACCCGGTTTTCCTCTCTCATCCTTACCCTGGCGTAGACCTGCTGCATGGCCTCTTCGAAATTGAGCTGCCCGCCGTCGGCGCCGGTGAACTCACTGCTGTTATTCCGGTAATAATCCCGGAGAGTGTCCTCAGTAATATTGATCTTCCTGCCGTAAAGCAGATTCAGGTATCTCTGCACCAGCAGGTCCCTTTCTTCCTTTTCGCAAATCCGTTTGTATTCAGGGTCGCGGTGGAGGCCGTCCCTGACCGCTTCCCGGTAGATCAGCTCTTTCGCGATGTAGTTGCTGATCCACTGCTTCCGGTTCTCCGGTTTCATGGCGTTTTCGATCATCATCTCCTTCTGCCTGTTTCTCTGTTCTCCGGCCAGGCCCGGCGCTGCCCCTTCTATGGCGTTGTCAATCTCGTCCTCGATCATCTGCTTGACCTCGGTATCGGTTATCTTTCTGCTTCCGATTTCCGCGATCACCTTCCCTTCCGGGGGGCGTTCGGATATCGATGTCCTGTCAGCCAGTTCGCTCTCCAGAGCGCTGAATTTTCCCATCATCTCGAGGCATTCGGTGACTCTGCCGGAAATATCATTCTCCAGCCCTTCCAGCGGCCCGAAGCTCTCCGCCCGGTAATATGCTGCCAGGGCCCCCGGGTAATCGCCGTTCTCCTGGTAAATTTTTCCTATCCGGTACCATATCTTCCCGCTCTCTTCCCGGTCCGGATCGGCCGCTTCCAGATATTCCTTCCAGGCATCCGCAGCTTCCGCGCCCAATTCTCTCTTTTCCAGCTTCAGGGCCAGCTCTTCCAGGCGCTCTCCTGACCCTCCGCCGCCGATTTGCGCTTCTCCGCCATGAAGGATAATTACGGTGGCAAGAGTCGCCGAAGCTATTATCAGTGTGAGGGCCAGCAGAATATACAGCCCTTTCCCCCCGGACCCCCCTTGTTTATTTTCGTCATTGAGTGACAGATTCAGTTCGTTGCTCATAATCTCTCCGTTTGGTTATCGGTGACTTGAGTATTAATACCTTCTCTCCCTGATCCGGAAGAACTTCACCAGCTCGGGAACGTAATCCCTATCGGTCCTTATCTCTATATGATCCACTCCCATGGATGAGAACATGTTTCTGAACTGCCCGGACTGCTGCTCTCCCAGGTCCCTGTACCTGTTTCTTACATCACGGCTTCCGGTATCTATCAGAATTGTTTCGCCGGTCTCGGCATCTTCCAGCTCCACCAGGCCCACGTCGGGGAGCGATTTCTCCCGGGGATCTATTACAGTGGCGGCGATCAGGTCGTGCTTCTTGCTGATAATGCTCATCGGTTTCTCGAATCCTTCAGCCAGGAAGTCTGATACCAGAAATACCACCGCGCTCTTGGATGCGATCCTCCCGAAGTAATCCAGGGCCCCGGCTATATCGGTGCTGCTCTTCTTCGGTTTGAAACTGAGAAGTTCCCGGATAACCCTGAGGACATGGGTGGTTCCCTTCTTGGGCGGGATGAATTTCTCAACCCGGTCGGTGAACAGTATCAGGCCGACCTTGTCATTGTTTTTGACAGCGGAGAATGCCAGCAGGGCGCAGAGCTCCGCCGCCACTTCATTCTTGAGCTTGTTTACGCTTCCGAACTCTCCGGAGGCGGACATATCCACGATGAACATGATGGTCAGTTCACGCTCTTCCACATAGGTTTTGACGTATGGTTTGCCGGTACGGGCGGTAACGTTCCAGTCGATGGTTCGGATATCGTCGCCGGGAGAGTACTCCCTGACTTCCTCGAACTCCATGCCCCGCCCCTTGAACACGCTCTTGTACTCGCCGGCGAGGATATCATTGACCACCTTGTTGGTGGTTATCTGGAGCACCCTGATCTTTTTTGCCAGTTCCCTGGGTATCATATCTGTTAAATGCGGTTGAGGTTATATATTCAGCTTTAAAGTTACTCTCTTAAGGCACCGGTACTGTATCGAATATGGTTTCCACGATATCCTCGGGCTGTTTTTCCTCGGCTTCCGCCTCGTAGGTGATTATCACCCTGTGCCTCAGAACATCCATCCCTATCGATTTTACATCCTGGGGGGTGACGTAACCCCTTCCCTGCAGGAAGGCGTAAGCTCTCGACGCCATGGCCAGGAAAAGTGTAGCCCTGGGTGAAGCGCCGTATCGGATCAGGTCCTTAATCTCCATGTCGTACTTTTCCGGGTTCCTGGTCGCCTGCACAATATCCAGTATGTAATCCTCCACCTTTTCATCCATATAGATCTCGTCGTTCAGTTTTCTCAGCCGGCTGATATCGGAGGGTTCGATTACCGGATCTACCCGCACATCCGGATTGGAAGTTGCCATTCTCTTCAGTATCTCCTTCTCCTCCTCCTGGCTGGGATAGGTTATCTTCAGCTTCAGCATGAACCTGTCCACCTGCGCCTCCGGCAGGGGATAGGTCCCTTCCTGCTCGATAGGGTTCTGGGTGGCCAGCACCATGAACGGATCGTCCAGCATGAAGCTTTCCTTGCCGATGGTAATCTGCCTTTCCTGCATCGCCTCCAGAAGGGCGCTCTGAACCTTGGCGGGGGCCCGGTTGATTTCGTCGGCCAGGATTATATTGGTGAAGAGCGGGCCCTTCTTGGTGGTGAACTCTCCCGACCGCGGGTTGTAGATCAATGTCCCCAGAAGGTCCGCCGGGAGAAGGTCAGGGGTGAACTGAATCCTCTGAAATCCCGCCTGAATGGTTCTGGAAAGGGTGGTGATGGCCAGCGTCTTGGCCAGCCCCGGAACTCCCTCGATCAGAATATGGTTATTGCAGATAAGCCCTATCAGGAACCTGTCTATGAGGTATTCCTGCCCCACTATTACCCTGGCGAATTCAGCCTTGATCTTCTGAAGAGTCTCGCTCTCTTTCTTTACCTTTTCTCCGATCTGTTTTACGTCTATTGCCATGATTCTCCGCTCCCCGGTTGTTTGCCGTAAATGATTAACTTCAATAAAATTCAGGCTCCTGAACTGACCGAAGCCTGAAACAGTTGATGTTTTGATTATTTATATAAAATATTGAAAATCAAGTTCCAATATCAACAAAAAATTTTTGCGTTCCTTCTGTCTATGCGAGATCCCAAACGCGAATAACCAGGCTCTGAATCGGTAGAGCGGGGCATTCCCGATTCCCCGGAATTTGGTTTTACCCGCCTGAGATATTAGTTTATTATAACAACCTGAACCGGGCCGGCCGGTTAATATCGATGTATGAATATTTTTTATAAGCCCACGTGGAGGAAGGTATGAAAAAGATCCCCAACGTCTTCGTGATTGTATTTGCCCTGATTGTCATCTCCGCCGTTCTGACCTGGATACTTCCGGGGGGAGAATACGACAGGGAGCAGAAGGAGGTCAAAGGGGTGGAGCGTACTGTCATCGTGGAGGGGACCTTCAAGAAAACAGAGTCCAACCCGCAGGGCCTGGAAATATTCACCGCTCCGATAAAGGGATTTCTTAAGCTGGCCGAGATCATTGCCTTCATCTTCATTGTGGGAGGAGCTTTCTATATGCTTAACGAGACCGGTTCAATAACAGCCGGGATCGGGAAGCTGGTGGATGTGCTGGAAGGCAGGGAATTCCTGATCATTCCGATAGTGATGATCATCTTCTCGCTGTTCGGGGCGGTTTTCGGGATGTGCGAGGAGGCGATGCCTTTCGTTCTGATATTCGTTCCCCTGGCTATAAGCCTGGGGTACGATTCGATAGTGGGGGTATGCCTTACTTTCCTTGCCGCCGGTGTAGGGTTCGCCGGGGCGTTCATCAATCCTTTCACTCTGCAGATCGCACAGGGGCTCTCCGGCATAAAACCGCTGTCCGGAATGGGATACCGGGTGATTATATGGTTCATAGTGACCGGTTTCACCATCGCCTGGGTGATGGTTTACGCGGCCAGGATAAAGAAAGAGCCGCGTAGGAGCTCCATGCACGATTACGACGAGAAAAGGCGCCGGGAGCTGAAGAGGCAGCAGGATTCGATCAGAGAGTTTACCTGGAGGCACGGCGCCTGCCTGTTGATTCTTCTGGCCGGGATTGTATCCATGATAGTGGGAGTGATTCTCTTCCAGTGGTACATCAAGGAGATAGCGGGGCTTTTCCTGGCGATGGGGCTGGCCAGCGCCATAGTGGCGGGGCAGGGAATGAACGAGATAGCGAATTTCTTCATAAAGGGGTGCGGGGATATAGTATCCGCCGCGCTGGTAGTCGGCTTCGTGGGAGGTATTATCGTGATTCTGGAGCAGGGCGGTATAATGGATACCATCCTTTATTATATGGCGCAGTCGGTCTCCGGGATGCCCAGGATCATCGCCGCCGACGTTCAGTACGTTATCCAGCTGGTGTTCAACTTCTTCATACCGAGCGGATCAACCAAGGCGGCGCTGACCATGCCGGTGATGGCCCCCCTGGCGGACCTTTCAGGCATTACCAGGCAGACCGCAGTGCTGGCCTACCAGCTGGGGGACGGTTTCACCAATATGATTATACCCACATCGGGAGTTACGGTGGGAACCCTGGCGATGGCCAGGATACCTTACGAGAAATGGTTCCGGTGGAATTTCCCCATGCAGGTCTGTTTCTTCTTTATTTCCCTGATTCTGCTGATCTGGCCGGTACTCAGTGGATGGAGCTGACCCGGATTCGGGATTCAATAATGTTTACAGTTCCGGCAATTTTAATATATAATATTTTTTCGTATAATGCTGGTTGCTTGAAGGATTAATCGAAGGAGGTTTATTATGAAACGCGGTATCCGGTTACTATTGGCAGTTGTACTGCTGGCCGCTCTGGCTGTCCCGGCCCTTTCCGCCGGCCAGGAGGAGGATGTCGAGAAACTGATTGAAAAGGGCAGAGAGGCTTACAGGGATGGGAAGTACAATAAGGCAGCGGATATATTCAGCCGCATTGCCGGGGTCATTCAGAAAAAGACAGCCGTATCATTGCGGGCATTCATTCCCGAACCTCCGTCAGGCTGGGCCGGGGATGAGATTGATGTCCAGACCGGGACAGTTAGCTCAAATGAGATGTCTATCGCCACCAACTCGGTCTCAAGGGACTACACCAGGGAGTCGGACGGGACCAGGGTAGCACTTATGATTTCCAACTCTCCCAAGATTTACAACCAGTACGAGCTTGCAGTAAAGTCGTTGAAGGACAATCCCATGATGCAGATGGCGGCCAAACAGCATGGAGCGGAGGTGCCGACCATTGAGGAGAAGGACGGATGGGATGTTCTGATTGGAGAGGATAAGGAAGATGGCGAAATATCGGCTATTCGCGGTGGCGCGGTAGTTACGGTTTCGGGGGGAACCAGGGACGATTCCAGAATGATATTCGAGCTGGTGGATCTGAAGGGACTGAAAAAACTAATAAAGGAGCAGAATAAATAATCCTTGAAATCTGCTTCTGAATATTTAAAGATAGGTCAATCCTGCGTGCAGCTGTCAAGGAGGTGATGAAGCATACCCTAAAAGGAAGGAAACCGCGGATTCAGGCAGGAGAATTAAAGCTTTATCACCATTCTTTTATTCCGAAGGAGTTGATATGCTAAAAGAACACCCGAAAGGATTGTTCGTGGCCTTCTTCGCCAATATGGGCGAGAGATTCGGCTACTATACGATGCTTTCAATTTTTGTGTACTATCTCCAGGCTACTTTTCAGTGGAATGCCCAGACAGCGGGGGCTGTTTACGGCGCCTTCCTGTTCGGAATATACTTTCTTCCACTGTTTGGAGGTATGATAGCCGATCAATGGCTGGGATATGGAAAGACCATTGCACTGGGAACGGTGGTACTGTTCGTGGGGTATGGATTACTGGCAATTCCGGGGAAGGGTTATATCCTTCTCGCCATATCGCTCTTTGTAATCGCTGCCGGAACAGGACTGTTCAAGGGTAACCTTCAGGCCCTGGTCGGCAATATGTACGATCACCCCAAGTACGAGCATGTGAGGGATTACGCCTTCAATATCTTTTATATGGGGATAAACATAGGAGCCTTCTTTGCCCCTTCGGCGGCTACCGGCGCCATAAACTGGATTCTCGGCAAGGATGGCTTCTTTTATAACCAGAGGATAGTTGATCTGGGGAACAGGTACATTAATAACAATCTCGAAAACCTGGAAGAGTTCAAGGAACTGGCCGCCGAACAGCTGGGGTCAGTCCCTGCCGATCTGGGAACATTCGCTTCGAGTTACCTGAATAGCGTAAGTTCCGCGTATAACGGAGCGTTCGCCGTAGCTGCGGTAAGCATGATAATCTCGCTGCTGATCTTTGTGATTTTCAGAAAGCATTACAAGTCGGCGGACATGACCGAAAAGCAGAAGTCGATGAGCGAAGAACACAGGGACCAGGTCGTCGAGCTTACTCCCCAGCAGACCAAAGACCGCCTGTTCGCGCTTTTCTTTGTATTCTTTGTGGTGATGTTCTTCTGGATGACATTCCACCAGAACGGATTTACGCTCAGTATATTCGCCAGGGATTACACCGCCAGGAAGGTCAGCGACCTGACATATACGTTCTTTAACCTTAAATCTTTCCTGCCGGTGATAGGAGCTATTATAGGGCTGGTTTTCCTGCTGCGGAAGACGAGCAAGGGAAGAGAGAGGGTTATCGGCGGAGTTCTCTTTGTAGCGGGCCTGATAATCTCGTATATAGTTATCAGTGGATATAATGACACCATGCGGATAAGCCCTCAGATGTTCCAGCATTTCAACCCGATATTCATCGTGTTCCTCACTCCATTAGTTATCGGGTTCTTCTCCTTCCTGCAGAAGAGAGATAAGGAACCGAGTACACCCAAGAAGATAGGTATCGGTATGATAATAACCGGTATCTCCTTCGGGCTGATGATGCTGGCCTCGGTAGGCCTCAAGTCTCCCAACACTCTTCAGGGAGGTGTTTCCGAGGCGGTCAGGTCTCCTTACTGGCTGATAGGAACGTATTTTACGGTTACCATAGCGGAGTTATGCCTGTCTCCGATGGGTATATCCTTCGTTTCGAAGGTGTCCCCGCCCAAATACAAGGGTACCATGCAGGGAGGCTGGCTGGCAGCCACTGCCGTAGGAAACCTTATGGCGGGCCTGGTTGGATACTTCTGGGAAATATGGGAACTGTGGCAGTTCTTCCTGCTTCTGATAGTTCTCTGTTTCCTCTCTGCTATTCTGATATTCTCGGTTATGAAGAAACTGGAGAGAGCGTCAGAATCTTAAGTTGAGCATGATGCCGGGGAGGCCCTCCGAGAGGCCTCTCCGGCCCTTTTTTTTGCCTGCGGTAACAGGAGCGGATCTATTTTGAGCGGGAACCTGCCTGAAAGATGTTTCGTTAACTGGTTTATAACGGAGAAGTGTAATTTCTCTTGTGAGTACTGCTCCATAGTAAACCCCAGGGGGTTCAGGAGAGTTCTTCATAAAATAAAGAAATTTCTGAAAAAAACTCCCTCCAGCCGTTTCGACCTCTATGACGAACTTGATAATGTCCTGGCCAGGTTTTCGGAGACCGGGATGCAGGTTACCTTCGGGTTTACCGGCGGAGAGCCATTCGTTTATCCCCGCTTCATGGAGATTTGCTCGCGGATTATCGAGCACGAAGAGTTCATGATAGCCCTGGACACCAATCTTGCGGTCGGAGATATTAACAGGTTTATCCGGAAGGCGCCTCCGGAGAAGGTTGAATATATCTTCGCTTCGACTCATATACTCGAACGGGAAAGAGTGGGCGGAGGGCTGGACAGGTTTCTGGATAATGTCCTTAAACTGAAAGAGAGCGGCTACAGCCTGGATGTTAATTACGTGATGTACCCGCCGCTTTTCGACCGGGTAAAGGGTGATTATCAGCGCTTTATTGAGCGCGGTGTGAACCTGACTATTAAACCGTTCAAGGGTGTATTCAGGGGGCGCAAATACCCCGCGGCATATACTGCCGGGGAGAAGGAGATAATCAGGTCATTCTCGCCTGATACATCAGACCGAGGTATAGGGCCCAGGAGCCGGTCAGGGCTCAGTTGCAGCGCCGGCCGGAACCTGATAAGAGTCCTGAGCAACGGCGATGTGGTGCGCTGCGCCGGTGACTTCCGGCTTCTCGGAAATATCTTTACCGGTTTCGAGCTGTATGATTCCCCCAAACCCTGTATAGTCAGGGTATGCCCTTGTTATTCTCCGGACAGGCTTATCACCGGCGAGAGTCAGGCAGAGGACCTTTCGCCGGCTACTGTTTTCATATCCAGACTAAGCGAACGCTTCGGCAGATTGAGGGAATGGTGGCATCAGCAATAACAGGGTTACTGATCCATTTCAGTCTCTTGTAACAATTATGTTACTGTTTCTGCTTTTTCTTGTTTCGCTATTATCAGATATATACAGCAGAGTATGAATTGATCATCCGTCTTCTGTAACCAATATGTTACAAATAGTGAAATTACAGTGCATTTTCCCTGATTCGTATAAACGGCTTATTTTATTATATAACAAACGCTTATAAAATAATTTTAATGCCGCCCCGAATAGGAATGTATTATGCAGTATATAATAAAGCAAGGAACACGTTACCCGAGTAATCGGGGTTTTAGAGAGGGATGGGTTGACGGTAATAGTCCGGATCTCGCTTATGAATCTCCGATGGTAGTAGAGGGGATCGGGATTCACTTTCAGTACGGAGGGGAATTTAACAGGGCAGGCTCTCCAGAGGTTTATAACCTTCCGGAGAGCCTGCTTGATTTTCTATTTTCACCGGCCGGAGATAATCCTTAACAATCCGTTCGACCCCGAGCGGGCAAGGATTATTCATATCGAATTCGATATCGTGCCTGGGGGCGCCGGGGCCGGCCAGGTTACGGTCGCTCTGAACTGGTCCACACCGGAATGGTCAGCCCCTGGATATGTGGACAGCCTGCCCCTGGTTCCCAACGAAGCGATCCCGGAGGAAAACTATATCATAAGAGAGGCGATACTGGGTGATCCGGCGGCCATGGCTGAGACAGTTGAAGCCTCGCACATAATATTTGACTTCCTTTTTCATATCATATTCCCGTTAGCGCATGGTAAAATATGAAACATTGATTCTATACAAACGTAATAGATACAAAAGGGAGAATGGCATGTTCAGGAAACTTGCTTTTTTATTGATTATTCTGATTTCCGCCGGCTGCACCCAGAAGGGCGAAGTAGGTGTGGACAACAGGACCGATGGTAATGTTTTCGTGAGGATAGATAGCCGGGGGTACAATCTCTATCCTGGAGATATGATTATAAGGGAGATAGAGATAGGGGATAAGGCCGTCTTCGGCCCGGATGAAACCAGGGTCCTGGTAACCGGCGAGGGGGATTATGTTTTCTATTTCAGCCATATGGTGAGGATCAGGGACGATGAAACCACCATCCTTTCTCTATACTGCGAAGCCGGGCAGTTCGTTGTAACCAATAATACATACCAGGCGCTGGATTTTTATCTCGCAGCCTGTTATGAACCTGACTGGGGCAGCCCAAGCGACTATATACCTGCCGGAAGCCAGGTGGCCTGGAAACTCGCTCCCGGGTGCTGGGATGTGCTGTTAACAGCGCCGGGGTATACTGATATTTACCGAAGATTCAGTAATATTATCGCCTGCGAAGAATACGGGATTACCATATATAGTTCTGCTAATGCCCTGGAAGAGATTGAAAATAGCAATAAAAATGCTGATAATGTCTGCAGGGTTCTCGCCCCCGGAGATGATACAATAGATTTTAAGAAATCAAGCCCGAGCGGCAGTCCGGAAGTCATGAAAAAGGAGAAATCGGGGAGTATTAATAATTAAGTCAGGATCTTACTGTTCAAGAGTTCTTTTCACTCTCTTTTCTTCTATCAGGCATTTATCTTCGCAGGCCGGATACTCTTCCCTGCATTTTCTGTAGATATCGAGAGCTTTTTCGATTTCTCCCCGGTCCAGGAGTGAGAGCGCCCATTTGTGGCAGCAGTTGAAAATATATTTGGCCACATCGTTCTTTTCATCTTCCGAATCAGCCCGGTCCATCGCTTCGGAGAGTTTTCCCAGGGAGTTTTGCCATTCACCCTTCTCAAGGTAGTCAAAGCTCCAGTTAATATAGGTATCCCGGATATATCCTCTGGTTTTGTTTATTTCGGCGGTATTGCTCTCTTCAATGTATTTTATTCTCTTCTTAAGCTTTTCAATTCCCCCGGCCAGTTTCTTCTCTTTCAGCAGGCGGTTGGCCCAGCTGCTGTAGAACCAGCCTGCGTTTTTCCTGTACCCTTCGTACTGCCTGAAACCGGGCCCGTATTGATTTATGAACTGCTCGCCGGCCTGGTAATCTTCCTTTTCAATCGCCTCGCTGAACCTTGCCAGGCTGAGGTTCTTTACTGCGGCCGCTCTCTGATTTTCAGTGCCTGCAAGCTCCAGTGATTTTTGAAAATTTACTGCTGCCTGTTCATATTCCTTCCGGCCCAGGTAGTGATTACCCCAATCCAGGTACAGGGTTGAGATTTTTTTCGATATGCCGGTCGATCTTTCTTCTCTGTTATCGCCGGCAAGATCAATGGCGGCTTCCAGTTTCTCTATACCTTCCCGCCATTTTCCTTCCTTTGCCAGCGAGCTTGCCCAGTTGGAATAAAATGAAATAGCGTTATTAACATACCAGTCGAATTGAGAACATTCCTTCCCGTATTTTCTGATAAACTCTTCACCCTTTTCGAAGCCGCCCCCGGAACCATGGTTGAAGTATGCTACGGACAGGTTCTTCAGGGTTTTCTCCCGCCCCTCGCCTTCGGCGGAGAACTCCAGGGCCTTCTCGAATCTATTGATTGCCCCCTGCCAGTCTTTGTCCTTCAGGCCGCTGACTCCCCAGTTGAAATAGGCGAACAGAAGGTTATTCCTGATATCTTCCGCATTTTTATCAATGGCCTCCGCAAGGCCGAGGCACCTGTTCAGATGTTCAATTGCTTCAGACCACCTGCCTGCCGCAAAAGACCATTTAGCCATGTTTTCGCGGAACCTGATCACACTTTTCCTGTCCAGGTTATCTCTTTCAAACAAACCGCTGTATTTTTTCAGCACTTTTCCGGCTTTCTCCCGCTTACCGCTGTCCAGAAGGTATATGATATTATTATTGATAACGGTTGCGGCGTTGGAAAAGCTCTCCGGCCCATATGTCGACTCCGGATGTACCCTGTCGAGCACTCTGTCTATTAGCGTCAGGGACCTTTCGATATCTCCGGTTTCAGCCATGCAGTAGGCGATATTGGTTTCAAGGAAAGAAAGTGTATTGATTATTTCCGCGTCATTTGGATATCCGGCGGCGGTTCCTGAAAGGCCGGCCTTTACCGCGTCATGCATTCTGATGACGTTGCCGCAGTCATTATCGTCCGAGAGATAATTATACTCCATCAGATAGAGCTTAATTCTGTCCAGCACCGCTTCCCGGTTTTCGGAATCAAGATATCCCCTGATCTCCACCAGCCTCAGCCGGTCCTCCGGCTGCAGTTCCGCGGTGTGCTGGTTGATCATATTGTAAAGAATCAGGTTGCAGGGCTGATCAATTATTCTGTTCTGGTATTCGCCGAAGGTAGGTTTAGAGAGGCCCCGGCTTCCGGCCCACTCCCCGGCGGCTGATTTATAAAAATCCCTGTCGTGTGTCAGGCCGTATCCCGCCGGAGAGGTAGTTTCGATTTCGATAGTTTCTCCGTCAGGAGAGGCCAGATGAACGAATACATGTGTCGGAAGCCGGACTCCCGCGACATCAAGATTGAAATAACGCGCAAGTATGATATACAGAATCGATGAGCTTATGCAGTTGTACTTTCCCGAATCAAGCACTCCCGTGAAACTGCTCTGCCGCAGGTCGTAGTTACCCAGGCTGTCCGATTCATTACCGGTGGAGAGAAATTCACTATGCATCCTGCTGTGAAGTATCCTGCCCTTTTCCCGCACCGAAGAAGCGGCGTTGATCCCCGGCCTGATTTTATTGATAAAATCCTGAATAGTATTACGGTAATTATCAAACTCTGAATCAGTCCGGGCATCACCTGAGGCGATCAGAGCGAGAGCCAGAAGAAGATCGGGGTTGTTTATATTACCGGATTGAGCTCTCTTTAAAGTTTGAACTTCGAATCCAGTGAGATTATACCAGAGCGGGAGTTCAGTGTTTCCGAAATCAGCTCTGTCGAAGGAGAGGGATTCTGTTCCTATCTTTTCCAGCTGCTGAGCATCCCTGCTTGGGGCCGCAGCGGGGGCCAGAAATACTGCCGAGATAATTACTATAATTAAATATTTATTTATCATTTCGAATCTTTCTTTTTATTCTTTTTCTTCCAGATTTCGTAACCTTCCTTGAGCCCCGCGGTGGGATCGAAGAATTCTATCTCTCTTCCGGCCGGGGATATTACTTCGGTAAAGTCTTCCCGCTTATTATTATTTTCTGTTCGCTCAATTTGCCCCTTACGTAATTAATGCCAGACAGAATCCATTGATTTATTATCGTAATTATAATTTGCCAGTCAAGAATATAACTGTTCTGTTTTGGAGTTTCCCCAATATTTATAATCTATCAGGTAGTTTAATTATTCGTTTGGTCTGCGGCTGAGTGATTAATATAAGATTAATCACTCAGCCGCTTCTATCAATGCTTAAGGCCAATTCCAGTTGCTATCAAAACTAAGTTGTTGTTAAAGATTACCTTACCGACATTCTGGCTTATTTTTTGGGGAAACTCCTGGCAGCCGTTGTTTGTGCTGAGCCCCGCTGTCTGGTATAATTGGTTCCGGAACTTTTGGAAATACCGGAGGTGTCAGAGTGAGTATCGAATCGATTAATCCCGCAACCGGGCAGTCTATAAGGAAATACAGCGAGGCAACCGCCGATCAATGCGGCAGGGCTGTCAGGAAAGCGGATAACGCCTTTCAGGAATGGAAAAGGACCGGGTTCGGCCGAAGAGCCGGACTCCTGAAAAAAGCCGCCGGCATACTGCGCGAGAGGGCTGAGAGTTACGGAGAACTGATGGCGCTGGAGATGGGAAAGGTGTTGAGAGAGGGTGTATCGGAAGCAGAAAAATGCGCCCTGGTATGTGATTACTACGCGGAGAAAGGGGAATCCTTTCTTGCTTCAGAGCAGGTGGATACTGAAGGAAGAAGGAGTTATGTCGCCTTCAGGCCTCTGGGGGTTATCCTGGCCGTGATGCCCTGGAATTTTCCCTTCTGGCAGGTTTTCAGGTTTGCCGCTCCCGCTCTGATAGCCGGCAATGCGTGCGTACTCAAACACGCCTCCAACGTTCCCGGCTGCGCCCTGGAGATAGAGAAAATATTCAGGGAAGCCGGGTTTCCCGGGGGACTTTTCACCACCGTTCTTGCGGGCAGCCGCAGAGTAGAAGGTATGATCTCCGATCCCCTGGTAAGAGCGGTAACCCTGACCGGCTCCGTGCCGGCGGGAAGAGCGGTTGCCGCCGCGGCGGGAAAGGCCCTTAAGAAAACGGTAATGGAACTGGGAGGAAGCGACCCATATGTCATCCTGGAGGATGCGGACCTGGAGATGGCGGCCCCGGTATGCGCCGCCAGCAGGCTGATAAATTCCGGGCAGAGCTGCATAGCGGCGAAACGGTTTGTGGTGGTTGAGCCGGTGCTGAATGATTTTCTGGAAATATTCGTGGACGAAATGGCAAGCAGAAAGATCGGCAACCCTCTGGATGAGGGAGTGGATATGGGCCCGCTGGCAAGGGCCGATCTCAGGGATGAGCTTCATGCCCGGGTGGAATCCAGCATTGCCATGGGGGCCGGATGCGTCCTGGGCGGCAGGGTGCCGGGAGGAGAGGGAGCGTACTATCCGGCGACAGTGCTCACCGGTGTCAGCGAGGGAATGCCCGCTTACCGGGATGAGCTCTTCGGGCCGGTTGCTTCCATTATAGCGGCGGCGGATCAGCGGGAGGCGGTCCGAATCGCCAATGATACCTCGTTCGGCCTGGGGGCGGCTGTCTTTACCTCAGACCGTGAAAGGGGGGAGAGGCTGGCTCTGGAGGAGATAGATAGCGGGAACTGCTTCGTTAACGCTTTTGTGAGGTCTGATCCCCGGCTGCCCTTCGGAGGAATAAGGGACAGCGGATACGGCAGGGAGCTTTCGTATTTCGGAATAAGGGAGTTTGTTAATATAAAGACGATTTACGTAGAATGACCGCGAGGCTGACGGGGGGGTGTGGTGAGTTTAATTCCTTTACATGGAAGGAATCTTTGACAATTTTTATATTCAGAGGCATTTCCCGGCCGGGGAGGTTTCCTGCCGGAGCTTAACAGAGGATTGATATGGGTAATTCAAAGGTAGCTATAGTCAAGACTTCTCCTCAGACAGTTCTCGCCGATTATTACCGGGTGATGAACCTGGCCGGCTATCAGCAGGCGCTTCCAGGGGAGAATGATACAGCTCTTAAGATAAATATAAGCTGGCACTTCTTTTATCCGGGAAGTTCCACTACTCCCTGGCAGCTGGAAGGGGTTATAAGGACCATGAAGAGGGACGGTTACGATCCCGGACTGATACATGCCTGCCACAACAGGACGGTTGTGATAGACGCCCACCTGGGCGAGAGGGAAAATAAGCAGGTCAATGTTACCGATCACCACGGGCTGCGGAATATTCACCTCTACGAAGGAGAAGAATGGATTGATATCAGAGATGCTGTCGGGGACCTGGCAGATGAGTTTCTGTGCCTGAACGAGGTGTACCCGGAGGGGTTCATGATACCCAGGCGGTTCATGGGCGAGAATATTATTCACCTGCCAACTATAAAAACGCATATTTTCACCACCACCACCGGAGCGATGAAAAACGCCTTCGGGGGCCTTCTCAATGAAAAGCGGCACTGGACTCACCCGGTGATTCATGAGACCCTGGTCGATCTGCTGATGATTCAGAAGAAGATCCATCCGGGGCTTTTCGCGGTTATGGACGGAACCTTCGCCGGCGACGGGCCCGGCCCCAGGTGCATGGTGCCCCATATCAAGAATGTGCTGCTGGCCTCCAGCGACCAGGTCGCCATAGATTCGGTTGCCGCCAGACTGATGGGGTTTGACCCGATGGAGGATATTAAATATATCAGGCTCGCCCATGAGGCGGGGCTGGGGACCGGCCGCCCCGAAGAAATTGAAATGGTAGGTGACCTGGAAGAAGCTCAGAAGAACTGGAATTTCGTCGGACCGTTCAAGAAGATGACCTTTGCCAGCCGGATGCAGCATAGAATCTACTGGGGCTGGCTCAAGAAACCGCTGGAATGGTCCCTGAAGACGGTGCTGGCGCCCTGGTCATTTCTCGCCAGCGTCCTGTACCATGATTTCTTCTGGTACCCTGTTCACAAGAAGAGAGTACTCTCTGTGCTGGGAAGCGAGTGGGGCAGGCTGTTCAACAACTGGGATGACCTCCGGATACCCGCTGATGACCTGGAGGCGGCCGGGTGGGATGATGTCGGCGACGAGCCGGCAGAGCTGAACAGGCAGAGCATGAAGCATATGATGAAAGCGCTCAGGGTAATGGGTACTACCATAAAAGAGATTCCCGCCTTTGTAAGGGGCAGGCAGACCGGATAGCAGGCGGTTTTAATGGAGTCGGGCAGGCGCTTTATAATGATCCGGCGTCAATTAAGCCAGGGCAGCTAATCAATAAAGTTTATGACAGTGGTATTTATGACCCGCCCCCAGATATAGCTTCTGGGATCGTACCCGGGAGCTGTTATCATATCCGAATTCTGCAGTATCATTATCAGGGCGCAGTTACTCTGGGGCCCGCTGATCGAGGACAACTGCTGCGAGGTAAAGGTATAACTCCCGTCGTTCTCGGTCATTACATCCACCCCGGTAGTATCGCCGCTGGCGGCTACAATAACCAGCCGCACCTCTCCTCCGCAGGAATATCCCTCCCAGGTGGCTGTAAATCCTGACCTGGAGACGCCGGAGTCGTATGCGGGGCTGGTGACATAAGGTTCGCAGAGCGGAAATACGACAGATTTCGAAAGGGGCGGAACAGTGGAGCTTCCTGTAATATCGAAGGCGCAGGTTTCTCCGGGGGTAAGGAACTCCGTAGGATAGGTAAGTTGTTCGTATTTGT
Organism: Candidatus Krumholzibacteriales bacterium; assembly: GCA_046483305.1. Classification (GTDB taxonomy): domain Bacteria; phylum Krumholzibacteriota; class Krumholzibacteriia; order Krumholzibacteriales; family WJIX01; genus WJIX01. Next base: position 40,466 of record JAWODM010000066.1, on the reverse strand, counting down.
ACATGCCGGTGATATCATCCCACTCCAGGGTATATTCATTACAGGTTACCGCTCCGGGATGGAGAGGGTCGGCCGGGGAGCAGGGAGCGTAGGAGCTGTCGAACCTCGCGTACAGGCCGTCCATACGGAAAACGGTTGGATCGAAGAATGAAATATTTCTGCCCGCTACCAGCAGGGCGAAAATGCCTTCGCCCTGCGATTCGCTCCCGGTGCTGAAGCTCCAGACCGGGCTGTCTGTTCTGTTTTGTGCTTCATCTTCCGCTGAGACGTACCAGTAATACGTGGTCGCGTATTCCAGCTGTCCGGGATTGCAGGCGCTGTTCTGCAGATCCGAATACAGCAGGGGCGGGGGGTTGTTCTGTCCGAAATAAATATCGTATGTTATTGTATCGTTCAGGTTCGGGTCAATGCAGTCCCACGAGAGGCTGATATTGACCGGCTGACCGGAGCTGAGATCGGGGGGTGATGGATTTTCAGGAACCTGCGGGGGCATCTCCATGCTTGCACAGGTGGTAAATGTCCAGTCGCTCCCGGTTGTGGACCTGCCGCCGTCGCTGGCAGTGACTTTCCAGGTATAGTCGGTGTACGGTTCCAGCGGGTCCTGCATCTCCAGGGTCATTTCATCTACCGGAAAGCTTTCTTCAGCCCCCCCTTCGGGCCGGATATATACCTCGAATTCCAGGTCGTCTCCGTCCGGGTCGGAACACTGCCAGCTGAGAGTAATAAAGGTGTCCCGGGCGGCAGCTCCGTCGGCGGGAACAGGTGAGTGGGGTGATCCGGGCGGATGCTCCTTTTCCGGCCCGGCCGAATCGTCTGAACATCCGGGGAAAATATTGACGGCTAAAGTTATAACAAGAAAACAGTAAAATAATCTCTTTGTTTTCACTGCTCTTCCTCCTTCGAAAGGATGATCTCTTTATTATTGAACCAGAGAATGTAAGTTTGTTTCCTGATGGAACGCTGTTTATTATAGCAGAGTTTTTAGAACAGGTGGTAATTTAAAAACTGTTATTGTGAATATAATTCCCGGCTGTACGGACGGCGGCGCGGATTTTTATTCAGGGATATTATGAGCTGTTTTCCTTACAGCCCGCCCCTTCCGGTGTCCGGATCTATTTTCTTTCGAAGCTTTTTCTTTCTGCCGCGCCGTTTCTTCTTTTCCAGACGCTTTTTTTCTGAGCTCCCGGTCCTGCGGGTGGGTATCCTTCGGGGGGAACGCTCCAGAGCCCTTCGGAGCAGCCCGGCAAACTTCTTCATGGCTTCTATTCTGTTTCTTCTCTGGGACCTGTACTCCTGGGAAGAAACCTGCATGATCCCTTCTTTATTGATCCGGTCCCCGAGTTTTATCTCAATCCTTTTCTTCTGGCCGGAAGACAGCGACCCGGATGATTCGATGTCAAACAGCAGGGTAGCTCTGGTATTTGACCGGTTGACGTGCTGGCCCCCCGGCTTGCTGGCGCCGGAGAACCTGAAGGATATCTCATTATTCGGTATCGAGAGTCTGCTGTTAATTCTGATCATTACCATCACTCCGTGTATCAATAATCTACAATAATAGAACCGGGCTGTAAAGAACAGGTGTCGCCCCGGGTGGTCCGCCAGACCGGGCGGGGAAACATAATCGAGGCGGGTACGTAATAATATCAGAATAATGAAAAGCAGCTTCCCGGGCCGCAGCCCTCGCGCCGGATAGCAGGCCGGCGGCATTATCGGGGAATTTTAGGGATAACGCTGTTGATTATATCTGCGGTTATAGATATGATTTCAGGTAAAAATGCGCCGGCCGGGGCCCGAAGGGCGAGATTAACTCTGGACGGAAGATTGATCCAGGTTTTATGATGAGGGCCGGGGTGTATGAAAGGAGAGAAAGAGCGGAAAAATCGAGGTAACTGGAAGACAGGATTTCTGATGAACTGGAGGATAAAGATGAAGTCATTCTTTAAATCTTTTCTTGCTTCTTTTCTGGCTATAGTGGTCGTTGTGGGGCTGGTGTTCCTCATCTTTCTGGGGATCGCCTCCAGCAAACTGGCCGGAGACAAGGTGGAAGTAAAGGAAGGGTCTTACCTGGTAGTAGATATATACGGCGATATGCTGGAATACAGCCCTCCCGTAAATATCATGACGGAGATAACAGGCGGGGATGTGGAGACTCTGCAGCGGATCCTCTCCAATCTCAGGAAAGCTGAGGTGGATGACCGGATAAAGGGAGTGATAATGAAAGTCTCCGCCAGCAACGGGGCCGGCAGGGCCAAGATGGAGGAGATAAGGAAAGCGATCGCCAGAGTACGGGAGGCCGGAAAGAAGGTTTACGGGTACTCGGATGCAATGAACCGCGGTTCCTACTACCTGATAAGCGCCTGCGATGAGATATTCATGCCGGTGACAGGTTATATCAGATTTACCGGGTTTTCCGTTACCACCACCCATATCAGGAATATGCTGGATAAACTGGATATCAATCCCCAGATTCACAGGATAAAGGATTACAAATCGGCGGCGGAGATGCTATTGAGAGAGGATATGTCTCAGCCGGCCCGGGAAAACAAGGAATGGATGCTGGATGAGTACTGGGATATGTTTACCGAGGCGGTACAGCAGGACCGCGGGATTGATGAGGAGAGCCTGAAGGGCATCATGGAGATGGCCGCTTTTCCTGTCGAACAGGCGAAACAGGTGGGCCTTATCGACAGTGTGATGTACTGGAATGAGATCGAGGATATGCTTGAGGATAGCGATGAGGGCCTCAAAACCATAAGCCAGTCCAGATATGCGAAGATCAGCCCGAGAACTCTGGGGCTGAAGGGAAAGAAGAAGATCGCGGTAGTTCATGCCCAGGGCACTATCGGGGGCAGAAAGAGCAGGATGGATCCGATGCTGGGGTTAATGATGGGGCATGAATCGGTAATAAGCCAGATCAAGAAGGCCCGGGAAAACGACAGGGTGGCGGCGATAGTATTCAGAGTGGACAGTCCCGGAGGCGAGGCGCTGGCCAGCGATCTGATAGGGCATGAGATTGAAATTACCACCGGGGTCAAGCCGGTGGTTGTCTCGATGGTGGATGTGGCGGCCAGCGGAGGTTACCACATTTCTTACCGGGCGGACAGGATAGTCGCCGACGAGATGACTCTCACGGGCTCGATCGGCTCTATCAGCGGCAAGATGAATGTGGCGGGACTGGAAAAGAAGCTTGGAATAACTCACGATTTTGCTTCGAAGGGCCCCAACGCGCTGATGTATTCGCCCTACAGGGATTTCACCGACAAGCAGTGGGAGATATACAGGCAGGAGCACTGGAACGGCTTTAACCACTGGCTTCTTGACGTGGCCCAACACCGGGGAATGACCTTCGAGGAAGCGGAGAAACTTGCTCACGGAAGGGTCTGGACCGGCCGGCAGGGCAAGCGGCAAGGCCTGGTGGATGAAGTCGGAGACCTCAACAGAGCCATAGAGATAGCCGCAGAGCTTGCCGGAATCGATATCGAAGAGGGGGTAACCCTGGTTCACTACCCGGTGAGGATGAGCTTTTTCGAGAAGATTATGAGCGGAGGCTCGCTGACCGCCACCGCGAAGTATATGGTATACCGCTTCATCCGCGATGATATTGCGGAGACCTGGGATATGCTTAGAACCAGGGATATGTACATGATCGATCACAGGCAGCCGAATTAGGTCAATTATCATCTGGGGCTGATCGGCCCGCCGTTTGTTTCTTGTTCTGACCCGGGGGGGCGGCCCCCGGGTATTTCTGCTGAGGGAGGTTTAAATTGAGAACCATCTTTCAAAAGGTATTGATGTCCGCTCTGATAGTGATTGCCGTCCTGGCTGCCCGGCTCGATATGGCTGGCGCTTACGACAGGCCGGCAGGAAGCATTAACGGCTCCCGTTCCGAGGTAATAGCTTCCTCGGGGATGGTTTGCGCCGCCCAGCCTCTGGCGGTACAGGTAGGGGTTGAAATTCTGAAGAAAGGCGGAAGCGCAGTGGATGCGGCCATAGCCGTCAATGCCGCCCTGGGTTTGATGGAACCTGTTTCCTGCGGGATCGGCGGCGACCTGTTCGCTATAGTCTGGGATGCCGATAGCGGGAAGCTGTACGGCCTGAACGCCAGCGGCAGGAGCCCGCTCCTTCTGACCGCTGAGAAGGTAAGGGAGATGGGGTATTCCCGGATTCCCTATTACGGGCCGGTTCCCCAAACCGTTCCGGGATGCGTGGACGGATGGTTCGAACTGCACCGGAAGTTCGGCAGGCTTAAGATGAAGGAAATTATGAATCCGGCTATCAGGTACGCCAGGGAAGGTTTCCCGGTGTCTGAAATCATCGCCCATTACTGGAAATTGGGAGCTGAGAGGAGGAAGGATTACCCCAATTTCGCGAAAACTTACATGCCAGGCGGCAAAGCCCCGTCGGCCGGCGAAATCTTCAGGAACCCGGATCTGGCTGACACCTATGAGATGATAGCCAGAGGGGGAAGAGATGTTTTCTACTCGGGAAAGATAGCGGAGATTATCGACAGATTTGAGAAAAGGACCGGAGGTTTCCTGAGGCTCGAGGATTTCAGGCGCCATTCTTCAACCTGGGTGGACCCGGTGAGCGCCGATTACCGGGGTTACCGGGTCTGGGAATTGCCTCCCAACGGCCAGGGCATCGCCGCCCTCCAGATCCTGAATATTCTGAGCGCTTATGACCTCGGGGGCATGGGCCACAATTCTTCCCGGTATCTTCATCACCTGATAGAGGCCAAGAAGATCGCTTATGAGGACCGGGCCCGCTACTATGCCGACCCTGATTTCAGCGATATCCCGGTTGATAAGCTTATATCCCCTGAGTATGCCGCGGAAAGAAGAAAACTCCTTGATCCTGGCAGAGCCCGGCGAAGGATAGACCCGGGAGACATAGTTATCGAGACCGGGGAGACCACCTACCTGACAGTGGCGGACAGCGATCGTAATTTCGTTTCTCTGATCCAGAGCAATTACGCCGGATTCGGATCGGGGCCGGTCCCGGACGGCCTGGGATTCTGCCTGCAGGACCGGGGGGCGCTCTTCAACCTGGACCCTGAACACCCCAATTCCCTGGAACCGGGAAAGAGGCCTTTCCATACCATCATCCCGGCTATGGTGACCAGAGACGGCGCGCCGGTTTTCTCATTCGGAGTGATGGGAGGAGCGATGCAGCCGCAGGGCCATGTTCAGATTCTCTGTAACATAATCGATTTCGGGATGGGTATTCAGGAGGCGGGCGACGCTCCCAGATTCAGGCATATCGGTTCGTCCCAGCCGACCGGAGAATTTATGGAGGACGGGGGAAGGGTGGCGCTGGAGTCGGGTATAGGGCCCGAAGTGATAAGAGAACTGATATCCATGGGGCACCGGGTGGTAAAATCAAACGGTGGGTTCGGGGGTTACCAGGGTATCTGGTATGACCGGACTGACGGTGTGCTCATCGGGGCGACCGAGGCGAGAAAGGACGGCTGCGGGGCCGGATACTAGTTCGCGTCCGTGATGCCGGAGCTATCCCGGCACGGAAGAGATTATAAGAATGCCCGGGAATCGCCCCTGTTTTCTGCATCTCCGGCCGTTAACAGCTCTCTGTTTTTTATCTGCTTGACACCCGTGAAATATCCTTTTAGTGTCAAATAAAATAAACGTAACGCCTGTTTCCGAAAGAATTTCTTCGGGAACTCCGGGTGGTGGAATCTGCGCTTTTAACCGGAATATCAAAAGGAGGGAGAGGGAGATGTTCGAGGGATTATTCGTTGCGCTGGTAACTCCGTTCAGGGAAGATGGTTCTCTGAATGAGGAGAAGCTGAGGGAGCTGGTTAACTTCCATATAGAAGCGGGAACCGACGGCCTGGTTCCCTGCGCCACTACCAGTGAAAATCCGGCATATACCTGGGAAGAACATTACAGGATTATTGAGATAGTCACCGAGGAGGCCGGCGGCAGGATAAAAGTGGTCCCGGGATGCGGAACCAACAATACCGACCGCTCTATCAGGAATATATTAAAGGCCAGAGAGTACGGAGCGGATGGGGCCATGGTTGTTACTCCCTATTACAATAAACCCACTCAGGAGGGCCTGTACGCCCATTTTTCCAAACTGGCCGACGATGGCGGGCTCCCCCTGATGCTCTACAACGTTCCGGGAAGGACGGGAAGAAATATCGAGCCGGAAACTGTCGCCAGGCTGGCCGAGAATGAAATGATAGTGTCGATAAAGGAAGCCAGCGGCGATCTCGAACAGATGTCCGAGATCATATACCTGTGCGGAGATAAGATCAATCTGCTCTCGGGAGACGACGCGATTACCATGGCGGTGATGGCGGTAGGCGGAAAAGGGGTGGTCAGCGTTGTGGGAAACATCGTTCCGCGGGACGTTCTGGAGATGATAGAGGCTTTCGGGGAGGGGGATATAAAGCGGGCAAGGGAACTTCACTACCAGCTGCTGCCGCTTTCACAGGCGATGTTTATAGAAACAAACCCGATGCCGGTCAAGGAAGCGATGAATATCCTGGGAATGGAGGTCGGAGATGTGCGGCTTCCCCTGGTAAGGATGAAGAAAGAGAACAGGGAGAAGCTCCGGAAGGCAATGGAGGCATACGGCCTTGAAACCAGGAATCCGGGGAAGGTAAAGGCATAGCGGAACCTCTGTAAACTCCAGAAACACCTTATCCGAGCCCAAGCGGCGGAGAGGCCCGGTGTGCCTGAACGCACCCCTGCCGGCAGTTTTATTTACCCGTTCGGGAAGGGTAAAACCATGATTGGGGGACCTGATGAATAAAGTTATTCTGGTTGGAGCGCTTGGAAGCATGGGCAGAATCCTGGCGGAGGAAATATCCGGAGACGCCCAGCTTTCGCTGGCCGGCGCGGTGGAGGCGCAGGGGCATCAGGGGATCGGTTCGGAGATTCAGGGTGTAAAGGTGACTGACAGCCTGGATGAATTGCTGGACCGGGCTGATGTGGCGGTAGATTTCTCTGCTCCGGAAAATTCTGTCAGAACCGTAGAGGCCTGCGCGGATAACGGGGTTGCGGCAGTGGTAGGGACCACCGGCATTTCCGGACGGCAGCTCTCGGAAATGAAGAAGAGGTCGGTAGAGATACCGCTTCTGATAAGCCCCAATATGTCAATGGGCGTAAATCTGCTCTTCGATCTTGTAGGAGAGGTTGCGTCTGTTCTGCCCGATTTTGACATCGAGATAACCGAAATACACCATAACAGAAAAAAAGATTCGCCCAGCGGAACTGCGGCCCGTATCGGGGAAATTGTTTCAAGTTCCAGAGAGGGGGGGCGAATTGTGCACGGCCGGGAGGGTGAGGCCGGCCCGAGATCCAGACGGGAGATAGGGATGCACTCTCTGCGGGGAGGAGATGTCACGGGAGAGCATACCGTCATTTTCGCCGGGGAGGGGGAGAGGCTGGAGCTGGTTCACCGGGCTCACTCCAGGCGTACCTTCGCCCGCGGGACTGTCAGAGCAATCCATTTCATGCTGAAAGCCGGTCCCGGACTATATACCATGCATGATATACTGGGGCTTTGATTTAACTTCGTTTCCGGTTTCAGGCGTCATTCCCGCGGACCGGGTTCCAGCGCTCGGGCCCGGAGGATAATTCCGGCATGTTCCTATAGATTAAAGCAGACTACCCTTGGTTCGGTCATCTCCTGCAGAGCGAACTTGATTCCTTCCCGTCCCAGCCCGCTTTTCTTGACGCCCCCGAAAGGCATCATATCTATCCTGAAATCAGAGGAGTCATTAATCATTACTCCTCCCACCTCCAGGCCTCTGACAGCTTTGAATGCCTTCTTGTAGTCACTGGTGAAAATGCCTGCATGAAGGCCGAAATCCACATCATTGGCTTTTTCAATAGCTTCATCCAGAGTCTTGACGGGATAGAGGTTGACCGTGGGAGCAAAAACCTCTTCACGGTCCACTTTGCATCCGGCCGGAACATTGGCCAGTACTGTGGGGTGATACAGCGCTCCTTCCCTCTGGTGCCCGGTAAGCACCCGCGCTCCGCCCTCTACCGCTTCATTCACCCAGTTCTCGATTCTCCTGGCCTCTGCCTCGGTGATCATGGGCCCCATATCAGTGGCCTCTTCCAGCTTGGGGCCTATCCTGTAATTCCTGGTCCTGGAGACGAAAAGAGTCTCAAAACGTTTGTAGAGCGGCTCCATGATATATATCCTCTGAACTCCAATGCAGTTCTGGCCGGCCGCCCAGAAAGCTCCCGACACACAATCGCCTACCGCTTTTTCCAGGTCGCAGTCTTCGCATACAATTACCGGTGTGTTGGATCCCAGTTCCATACCGATCTTTTTCAGCCCCGCCTTGCGGGAAATCTTCTCGCCTGCTTCAACCCCTCCGGTGAAGCTTATCATTCTGACTCTGGGATCAGTCACCAGAGCGTCCCCTATTTTCCCTCCATGGCCTGTAACTATATTCAGAATGTTGTCGGGGAGGCCGGCATCCATAAACAGTTTTCCCAGCTTGAGGGCGGAGAGAGGAGTCACCGTGGCAGGTTTAAGAACTACTGAATTGCCTCCGGCGATGGCGGGCCCCAGCTTGTGCGCGACCAGGTTGAGGGGATCATTGAAGGGCGTTATCGCTCCTATGATTCCTATCGGAAAACGGAAGTAATATCCTATCCGCTTCTCCGAACCGGGGCTGGAGTTGAAAGGTATGGTCTCGCCGGTTATTCTTCTGGCCTCCTCCGATGAGATCAGTATGGTCTGGGCCGCTCTGCTGACTTCCCCCCTGGCTTCATTTATAGTCTTGCTTCCCTCCCTGGCAATTGTTTCCGCCAGCTCTTCGGCATTATCCTCAATGGCATCGGATACCTTCCGCAGTATCCTTATTCTTTCATGTACCGGCATGTTCCTGCTGATCCGGTAACCTTCAGCCGCCGCGTCAACGGCCAGTTTGATATCTTCGTCTGTACCGCTGGGGACCGTGTCCACCAGGGAATTGTCCAGTGGGTCAAGGACCTGAATTTTCTCTTTTCTGTCCACCCATTTGCCCGCGATTAACATTTTCATGATCTAAACATACTCCTTTCTTCATCCCCCTGTAACAGGGGCCGGCCGAAGTAACGGTTCCGGTCAATGTTGTTCAGCCTTTCTGATTATGTATTGACAGAATGTCAGTGAGCAGGGAGAAGCCGGTTTCAATTCTGCCGGCTCCGGCTCCCACTATGGTTACATCGCCCAGGAGATCGGTGTCGAAGGTAAGGGCGTTGGTGGCCCCTGATACCGCAGCCAGGGGATCTCCGGCGTCAAGTTTTTCCGGTTTGACCGAGGCCTTCACCTTTTCTCCTTCCCTGGTAACCCTGCCGATCAGCTTCCACCGCTTCCCCTCATTTTTCGCGTCTTCTATATCCTGCAGCGTTATTCCGGTTATCCCTTCCCTTTCAACATCGTCAGTGCCTATTTCGGCGTTCAGGACACTCCTTGCCAGGATGACCACCTTGGCCAGAGCGTCGAATCCCTCCACATCCGCAGTAGGATCGGCTTCGGCGTAACCGAGTTCCTGCGCTTTTTCAAGCACACCGCTGTAAGGTTTACCCTTCTCCATATTGGTAAGAATATAGTTGGTAGTACCGTTCAGAATTCCCCGGATCTCCCTGATTTCATTTCCCGCCAGGCAGGTCTCGCAGAGGTTCAGAACCGGAGTTCCGGCCATTACCGTCCCCTCATACCTGAACATCACTCCTTTCTTGCGGGCCAGCTCCGAAAGCTCTGTGAAGAACAGCGCGGTTGGCCCCTTGTTGGTGGTGACCAGGTTTTTGCCGGACTCCAGCGCAGCTCTGAAGTGGTCATAGGCGGGTTTGCCTGTTTTTATATCGGTGTATGTAACTTCTATCACCGTGTCCGCGTCGGACTCGCTTATGGTGGCGACTGCGTCCATCCCGGTTTCGGCTCCGGGGTATTCTGAAATATTGTCCGATGCGGCCAGCTCCAGCAGCTTCTCCGGATCAAGTCCTTCGGGGTTGCAGGCCGCTCCCTTCCTGAAATCGCTGACTGCGGTGATTGAATACTCAAAACCGTATCTTTTCTTCAGGTATTCCTTCTTATTATTCAGAATCTCGGCCAGGCCCTGGCCGACCACTCCGAAACCGATGAATGCCAGTTTATGCATTATAACAATCCTCCCTGTGCCGGTGCGGGGTCAACCGATCCTGCACCTGTTTTGAATTAAATAAGCATTACCGATCTATATTACAGTATAACGGCCGGAGATCAGAATTTCAGCTCTGGAATCGGTTCTCCGGCTGGCCCGGATTATCTTCGTGATCGATATCAACGGGCAGTTCCGTCTCTTTTTTCATGGTTTTCAAGACTATATGAGTTTTTACCCTGTCCATTCCGTCTATGCGGGTCAGCCTGGTTACCAGAAAGCGCTCGTATTCTTTGATGTCGCGGCAGTGAATCTTCAGGAGGTAGTCTTCAGAGCCGGCCAGATGATAGCATTCATTTATCATTCTGGAATTATTAACGAAGCTGTTGAAATTCTCAAGCGAATATTCATTGTGAAGGTTAAGGGATACTGAAACGAAGATTACTGTTTCCAGTCCAAGTTTCTCGCTGTCGAGGATAGCTGTATACCTTTCTATTATACCTTTCTTCTCAAGCTTCTTAACCCTTTCGTAGACTGAAGATGGGCTCAGCCCCACTATCCCGGCCAGCTGTTTGTTGGGAATCCTGCCCTGCCGCTGAAGGACTTCCAGGATTTTTCTGTCAGATTTATCCAGCAGATTATACACTTTCAATAACCTTGCCTCAAATAATTCGTTTTTATCTTAATTCATACGAATATCATAAGGTATAAACGCAAATGCGTCAATTATTCTTCTGTCATTTTACAGGATTGTCTCTCAATCTCAAAAAAAAGATATTGACGATCAGCGAAGCAGGGTGTAGGGTATTCTACAGAGGAGGTCACCATGAAAGAAGATAATAAACAATGGTCTTTTAACCGCAAGCAGTGGTTGGAATACGGGAAAAAGCAGCTTGAGGATAAAGCCGGGAAAATAAAAATTGCCCGGAAAAGAAAGTTCGATACTATTGCCACTCACGGCCTTTATGACCCTGACACCGCCCACAGCCGGAACAGCGCTTCCATAATAGAACCGATCTATATGAGCACCGCGCAGGCATATTTCAACAGCGCGGAGATGGAGGCCGCTCTCGCCTATGAAATTCCCACCTGGTGCTATACCAGGATTGCCAATCCTACCAATATCTTTCTTGAGGATACTATCGCGCTGCTGGAGACTTACGGCACCGATCTGGACGCCAGCTGCGTGGTTACTTCATCGGGAATGAGCGCGATAAGGACCGCCACCGAGCCGTTCCTGATCAAGGACGACTCCCTGCCTCCGCCTAACATAGTCACCTCTGCAAGGGTTTACGGAGGCACCTTTCAGCAGTTCGGGTTGAGAAAAGGCGTGGAGCAGGGTATTGATATCAGGTGGGTTTCGGATCCCCTGGATATGAAGGAGTGGGAATCCAATGTGGATGAGGGGACCAGATTCCTCTACGGCGAATTCCCGTCCAACCCCCAGGTTTCGATCTTCGATATTGAAGCAGTGGCCAGACTCGCGCATGAAAACGGAATACCCCTTATAACAGATGCCACCTGCGCTTCTCCGGCTCTGACCCGGCCTCTGCAGTTCGGCGCGGATATTGTTGTTCAGTCGGCCACCAAGGTAATATGTTCAAGCGGCTTCGCGATCATCGGAACTCTTACGGCAAGGAAGGATATAGTAAGTAAGGTAGGTTCGGATGAAATGAAGGCCGATTTCGCCTCATGGGCAAAACTCTGGCCCTACAGGGACAACGGGCCGGCCTGCAGCCCCATGAACGCCATGATGGCGCTCAGCGACCTGCGTTATCTCAGGATGAGGATGGCAAGAATGAGCAGGAGCGCTCTGGAGGTCTCCCGTTATCTGGAACAGCACCCCGGAGTGGATGCGGTGCACTATCCGGGACTGGAGAGTTACCCGGGGCACCAGCTCGCGAACCGGTACATGAAACTCGCGGACACTGACGAAAATATGTACGGATTCATGCTCGCCTTCGAAGTGAAGGAAGATAATCCGGGGGAAGACAAGAACGCCAGGAAGTTCTACGACGCCCTGGAGATGATATGGCGGGCTACCGACCTCGGCAGGGTAAAGACAGTGGCGACCCTGAATGCGATATCCACACACCAGCAGCAGGGAGAAGAAGGACGGGAACTTGCCAGTATCAAGCCCTCAACCTGCAGGCTGGCTCTGGGCATAGAGGATGTAAGCGATGTAATCGCGGACCTGGACCAGGCGCTCGGCAGGATATAGGCGGCGGAGCCGGGTCGGCGTATTGAGCCGGAGACGAATTTCCCAATCTATATGGTAGCATAAATGCAACGTTATCCTTGCCTGAACCTCCATCAGCAGTTATAATCAAGAGGACAGAGGATCAATTACTATCGATCGTTTCGGCCCCCGGTGTGTCATGCAGAGTAAAAACGAGATAATACTTAACAGTATCGTGGACGGGGTTTTCACGGTTGACCTGGATTGGAGGATAACCTACTTCAACGCCGCCGCGGAGAGGATTACCGGGATACCGGCTGAGGAAGCCATGGGGAGGTTCTGCGCGGAAATATTCAAGGCGGACATATGCGAAGGCGACTGTGTTATGAAGAGGACCATGAATACCGGACAGCCGATTTCCAATGAAACGGTGAAGATAATCAGGTCCGACGGCAAAACGCTCAGAGTGGCGGTATCCACTGCCCTGCTGAGGGACAAAGACGGTAAGGTAACAGGGGGCGTAGAAACCTTCAGGGATATTTCTACTGAGTTCGAGCTGAGGAAAAAACTAGCCAGGAGTTACAGTTTCGAAGACATTGTGAGCAAGAACCACCGTATGCAGGAGCTTTTCGATATCCTGCCGGATATAGCCGGGAGCGGAAGCACTGTTCTTATAGAGGGAGAAAGCGGGACGGGGAAGGAACTTTTCGCCCGGGCCATTCACAGCCTCAGCCCGGGCCGGGAGGGAAGGATGGTAACGGTAAACTGCGGAGCTCTGCCGGATACGCTTCTGGAATCTGAGCTGTTCGGCTACAGGAAGGGCGCATTTACCGACGCGGCAAGGGACAAGCCGGGGAGGTTCGCCCTCGCGGAGGGCGGAACCATCTTTCTTGACGAAATAGGGGAGATCTCGCCCGCGATGCAGGTGCGCCTTCTCCGCGTTCTTCAGGACGGAATTTATGAGCCTCTGGGCAGTAATGAACCGGTACATTCGGATGCGCGGGTCATCGCGGCCACCAACACCAGCCTGAGACAGCTTGTTTCGGAGGGGAAGTTCAGGAAGGATCTGTACTATCGCATAAATGTCGTCCGGATTCATATTCCGCCTCTCAGGGAGAGAAGAGACGATATCCCGCTTCTGGCAGGACATTTTATAGACCGGTTTAACAGGCTCAGAAATAAGAACATACGTGATCTTTCACCGGAGGTGCTCTCGATCCTGATGGCTCATGACTTCCCCGGCAATGTCAGAGAGCTTGAGAATATCATCGAACATGCTTTCGTGCTATGCCGCGGAGATATAATCGAGCCAGCTCACCTGCCCGGGAATCTCCGGGAAGCTGAAAAAGAAGCGGATATCGGGGCCGGCGGAGGGCTGGAGCAGATCGAGGCTGAATTCATTAAAAATGTCCTCAGAAGAAATGACTGGAACAGAACCAGAGCAGCCCGGGAACTTGGGGTGCACAAGACTACCCTCTGGAGAAAAATCAATCGGCTCGATCTAGAACTCCCCCCGGTGGACGGCCGCAGTTCGCCTGAAAAGAGCGGCGGAGAATGATATTCCGGGCCGATCCGGGCTTATCCTATAGTTGCGTATATGCATTATTAAGCCAACTAATATGGTTGCATATATGCAGTAGTAGCTGGCGCGATTCAACCTTCACGTTATTTTATCAATGAGATAACTTGCTGTATGGCAGCAAGATAACCATATTATTCTGCTTATGGTCCATACCGGTATATAAAATGCCTTATATATACGGTAATGATGGATATGGAGAGAGTTGTGATAACAGTATGGAGGGAAAGAGTGTCACCGGTCTTTGAATCGGCGGCCAGGGTGCTGGCTGTCGATCTGAAGAATGGCGAAGAGGCATCCCGGAGAGAATATGAACTTCCGGTTACCTGCCAGGCAGGGCGGGGTGCCGGTGGATATGTGACAGGTGGAGATTGCCTGTTCAGAAAAGTCCGGCGGCTTCAGGACATAGGTACCCGGGTGCTGATCTGCGGAGCGATCTCAGACCGTGTTATCAGGCTGATTAATTCAAGGGGAATAGCTGTAATAGGCTGGATCAGCGGAGATGTCGACGAGGTTATAGACGCCTTTATCGAGAATTCCATTTACGAACCGGCGTTTCTGATGCCGGGGAGGTGCTCCGCCGGCGGAAGACAGCGGCGCAGGAGAAGAGGGGGCCGGGCAGAGGGCGGGAATCCCCGCCAGGGAAAAAGGTGGAATGAGACGGATAACGGACCGGCCGGTTCCGGGCCTGGATGGAGTTGAATCAGCAGAAAGCCGCGGGAGCATCGGGGCTGGCAGGATGACATATGTAGTTTGAGGAGAATTAAATTGTTAAGTTGATTCTGGTTTGAGAAGAAAGGAGTCAGAGATGCCAGGAGGAGATAGAACGGGACCCCGTGGAATGGGGCCGATGACCGGAAGAGCCGCAGGTTACTGCGCGGGATATGATCTTCCCGGGTATATGAACCCCTATCCCGGAGGCGGTTTCGGAAGAGGAAGAGGCTGGGGGATGGGCCGCGGCGGAAGATTCGGATGGGGAAGAGGTTACGGTTCTGGCCGGGGCTGGGGAGCAGGATATGCCGGCTACCCGCCTCCGCCTCCGGAAAATTTCCCCGCCGAGTCTGAACAGGAGTATCTCGCAAGAGAGGCGGAATACATCAGCAGCCGCCTTGATGAGATAAACAAGAGACTGGAAGAAATCGATTCCGGCAAGTAAGCATTCTGGCAATGCTGCCGGAGGGAATTTCCTTCAGAGGACGACAGGAGGTGATCATGCCGAACAGAGACGGAACCGGGCCCGGGGGAAAGGGGCCCCGAACCGGCAAGGGAAGAGGAGGCTGCGGCAGTCCCCGCCGCCGGGACGGCGGCAGGAGCAGCGGATCCGGAAGGGGTTCCGGAGGCGGCCAGCCGGAGAAACGGTAGCGGCTTTTTGCCTCTCCGGGAGGCGCCGCCGCTTCACCGCCATTGAATTCCGGGGGCAGTTCTTGAGCTTCTGCCCCCGGTAAAGTATGGTTGGATATTCTTGAAGCCCGATATATATTATTACCTGAATGTTCCATGTGATTCACCGGAGGGGTGAGGTGAGGTTGCCGGCGATGATGCCGGAATTGACAGGCAGATAATAGAACTGAGTTGAACGGGAGGGAAAATGAACAAAAAGAACGATGACGAGAAACTGAACAGCCGCATGAGCAGGATCAAACATAAGATCTTTGTTCTTTCAGGAAAGGGTGGAGTGGGCAAAAGTACCGTGGCGGTGAATCTGGCGGTATCACTCGCGGAAAAAGGCAAAGAGGTCGGGCTTCTTGATATCGATATACACGGCCCCAGTATTCCCGGGCTGTTGGGTGTGGAAGGTGTTCCCCTGAAGGGCACGGAGGAATCCATCGAACCTCTGAAGGTCAGGGAAAACCTCAAAGTCATGTCGATCGGGTTCCTGCTTCGTGGAGGGGATGACGCGGTAATCTGGAGAGGCCCCATGAAGTACAACGTTATCAGGCAGTTTCTCGCTGATGTTGAATGGGGCGAGCTCGATTATCTGATAGTGGATTCTCCCCCCGGAACCGGTGACGAGCCTCTTTCGGTGGCTCAGCTGATAGGAGATGCGGAAGGCGCGGTGATAGTAACAACCCCTCAGAGCATAGCTGTTTCCGATGTCAGAAAGTGCATTTCATTCTGCCGCCATCTTAATCTCAGGGTTCTTGGCGTGATAGAGAATATGAGCGGCTTTGTATGCCCTTCTTGCGGTGAGAAGACAGAGATATTCAAGTCGGGTGGAGGCAGGGAGATGGCTGATGATATGGGTGTCCCGTTCCTCGGGCCGGTACCCATAGACCCTGCCGTGGTAAATTCCGGCGACGCGGGTTCTCCGCTGGTTCTCAATAAGGAGAGCAGCGAAACAGTAAAAGCTTTCAGGGAAATAGCCGAAAGACTCTCGGATTGAGCCGTTCTCAGAGGCCAACCGCCGGCCCCGGAGCAATTACTGGAAAAGAGATGCCGGTTTGGTTATAATATCTTTCGAAAGTCATGTTCAGATGTAATTGAAAAGTAAGTAATAAGGAAGGGAGCCGAGAAAAATGGAAGATATCAGGGAGCACAAAGTAGATACCCAATGTGTCCACGCCAGCCTGATCCCGAATAAAGAGGGCGCGGTAGTGACACCGATATTCAAAACATCTACTTTTGCATTCAAGGATGTAGAACACGGAGAAAGGCTTTTCCGGGGTGAGGAAGATGGATATATTTACACCCGGCTGGGTAACCCCACCAACAGGTCTGTCGAACAGGCCGTTGCGGTTCTGGAGGGGGGGTACGGCGGAATAGGGTGTGCTACCGGAATGGCTGCCGTGCATCTGGTTTTCGGCTCATATCTGAGCGCGGGCGACCATGTAGTCTGCAGCGAGGCGGTATACGGCCCCACATCAACGATCCTGACTAATATTTTTACAAAGTTTGATATAGAAGTCGACCTGGTGGATACTTCGAATACCGGCGCGGTAGAAGAATCGATCAGGCCCGAAACCAGACTGGTATATGTTGAAACACCGGCCAATCCCACTCTGGTAGTCTCCGATATTGCCGCCATAGCGGAGATTGCCCGCCGGAAAGGTATCAAGTTCTGCGTGGATAATACCTTCATGAGCCCTGTTCTTCAGAGGCCTCTGGAACTGGGAGCAGACATAGTGCTTCACTCCATGACCAAATTTCTTAATGGGCATGCCGATGTGGTGGCCGGCATGGTTATTCCCAGGACGGAGGAGGATTATAATTATCTTCATTCAATGGCAACATCATTCGGAGGTACTATCGAACCTTTCAATTCCTTTCTGGTGGCCAGGGGAATAAAGACTCTCTCCCTGAGAATGGAAAGACACTGCCGGAACGCCCAGAAGATCGCTGAGTACCTGGAGTCTCATCCCAAGGTCGAAAAGGTTCTCTACCCCGGCCTGAAATCGCATCCCCAGTATGAACTTCAGAAAAAACAGGCCAGGGGGCCCGGAGCCCTGATCAGCCTGATACTCAGGGGAGGGCTGGAAGAAGGCAGGGTTCTGATGAATTCGGTCAAGGTCCATACTCTTGCGGTAAGCCTGGGGGGAGTGGAATCGCTTATTCAGCATCCGGCCTCCATGACCCATGCGGGTCTTTCGCCCCGGGAACGGAAAAAGGCCGGAATTCTGGACAGCCTGGTCAGGATCTCCGTTGGTATAGAGGATGTGGACGAACTGATAGCAGATCTCAAGCAGGGCCTGGATAAAGTGTGAGAAAAGGCTCCCGCAAGCCGGTCATTTATCCATATTGAGTAAGGTGAGGTTCATTAATGATCTGGAAACCTGATAATGTCGAGCCGGGTGAGATCGAGGAGGCCTGCCGGTATGTACGGGAGAGGCACCGGATTTACCGGAAAAACGGCCACCACAGGGCAAGGGCGGTAGATTTTGTAGTCAGTTACGTTCCAGAATCGGAAAAGCCTGTGCTTGACCTGGGTACCGGGCAGGGGTTCGCCGCGGTGGCGCTTGCGTTGAGGGGAAGGAGGGTGGCCACAGTGGATATTTCTGAAGAGAATCTTCGAAAATCATTCCTGTACGCGGCGTCTGAATCAGTGGAGGGGATGATAGATTTCTATCTGGAAGATGCCGGCAGCCTGCATTTCGAAGACGGAGAATTCGATTCGGTTCTCATGCTGAACATGCTCCATCACCTGAAGGATTTCAGGAGGGTGGCGGCAGAAATTTCAAGAGTTACCGCTCCCGGCGGGAGACTGGTAATAGCAGATTTTACCGAAAAGGGATTCGGGATCCTGGAGGGTGTTCTTAGTGGAGAAGGGAGAAGCCATTACAGGGAAAATGAGCTCATGCTCCCCGATACCAGGGAAATCCTGTGGGAATACGGGATGCAGTGCCGGCAGCAGGATATCCGGTTCGAAGAACACCTTATGGTGGCAGAAAAGGTTCCGGGGTAGTTCTTAAGAAGGTTTTTCCCGGATACCCGGGCCGCAGGTATCAGCTGTAGAATATCAGGTCAAAATTTCCTATCGATATTCTGTCCCTGTTCTTAAGTTCGGCATTATGCACTTCCTTGCCGTTGATACATATCCCCTGCTTGCTGTTGAGGTCTTCGATACGGCAGGAACCGCCTGATTTTGTTATCAGAGCGTGCTCGTCCGATACCAGGGTATGGTCCAGGCAGATAGTGCAGTTTATATCGCTGCCTATGGTGGTTTTCCCGCTGTTGACCGGAATTTTCAGGCCGGCAAAGCAGCCGTTCTTGATTTCCAGGCGGGCCTGGTTTTTCTCTCTGCCGCTTTTCCGGTGGTCCCGCCTGTTCAGTGTTTTACTTCTGTTAGTCATTTTAAACCCCGCTGTTTTATGGAAATTTGATATCAATACATTGGCAAATAGTGTTCCATTAAGCTGAGGATACGAGGGCCTGTTAATCTTAACCCTCTGATACATAAGAAGATACGGCATGATTTTTTGCTGAATTCCGGACGGGATCGATCGCTGCGGGGTTGTGATCTGCATATACTGTTTGCTGAATACGGCTCTGTGGCGCCCGGCGCCGCCGGGGCAGAGATTCAGTTTCAGCCAAATCCCAGGTAGCTGATCCTGAGTTCCGGGCGAAGGTCCGGCCGGGAATTTTCACGCATATAGACTATCTTATACCCGCCGGACAGGTAGTCTGATTTTATCAACACCCCGTCATTGTACAGGGGGTTCTTGATCCAGTCTTCCACCATGGATGGGGGCAGGCTGAATGTAACGGTCGAATCGCCGCCGATATATACGCTGTCCAGATAAGGCGTCAGATAATCGCCGCCTTCATTGTCCCAGGGAGTGGCAACGGTAGCATATTGCCATGAAACTCCGGTTTTGTTTTGCCCCTGATCTTCTCCCTCCGTCCAGTGATCGGGGACATTCTCCGGTACCACCGCGCGGAAGACCCTGAAGATGACACTGTCGCTCATTACCGGGTTTATGTGCAGGGTCAGTTCCGCGTTCAGTACTTCCTGACAGGCGGAAATCTCAGAGATATCCATCCTTACCAGAAGCCTCCTCTGATACCTGCCGCTCTCTATCTGAATGGAACCGATGGTATCTGACTCCATCCCGCCCCAGTTAAGATTCCAGAGAGCTTCCGCGGGAGCATCCTTTATTACCGCGTCGCGGGTCCCCCGGTACGAGGGGAAGGGGCTGACTCCGTCCCGGAAGGTTGTAACCATTGTGTCCGGCTCTTCTCCCGGGATGCCGGTGGAGCTGTCTTCACCGCAGCCTGAAATGGCCAGTGCCAGAGCAATCGATGATATGATGATATTTCTCCAGGTCATAATACCTTCAGTGGCTCTTTCTTCGAAAACTGTCCGCGTTGATATCGTATTTATTAATCAGGTCATGGAGGGTGGGCCTGCTGACGTCCAGTTGCTCGGCAGCTGCCGATATATTCCCCGAAGTTCTGATGAGGGCTCCTGAAATCACCTTTTTTTCTATTCTGCTCCTGGCATCCTTGAGGGAGATACGCTGGTAAGCATCCGCGAAATTATCGATGCCTTCGCCGCCGGGACTGCCTTCTTCTTCCCGGCCGGATTCCAGATCGAGATCGCTCTGCTCTATGGTCCTTCCCGAGCACATGATCACAGCGCGCTTTATCCTGTTTTCAAGCTCCCTCACATTTCCGGGCCATCCGTACCTGTAGAGGATTTCCCTGGCCGGATCGCTGAACCCTGTGATATTTCTGCCAAGGGACCGGTTATAGTAATTAAGAAAGAATTTGGCCAGCAGGAGTATGTCGTTACCCCTGTCCCTGAGGGGAGGCAGTGTAATATTGATGGTGTTTATACGGTAGAAGAGATCCTGCCGGAAGTCGCCTTTCTCCATCATCGAGTCCAGGTCCCTGTTGGTTGCCGCTACTATTCTTACATCCAGCTGGATCTGTTTGTTTCCACCCACCCTTTCTATTATATGATCCTGCAGAAACCGGAGAAGTTTTACCTGAAGCGACTGAGGCAGCTCCCCGATCTCATCCAGGAACAGGGTTCCGCCGTCGGCAGCCTCGAATTTTCCCATCTTGTCCGCGTGGGCCCCTGTGAAGCTCCCTTTACGGTGGCCGAAGAGCTCGCTCTCCAGGAGATTTTCCGGGATGGCCCCGCAGTTGATGGTTACGAAGGGCCTGTTTCTGCGTTCGCTCTTGGAGTGTATTGCCCGGGCGGCAAGCTCCTTTCCGGTTCCGCTCTCTCCGGTAATCAGCACCGTTACATCGGTGGGAGCGATCTTTTTTATGGTGGCAAACACTTCCCGCATGGATGGAGAAAGAGCTATTATACCTTCAAATTCATTTTTGTCTCCGGTTTCCTTAATCAGGTTTTTCAGCTCCAGTTCAAGCCGGTGAACATGAGCGGCTCGTTTCAGGATGACCCTGAGTTCCTCGATCTCCACCGGTTTGGTATAAAAATCATGGGCCCCCTCTCTGATCGCCTTGAGGGCGTTCTCCTTCTGGTCATGACCGGTGATTACTATAATCTTTACCTCCGGATTAATCCTGAGAGCTGATTCAAGAACCTCGAATCCCTCAAATTTCTCAGGGTCCGAACTCAGTGACAGATCGAGAATAATAAGGTCGGGTTTAAAGGTTTTGACCTGCTGTACCGCCTCCGGGGCGGTTCCGGCCGTAGTAATGCCATAACTGTCCTTGAGAGCCCACTCCAGCTGTTTTCGAATCGTTTCCTCATCATCCACTATCAGGAGTCTGGTTGATGGCAATGATGATCCTTTCTGTTAATCTCTCTCCAGCCCGGGTATCCTCAGGGTAACCGAGGCTCCGCCCGAGCTTCTGTTCTCTATAATTATAGTGCCATCATGCGCTTCGGCAAGTGTTTTACACATCACCAGCCCTATCCCAAGCCCGTTCTTCTTGGTGCTCCTGAACGGTTTGAACAGGTCGTTATTGAAATATTCCTTCTGAAAACCCTCTCCCCGGTCGGACACAGTCAGAGTTATCCAGCCGTCCTCAGCTCTTTCAGCCCTTAAAGTTACCTCGCTGCCCTCTTCGGAGGCCTCCACGGAGTTCAGCACCAGGTTCTCGATTATCTTTTCAACAGCTTCCGGGTCCGCAAATGAACGGAGCCCTTCTTCCCCGCTTATAACCAGTCTGATATTTCTGCCCCGGGCAATTTCTTCCAGCATCCCGGCCCTCTGGTCCAGAAATGATGCGATATCCATTTCTCTTCTGGAGATTTCGGGGGGAGATCTATGGGCGCTCAGTGAAGAAATCAGATTGTTGATTTTCTCCACCGCGCGCTGAAGGACCTCTACCGCATCCTTTTGGAATCGCGGATCGGCAATATTGTCTCTGGCATTCTCGGCGGTCAGAGAAAGCATCCCCAGGGTGTTCTTGAGGTCATGTATAACGAACGAGGCAAACCTGTTAAAAGATTCTATCCTGTCCGATTCAATTATCCTTTCAGAAAGCAGAAAGTTTTCCAGGGCCAGTGCAAGCTGCTCGGAAACGATTTTGAGGAAATTTCTGTCCTCCTCCACAAATCTGGCTCTGGTATCCTTTTCGCCCAGCGCTATTACTCCCAATGGATTTTCAAGGCTCCCCAGAACCGAAACCGCTCTTATCCATTCAGCTTCTGAAACCTCCGCGGAGCTGGAATATTTCTTCAAATGTACGGAAGCGCCTCCTTTATTAAAGAACAGGATGCCTTCGCTTTCGCTGAAGGAGGAGATCAAATCCCGGAGCGCCTCCATACATCCTGCGCCGGGAACCCTGCCGTAATATATTGACTCCGAACCGTTCAGGCTGGTACAGATGCATCCTCTGCTCACCAGCATCGATTCGCATATGGAACCGATGACGTTCTGAAGAAGGTCTTCCTTTGAGTTTCTCTCATTCATTATCCTGGAGTATCTGTTCCATTCCCTCCGGTAGTTGTAACGGTCCGTCTGAAAATTGTCGCTGATGAATCGTCTGATTCTCCTTCTGGTTTTTCCGGATATCGCAGTTGCCAGGACCAGGAACGCCCCGAACAGGGCGAACAGAAGGGCCGTGAAACTGTCGAAGGGGACTTCCAGTATGGAGGAGATATATGAAATTATGGAAAGGGATATGAGGTACAGGCCGGTCAGGGTTACCGCTAAACCGGAGGTCGGCTGAAAAGCCCTGACGGTAATACGGAGTGGTTGATAACGTATCACCGCATAGAGCCAGCTGGTAGCCAGAATAATAGTTCCGGAGGCCAGTACCGCGATATGGGTCCGGTTCAGTATGGATATGGCTATAAGCCTGCTGAAGACCGTAAAGTTAATCAGAGAGGTTATTATTATTCCCAGCAGGGGGTACTTGATAGCTACCTTCGCCGGGATGTTCGAAGACCTGAATAGATTTTCCAGCCTGTGAAGCACATATACATTACTGAGCAGAATAATGGTGGCGCCCGCTTTTCCCCAGCCGGAAACGGTAATTCCCCAGAACAGCCCCCCCGCGTCTCTGAAGAAGTGAACCCTGGTAATAAACAATGATGCGGGGATGAAGATAAGCAATATGGCGGCGGCAAAGCCCGCTGCTATTACGGAGATGGCAAAGGCCCGGTCTTTGCCTGAGCGGCTCTCCTTCCCCATGCTCCTGAAATAGGATATTACCAGAGAAGTGGCGATAAAGGAGAAAATCATCAGCAGCCGGAGACCGGAGAGAGCAGTTTCGGGCTGATGCGATCTCATTATGCCCAGGGCCGCCGCTGAAATCGCCGCGAACGAGAAGGAGGCAGCCGCGAACAACCGTTTGCCTGCAGCTTCGGGGGATCTGAGAGTAACGGTAGTTCCCAGTGTGACCATAAGAACAGCCGCAGCCGCAGACACTGTTTCCGGAAGATAGATCATCTGGAGCTCCTGATTCTATTCAGCTGTTTTCTGGCTTCCGAAGCAAGGCTGGAGCCGGGGTATCTTTCCGCGCATTCGCTCAGAATTTCGGCGGCCCTGTCCGGGTTATTCATCTTCTCTTCGCATATTGACGCGGCGCGAAGATAATTCCCCCTGAATTTCCGGTACCCCGGGTACCTGTCTATGAGTTCCAGAAGCCTGGTTACTGCCTCCTCCCATCTGCCCTCTTCAGTTAAGGCTCTCACCAGGTATTTTTCAGCCATTATCCTGGCCCCCTGCGAATTGCTTTCTGATATCAGTTCACTGTAATGTTCCCCTGCTCTGGCGTAGGCATCCCCGGCAACATCCTTTTCTCCCGCTTCGGCAAAATGGCGAGCGATCCTCAGAGGCGCTTCCAATCCCTGAAGGGTGAGGGGATGATTCTGGTAAAGCGATTTGTAATGAAGGCTGGCTTCCAGCCAGTTTCCACTCTTTTCCTCCATCTCAGCGAGCATCCATATCGCTTCTGCGGCTTCATTCCTTCTTCCGGAATAATCGTCTAATATTCTCCGGCAGAACTTTGTGGCCTCAGTGTAGTTTCCCTCTCTGAATTTTATGCCTGCCGCTGTAACCAGGGCGCTGGACGCTTCTCTGGATTGAGGATACTTCCGGGCTATCGCCTCGAGTATTCTTATGGCCCCTCTGCTGTTATCGAATCCGTTCAGTTCTATCCGCGCCCTGATATACATCAGTGCCGGTATTTTCTCTTCGGAGTTGATCTCTCCTTCCAGTTTATTAAGATATTTTCTGGCTTCCTGCCACTCCTGCCGCTGAAGCAGGGCTGTGATTCTGTTTAATTTTGCGTCCTCCCGCAGGTTTGGGTAACCGCCGTTCTGGATGATAGCGGAGTAGAGCTCTTCGGAGGCGCTGTACCATTCACCGGCCTTTTCTCTGTCACCCTGCTCCAGGTAGAGGTGGCCAATTTCAATTGGAGCAAGTATGTACCGCCTGTTCAGTTCTATTCTGAAAGGGCGCGCGCCGGGCGCCAGAAATTCGCGGTAAAATTCCCGGTAATGTTCGAGGGACGATTCCACATCGTCAAGCTCCCTCGATATTACCGCAGCCGAATAAATAGCGTTCGCTCTGGCCGAGGGTATCCTCTCGGCGATTGCAAAAGCTTCCCTGAAATCCTGGTAGGCCCGGTCCAGCATCCCGGTCCTGTATTCCAGCTGTGCCATCTCCAGCTGGGCGGCCACCACTATGGTGTCCAGGGCTGCCGAGCTTCCGCCCCGGCCCCTGTATTTCTCCACAATCCCCCTGTAGGTATCCAGTGTTCTTGTCAGGAACTCGCTCTTCAGGGAGGCGGACGATAGTTCGTGCCTCATCTTTCTGGCCTCGAAAAGCTCTTTTTCGGCCTGATATTCAATACTCTTCTTTTCGCATGAGCTGAATATTACCGCAGATACCATAATCAGAATAAGAGGCTTGAACATTTTTTCCGGTGAAATAATCAATTAACAATCCTCCTTATGTATTATCGGCGTCATCGAGAAGGTTTCTTCTGTTCGTGATTACAATTACCGCGGAGCCGGCCGTCATCAGATATATGGCGATAGTCTGCAGCAGCTCTCCCACGGTATGGTTATATATGATGAAATCGGGAGACAGCCTGAATGCGATCATCTCCGCTTTTATATCCAGAAGCACCGACGGAAGGGTCAGCACAAATGGTATAACAACCAGCATCGAAGTTAGCCCCGCTAACCGAAACGCCATCCTGAAACTTCTCCGTATCGAGGAGAAGGCATCCTCGCTCTCGAGCAGGATAAACGGCGTAGTGTATACAAAAACGGCCTGGATCATAAGGGCTATTATCACACTTACTCCTGCAGCTATAAGGCGGGCTCCCGGAATCAGGTAGCTGGCTGCCATCTCCGAAATATTGATGGTGAGAAAGATCGCTCCGGAACTGATGATTGAGACCGCCAGAAGATGGCCGTACCTTCTCAGGGTGAGGGAGAATGAGCGGGTTGCGGATGGAGCGCCCCCGGTAAGAAAAGCGGCGACCATTACAACGGTAGCTCCCTGAATAATAATATGAACAAAGATATCAAGGAATATATCGAACCTGCCCAGAACTGACTGCATGAGTATGATATGATGCGGGTAATGGTTAAATATTCCCGGGTTTATTCCCCCTGCAAAAAGAGCCCAGAATGATTGAAGCGTTTCGATCTGCAGATGGAGGTATGTTAACATAATGGTCAGGTGCAGGATGAAGTAGATCAATGAAGGGAGGGCCACTACCGGGGCCTTCAGGGCGGACAGGGAGGATACAAAGGTGTTTACTATGGATTGGGTGTTCGATACCTGCCGCCATTCAGCTGTATTTTCCTTCGTCTCCATGGTTTTTCTCCCGTCAGAGGTTCCGGAGGGATCTCTCTATGTGCGGGTACAATTTCTCAGCGAGCCCTATCAAATCAGCCCTGGCCTGCTCTTCTCTTCCCCCGGGAAGAATTACAGAGAATCTTATAAATGCGGCCGCCTGTGGGCGGCCCAGCAGCGAGAACCTGAGCTGCTGCCATTTCAGGGCGAACTCGTTGGTTATAAAGCGTCCATTTATACTGAACCAGTAAATTACAAATCTCTTTGCTTCCCCGTCCGAGATCAACATGCTCCTGGCGGGAATAACCCTATCACCCGGGTTCAGCTCCATACTCTTCTCTCTGATTATATCCCATCCCGAACCCGGATAGCAATGCCTGGGTGAATGTATCTGAGAATTCTTCTGCTGCTGCCTGAAGAATCCCAGGAAGAATTCCAGCTCATCTGACCCGTCGGAATAAACCCTGGCCAGGGTTGTATCGGAACCGAGGATTCTCAGAGCGTCGGGGGACATTTCGACTGACCGGGATCCGTATCCGTTGATCCTCTCCGGGATTATTTCCAGCCCCGGCATTCCCGCCGGCTCCGGTTCTCTGTATCTGAGAATATAAGTATATACAATCAGAACCGTAATCAGCGCTATCAGGGCGGCCAGGTATTTATTGTTCATTTTTCCCATTTGAGCATCCAGTTTATTATAAGCAGCATGATAAGCCCGGAGCCGAAAACCATCAGCCCGGAAATCTGATGAAGGACCCCGTCCGCGAAAGCCGGGCCGGCCAATTGCGCGCCGAGAGCCGTCACCACCAGTCTGAAAGTATTTGCCGCTACCGCCACAGGTACCGAGCAGGCCACCAGAAGAATTTTCCTGCCGGCCGAATATGACGACGCCGCGGCCATTATAACTCCCAGGGTGACCATGGTAAGCAGGGACCTCAGACCGCTGCACGCTGCCACCACTTCCAGTGTATATTTTGGCAGGATGATTATATTCCCTTTTCTGATTACACTGAGCTGCAGCCCTTTCAGTATCAGCGCGCTCAGTCTCGCGCTGAGCAGCTGGAGTGGAAAGGTCAGCCTGTAATAGATAATATACGGCAGTGGTATCATCAGGAACATCAGAACCGATTCCGCCGCCAGAATTTTAACCAGCCCCGGGCCGGCAAGGAGAATTACCGCCCCCATGATAAACAGCGCCAGAGAGAGCCTGGAGGTGAACAGTTCGGATGCTGCCGTGCCTCCGATCAGGAGGACAGATGCAAGAGCCAGGAGAAGGGAGGCCGTTCCCGGACTGCTCCGGTATGGCGATTTTTCTTTTATAGTATCCCGCTTTTTGCGTATGAGGAATATTAAAACAACCGGTATAAGAAGGCCATGCCTGTAGTTAGGATCATTCAGCCACTGCTTTGCCAGGTTGTGAAGGACCGGCAGGTAGAGCAGGGTCAGCAGAATGGATGCGGTAAGAAAGAGTGCCTTCTGCTTCCTGTTCTCTCTGATATTTTCCGCTGATACCGTCAATCTTCTCTCCCTTTGATGGCGGCAAGTATATCATAATTCAAATGATATATTTTAGTTTTATTATTTGCAAGAGAGGTGCCACAAAAAAAGCGGGAACCTCAGGGGCCCCCGCTTGATTATGAGGATGATTTCCTTTTTTTCTATTTCTTTCTTCTGATCAGCGGAACTATACCCAGGAGCCCGAGCCCGAGAAGGGACAGGGTGCCCGGCTCCGGAGTGGCGAAATAACTCGAATCATTAAAAGGCATATTGGTGATGGTCCTGCCCTCTGAATCGATCCCTATCGCATCAAAGTTGGCCCAGTCAAATCCCTCAACCACTATATCCAGCATCGCCATATCTCCCCATCCGGGAACACCGATGTCAGTGAAACCGTAGTGCCAGTCAACAATGCTTTCGTTGGTAAGGCGTCCCACATCATGGAAGTTGTAATCCCCCAGAAGGTTGGGGGTAGAAAGAGGAAGATACCACGCCGGATTGGCTCCATCGGGAACTGCGTCCAGGTATCTCTCGAAGCTGGTTATTTCAACGCCGTTTATCCAGATTGAGCCTGACTGGTTTTTTGGAACATTGATGCTGAGATAGGTGTCCATGTAATCAAAGTCAGGCCTTGGACCCGCGCTTCCGTAAAGATTTGAAGCAATCCCGCCGGATGTATTGGTAGCGGCAGCTCCCCAGTAACCTACCACATTCAGATCGAACTGGTTGTAGTTGGAAACCCAGGAGTAGTGGTCAATCAGATTGTAATGGTTGAAGTACCTTGAATTTGTAATGTAGGTCTGAAGCCTGGGAATTGCAGAAGCCGAGACCGCCATAACCAGTATTATTGCCGCCGCAAATGCTGCTGTCGAAAACTTTCTCATTGCAAACTCCTTTTTTTACTGTCGAAAAACTTTATTAAACACAAAAATATTCATATCCGTCTTACTATTATTGCAATTGGTATGCCATTATGAGCGAGCGCATAATGTCTTTTATTACAATTGCTTATCAGTGTGTTAACATGGGTTATTTTTACCAGCCGTCAAAGTGTAAAGAATCCCGACAGTTCGCCCCATTTTTCTCCTATCAATGCGGGGTTCCTGTACTTCTGAAATAACTGTGCGGCCAAGAGGCCGGCTCCCTCCGGAGGAGGAAGCCGGCAGATAGAGGATGGTAACTATCTTCTACGCCTCCGGCGGCCGGAGAATGGATTTAGTTTCGTGCCGATGGTTGACCTCCGGCTGCTGCTGGAAATCCTGCCAAAACTTTTGAGCCTGGGCCTGGAGATGGCGCCTCTTTGAGAAACAGAGTTCCGTCTGTGGGCAGAGGAACCGCCGGGACGGCGGACACTGTAAGAGAGGCCGTGGTTCATGCTGGCAGGATTAGTAAAGCTGGAACTTCCGCGGGTCGGCCCGCTTCTCTTTCTGGATGCCCTGGGAAAAATCCTTCCGCTTCCCGAGCCGGTGAAACCGGCCGCGTTGCAGGCTGAAGCGGAACCTTTCCAGTCCGGCCGGGATACTGATCCGGCTCTGTATCTGGCCCGGCGGTTATATCCGCTCCTGATAACTACCGGCTCGAGCCTTCTGCCTTTGGTGATCCTTTCCCAGCGGGTGTCTATCTCCCGGCTCTCGCCGCTGGCCCAGTTGATGAAAGCGGCCCGCCCGGCGGCGGAGGCCTGAGATGACACCAGCAAGGCCGGGATCAGCAGAATCATTGACAGAAACGTTTTCTTTGTTAATGAACGCATCTTCTTACCTTTATTTTAAATTGATATTAAAAACGGCGGATTTAGAAATAGTATTGCCGCGCAGAGGTTATAGAGGAGATAATATCTTCAATTCCAGACGTCGATTATCATTGTAACATCATTTGAAAATTGTGTCAACCCCCCCCGGCAGTTGGAGCGGCAGTTGGAGTTTCCCCAATTTTTATAACCTATAAGGTAGTCGATGATTTGTAATAGTATGTGGATGATTGATATTTTCAAAATCGTGGTCGATTTCCCCGGCGAGGAAACCGCCACTCCCGCCTCGGGCTCGCTCTTTCTGCCCCTCCGGGTCAGAAATCCTTGCCCGCTTGCCCTCCGGAGGGTTTTGAAAATATCAATCATCCACACTCACCAGCAATGAAAACCCTATTCCAGTTACCAATCCTAATAACTTATTGTATCTCGCAATGTTAGTAAAATACTTGCCGGATTTTCAGGGGAACTCCAACCCCGGCAGCAGGGCATTTTCCAGAAATTCAGTCCTGTATTAATCCGCAGGGTTTATCTGTAACTTCCGGCGGGTTCCTTGATCCGTTTATCCCGGGAGAGGCCCGGCCTTGACGGAAAAAATCATTGCCCTGTGCTATTTGTATCCGCTCTTCACTTCTCCCCATGAAGCCTCGTCAGTATCTATCATGGCGTCATGGGAAAATGCACTGAAGCACTCATTGCCGTCGTGGATTCCGTTGTAATCCTCATCGGCAAAAGCCCAGATATGCACACCATAGCATCCTGACCATTCTACCTGCGCCATGACCACATCCGAATAGTTATTGCCTTCTTCGGTAGGAGTGGAGACAACCAGGTCTCCTATCGGATAGGAGTTCCCCTCGAGCTCCTGGCCATTGACGAGAATAGTTGGCGAACAGCCTTCAGGCGATATCTGATCAAAAACCAGAAGTATGTTGTGGTAAGTGGTGGGCGAGTTGGAAAACCCGTCCACAACCATATCAAACTGCGTGCTTACGAAGGCGTATCCCTCATTTCCGTCAGTTGAAACCTCGAACCCGGTCAGGTTCGGGGCCTGGTAGATGCTCATATCTATCTCGTCGGTTCCCACTTCAAGGAGTACTTCTCCGCCGCGGTCATAATCGGGGTCATACAGAGGATGGCCCGGCCCCACGGTATAATACTCCGTGTCATCGTAGTGATAGACGCAGGAAACTTCCGGATAGACTACCAGGCAGGGATCCGCTTTCGCGGAGCCGGAAGATGTGATAACTATGATTGACAGAAACAGAATCAGAACTAAAGGCGATTTAGCATCTCTTAACATAATACAGGCGAAAACCTTACAGTTTCGCCTCACCCCCTCCAGAGTTAGGAAAAAGTAACAAATCTTTGCCAGCAGGCATATTATACCATAATTGCCGGTAATTTGTACACCCTTTTCCCGGCTTCATGCAGAAAAAGAAATTTTATTCTTGACAATATAGTCATATAATTATATAGTTATATAGAAAAAGGAGCTGAATTGAGATTCGAAGAGAGATTCAACGTATACGTTTTGATTGCCAGACGGCTTAAAGCTCTCTCAGATCCGACCAGGCTTGGGATCATACATTCTCTCTGTGACGAAGAGAAGAATGTAACATCGCTGGTAGAGGATTCAGGTTTCAGCCAGGCGAGGATTTCCAAGCACTTGAGAATTCTGCGCGAGGAAAAGCTTGTAACATCCAGAAGAGTAAACAGAAATATCTATTACAACATCAGCAACGATTTCCCGCGCAGAATTTGTGAGCTGGCATTTGAATCCCTGGAGTGCACCAACAGAGACGATATGGAACTGCTTAAACAGCACAGGGAGAACTTTTAGCTGTCATGGTCGGCTGCCGGGGCCTTACCGGTTTCCGGCGGCAAGGGAGAAAAAATGGGCGGTTTTGCCTTTATAGTATTGCTGCTTGCAGCATGGTTTATAATTATGAAGTATCTGCTCCCCCGGGCGGGAGTGCCCACCTGACTGAGCGTAAGATGCTCGGCCGGGGACCGGCCAGGAAGCAGGGAAAAAGACGAAAAGGTTGACAGGACGGATAGCCCTGAGAGCGAATAGCTCAGGATTAATTAAGAGAGGAAATAACAGATATGCCGATTTACAGATATTCCTGTTCCAGATGCGGGGTTGAATTCAGGGAGCTGGTGAAGTCATACGACAGCAAGGTCAGCTGCCCTCAATGCGGCTCCGGCAAAGTTGAAAAGCTTTTCTCGAAGTTCAGTTCGCCGGGTTCGGGATGTTACCCGTCCGGCGGCGGTTGAGGCCCCAGATGGTAAATCGGCGGTCCGCCGATCAATAAAAGACGGCAGAGCACACCGTGCTGTTAGAGTCCCCTTCAATAGAGGGGACTTTTTTTTCCAGGAATCCTTTCCACCGCAACCGGGAAATAAAACGTGAAGGCGCCTTCCCTTAATGCGCTGTCCTGCAGCCGTGATTTTTAAAGGGGAATGAGAAGCTTTATAATCGCAAACCCCCGCTTCTTCGAAAATATAATTATTATTGTTGAGCGGCTTTTCTTTTTTCTGTACTATTACCTTTCAAATTTTGAGTCAGGATTTATTTCATTATTTCTTATCGAGGAAAGGGTGATTCAAGTGAAGAAAATAACCGTATTAATGATACTTGCAGCCCTCCTGCCTGCAGTTCAGGAGTCAGCCGGGGCGACCGAATTGATACGTTATCCGGCCTTCAACCATTCAGGAACCGGAATAGCTTTTTCATACCAGGGCGATATCTGGACTGCGGCCCTGGACGGAACGGATATCAAACGGCTGACCATTCACGAGGGGTATGAAGGGTATCCGTGCTGGAGCCCCGACGGCGGGCAGATAGCCTTCACCAGCGGAAGGGCCGGCAATGATGACCTATTTGTGATTCCGGCGGGGGGCGGAATGCCCAGGCGGCTGACCTGGCACTCTTCCGACGATGTGGTCAGTGACTGGAGCGGGGAATATGGTATACTCTTTTCTACCACGAGGAACTACCGTCAGGTTGAATGGGAGGGGGAGATTCACTCGGTGGAACCGGGCGGTTCAACTCCGGTCAGGGCGCTGGACGGTCTGGGCAGCATGGCAGCCGTTTCCCCCGGGGGAAGATATATAGCTTTTGTGCGCGGCGCCTGCAGGATTACCAGGGAATACTACAGAGGCCCGGCAAACCGGAAGATCTGGATATACGACACCGAAAAGGACAGCTATACCAGGATAGACGGATCCGACGCGCAGGATATCTATCCCAGGTGGTATGACCGGGATACCCTCTATTTTCTCAGCAGCCGGAGCGGAAACTATAATATCTATTCCATTTCCCTGAAAGGCCCGGAACCGGGCGAGCCGGTTCAGATAACCGATTTCGAAGGGGATGGAATCCGTTATTTCGATGTCAGCGGGGAGTCGGATAGAATAGTGGCCGAAAGGGGCACCGGGATATACCTTATCAATGCCGACGGAAGCGGGGCTGAGGAGCTGGTCATCGACGCGGGAACCGATTACCGGTTTGACCCGGTGGAATACAAGAGCTATACCTCGAACGTCAATTACTATTCTATCTCTCCGAACGGAAAATACAGCGCCATGGTAATCCGGGGAGAAATATTCATAACGGAGAATCATAAGAAGAAAAAGAAGACCGTGAATATAAGCCGCTCAGCTTTCCGGGATATCGAGCCGGTATGGATCAGCGACACTACCCTTGTTTACCTGAGCGACCGGGGAGGGCAGTACGACCTGTACCTGGTCAGGTCGGCGGATGATGAAGAGACAGACCTGTTCAGGACCCTGAAGCTGGCCACAGAGAGGCTGACCGAGACCCGGGAGGATGAATCTTCCCTGACGGTATCGCCGGAGAGGGGTAAGATCTCATTCCTGCGGGGGAGGGGCACGCTTATCACCGCCTCAATTGACAGGGACGGCGGAATTACCGGAGAGAAGGTCCTTCTGGACGGGTGGTCAACCCCCGAAGGGATTGCCTGGAGCCCTGACGGAAATTACCTGGCCTATTCGCTGGAAGATCTTAATTTCAATGCGGAGATTTATATTCATGCCGCGGACGGCTCCGGAGAACCGGTAAATATAAGTATGCACCCACGTGGTGACTACAGCCCCGAATGGAGCCCGGACGGAGGCAAACTGGGTTTTATCTCATCAAGAAACAACCGGGACAACGATCTGTGGTTCGTATGGCTTAAGAAGAGCGACTGGGAGAAGACTCAACAGGACTGGGAAGAGGAGGAAAATGGCGGGGAAGACGGAGGGGATGACGGAGAGGAAGAGGAAGCGGTTCAGATTGATTTCGAGGATATTCATGAGCGGCTCCGGCAGGTGACATCCCTTCCGGGTGACGAGAACGGCATCCTCATATCGGATGACGGAAAAACGTTCTACTTTACGGCTGTCAGCCCTTCGGGCGAAGGAACCGACCTGTTCTCGATCAAGTGGGACGGAAAAGAAATGAAGCAGCTGACCAGCGGGGGACAGAGCCCGTCCTTCCTGAGGGCTGGTGAGAAGCGCTTATACATGCTCAAAAAGGGCAGGCTGGCCAGGATGAGCTTTTCCGGCAAGGATCCGGAAAATATCGCTTTCGCAGCCTCCATGAAGATCGACCACAGGTTGGAGAGAAAGCAGATATTCAACGAAGCATGCAGAACCCTTTCCGCCGGTTTTTATGATCCCGACTTTCACGGGAAAGACTGGGAGTCTATGGTGGACAAGTACAGGGAATGGGCGATGACAGCTTCCACCAAGCGCGATTTCAGGGATGTATTCAATATCATGGCGGGCCAGCTGGATGCCAGCCATATGGGACTGTACGGCAGAGACAGGGCCGAAACACAGGAAGAAAAGACCGGTTTGCTGGGGGTCGAGATAGAACCGGCTGGGAACGGGGTTAAGGTAATAAGGGTGATACCGGAAACCCCGGCTGACAGAACCTCCAGCAGGCTCTATCAGGGTGATCTGATTACAGCCGTTGATGGAAAACCGGTGGAAAGAGGAGTAAATTTCTATTCCCTGCTGGTTAATAAACCGGGGGAGAAACTTCTGCTTTCGGTCGAAAATAAACAGGGCAGGGAAAGAGAGGTGGCGATCAGGCCGGCCGGGAGCATACGCGAAGAGCTTTATGACGAGTGGGTGGACCAGAGGCGGGAGCTTACCGAAGATATGTCCGGTGGCAGGCTTGGTTACCTTCATATACAGGCCATGGGATGGCGGAGCTTTGAGCGTTTCGAGAGAGAGTTTACCGCAGCCGGTTCGGGTAAGGACGGTATAGTGATTGACGTAAGGTTCAACGGCGGAGGATGGACCACCGATTACCTGATGGCTGTTCTGAACATAGATCAGCATGCCTATACCATTCCCAGGGGAGCGGCAAAGAATCTTAAGAAGGAACACCTTAAGTTCAGAGAATACTACCCTTACGCGGAACGCCTCCCCTTCTATCCCTGGATGAAACCCTCGGTGGCTATCTGCAACGAATCGAGCTATTCCAACGCCGAGATTTTCTCGCACGCCTACAAGACTCTGGACATTGGAACCCTGGTCGGCAAGCCGACCTTCGGGGCGGTAATATCCACCGGCGGCAAGAGACTGATAGACGGTTCCCTGGTAAGGCTTCCCTTCCGGGCCTGGTATGTGAAAGCTACCGATCAGAATATGGAGCACGGACCCGCGGTGCCCGATATCATAGTGGATAACCCTCCCGGAAGCAAGGCGGACGGCAGCGACCCCCAGCTGGAGAAGGCGGTGGAGGTTCTGCTGGAGGAGATCTGAATATGGAGACTGATTCTGCTCCAGCCCCGGAATAACCGGTTCCCTGATCAGCTGGATCCGTGCCGGGGGCCGGGTTATTATGGTTTGAAAATTATATTCCGGCTGTTAAACTGTTAAC
Organism: Candidatus Krumholzibacteriales bacterium; assembly: GCA_046483305.1. Lineage (GTDB taxonomy): Bacteria > Krumholzibacteriota > Krumholzibacteriia > Krumholzibacteriales > WJIX01 > WJIX01. The sequence continues at coordinate 5,782 of JAWODM010000066.1, read as the reverse complement.
CGGTGTGGTTATGCGATTTTCAGGCTATCAGCAGTCGAGAAGTCTTAAGGGGGAGGCCGATCATGTCATTCAGATTCATTAGGCGCAAGAACATACTGCCGGGAATCCGGCTCAATCTAAGCAAGAGCGGCGGTTCCTTCTCGCTCGGACCCAGGGGCGCGAAGCTGACGGTGGGTACCAGCGGGGTCAGAAAGACCCTGGGAATGCCGGGGACAGGTTTGTACTATACCGAGACCGGCTCGAGCGGGAAAAAGAAAAAGGGAGGGAGAAAGAGCAGGCCGGAGCCCCCTGCGCCGGCACCTCCTGAAAACCGCCTGGATCTGGGATTTTTCAAGCGTCTATTCATACCGCAGGAAGAAGAGGATTTCGTGGATGGGCTCAAGAGCTTCGTTGCCGGCGATGAGGAGAAATCTCTGGAATATTTCGAGAAATCGGCCCATATCGCCGATGCCGCTTTCATGGCGGGATTTATACATCTCAAGAAGGGAAATTACAGGAAAGCCGCTGAAGCCATGAGGAAAGCGGACCGGAAGCATGGCCAGCTGTGCAGGTATTTCAACAAGTACGGGATTTCACTGAGGATGACCATGCCGATAACGGAGGAAGTAGCAGCCCACATCAGGCCGGGCAGGCGGGGGCTGCTTCTGGGGATGGTAGAGGCGCTTCAGGAACAGGGCGAATACGAAGAGGCGGCCGGTGTTCTGAGGATGCTCATGAAACTGGATCCGTCGGACCCGGTGATAAAGCTATCCCTGGCGGAACTTCTGACGGAAGGTTACCCGGAGGACCGGAAGGTCTCGCGAAGAATAGTGGAGATGACAAAGGATATCCGGAACGAATCAAGCATCCATGCGGCGCTGATGCTTTATAAGGGAAAAGCGCTCCGGAACCTGGGCCTTCTCACTGCGGCGCGGGATACCCTCACCGCTGCATGCAGAAAAAAGAAGAACAGGAGCGAGGAGATTATCCGGGCGGTAAGATACGAACGCGCTCTGATTTACCGTGAGCTGGGCAGGAAAAGCAGGGCCCGCTCCGAGCTGGAGAGCATTTTCGCGGAAGCTCCGGGCTACAGGGATGTGGCAGAGCATCTGGACCTGGAATAGGGAGCTTTGGATTGAACACCCCGTTGAGGGGCTTGACCCCGATCTTCGAAACGGAAGGAGAGGGATTCATGAAACCGATATATCTGGACTATAACGCCACTACCCCGGTGGACCCTTCTGTGGCCCGGGCGATGCGGCCCTATCTGGAAAAGATTTTCGGAAATCCCTCCAGCGGCCACTGGTACGGAGTACAGGCCAGAAAGGCCGTTGAGAAGGCCAGGGGACAGGTTGCCGGCCTGCTCAATTGTGACCCCGCCGAGATTATATTTACCAGCGGAGGAAGCGAATCGGATAATCTGGCAATCAAGGGCGCCGCCATGGCAAACCGAGATTCCGGCAGCCATATAATTACCTCTTCGTTTGAGCACCCGGCGGTACTCGAAGTTTGCGGGTGCCTGGAAGAAGAAGGCTTCCGGATTACCTGTCTAAAGGTGGACGAGACAGGCATGGTCGATCCGGAGGATCTCAGCAGGGCGGTATCGCCGGACACCATTCTTATTTCCGTAATGCTGGCCAACAACGAGGTAGGAACTATCCAGCCGGTCAGGGAGCTCGCCCGGATAGCGGCTGATAGGGGTATACTTTTTCATACCGACGCCGCTCAGGCCGTCGGAAAGATACCGGTGGATGTGAGGGAGCTGGGAGTGGATATGCTGACGGTGGCAGGTCACAAGCTGTATGCTCCCAAGGGGATAGGGGCTCTGTATATCCGCGGAGGGGTTAGAATCGCCAGTATAATGCATGGAGCGGACCAGGAGCAGGGTATGCGGGCGGGCACGGAGAATGTGCTGGAGATCGTGGGGCTGGGCGCTGCCTGTAAAATTGCCGGCGAGAATCTGAAAGCTGAGGGAAAAAGAATGAAGAAACTGCGGGACAGGCTGCACCGGGGCCTGGAGAAGCGTAACCCCGGCATCAGGCTTAACGGACACCCCGAGCTGAGGCTGCCCAATACCCTGAGTGTCGGATTCCCCGGGATAGAAGCTTCCACACTGCTCAGCGAACTTGAAGGAGTGGCCGCATCTCCCGGGGCGGCCTGTCATTCAGATTCGGTGGATATATCCCGGACGCTCTCCGCCATGGGCACCCCCCGGGATTATGCCATCGGTACGGTGCGTTTCTCCGTCGGCAGGTTTACCACTGAAGATGAGATTGACCGGGCGGTCGAGCTGATATCCGGTGCGGCGGAAAGGCTCTCTCCTTCCGGAGCCGGAAAGGCCTCTTCACCGGGAACCGGGACCGGAATAAGGCTTACCCGTTTCACTCACGGCCTCGGCTGCGCCTGCAAACTGAGGCCCCAGGCCCTGGAGCAGATCCTGCGGGACCTTCCGGTTCCGTCCGACCCCAATATAATAGTGGGAACCGAGACTATGGATGACGCAACCGTGTACAGGATAAACAGGGATACCGCCGTGGTCCAGACACTCGATTTCTTTACTCCGGTGGTGGATGATCCATACAGCTTCGGGGCGATAGCGGCGGCGAACTCTTTCAGCGATATTTACGCCATGGGGGCCGCTCCGATTTTCGCTCTCAACATAGCCGGGTTTCCTTCCAACCGTCTTCCCCTGGAGGTTCTGCGGAGTATTCTGGAGGGTGCCAGGGAAAAGGCCGCCGAGGCGGGCGTCAGTATCCTGGGAGGGCACACCGTGGATGATACCGAGCCCAAATTCGGGCTGGCCGTTACCGGGCTGGTCCATCCGGACAGGGTCCTGACCAATTCCGGCCTGAAGGAGGGGGACGCCCTTATTCTGACCAAGCCCCTGGGGACCGGGATTCTGTCCACCGCTCTCAAGAGAGGGCTCCTGGAGCGGGATAGGGAAAAGGAATTGATATCCGTAATGAGCGAGCTGAACAGGACGGCGGCCGAGACGGCGGCCGGCTTTGAGGTCAGCGCCTGCACAGATGTTACCGGGTTCGGGCTGCTGGGACATCTGAGTGAAATGATCGGGAAGGGGGATTTAATGGCGGTTATCTCTGCGGGCAAGGTCCCGGTTATGGAAGGGGTGAGAGAACTTGCGGCCGCCGGCGCAGTCCCCGGCGGAACCCTCAGTAATCTTGATTATATATCCGGCCTGATTGAATGGGGCGGGAAGATATCCAGGACAGACAGGATAGTCTTATGCGATGCGCAGACTTCGGGGGGGCTGCTGATATCTCTCCCGGCAGAGAAGGCGGAAGAGCTGAAGGCCAGGCTTGAGGAAGCCGGCCTCTCCGCGGCGGCGGTTATCGGTGAAATAATCTCCGGCGATGGCCGGATAAAGGTAACAAAGGGATAGGATTTTTATGGAATGATAACCCCGCGCTGTTATTATATCTATTGCCCGTTTTATGGCGATCGGGATATTTAATTATGTCAGGCGGCATTCTGCGGGGGAGGAGTTTATGATCGAAGTAAACGAAATCAGAAAGTCATTCGGCGAACTGGAAGCGGTCGCCGGTATAAGCTTCGGAGTTGAAAAAGGTGAGATATTCGGGCTCCTGGGGCCCAATGGAGCGGGAAAGACCACCACCATCTCCATGATCTCGGGCCTGCTCAAGCCCGATTCGGGCTCCATCAGGGTTGCCGGGATGGAAGCGGGAGGGTCCAACCGGAGGGTAAGCGAAGTGCTTGGTATCGTACCCCAGGAGATTGCCCTTTACGATGAACTCAGCGGGAGAGAGAACCTTCATTTCTGGGGATCGCTCTATGGGCTCTCCGGAAGCGGGCTGCGCAATTCCGCGGATAGGATTCTGGAACTGATAGGGCTTGCCGAAAGAGCCGATGATCCGGTCCGCGATTATTCCGGAGGAATGAAGAGGAGAATCAATCTTGGTGCGGGCCTGATACACGACCCCGAACTTATACTGCTGGACGAACCGACCCTGGGAATAGATCCCCAGGCCCGGAACAACATCCTGGGTATAATAAAGGACGAGGTATCCGGAGGAAAAACGGTAATATATACCACTCATTACCTGGAAGAGGCGGAAAGCCTCTGCGACAGGATAGCCATAATAGACCGGGGGGCAATTCACGCCGAGGGAACCCTGCGTGAGCTGACCGAGTTGGCCGGCGAGGAGGACCTGGTAGCCATAACCGGTGATTTCAGCGCCGACCAGGCCGAGCGGATACTGGAGAATGTAAGGGTTGACCATATGGAAGATCACCTGGCCCGCTTCTTCGTTCCGGAGAAGGAGACTACCGGAAGGCTGCTGAACAGATTCCTCAAGGCGGGCCATCATATAGAGAATGTTTCGATAAGAGAGCCCAGCCTGGAGTCCGTCTTTCTGAGGATAACCGGGTACGAACTGAGAGATTGAAAATAATACCGATTCATTGAAAGGTTTCTTCTATTGAACAGAGTCATAAAAATATTCCTCTGCGACCTCAGAAGAAGGATGAAATCCCCGCTTGCGATCTTCCTGATGATGCTGGTCCCTCTGACCATGACGCTGTTGATAGGACTGGTTTTCGGTTCGCAGAACGACGGAAGCATGCCCACTATCAAGGTGCTTCTGGTCGACAGGGACAACGGGATTGTAAGCAGGTTCCTGAAGGGAGCGATGCAGCAGGATACCCTGGCCACCATGCTCGACCTGGAAGTGGTCGATTCAGTCAAAGGCGAGGAGATGATGGCGAAGGGAAAAGCTTCCGCCATGATAGAGATACCGGAAGGGTTCACCGCTGATTTCATCGAGAGACGCCCCGTGGAGATAAGAATCCTGAAGAATCCCTCCGAGTCTTTCCTCCCGGTGATAGTGGAGGAGATGATAAAGACCGGAGTGGTTCTGCTGGACCGGACGGGTTTTATCTTCTCCGGCCCCCTGGGGATGCTGGACTCGATCTTTGAAAGCGGCAGCTTCCCGGAAAGTGAGCAAATGAATGCCCTTCTGAACGATTCCAGAGACGGAATTCTTCTCTCAGGAGCTTACCTGTCCGGGTCGGTGCTTAAATTCCGGACGGAGACCGTTGCCGCGGACGAAGAAGAGGAGGAAGAGAAAGACGGATTGAACATATATGCATACGTACTCCCCGGCAGTATGGTGTTCGGACTCCTGTTCATAAGCCAGATTACCCTGAAGGACCTGGTAAGGGAGAAACAGGGCGGCACCCTGAGAAGGGTTCTTGCCTCGCCCGCCAGCGGCTCGGAGATAGCGGCGGGGAAGGTGCTGGTCACTTTTTCGGTAACGGCGCTGGTAAGTATAATCATAATAGTGGTGAGCGTGCTCGCCTTCGGGATCGCCGTGGGGAGCCCTCTTCCCCTGGTCATTCATTTTATCGGGGTTATGCTGATGTGCACCGGAATGATGTCCTTCATGTTTGGATTGATACCGAGGGAAAGAGTGGCGGATACGGTAATACCGGTGGTAATACTTGTGCTGGCTCTCTTCGGGGGGAGCATGGTCCCGTTTGAGCAGCTTCCCGGCATCCTGCAGGTGATAGGCCGTTTATCCCCGGTTTACTGGGGAGGAAGGGGATTCAGGCAGCTGTTCCTGATGGATGCGTCGCTAGGGGATATAATCACTTCTGTGCTGGTATGTTACGGAGTGGGGCTGGCCACTCTCCTTCCCGGGGGATTCCTGATAGAGAGAAAACTGGTCAGGAGGAATTAGAAACCGATGAAAACAGGACGCCTGGAGAGAATAAAGAATGTGACAGCCGGTGATATCAGGATCACGGTGAAGGAGAAGAGCCTGGT
>JAWODM010000064.1:0-4338 GCA_046483305.1 Candidatus Krumholzibacteriales bacterium | reverse complement strand
GCACCGTGAACCAGATCGGCCGAATCATGGGAATCACGACAATCGCTCAAGAGGTGGAGACCGAGCCCGTTCTGGAACATCTGCAAGTCCTGGGGGTGGAGTACGCTCAGGGGTATGCCCTGGCGCCGCCGACGCCGCTGGTGGACACGGACGGAAACGTGGTCCTGCCCAGCATTCAGCGCTCGGCGTGAGGGCCGCAGGCAGCCAGATAACACCACAAATTTGGATTCTGTTCAGAGCTCACGGGCTGACCGATACTTGCATCGCGAGCTACGGCCCCGTTGTCCCGGTCCGCATCGATTTGCTACCCGGGGGCGGCCGGGGCAGAGAGTTCGGAGAAGACGGCGAGATAGCTGCGCCGGATACTGGTGGTAATTTATAAGATCCTTCGCACGCATCGGCTGGAAACACAGTAATCCGCCTCCTTCCCGCCCCTGCGGCTCACCGATTACCTCAAGCGGGCCGGCTCAGTGTGAACTGTGTTACCTTTCAAGGGGAGCTCGGCGAGGCGTAATCTGATTTGGCCTTATCCCCCCACCACAGCCAATTTTGATTTAAGCTCCCGGAACATGGCTGAAGGAAACTTCTCCATGCCTGAAATCATGATAAAAGCGACGAAGTACAGTATAAAAGGGACTGCAAACTTTCTTTCCCGCGCTTCTCTGGTTGAGGGGAAAATCCAATTTCCTATAATTTCAGAAGTGTACCGATAGGTACAATAACCGGCATCCTGTGTGAACGCGGAGGTACATAAATCGTTAAATCAAAGGATGGCCATGCAGTTCAAGCATAATGGCGTGTCGCTGTAATTGGCTGTATTAAAATGGCTTTGCTCTACCATACGCTGTAATTGTTCTCTCAATCCGGGGACGGAATACTGCTTGCTCCAATATAACAGGATGGGTTACCGGTATTACCCGCTCCGGGTGATCCGGCTGCCAGTATGAATAAATCTTTTGAACCCGCAAGAGGAGGTGTTGAGGTATTTATTCCGCTGAGACGGGACAGGGCAGTTGATTTCTGTGTGCATGGGGTGTCTCAGGAAATAGTTAATTGCGCATCACTTCAGAAAGGAGTCACAATGAACCAGAGGATTATTAAAAGAACAGGTTTCGGAGCGCTGGCGATCATTCTTATAATGGGGGGAATGATAGCATGCTCTGACTCTGAGCTGACAGATCCACTGAATTCAACTGAGGATGGAACATTGAGAATGCTTCTCGTCGATGCTCCGGCTCAGATACAGAACGTGGACAGTCTCATAGTTGTTTTCGACAGGGTACTGGTACACAGGAATGAGGAAGCGGATACCAGTTCAGCTGACGGGTGGGTTACAGTTCTTTCCGATACCCTGCCGGCAGAGGAGCGGACCTTCAACCTTCTGGAGCTGGTAAACGGAGTTTTTGCCACCCTGGGCGAAGTGGACCTTGAACCGGGCATCTATACTCAAATCAGGATCATGCTGGAGAGCGCCTCTCTGGTGATAGATGGCGGGAGCCAGGATCTCTTTATCCCAAGCGGTGACCAGACCGGTATTAAACTGGTGGATAGCTTTACCGTGGATCCAGCTGTAATCACAGAGCTTACCGTGGACTTTGATGTGGCCAGATCACTGCACGAGGCCCCGCCGGGAAGCGAGAATTATATACTCAGGCCCACCATACGCCTGGTCCAGAAGTCCCTTTCCGGGTCGATTTCCGGAACGGTAACCCCTGCAGGTATCGGCTCTGTTATTTACGCCCTGGAACCTTTTACCAGAGATACGATAACAACCACCCTGCCCGATTCGGTTTCCGGAGAGTATGTGCTTCAGGCCCTGCTGGAGGGAACATATGATATCCGTGCCGCAGCAGAGGGTTATCAGGACTCCACTGTAACCGGTGTCATGGTCACGGCGGGAACGGTTACGCCGGATATTGATTTCGAACTGGAACCTCTGAGTCAGTAATAATTATTAATGAACAGGGAACCTGGAAGATCAGGGCGGCAGGATTATCCTGCCGCCCTTTTTCAGATCATCCATCAGCCGCACATATTCAGTGTAAATTGTGTTGCCTCTCGAGGAGGGGCGGGTCAGATATGCTCCGGCTCGGCCTCATCCGCCCCGCACCAAAACCAATTTTGCTTTAAGCGCCGGATGGTTATCTCTTTTCATATTGTTCATCAAATCGCCCTGACGGCAGTCAGGTGGCTATGGTTTTCCTGATCTATATGGAACCAGTTTCACTCTTTCGATGTTATTCTTCGTTCCAACATACACTAAAGCCATAATGCTTAAATAATTTGGGTTCGTCCCATGGAAGTCTGCTGTCTGAATGACGAGCTTCTGTCTCTGTTATCCGGCAGCCCCGCTGCATTCGCATGATGGCCGGCGCGCAGCGACGGACAGGATGCGGATGAACATCCGCAGCCCGATGGCTCGGCGCTGAACGCCAACAATCTTAACTATTCTCTCATTTAGATATTCTTCATTCAATAAAAATCCTAACCCTCATTACCGCGCGAAGCGTCCGCGCCATCATTCCACGGTTGCAGCTGACGGCTGCGGCTGTCATGCCAGCTGCAGAGCACCTGGCCTTCCAGCCTTGCCGCAGCTGAACCGGCAGTTAGATTTCCTTTTTGTAAACGTCCCGCCTGTCCCCAATCCTCAGAATCCGTACATCGGATTCCACTATTGCATAAATGACTCTATAATCCCCTATGCGGTATTTTCTCAAACCTGCAAATTTGCCCTTCAAAACCGGATAAGAAGTTGCTTTCTTTGGCAACTCCTTCTCAATTTTATTAAGAATCCGGCTCGCTTCTTTTTTATCAAGCTTCTTAAGATCCTTCGCAACAGACCTCTTATATACGATTCTATATGCCAAGGTCTTTTCTCAGCTCTTTTCCGGAGATCAGCTCATCTGTACTGTCATGTAAGCGATCAAGTGCTATCTGAAGGTCTGCGTATTCTTCGATATATGACTCAAGCGCTTTTTGGACAATGTAAGATCTTGGCCTGTCAGTCTCCCTTGCAATACCATCTAGTTGATTTGCTAAGTTCTCTGGTATTCTTATTGATATAGGGGTGCTCAAAATGAACCTCCTTGCAACTCCTGTAATACATTGTATACAATAATTGCAGTGTATGCAAGTGAAATATTTAAGAAATCTAACATATAGTATACAGCCCTGCATAACTGAATAACTACAGTATAATTCCGCTGGCTGTATAACACGAATAAATCCAGTTTAATTATTCCATCAGATTCCCGTAAGCAGATACTACCAAATTGATTCTGAACCTTGCAACCATATATTTATACTGCAGGCGCCTCGCAGTATAATTCTACAACACTTCCAGCGGGCTCTTCACCCCCTGCCCTCCCCCTGCTGAGCACATGGGTGTAAATCATGGTCGTTGACACATCCTTGCGGCCGAGAAGCTCCTGAACGGTACGGATATCGTAACCGTTCTCAAGCAGATGGGTGGTAAATGAGTGGCACAGGGTATGGCAGCTTGCCGGATGACTGTTTCATGCAGGCGGTGCGTGCGGTATTCTCCCCTTTTAGCATCCCTGTAGAACCTGGTTGCCGGGAAAACCGGTTGCCAGCCCCCCTGCCAGGCGGCTTTCGGATATTTTCTCTTCAACTCATATGGAAACTCAATGCTTTCATGCCCTATTTTCAGATCGAGTTGATGCTGCCTGTGGACCTTATCCGATTAATACCACAGGCCTGGCTGTCTGCTGAAGCTACAGGTTAGCCGGTTACGCAACATGTTTGCCTGCCATCACTGAAATTTAGAATGATCGCCGCTTATTGATATGAAATCTAAGGCAATCCAGGGCTACTTGTTCAGCCGGCCGTTGCCGGCGGAGGAGGTCCCGGGTATTCTGGCGGAAGGTTATCCAGGACCGGGTCGTAAAAAGTCGATTTCGGACGGCAATGCAAAAAGTTCATGATCAGGGCGCGCAACAGTCCTCCTGGGATACGAACTGCAGGGTTGTCCGGGGTTAAGTGTTTTCAAATGGAGAATGCCTGCAAATTGGCATCGTTTCGAGATTGCGATTTCTCTTGACATAAGATTACCAGGGTTTACTCTCTAATGTTAGAGGTTGATTTTGAGTAACCAATAAGCATAAGGGACCTTCCCAATTCAAGCCCCTTTGAAGGGGGCAGTCTGAGGGCGCACGCCATGCGGGTAGAGATTGATTTCTTTAAAGCACGCTTTGCGCAAGGGATGATGAGGGGAAAACTGGTTATTGCTGCAGCGGCCGCGATGCTAGCCTGGGTGACCTCCGACCGCGGGCTGGGGCGTCCGGCTCGCGAGGACGTCCTTCGGAATCCCGACGCGGA
>JAWODM010000061.1:0-21648 GCA_046483305.1 Candidatus Krumholzibacteriales bacterium | reverse complement strand
GTGGACAAGGAAAGTCTTCTCAGGGGGATGGTAGTGGCGAAGCCGGGATCGGTGACACCTCACCGCAAGTTCAAGGGCAAGGTATACGTACTGAAGAAGGAAGAGGGCGGAAGGCACACTCCGTTTTTTGATGGTTACAGGCCGCAGTTCTATTTCAGGACCACGGATGTGACCGGAGTGGCTACGCTGCCAGAAGGAACAGAGATGGTAATGCCGGGCGATGACGTGGAGCTGGAAATAGAGCTGATCACCCCGATAGCGATGGAGCATGAGCTCAGGTTCGCGATCCGGGAGGGCGGAAGAACTGTCGGAGCCGGCGTTGTAACTGAAATTATAGAGTAAGCAAATCATTTCGGAGGTTGTCCGGTGGAAGGACAGAAAATTAGAATACGGCTGAAAGCTTATGAGCACACTATGCTGGATCGAAGTGCGGAAGAGATTGTACGAACTGCGAGAAGGACCGGCGCAAGCGTTACCGGCCCTATTCCTCTTCCAACAAAGAGAAGTGTATATACTGTGCTCAGGTCCCCTCATGTAAACAAGAAATCGAGGGAACAGTTCGAGACCAGGATACACAAGAGGCTGATATGGATTACCGATGTCACCCCCAAGGCGGTTGACGAACTTCAGAAGATAGATCTTCCCGCGGGGGTAGATATAGAAATTAAAGTCTGATTCGGAGGAAGAGATGATTGGGCTATTTGGAAAAAAAGTCGGGATGACCCAGATATTCGATGATAAGGGCGACGTGATTGCCGTTACTGTCATCAAGGCCGGTCCGTGCCCGGTGGTGCAGATAAAGGATAGCGAAAAGGAAGGGTACAATTCTGTTCAGATCGCTTATGAGCTTAAGAAACCCACCAGGGCCAACCTTCCGGAGATAGGCCATTTCAGGAAGTCCGGGCTTCCTCCTTACCGGCACCTCAGGGAGATCAGGACCGGGGATACCGATAAGTACGAGGAGGGCCAGCTTCTGAGCGTGGATATGTTCAAGGACGGCGATACCGTGGATATCTCCGGCAGGAGCAAGGGTAAGGGTTTTCAGGGTGTGGTAAAGAGATACAGCTTCGGCGGCGGAAGAAAAACCCACGGCGGAAGGGGACTTAGAAAGCCCGGATCGATCGGCATGTCGGCTGATCCCAGCAGGGTTGTCAAAGGGAAGAAGATGCCGGGTAGAATGGGTGGAGAAAATATTCATGTTAAGAACCTCAAGGTTGTGGAAGTAGACCCGGAGAATGATCTGTTGCTGGTCAGGGGCGCTGTGCCGGGCCCCAGGAACAACGTTCTCTGGATTACAAGGCGTTGATAAAGGTTAAAGGTAATAATCATGGCTAATGCAAAAGTATACGATTTCAAGAGCGGTGGAGCGGTCGGCGAAGTTGATTTGCCCGGACAGCTTTTCGAATGTGAAGTCAACAGGGATGTTCTCTACGACGTGGTCCGCGCCCACCTGGCCAACAGGAGAAGCGGAACCGCTTCCGTGAAGGGCAGGTCCGACGTCAACTTCAGCAAGAAGAAACCATACAGGCAGAAAGGAACCGGCAGGGCCAGGGCAGGCGCAAGGTCTTCGCCGCTGTGGCGTTCGGGCGGAGTAACTTTCGGGCCCAGTCCGAGAGATTACCGGATAAATGTTCCCCGCAAGATGAAGAGAAAAGCTCTGAAGAGCGCCCTGTCCGACAAGGGTCACGAAAGCGGCGTGGTGGTGATAAGGAACCTGGGCATGGATGAGCCCCGCACCAGGGTGTTTGCGGAGTTTCTCAAATCTGCCGAACTGGAGGGCAGGAAGATACTGTTCGCGGTAGATAAGCACGATGAGAATGTATATAAGTCAGTCAGGAATATACCCCGGATAAAATATATTCTCGGCCGCAACATCAACGCTTACGACATTCTTGACGCTGAGGTACTGATGTTGACCGAAGAGACAGTTGCTTCTCTGGAGGAGGTGTTCGCATAATGCTTAATTTCAGAAAGATAATATTGAAACCGGTAATTACCGAGAAGAGCACCATGCTCAGAGAACGGAGCAACAAGTTTGTTTTCGATGTCCATCCCCGCGCGAACAAGAATCAGATAAAGGATGCTATCGAGGAATTTTTCAATGTGAAGGTCAGAAAGATCAACACCTGCAACGTCCGGGGAAAGGTTAAGACCAGATTCAGGAGAGCGGGCCGATTCAGCGGCAAGCTTCCCGACCGGAAGAAAGCTATTGTAACCCTGGCAAAGGGAGATTCCATAGATATTATTGATCAGGTTTAATACCTGGCCGGAGTGAAATAGAGGCAGAGAAAAGGTAGCAGGAACAGAAGCTTAAAGACACGAGGATAGAAAATGGCTATTAAGAAATACAAACCGACCACCCCGACTCAGAGATTCAAGACGGTCACCGATTATTCGGTGCTGGATAAGAAGAAGCCTGAGAAGTCTCTGGTGAAGCCGATGAAAAGCAGCGGCGGGCGTAACAACAAAGGCAGGATTACCATGCGCCGCCGGGGGGGCGGGCATAAGAGGAAATACCGGAAGATCGATTTCAAGAGGGATAAGCATGGTATCCCCGCGATAGTGAAATCGATTGAGTATGATCCCAACAGATCGGCATTTATTGCCCTGCTGGTGTATCTGGACGGAGAGAAGCGCTATATCCTCGCTCCCAACGGCGTAAAGGTCGGGGATGAACTGGTCTCCGGGCCGGATTCCGAGATCCATGTCGGCAACGCCCTTCCCCTGGAGAATATACCGACCGGACTGTTTGTTCATAATATCGCCATGTCCATAGACGGCGGAGGCAAAATGGCAAGGAGCGCCGGTTCCTACGCGCAGCTGATGGCCAAGGAGGGAACCAAGGCTCTGTTGAGGCTTCCCAGCGGCGAGATCCGCAGGGTCCGCAGGGAGTGTTACGCCACCATCGGGCAGGTCAGTAACATAGATCATAATAATGTAAAGATAGGCAAGGCCGGAAGGTCGCGCTGGCTGGGCCGAAGGCCCAAGGTTCGCGGTGTTGCGATGAATCCGGTCGATCACCCGCTGGGCGGAGGAGAAGGAAGAACCAACGGCGGACGCCAGCCCTGTACTCCGTGGGGAAAACATACCAAGGGTCTGAAAACCAGAAAGAGGAAGAGTTCCGACAGGGATATTATCTACGATCGCAGAAGAAAGAAGAGAAAAAAGTAAAACCGAGAGGAAAAGAGACAAATGATTGTCACTGGAGGAGGTAAATGAGCAGGTCACTGAAGAAAGGACCGTATATCGATCCCAAGCTTCTGGGAAAGATAGATAAACTTGAGCAGCTGGGAGACAGGAAAGTAGTAAAGACATGGTCCAGGAGATCGACCATAGTTCCTGAATTCGTGGGGCATACATTCGCAGTTCATAACGGACGCAAATTTGTCCCGGTTTTCGTAACTGAGAATATGGTCGGGCACAAACTGGGAGAATTCGTTCCGACAAGGACATTCAGAGGTCACAGAATCAAGGTAGACCAGAAATAAGAGAGTGTTTGACACCGATGGAGGTAATTTAAGATGAAAGCACGTGCCGTAGCGAGGGGAATAAGAATGTCGCCGAGAAAAGCGAGACTCATCGTTGATCTGGTGCGTGGCAAGTCTGTTGGAAACGCCCTGGAGGTCCTGTCGCTGGCCAGGCAGAAGGCCGCCAAACCGGTCAGGAAAACCATTCTTTCAGCCATGCATAATCTGGCTGAAAAATCGGAACATCCCATAGAACCTTCCGAGATGAAGATTGCGGAGATATTTGTGGACGAGGGAAGGACCATGCACAGGATAAGGCCCAGAGCCCAGGGAAGAGCGTTCAGAATAAGGAAAAGAAGCAGCCACGTAACTGTAGTGGTAGAACATGAAACGGAAAAGGAATAAATACCTGGGAGCGGCGTGGTATCAGCCTGCGCTCCTGACGGAAGTAACAGGAAAGTAATAAGGAGGAGATATTGGGTCAGAAGGTAGATCCATTAGGATTCAGACTTGGAATTAACCGGACCTGGGATTCAAGGTGGTTTACCACCAAGAATTTCGACAAATGGCTGGAGGAGGATATTGTTATCCGCCGTTATCTCAGGAAGCGGCTTGCCAAGGCCGGCATCTCCAGAATAATAATCGAAAGGCAGAGCGACCGGGTAAGGATTACCATATATACTGCCAGGCCGGGGATGGTTATAGGACGGAAGGGAGCTGAAGTTGATTTTCTGAGCGAAGAACTCGCGCACCTGACAGAAAAGGAAATTAATCTGGATATCAAGGAAGTTAAGAGGCCTGAGCTGGACGCCAGGCTGGTGGCTGAACATATTGCCGGCCAGCTCTCCATGAGGGTTTCCTACCGGCGCGCCATGAAGAAGGCAATCGATTCGGCTATGAGACTGGGAGCATTGGGGATCAAGATAAATGTGGCCGGCCGGCTGGGCGGCGCGGAAATGTCCAGAAGCGAGAGTTACATGGAGGGATCAGTTCCGTTGCATACCCTCAGGGCTGATATTGATTACGCCAAGGTGGCTGCTTATACCACCTACGGAGAGATCGGAGTGAAGGTCTGGATATATAAGGGAGAGCTCTTTCAGAAGGATTTCAAGGAACAGTTGTGCCGCGAGGCGCTTGAAGACTCGGGCAGAAAGTAAGAGTTGAAAGGTAAGTATTATGTTACAGCCGAAAGGATCAAAGTACCGCAAGCATCACCGGGGCAGAAGGCGGGGCCTGGCCGCCAAGGGGACCAGGATTAACTTCGGCCAGTACGCCCTTCAGGCGGAGTCGCCCTGCTGGATGACCGGACGACAGATTGAAGCCGCCAGAGTGGCAATAATGCGCTACATTAAGAGAAGCGGAAAGTTGTGGATCAGGGTTTTCCCGGACAAACCGGTTACCATGAAGCCCGCGGAGACCAGGATGGGTAAGGGTAAGGGCTCGCCCGAATACTGGGTGGCGGTAATCAAACCCGGCCGCATACTTTTCGAGCTTGAGGGAGTCAGTGAAGAGGTTGCCAGGGAGGCAATGAGGCTTGCATCTTCGAAGCTCCCCATGAAAACTAGATTTATGAAGAGGATGGCTACGGGGAAGGTTTCGGCCTGAGCCGTTCGGAATAATGATAAACAGGGCTGCGGGCCCTGCAGGATGGAAGTTTGTTATGAAAGCAATAGAACTCAGAGAGATGACCCTGGATGAACTTGCCGGGATGGAGAGAGAGCTGGAGGAAGAGCTGACTCAGTACAGGATACAGCTATCCATCAGAAGGCTGGACAACCCGATCAAGGTCAGGCAGACCCGGCGTGAGCTGGCCAGGGTAAAGACCATTATTAATGAGAAGAGGAATGAGGAAGCCGGTTCAAACGCTTGACCGGTTTGTATCGGTGTTTGTAAGGAGATAATATGGAGGAGAGAAAACCAAGAATGACTCTCGTTGGCCAGGTGGTTAGTGACAGGATGGAAAAGACTGTCACGGTTTCCATTGAACGGCAGCTGCTTCATA
Organism: Candidatus Krumholzibacteriales bacterium; assembly: GCA_046483305.1. Taxonomy (GTDB): domain Bacteria; phylum Krumholzibacteriota; class Krumholzibacteriia; order Krumholzibacteriales; family WJIX01; genus WJIX01. The sequence goes on along the minus strand of JAWODM010000061.1, from coordinate 16,179 downwards.
AGAGGTATAAGAAATATATCAAGAAAAGATCGAAGATCTGGGCTCATGACGAAGAGGGCATCTGCAGCGTGGGAGACAAGGTCAGAGTAACCTCGGTAAGGCCTTTGAGCAAACTTAAGCGCTGGCGTGTCGTTGAGATAATTGAAAAAGCTCAATAGGAGAAAACAGTAATGATTAAGATGGAGACAAAACTAGCGGTTGCTGATAATTCAGGGGCTAAGAGCGTAAGGTGTGTGAAGGTGCTGGGCAGCTCCAAGAGAAGGTACGCGTCGGTGGGAGATATTATCAGTGCTTCGGTCAAGGTGGCACTGCCGGGGAGCGAGATCAGAAAAGGTGATGTGGTGCGCTGCGTGATAGTCCGCACCAGGAAAGAGGTGAGGCGCAGGGACGGCAGCTATATCCGGTTCGACCAGAACGCGGCAGTGATTATTAATGAGATGAAGGAACCTGTGGGAACAAGGATATTCGGGCCTGTGGCAAGAGAACTGAGAGAAAAACAATTCATGAAGATCATTTCTCTGGCCCCGGAGGTAGTCTGAAGAAACGGATTGTTATTATGAGAATTAAGAAGAATGACATCGTAAAGGTTATCGCAGGCAATTACAGGGGCGCTGAAGGCAGAGTCCTGAAGGTCTACCCCGCCGGAAACCGGATAGTGGTAGAAAAGGTCCATATGATCAAGAGGCACACCAGGCCCAGGAGCCAGCAGGATCAGGGAGGGATCATCGAGAAGGAAGCGCCGGTAGACGCTTCCAATGTGATGCTGGTCTGTCCCAAGTGCGGCGAGGCGGTTAAGACCGCCAGAGTGGAACTGGCAGACGGGCACAGCGCCAGAAAGTGCAAGAACTGCGGCGAGACCATAGATGATGAAGGATAACAGTAGAAGGAAAAGTTAAATAACAGATTTTGAAATGGTGGGAAAAATGAACGTTGAAAGGAATTTGACGAATATCGAAGAGCTGTACAGGAAATCTATTCCTCAGCTGACCAAGAAATTTGAGTACAGTAATCACCTGGAGGTCCCCAGGCTTAAAAAGATAATTGTGAATATGGGGGTCGGCGAAGCCAAAGAGGACAAGAAAGCTCTGGAGGCAGCGGTTAATGACCTTACCGCCATAACCGGCCAGAAGCCCGCGATAACCAGGGCCCGCAAATCGGTGGCCGGGTTCAATATCAGGGAGGGCCTTCCCATAGGGTGCAAGGTTACCCTCCGAAGAAGCAGAATGTATGAATTCTTCGACCGCCTGGTAAATGTGGCTATCCCCAGAATCAAGGATTTCAGGGGGCTGAACCCCAGGTCGTTCGACGGCAGGGGTAACTACTCTTTTGGAGTTGAGGAGCAGGTAATTTTCCCCGAGGTGGATTACGATAAGATTGAAAAGCTTTCGGGGATGGATATAACTATAGTTACGACAGCGAAAACAGACGAAGAAGCAAGAGAACTGGTGATGCTGCTGGGAATGCCGCTTCGCCGGGAATGATTCAAAGAGGAGTTAGTTCGTGGCAAAGAAATGTTTAATAGAGAAAGCTAAAAGGGAACCGAAATTCAAGGTCCGCGCTTATAACAGGTGCAGCCGGTGTGGAAGATCCGGAGGCTACCTGCGGAAGTTCGGTATCTGCCGTATCTGTTTCCGTGAGCTGGCCCTCCAGGGTAAGATCCCCGGAGTGGTTAAATCCAGCTGGTAGTAGAACTTTTCCGGTAAACGAGGTGAAAGAAAATGATGACAGATCCTGTTGCTGATATGATTACCCGTATAAGAAACGCGGTATACAGAAAAAAAGAGTATGCTGATGTGCCAGCTTCCAAGATGAAGGCCGGAATAGCCAAAGTGCTTCACCGGGAAGGGTATATCAGTAATATAAAGTATTATGACGACGGCCTGCAGGGTATTATAAGGATCTATTTCAGATATCCGGGTGACGAAGGCACCATAGAAAAGATCCAGCGAGTGAGCCGGCCCAGCCGCAGAGTGTATGTGGGCAAGGATGAAATACCGCGTGTTATGGGTGGTTTCGGAACCGCGATTATATCAACATCCAGCGGTTTGCTGACGGACAGGGAATGCCGCAAGATGGGAGTAGGCGGGGAGCTTATCTGCCAGATATGGTAATTAATTATTGATTATGCCGGGTTCGTATAAAGAGGCCCCGGAAAAGTGGAGGTTATGAGTTAAATGTCGAGAGTAGGAAAAGAACCGATACCGGTTCCTCCGAAGGTTGAAGTCGATATCAGCGGGGGGAATGAAGTACGGGTGAAAGGGCCCAGAGGCGAGCTGGCGCAGTCTTTTGACAGAGATATGATTATCAGCCTCGAAGATAATGTGATTACGGTCAGGAGGCCGACTGAATCAAAGAGGCACCGGTCGATACACGGGCTGACCAGAAGCCTGATATCTAACATGGTGGAGGGGGTATCACGAGGTTTTGAGAAGGCGCTGGAGATAGAGGGCAGAGAGTACAAGGTTCAGAAAAAGGGCAATACTCTTGAGCTGAATCTTGGTTTCTCCCATCCGGTTAATTTTCCTATCCCCCCGGACGTGGATATTGAGGTGCTTGAGGATAGGAAGTTCAAAGTCACCGGGGCAGATAAACAGAAGGTCGGAGAGATAGCCGCGGAGATAAGAGCGCTTCGCCCCCCGGAGCCGTACAAGGGCAAGGGAATAAGGTATGCCGGGGAGTATATCAAGCGCAAAGCCGGAAAGGCCGCCGTCGGAACCGGATTTTAACAGGGCGGTTCAGAGAACGGAGTTTATTATTAACTGCTTGAAGTGAAATATTGAAGCGGGAGTTGAAAAGAGTGAAAGACAAGAATAGAACAAAGAGAGCGGGCAGAAACAGAAGGCATATGTCGATCAGGCGCAGAGTCCACGGCACCCGGGAAAGGCCCCGCCTTTCGGTGTACCGCAGCCTGAACCATATTCACGCCCAGATCATCAATGATGACGAGGGGGAAACCCTGGTTGCCGCCTCCAGCCTGAAACTCTCTTTTCCTGCGGGTTCCGGCAAATCCGGAAAGGGAAGCGGGGATGGTGAGAAGAAGCCGGAGAGCAAAAAGATGAAAAGGTCCAGAGCGGTAGGCAAACTGCTGGCGGAAAGGGCCAGGGAAAAGGGTATCGGCAAGGTGGCTTTTGACAGGGGCGGATTCAAGTATCACGGCCGGATCGCGGCCTTCGCAGAAGAAGCCAGAAAAAATGGATTAGACTTTTAGAGGGAGTAGGTTAGTTGAATAACAGAGAGGACAAAAGAGGCGGAAAGAGGCGTACAGAGGATACCAGATCTGAGTACATCGAACAGACCATCCATATCAACCGGGTTTCCAAGGTGGTTAAAGGGGGCAGAAATTTCAATTTTAACGCCCTGGTAACCGCGGGTGACGGGATGGGAAAAGTAGGCGTTGGTTTCGGAAAAGCTAACGAAATAAGGGATGCCATAAGAAAGGCTTTCGATGATGCCAGAAAGAATATGATCAGGCTTCCTCTTCAGGACGGAACCATACCGTTCAGAGTGGTGGGCCACTTCGGGGCGTCAAGGGTTCTTCTTAAACCTGCCTCCCCGGGTACCGGAGTAATCGCGGGAGGAGGGGTCAGGTCGGTCCTGGAGGTTGCGGGAGTAGAGAACATACTTACCAAATCGCTGGGTTCGAATAATCCTCATAACATGGTCAAGGCGACCATGGAGGGGTTGAAGAGGCTGAAGAGCGCGGATGAGGTAGCCCGGAGAAGAGGCATTACTGTCCAGCAGCTGTTCGGTATGCAGGAGAGCGAAAAGGAAGAGACGGAAAAGCAGCCGGAGGAATAGGGCTTACTTTGATCCGCGAGGAGAATGAGGAACGGTATGACTACTAAACTTAAAATAACTCAGGTAAGAAGCAGAATTGGGTCGCAGAGAAGGCATAAGAAGACACTGGATGCCCTGGGAATCAGCAGGAATTACAGCACAGTGTACAGGAATGACAATCCGGCGGTGAGGGGGATGCTGAATAAGGTCTCCCACCTGGTCAGCTGGGAAGAGGTAGACGAAAAGGATATACCGGAGAAAACCGGAACGCCGAGCGGAATAAGTGTAGTTGACGGAGGGAAAAAGGCCGGAAAGAAATCAGGAAAAAGTAAACAGGAATAAAGTCAGAGCCGAGGAGAGCAGTAAGTATGAAATTAAATGAACTTAAGCCACCCCGTGGAGCGGTCAGGAACAGAAAGAGACTGGGCCGCGGTACCGGCTCGGGAAGAGGAGACAAATGCACCCGGGGGGACAAGGGGCAGAACTGCAGGTCCGGCGGAGGGGTGCCTCCCTGGTTTGAGGGAGGGCAGATGCCCCTTCAGAGGCGTGTTCCCAAGAGAGGTTTCAACAACATATTCAGGAAGGTTTACCAGATTGTGAATCTCGATCAGTTGGAATCACATTTTGAAAAGGGAGAAAAGGTCAACAGGGAATCCCTGGTAGAGAAGGGCCTGGTAGACAGCGCATCCAGACCGGTAAAGATTCTGGGCAGGGGAGAGATCAGCAAGGGGATCGAAGTGGAAGTGGATCATATCAGCAAATCGGCCGCCAGAGCCATAAACGAAGCAGGAGGATCGATCAGCCTTACCTCCCGGAAAGAAGTACCGGGGCTGAATGAAGAGGAGAGCCGATAATGTTTAAGAAGTTTCAGGACATGTTCAGCATCCCTGAATTGAGAAAGCGTATACTTTTTACTGTCGCGCTTCTGGTTGTGTACCGGGTAGGCAGCCATATTACCGCTCCCGGCGTCAACCCTCTCGCCCTGAAAGTCTTTTTCGAGAATCAGCAGGGAACCATTTTCGCTCTCTACGACCTGTTCGCGGGCGGCAACCTGAGCAGGGCCACCATATTCGCCCTGGGAATCATGCCGTACATCAGCGCTTCGATTATCATGCAGCTTCTGCAGACAGTGATCCCTTACTTCGAGAAGCTGGCCAAGGAGGGCGAAGAGGGAAGAAAGAAGATTACCCAGTATACCAGGTACGGGACGGTTCTTCTCTCGGTTGTTCAGGCAATGGGGATTTCGATATTCCTGCTGAGCATGAAGCCGGGCGGCGTCTCCGTGGTGACCATGTCCCCGGCGACCTTCCGGCTGCTGACTGTAATAACCATGACCGCCGGGACTATCTTCATCATGTGGCTGGGTGAACAGATTTCGGAGCGGGGTATCGGCAACGGTATATCCCTGATCATTATGATCGGGATTCTCGCCCGTTACCCGGGGTACTTCCTCAATACCTGGAGGGCTATCAAGCTGGGCCAGATCACCGCTTTCAGGCTGGTATTCCTTCTGCTGATAATGGTCGGCGTGGTCGCGGCCGTAATTCTTATTACCCAGGGACAGAGAAGGATTCCGGTCCAGTACGCGAAACGTATTGTGGGAAACAAGATTTATGGCGGGACATCTCAGTATATCCCTCTGCGGGTCAATACTGCCGGAGTTATCCCGATCATCTTCGCGCGTTCCATTATGATGTTTCCCAGTACCATAGCCATGTTCTTCAAGGGGAGCGGCACTCTGGATTATATCCGGACAATCTTCGCTCCGGGGACCTGGCTCTATCTATCTATTTATGGTGTGATAATTATATTCTTTACCTATTTTTACACTGCCATAATCCTGAACCCGACGGATATGGCTGAGAACATGAAGAAGTACGGCGGGTTTATCCCGGGGATCAGGCCCGGAAAGAGAACCAGCGATTATATAGACCGGATTCTGACCAGAGTAACCCTGCCGGGAGCGATTTTCCTGGCTTTCATTGCGATACTCCCGGATGTTCTGATGAGGCGGGGAGGTTTGCCGTTCTACTTCGGTGGAACCGGTGTGCTGATTATCGTGGGTGTTCTTCTGGATACCCTTAAACAGATAGAGACTCATCTGCTGATGAGGCATTACGACGGATTTATGAAGAAAGGCAAGCTCCGGGGCAGGAGATAGATTTTCAGGAGGATTGATCACAGATGGGAACCAATCTTATAATTCTGGGCGCGCCGGGAGCCGGCAAGGGCACACAGGCGGCCAGGATAGCCGGGGAGCTGGGCCTGCGCCACCTTTCAACCGGAGACATGCTTCGTGAAGCGGTCTCGAAAGGCACCGGGCTCGGCAGAAAAGCGCAGGAATATATGAACCGGGGAGAACTGGTACCTGATGATCTGATCCTGTCGATGATCGGAGGGCAACTGGAGGAGGCCAGGGATTCTGGATGGATCCTGGATGGATTCCCCAGAACTCTTCCCCAGGCCAGAGCGCTTTCCGGAATGCTGGAGGAAAACGGCATTGAGCTGGATCATGTTATACTCCTGGATGTTTCGCCGGAAACCGTGATAAAAAGGATCACCGGCAGAAGGGTATGCAGCGGATGCGGCGCGGTATATAATGTTGAGACCATGAAGGATCAGGCCTGCACAGAGTGCGGAGGAGAACTTGTCATCAGGGATGATGACCGGGAGGAAACGGTGAGGCGCCGTTTTGACGTATACCGCGAGCAGACGGAGCCTCTGATTGAATACTACCGGGGCAAAGGCCTTCTGCTCAGGGTCGATGCCGGCGGTGACATTGATGAGATAACCTCCAGTATTCTTGAAGGTATGAAATGATAAAGATTAAGAAAGATTTTGAAATAGAGCAGATAAGAAGAAGCGCCCGGATCCTTCACGATACCTTCTCCGAGATCAGCAGGGCGGTGGAACCGGGAGTAACTACCGTTGAGCTGGACCGTATCGCTGAAGAGTATATTCTCTTCAGAGGGGGGGAACCGGCTTTCAAGGGTTACCAGGGTTACCCCGCAACTATCTGCGCCTCGGTGAATGAGGAAGTAGTCCACGGGATCCCCGGTAACAGAGAGCTCAAAGAGGGCGATATAGTGGGGATTGATATGGGAGTGATATTCGGTGGTTACTATTCCGACGCCACCCGCAGTTACCCCATTGGAGAGGTAGGCGAGGAAGCCAGGAATCTGCTCAGGACCACCATGGAGGCTCTGGATATCGGTATCGGAATGGCCAGAGAGGGAAATCGTCTTTCCGACATATCCCATGCCATCCAGAAGCACTCCGAGGCGAACGGCTACCAGGTGGTAAGATCACTGGTAGGGCACGGAATCGGACTGGAGCTGCATGAAGAGCCTCAGATACCGAACTTCGGCCCTCCCGGACAGGGCCCCATAATCAGGAGGGGGATGGTATTCGCCATCGAGCCGATGCTCAATGCCGGGACCGGCGATGTGGTCACCAGGAACGACAGATGGACGACGGTTACCGGAGACGGAAAGCTGTCGTGCCATTTTGAAGATACTGTAGTAGTTACAGAAGGAGAACCGGAGATACTGACCCGGTAACAGTTACCGGGCCGGCCGGAAGGCTCCGGTTTGGAAAGAAGAGGTATGGCTAAACAGAAAGGAATACCGGCTGAAGGAAAAGTGATAGAGGCACTGCCGAATGCGATGTTCAGGGTCGAGCTGGAGAACAAACACGTGGTTCTCGCTCATGTTTCCGGGAAGATGAGAATGAATTTCATCAGGATATTGCCCGGAGACAAGGTGGCGCTTGAACTCAGCCCCTACGATCTGGGGCGCGGCAGGATAACCTACCGGTATAAATAGAGAGATTTTCGCGGCCGGCCCCGGGCGGGCGGCGGAATAACCAGAGAAGGTAAGAAAGTGAAAGTCAGAAGCTCAGTAAAGAAAATATGTCCGAACTGTAAGGTAATCAGGCGCAAAGGTGTGATAAGGGTTATTTGCAGGGACCCCAAGCACAAACAGCGCCAGGGATAATCCCTGCAGCAGCAGGATATCAGTGAAAGGAGAATATCTGTGGCTCGAATAGCCGGAGTAGACATACCGGATAACAAGCATGTGGTCATATCACTGACCTATATTCACGGCATCGGAAAGACCAGCTCCAGGGAGATACTGGACAAGGCCGGAGTGCCTCATAATGTTAAAACAAGGGACCTTAAAGAGGAACAGATGGTTAAAATCAGGGATATCATCGAGGATGATTATACCATCGAGGGCGCCCTGAGGAGTGAAACCACCCGCAATATCAAGCGTTTGATGGATATCGGTTCATACCGCGGCCTGAGACATAAACTTCGTCTCCCGGTCAGGGGGCAGAGGACTCATACTAACGCCCGCACCAGAAAGGGGCCGAAGTTCCGGCCGGGCGCAAAAAAGTAAATATAATACTGTAATAGCACAGGAGGTAATCAGTTGGCCAAACCTAAGAAGGGCAAGAAGAGAAGAGTTAAGAAGAAGAAAAAAACAAAGCTTGAAGTAGAGGGCATCGCCCATATTAAATCTACATTCAACAATACCATTATAACGGTTACCAATAAGGAAGGCGACGTGGTGAGCTGGTGCAGCGCCGGCAAACTCGGATTCAGGGGTTCAAGGAAAAGCACCGCTTTCGCCGCCCAGCAGGCAGCCCGGGAAGTCACCGACGATATCAAGGAGAGGGGTATGAAGAAGGTGGAAGTGTGGATCAAGGGGCCGGGGCCGGGCAGAGAACCGGCGATACGCTCACTCAGAGCAGCCGGAATAAGGGTGACCGGTATCAGAGACTGCACTCCGGTTCCGCACAACGGAGTCCGGTTGAAGAAGAAGAGGAGAATGTAGCGGGCACCGGCTTGCCGGGATTATGACTGAAGCAATAACACACTTATTTATAGTAAGTTAATGAAGCCAGGGAGGTTCAATTAGATGGCTAAGTACACGGGACCCAAATGCAAGTTATGCAGGAGGGAACAGACTAAACTTTTTCTCAAGGGGGAGCGGTGCTACTCTGACCGCTGCGCCATAGAAAAGAAGAATTATCCGCCCGGAGAACGGGGGCGAAGGGGTTTCAGCCGCAGAAGCAATTACCGGCTGCAGCTCCGGGAAAAGCAGAAGCTGAAGAGATATTATCAGCTCCTGGAGAGGCAGTTCCATAATTATTATAAGAAAGCTGACAATATCAAGGGAGTTACCGGTGAAAACCTTATGGTGCTTCTGGAGAGCAGGCTTGACAACCTTATTTATAGAATGGGTTTTGCCCCCTCGCGTTCGGCTGCCAGGCAGTTTGTTATGCATAACCACTTCGAAGTGAACGGGAAACGGGTCAATATACCGTCATACCAGGTTCAGGCGGGCGACAGAATCGCTCCCTGCAAGAAAAGCAGCAAACTGGGGATAATCGAGGAATCACTGAAGAAGCAGAGCAACAGAGAGATGGTTCCTTATATTTCGGTTGACGCCGACAAGAAGGAAGGCGTTTACCTGGAACAGCCGACCAGGGATGTCATCCCTGTTCCTGTAACTGAGAGTTTAATCGTGGAGCTTTATTCGAAGTAGTTATACTCCGCGTAAGTTTATTCGGATTGCCAATATGCAGTGCTCGGCCTGTAAGGAGGAACATTTAAATGAAATGGCGAAATCTTCTGATGCCCAAGGAAGTTGAAAAAGATGAATCGGTTTTGACCGAAACATACGGCAAATTCAAGATAGAGCCTTTTGAGAGGGGTTTCGGCTATACCATCGGAAACTCTCTCAGAAGAACCCTGCTGTCTTCCATTCAGGGCGCTGCTGCGGTGGCGGTAAAGATTGACGGCGTGCAGCATGAGTTTGACATAATAGACGGCGTCAAGGAAGATGTTGCGGACATCATCCTCAACATAAAACAGCTGATCCTGGTCATGCACTGCGACGAACCCAAGTTTATGACCCTGAACGTTGAGAAGAAGGGTGAGATTCTGGCATCGGATATTGAGGAAGATGCCGAAATAGAAATCGTGAACAGGGATCTCCATATCGCCACTGTTACCAAGAAAGTGCCCCTGAGGATACAGATTCTGGTTGGCCATGGAAGGGGATACGTTGGGGCGGATGAGCATAATATCGATGAGACCGAGATAGGGCTTATCCCCATAGACGCTAATTTCAGCCCGGTCAGAGAGGTTAAGTACGAAGTAAAGGATACCCGTGTCGGCCAGAGAATAGATTTTGATTCGCTGACCCTGGAAATCATCACCAACGGCAGCGTTGATCCCCATGACGCGCTGGGATACGCTTCCAAGATACTGAAAGACCATTTCCTGCTGTTCATGCATTTCGATGAGGAACCGTATGAGGAAGAGGAAGATGATGAAGTTAACGAAGAAGTTCTGAGGATGAGAGAGCTGCTGAACAGAAGTGTGAAGGAACTGGAGCTCTCCGTGAGGTCATCCAACTGCCTGAAGGCGGCAAAAATCGATACACTCGGCGACCTGGTTCAGAAGACCGAGAGCGATATGCTTAAATACCGCAACTTTGGCCGTAAGAGCCTCAAGGAAATCACAGATATTCTTTCCGGGATGGATCTGCATCTGGGAATGGACGTGGATGGCATCCTCAAGAACGAAGAAGAGAAAGAGGGAGAGGTGGATAAGTAATGCGTCATAATAAAGACCATAAGAGCCTCAACAGAACCGCTTCTCACCGGAAGGCGATGCTCAGCAACATGGTAACGTCGCTTTTCAGGAGGGAGAGGATTACTACATCCAGGAGAAAAGCGAAGGAGGCCAGGAGAGTAGCCGAGCGGATGATCACCTTTGCCAAGAAGGGCGATCTGGCATCAAGAAGGCAGGCAGCGAAAGTGGTCAGGGATAAGAAGGTCCTTCAGAAGCTATTTGAGGATATCGGCCCCAGGTTTGAAGGCAGGGCAGGCGGTTACACCCGCGTCCTCAAGATGGCCAGGCGAGCCGGAGACAATACCGATATGGCCCTGCTGGAGCTGCTGCCGGAAGGCGCGAAGAAGAGGGCAAAGAAGAAGTCCATGAAGAAGTACCCGAAGATTGATATCCCGGAGGATCCGGTAGAGGTAAGGGAAAGGGAACTCAAGGCCGAAGCCGGAAAGAAGAAGAAGGAAGAGGCAAAGGCCGCCGAGAAGAAAAAGAAGGAAGAAGAGAAGGAAGAGCGGGAGGAAGAGTCCGCCGGAGAGAAGCAGAAGGCCGGGGAGGAAGAAGAAAAGGAAGATAAGGGCGGCAGGGAAGAGGCTGAGGCGGAAGAAGAAAGCCCCGCTGAGAGTGAAGAGGGCGGCGAAGAAGAGGATGAGGCAGAGCAGGAAGAAGAGAAATAGCAGGTCTGGTGCCTGCCTTATTATATATATTCTACAGGGAGCGGCGCCAAAATGCGCGGCTCCCTTTTTTGATTAAGGCCCTTAAAGATATTGGATAAAGAACGCTGAAAATGATATCTTTCGTTCTGTCTGAGATTCTGTGTCTACTCGGCCGGACAGGATAAAATGCTTGCAGGTGTAATACTTCCTATTTTTTTCATCGTAATACTGGGATTTATTCTCAGGCGGCTGGGAAGGGTCGACGAAAAGGTTTTTTCCAGGACCCAGCTGTATATTCTTTCCCCCGCCCTGATATTCGCCGCTTTGACCAGGCACAGTACCGGGATCCCGGTACTGCTGCAGGCTCTTCTCTTTATCGCCATTCTGACCTCCACTCTGTTTGCCGTTGCGCAGGCAGCCGGGTTTATGCTTGGGGAGAACAGGGTTACCAGGAACGCTCTCTCTCTGGCGTCCATGTTCTCCAACAGCGGTTTTTACGGCATTCCCGTATGTATGCTCGCTTTCGGTGATGAAGGAGTAATGTACGCAGCCATATTCGTTGCCGGTTCCTCGGCGATGCAGTCTACCCTGGGCATCTATACCGCCAGCGCCGGAAGAAGCAGCCCTGCCAGGGCATTGAAAACCGTTTTCAGGGTACCCATGCTGTACTCAATAGTGCTGGCAAAGGCGCTTCTGCACCTGGACCTGCTTCCCCCGGAACCGTTCATGAAGATGATAAACCTGCTTGGTAATTCGGCCATCCCCCTGGGACTGCTCCTTCTGGGGATGCAGCTGGAGAGCATAATATCCGGTATTCTGAGCCGGAAGCGCAGGAGGGAGGAAACTCCGGAGGCCTCGCAGATGGGAAGAAGAGCCGCGCTGCTGGGGAGCGCGGCGGCGGTAATTAAGCTGGCGGGAGGATTTGCGGCAGCTCTCATCCTGGTTAGAATATTCGATTTCAGCGGGACCATGGAGAAGGTGTTTATCGTGGAAGCGGCGATGCCCACGGCGGTGAACGCCGTGGTATTCGCCACCGAATTCGACTGCAGGCCGGAGGTGGTAACCGTGGGGATTCTTGTTTCTACCCTTGCCAGTATCCTTACCATAACCCTGGTTCTCGGTTTCCTGGGGGCGTAATCCATGAGGAAGGGAAACCTGTACATGCCGGGCGGAAGCGATGAGGCGGCCTGCATATTCTCTGACCGGCTGAGAAGCGGCTCCGGAAATACCAGAGGTTCCGTGATAATCGACAGCGGGGCGTTCTATTCAGGAGGTACCGGCGAGGACGGCATCATAGTCAGCACCGGCGGATTAAGTTCCATAGAGGAAGTATCCGCCCCGGATATGCTGGCGGTAGCCGGGGGAGGCGCGCTGGTGTCCGATTTGAAGGAAGCGGTCGAGGATAAAGGTTTATTCTTTCCCGCCGGAGATATCTGCACCCGGGGGATTACCCTGGCGCAGCTTATCGATGAAGCCTGCGTATCGGATCTGAGGCGCGTATACGGCGGCGTCCGGGAATATATTCTATCCATGGAGCTGATTACTCCCGGAGGGCAGTTGATCACTTCCGGCTCCAGATCGGTAAAGGATGTCGCCGGGTACGACCTGACGGGATTCTGCTTCGGTTCTCTGGGCCGCTGCGGCCTGATATCCCGGGCGGCAGTGCGGCTTCTTCAGGCTCCCCGTTTAAGGCAGGTTCACTTCTATTCCTGCGGTATCGAACGGTCAGCAGAAGTTTCGCTGGAGATCAACAGAGAGGCCGGACCGGTATGCCAGTACCTTTTCCTGGACCGTGCGGCCTCCATGATTTCAGAGGCCCACACCGGGAGCGGGTACGAACCGGGAGAAGCTGAAGCAGTGCTGGCAGTCAGGGTTGAGAGCGAAAGCGAAAGGGGGCTGGCCGGAACGGTGGAGCGCCTGGAGGGAATATCAGAACGGGCAGGGATGGACAGGCTGTTCACCTGCATCGGGGAGGCGCGGTTGCCCGAACTTTTCGGCCGCCTTTTCGCCGGGAGCAACCCCTGTGAGTGCGCCCTTCATATTTCATACGATACTGTGCCGGAATTCAAGCGCAGCCCGGTTGGAATAACCTGGTATGACCTTTACCCCGGAAGGGTTCACCTGCTGCTGCCCCTTCATGGCTCAGAGCCGTTGGGGCTCGATGGCGCCGGGGAATACGGCAGGGATATTATCAGGGCGATGAAACAGGACGCAAACTCCCTGAGGGTTGAACTGCTGGAAAGGGGGAAAGGAAAGCTTCCCCTGGGAACGAATTACATTAAGAATATTCTGAGCGGGGGCGAGCCGGTTGCTGTAGATCAGCTGATCAAGGGTATGGATACTCCCTTCTCTCTCAGGGAGTACCTTGATAAAAGGGTTGAAGAGCCCGTCCCGGCCCGCCGGAACGAAGTTGAGAAGACAGAAGCGGAGCTTTACCGCTTATTTGATCCCGGCTCGTTAATTCTGGAAAGATAGCCGCAGCCGGAGTTACAGGTGATGTAATGTCTGATTGGAAAGGAAATACGGATAATCCGGCAGAGGGCGCCGCCTTTGACCTGCTCCGCTGTAACAGGTGCGGGAAGTGCAGGGAAGTCTGCCCCATCACCGGGACCGAGAACCTGGAGTGGACTTCCGCCAGGGGCAAGATTGAGATTGCGGAGGCTTTCTTCAGGGGAGAGGACCTCAGCGAAAAGACTGTCCGGAAGGTGTTCGATGTCTGCCTTCATTGCAAGAGATGCGAAGAGAGTTGTCCGTCGGGAGCGCGGGGCGACCGGGTTGTTCTGGAGGTACTGGCAGAGATGGGCAGGAGAGGTGTTATTCCTCTATTCAAGAAGGCCGCTCTGAGGCTGCTTGACGGGGCGGATGATCTTGTTTTCAGGGTAATGAGAATGCTGGGAATCAGGGAAAAAGCCGCTCCCCACCGGGGACGCGGAAAGTCTTTTATCAGATTCCTCTATCCTGTTCTTGGATGGCCGGTACAGAGGCTGCTGCCGCTTCCGGCCCGGGAACCGTTTATCCAATCCAGCCATAATCTGTTCCGGTCTTCCGGGATGGATTCGGCCTTCGCCAGTATGAATCCCCCGGCCGGGGGGGAGGATTTCGATACGGCCGCCGCGGAGGAGCTGCTGGAGAAAATGACCTCCGCCAGGGAGGAAAATCAGAAGAACGGCCGCAGAGCGTGCTTTCTGGTGGGAGATGCGGTCAATCAGTTTTTCGGCGAAGAAGCGGAGGATGTCGTGCTGGTCCTGAATCTGCTGGGGATCGATGTGGAAATCCCCGCCGATCAGACCTGCTGCTCCGCCCCCGCTCTCTATGCCGGAGATACCGCTAGAGCGGCCGGGGGGGCGGAAAAACTGGCCCGGATACTTTCAGGTTACCGTTTCGACTGGCTGGTTACCTCCTGCGCCTCGGGAGGACTGATGCTGAAAACAGAATACCCCGGGCTTCTGGGACTGGAAGACGGGTATTCCGGGATAATTTATGACCGGGAAGATGAGGTCTTCAGGAGCAGGCCCTCCGGGGGAAATCTCTCTGAAGCGGGAAAGCTCTACGTGGATCATATCAGCGGAAGGGTGAGGGATATCAACGAGCTGGTGGCAGATCTGCTGGGATTCCGTGCCGGGAGCCCCGATTACCAGTCTCTCTTTTCGGGAGAGGCCCAAGGCGGCGCGGAGCCCCCGGAAGGAAAGTCCGGCGATGGAAGGCCGGCCGTGGTTTATCACCACCCCTGCCATCTGGGGAGGGGACAGAAGATATCAGCCCAGCCCGAGTACATTCTTAAGCTCCTGCCGGGGTTCAGGTTCAGGGAGATGGATGATGCCGATGCCTGCTGCGGAGGAGGGGGGCTGTTCAGCTTCACAGAGCCGGAGATTTCCGCCCGGGTGGGAAGGGAGAAGGCCCTGGCTATTGCAAAAGCTTCGACGGATGTAGTCGCAACCTCCTGCCCCATGTGCCGCATCCAGATCTCCGATATGCTGCAGAGAGATTACGGAGATCAGATGCCCATGGCCAGGGAGAGAATGGCCGGTATTCCGGTTCTTACCCCCGTTCAGCTCCTTGCCAGGGACCTGAAAAGAATGATGGGGGATGAAGATAAGAAACTTACTGCAAATCTGGCTGAATAGATTTTTGGGGATTGACAAAAAGCCCGTCAGTTACTATTTTCTATTACTGTACGAAGTACATATATATATATGATTTGTATTCTGCTCCTCAGTAGCTCAATTGGTAGAGCATTCGGCTGTTAACCGAAGGGTTGTAGGTTCAAGTCCTACCTGAGGAGCCAGTTTTTAAGATCCTAGAACCGAGTTATTATCCGCCCGACACTGATTCCTGCGAGTAGAATGATGATCCCCATACCATTGTGGACGACCAGATTCACGGATGCATGAACCCACCCGTCAGCGTTAAACAGGTTGTTGGTTTCAAGGATCAGAGAAGAAAAAGTCGTAAAGGATCCAATGAATCCGATCATGACCAGTGTCTGGATCTCTTCCGATCCGGGCCATCTGTGTTCGAACAATGTCCATAATATTCCGGCAATAAAGCACCCTGCCAGGTTCACCAACATAGTCTCCCAGGGAAGTGATGTGTTGTGCAGTTTCTGTATGAGCCTGGTCAGTCCGAACCGCGCTATTGTCCCCGTGGCTCCAGCTATGGCGAGGCAGGTGATTTTATACAACATTGTGTTGAGTCCTCCTTCTTTATGCAACCGATACGGAGCAGGCGAAATGCAAAAACCCGCCTTGCAGCGGGTTCAGTTTCGCATTCTGGCGACTCCTCCACTGCAATATCCTGAGTGGCAGGAGTCATTAGCCCGATCCGGGCGGTTATAGCAGGGGGACTCCATCCCCGGATGAATAATATGATTCAGTCAGTTGGGGGAGTCAAGACAAATAATAAACAACCACTATAGATAGGTAATGTAAAGAATTGTGTGTAAAAAGATGATACATTCTCAGGATTCCTTTCTTAAGCTGCCAGTTTAAAGTAATCGGCTATAGGTTCTATTATCTCTTTTCTGTTGTTATCCCACTTACTGTTGAAGTAATAAAACAGGCTCATAACGATCCTCTTGCAGCTCTTTGTGTTCTGGAAGTATCCCATAAC
>JAWODM010000055.1:0-15435 GCA_046483305.1 Candidatus Krumholzibacteriales bacterium | reverse complement strand
TACCCCGCTCCCGCTCCTCCGGAGCCTTGTCTATATCATCAAAAGGAATGTACTGCGACATCCCCTTATCCGCCAAATGCTTCGTTATCGCCGCCGTCAGCGTGGTCTTGCCGTGATCTACGTGCCCTATCGTCCCTACGTTCAAATGCGGCTTCGTTCTTTCAAACTTCTCCTTAGCCATTGGACTCCTCCTTCATTACGCTAATCCTCTCATCCGACCCTGAATTCTGGCGAGTCTTTCATCAGACACAGGGTTATAGTGTGAAAATTCCATTGTATATATTGCTCTGCCCTGAGTCAGAGACCTCAATGTAGTGGCATAGCCGAACATGTTGGCCAGCGGCGTCAAAGCGGATATCATCTGGCCGTCGCTCCGGTGGTGCATACCCTCCACCTTGGCGCGGCGGGCGTTCAGATCGTTCATTACATCACCCACATACTCGGTCGGCAGAATGATCTCTACATCCATTATCGGTTCCAGAAGCACCGGCTCTGCCTTCCTCACCGCCGAAGAAACCGCCTTGCTGCCAGCTATGTGGTAAGCGATATCAGATGAATCGATCTCATGAAAAGATCCGTCCACCAGAGTAATTTCCACATCTATCACCGGGCATCCGTTTATGGGACCGGCCAGAAGAGCTTCTTTCGCTCCCCTTTCAACATAGGGAATGAACATTTTCGGTATCGCGCCGCCGGTAATCCTGTTCACGAAACTGAATCCTTTTCCCGGGGCCGGGGACATCTCTATTACCACATGCCCGTACTGGCCCCTTCCGCCGCTCTGCTTGATAAATTTACCTTCAGCCTTGGTGCCGGTGGTAATGGTCTCGCGGTACGCCACATGGGGACGGCCCACATTGGCCTTTACATTGAACTCTCTGAGCATTCTCTCCACCAGAACTTCAAGGTGCAGCTCCCCCATTCCTGAAATAAGGGTCTGCCTGGTATCCTCGTCTACGTTAATCCGGAAAGTAGGATCTTCGTCGCTGAGCCTCTTAAGAGCGTTGGCCAGCTTCTCGTCATCAGCCTTGGTCTGGGGTTCGATAGCCACTGATATAACCGGCTCGGGAAACTTCATCATCTTCATCTTGATGGGGTGTTTGATGTCACAGAGGCTGTCGCCGGTGGTGGAATGCTTGAGTCCTATTACTGCAACGATATCACCGGCATGAAGCTCTTCCACATTCTGCCTGCTGTCAGCATGCATAACCAGAGCCCTGCTGAATTTCTCTTTCCTGTCATTGGTGGCGTTAATAATTGTGTCGCCAGTTTCCAGGGTACCGCTGTAAACCCTCAGATAATGGAGCTTCCCCACATATGGGTCGTTGGCAACCTTGAAAACAACCGCGGCGAAGGGGTCCTCATCGGAATGGTTCCTGATCTCTTCATTCCCCGTGTAGGGGTTGACTCCCGATACCCGGGGCATATCCAGAGGAGAGGGAAGGTAATCTACCACTCCGTCTATCAGCAGCTGTATGCCCTTGTTCTTCAGGGCCGATCCGCAGAATACCGGTACTATGGCAATATCATCCACAGCTTTTCTAAGGGCGCTCTTGATAGCC
Source organism: Candidatus Krumholzibacteriales bacterium (assembly GCA_046483305.1). Taxonomy (GTDB): domain Bacteria; phylum Krumholzibacteriota; class Krumholzibacteriia; order Krumholzibacteriales; family WJIX01; genus WJIX01. The sequence continues at coordinate 13,873 of JAWODM010000055.1, read as the reverse complement.
TTTTCGCTCACTCTGGTTCCGTCCACCACGTGATGCATTATCTCCTCGTTGAAATCGGCCAGCTCGCCGAGGAGCTTTTCACGCAGCTCCAGGGCCCGCTCATTCATATCTTCGGGTATTTCATCTTCACGGTATTCCTTGCCCAGGCTCTCATCCCTGTAATGGATTGCTTTCATTCTTACAAGGTCCACTACACCGACGAACTGCTCCTGCGAAAATATCGGCAGAGCTACCGGGATAGAGGGTATTTCAAATTTCTTTTCCATCATTTCGATAGTCTTGTCAAAACTAGCCCCGACTCTGTCCAGCTTGTTTATAAAGGCGATCCTGGGTACATCATATCTGTTGGCCTGCTTCCACACTGTCTCCGACTGGGGCTCCACACCGCCTACTCCGCAGAAAAGTATAACCAGCCCGTCCAGCACTCTGAAACTTCTCTCCACTTCGGCGGTGAAGTCCACATGGCCGGGAGTATCAATGATATTAATCCTGCAGTCTTTCCAGAAGCAGGTGGTGGCCGCGGAAGTAATGGTGATCCCTCTCTCCTTCTCCTGCTCCATCCAGTCCATTACCGCGTTTCCTTCATGCACTTCACCCATCCGGTTCACCTTGCCGGTATAGAAGAGCATCCTCTCGGTGACGGTGGTCTTACCGGCATCGATATGAGCCGCCAGTCCTATATTTCTGACCTTATCCAGAGGAAATTTCTTCACAAATGCCTTTCCGGTCCGGGGTCCGCCAGCCCCCGTCCGAAAAGCCGGCAGGCTAAACGATCCCCGAAAATTTAAAAGTGCTACTCCAACACAGCAAGCAATTCATTTATTTATTCCCTATCTCCATTGACATCCGGATAATTAACGGACACCATCAGGGATCCTCCACCCATCATACCATGAATTCTATTTTCAACCCGATCATCAGGCGTTAACCGGCTCTACCATTTGTAATGCGCAAACGCCTTGTTGGCTTCGGCCATTTTGTGTGTGTCGTTGCGCTTTTTAATAGCGGGGCCTTCCTTGTTATAGTCAAGGAGGAGCTCCCCGGCCAGTTTCTCCGCCATAGTATGATCGGATCTCTTTCTTGCAAAATCTATGATCCAGCGCATGGCCAGCGCTGTTTTTCTGTCAGCCCTGATCTCAATGGGAACCTGATAAGTGGCTCCGCCCACACGCCTGGACCTTACTTCCAGCATCGGTTTAACATTATTCAGCGCTTTCTTGAAAACCTCCAGGCCGTCGCTTCCGACCTTTTCTTCGAGGATGTCCAGCGCGCCGTATACAGCCTTTTCCGCAATTCCCTTCTTCCCGTCCAGCATCAGGCAGTTTATGAACTTTGCCAGAGTTACATCGTTATATCTCTTGTCCGGTTTTATATCTCTCTTTGTAGCTCTGTTCTTTCTCATTATCAGATTTCCTGTTCTATGATGAGGATGAAGCTATAACTGTCTCTTTCGGCTTTCTCACTCCGTACTTGGAACGGCCCGATCTCCTGTCTCCCACACCCTCGGTGTCCAGGGTTCCGCGTATGATATGATAGCGGACTCCCGGCAGATCCTTCACCCTCCCGCCGCGCACCAGCACTATGGAGTGTTCCTGGAGGTTGTGCCCTTCGCCGGGTATATAGGCGGTCACTTCCATTCCGTTGGTAAGCCTTACCCTGGCAACCTTTCTGATGGCCGAATTCGGTTTCTTGGGAGTGGATGTGTATACACGGGTGCACACTCCTCTCTTCTGGGGACATCCCTGAAGAGCGGGCGCTCCCGTCTTGCTCTTTACTTTTTTTCTCCCTTTTCTTATAAGCTGGTTTATTGTAGGCACTTGCCACCTCTTAACATATTGCTGAAAAAAAATTCATGCACCCTTCCTGCGTACAGGATGCAGAAGAAGTAATTTATCAATTCCAAAATAGAATGTCAAGCTCTAATTGCAATAAAATAATCGTATTTATGGCTTTTTCAGGAGGCGCCCTCCTTCATGTCGGTTACCATCTCCGAGAGCTCTTCCTCCGTGAATTCCTTCTCCATCATTTCTTCCTCTGTCATTTCCTCTACCAGCCTGAGATTCTTGTACTTTCTCAAACCTGTCCCTGCCGGTATCAGGCCTCCCATAATGACATTTTCCTTCAATCCCAGGAGCCTGTCCTCTTTGCCCCTAACGCTGGCGTCGGTCAGCACTCTGGTGGTTTCCTGGAAACTGGCTGCTGAAATATAGCTGTCGGTGTTCAGGGCCGCCTTGGTTATACCCAGAAGCCTGGGCTTGAATGTGGCGGGTTTTCCCTTTTCCTTGATTACCCTCTCATTCTCCTCGCGGAATTCGCCCTTGTTGACCAGGTCGCCTTCCAGGAACCTGGTATCTCCCGGATTCTCGATCTGCACCTTCTTGAGCATCTGTGCAACTATAACCTCGATATGCTTGTCGTTGATATCGACTCCCTGCAGGCGGTAAACCTCCTGTATTTCATTAACCAGGTACTCCTGCACGGCGTTAACGCCCTTGATGTTGAGTATATCGAAAGGATTGACTGGGCCTTCGGTAAGGTTGTCCCCGGCCTGGATCCTGTCCCCCTCGTAGACTCTGAGGTGTTTGCCCTGGGGAACCGAATATACCCGTTTTTCGCCGTCATCGGTCGTTATCACGATCTTGCGCTTACCCTTCGAGACCTTGCCGAACTCCACGGTGCCGTCTATCTCCGATACGACCGCCGCATCTTTCGGTTTACGGGTCTCAAACAACTGGGCCACCCTGGGCAGCCCCCCGGTAATATCATGGGTCTTGGTTATCTCCTTGGGAATTCTGCAGATGATATCCCCCGGTTTGACCTCCTCGCCGTCATGCACTACCAGCCTGGCGCCGGTGGGAATAATGAAGTTGCTTATAATCTCCCCCTTCTTGTTCACCATCTCTATGTGAGGGTGCATCTTCTTATCCCGGTCCTCCACGATAATTCTTCTTCTCATGCTGGTCTTATCGTCAAGCTTCTCCTTGAGGGTCCTTCCCTCTTCAATATCGCGGAATTTGAGTTTTCCGGCTGAGTGGGAAATAATGAAATCGGAGTAAGGATCCCACTCATAGATAATATCTTCCTTTTCTACCTTATCGCCATCCTCGACTCTGAGTATGGAACCGTAGGGCAGCCCGAACCTGGCTCTGACCCGGTCTTCCTTCTCATTATAGATCAGCACTTCGCCCTTTCGCCCGATAACCTTTTTCTGGTCATTACGGTCGTCTACCGCCTTGAGGTTCTCGAATCTTACGATTCCCGCGTGGGTGCTCTTCTTATGGGTCTGCTCCGCTATCCTGCTGGCGGTTCCTCCCACATGGAAGGTTCTGAGGGTAAGCTGAGTTCCCGGCTCTCCGATAGACTGGGCGGCTACCACACCGACTGCCTCGCCAAGCTCGACCATCCTGCCGGTGGCGACATTACTTCCGTAACACCTGCCGCAGACACCCATCTCGGTTTCACAGGTCAGAACCGACCTGATTTTAACCTTCTGAACTCCCTGCTCCTCAATCTGTTCGGCCATATCTTCGTCAATCAGGGTGTTGGCTTCCACCAGTACTTCGCCGGTATGAGGATCGGTAACGTCATCAACAACCACCCTCCCCACGATACGGTCGCTCAGCGACTCGATAACTTCTTCGCCCTCTTTCAGAGCCCGGCTGTCGATACCCATGATGGTGCCGCAGTCCTCCTCGGTGATAATCACATCCTGCGCCACATCCACCAGGCGCCTGGTCAGGTAGCCGGCATCCGCAGTCTTGAGGGCGGTATCGGCCAGGCCCTTACGGGCTCCGTGGGTGGATATGAAATACTGAAGCATGGAGAGGCCTTCCTTGAAATTAGATGTAATCGGCATCTCGATAATTTCGCCTATACCGCCGGTAATGGTCTTCTGCGGTTTTGCCATCAGCCCTCTCATGCCGGCCAGCTGCCGGATCTGGTCCCGGCTCCCTCTTGAACCGGAATTCGACATCATGAATATCGGGTTCAGCCCCTCGCGATCGTTGCTGAGAGCCTCATCCATTGCATCCGCGACATCGTTGGTGGTATGGGTCCAGATATCGATAATCTTATTATACCTCTCACCGTCGGTAATGATGCCTTCGGTGTAACTCTTTGTTACTTTTGCGACTTCCTTTCTGGCCCTCTCCAGCAGCTTTTCCTTCTCGTCCGGGATAACGATATCGTCGATACCGAGAGTGATTCCCGCCAGGGTGGCGTTTTCGAACGAAAGCTTCTTCATCCTTTCCAGGAACTCTACCGTTTCATGATTCCCCAGTTTCTTGTAACTACTGGTGAACAGCTTCTTGAGCACGGACTTGGATAGTATCCTGTTAATGAATCCCAGCCCTTCCGGGACTATCTCATTGAAGATCAGCCTGCCGGCGGTAGTCTCCACCAGCTCTCCGTTCATCCGGACCTTTATAACAGCATGAAGAGCGATCACACCCGCCTCGTAGGCGGTCATCGCCTCCCGCGGGTCGGAGAAGATCTTGCCCTCTCCCCTGGATCCCTTTTTGGGCACTGAAAGGTAATAACATCCCAGAACCATATCCTGCGAAGGAGTGGCCAGAGCGCCGCCATGAGCGGGCGACATGACATTATTAGCCGAGAGCATCAGAGTCCTGGCCTCCAGCTGCGCCTTAATGGAAAGGGGCACGTGCACCGCCATCTGGTCACCGTCAAAGTCGGCGTTGAAGGCGGGGCAGACCAGGGGATGAATCTGAATGGCCTTTCCTTCGATAAGTATGGGGTGGAAACCCTCGATACCCAGTCTGTGAAGGGTCGGCGCCCTGTTAAGCAGAACCGGGTGGTTCTGTATTATCTCTTCCAGGATATCCCAGACTTCCGGGCGCTCCTTCTCTACCAGCTTCTTGGCGCTCTTGACCGTCTGGACATAACCCTTCTCCTCCAGCTTTCTGATGATAAACGGCTTGAACAGCTCCAGCGCCATCGATTTGGGTATCCCGCACTGATCCATATTCAGCTCGGGGCCGACCACGATCACCGAACGGCCCGAATAATCTACACGCTTACCCAGCAGGTTCTGGCGGAAACGGCCCTTCTTGCCCTTCAGCATATCGCTGAGGCTCTTCAGAGGCCTGTTTCCCTGCCCCCTAACCGGGCGCCGGCGCCTGCCGTTGTCAAACAGAGCATCCACCGCTTCCTGGAGCATCCTCTTCTCGTTCCTGAGAATCACTTCGGGAGCGCGGATTTCAATAAGTTTCTTGAGCCTGTTGTTCCTGTTGATAACCCTCCGGTACAGATCGTTGAGATCAGAGGTTGCAAACCTTCCCCCTTCCAGGGGTACCAGGGGGCGGAGTTCCGGAGGAAGTACCGGTATTACATCCAGAATCATCCATTCCGGCTTATTCTGGCTCTTCCGGAAAGCTTCCATTACCCTCAGCCTCTTGAGGGATTTCTTCTTCCTCTGCTTGGAAGTCTCTGTTTTAACGCTCACCCGGAGCTCCTCGGTCTCCTTATCCATGTCGATCTTGCTGAGCAGGTCCTTGATCGCTTCAGCGCCCATCTTTGCGGTGAATTCGACCTCTTTTTCGACCAGCTCGTAGTAGGTGTCGTCATCGATCAGTTCCTTGTATTCGAGCTCTGAATCGCCGGGGTCTATAACCACCCTGGATTCATAGTAAAGGAGCCTTTCCAGGTCCCTGACCGAGAAACCGAGAAGATTCCCTATCCTGCTGGGAATCCCCTTGAGAAACCATATGTGCGCGACCGGCACGGCGAGTTCAATGTGGCCCATTCTCTCTCTTCTTACCCTCGAATGGGTAACTTCCACCCCGCATCTGTCACAGATCACTCCGCGGTACCTTACACGCTTGTACTTGCCGCAGGAACATTCCCAATCCTTGACCGGGCCGAATATTCTTTCACAAAACAGGCCATCCTTCTCCGGTTTAAATGAACGATAGTTGATGGTCTCCGGTTTGGTGACCTCACCGAAACTCCATGAACGGATATCATCCGGAGAAGCTATTCCGATGGTCATTGACTCGATACTGCTGGGATGGACTCTGCTCTTATCCAAGAATCCTGTATACAAAGATAACCTCCAGCGCTTTAATCTGTTTCAAGTTCTACATTAAGACATAAACTCTTGAGTTCCTTCAAAAGAACATTGAAAGATTCGGGTAATCCCGGTTCGGGGGCTACTCCACCCTTTACAATGGATTCATATACCTTGCTCCTGCCGGGAACATCGTCTGATTTAACCGTAAGCATTTCCTGAAGGCAGTAGGCGGCCCCGTATGCCTCCAGAGCCCATACCTCCATCTCCCCGAATCTCTGCCCTCCGAACTGGGCCTTGCCGCCAAGGGGTTGCTGCGAAACCAGCGAATACGGACCGATCGACCTGGCGTGAATCTTGTCGTCGACAAGGTGCGAGAGCTTCATCATATAAATCAGCCCTACTGTTATGGGATTGTCGAAAGGCCTTCCGCTTCTTCCGTCATAGAGAACGGTCTTGCCGTCCTCGGGCAGCCCCGCCTTCTTTAATTCCTTCTTTATCTCGGTCACCGTAGCCCCGTTGAATACCGGGGTGGAGCCCCGCTTGCCCTGCTTGTGAAGGGCCCAGCCGAGATGAGTCTCCAGAATCTGGCCGACATTCATTCTGCTGGGTACCCCCAGTGGGTTCAGTATGATATCAACCGGGGTTCCGTCATCGGTGAACGGCATATCCTCCTCAGGTACTATCTTTGAGATTACTCCCTTATTACCGTGGCGCCCGGCCATTTTGTCGCCGACCGCGATCTTTCTCTTACGGGCTATGTAAACCTTGACCAGCTTGTTCACTCCGGGGCGGAGTTCGTCTCCCCGCTTTACCCTCTCTATTTCCTTTTCGTATTTTGCGTCTACGCCGTCCATGGCTCTGGCGGCGGATTCCATCAGGGACTGGATTTTCTCGTCTACTTTGTTGTCTTTTACAATGGGAAGGCCCCAGTGGAGACTGTCCAGATCGATAGATTCGAGGAATTTATCGGTAATCTTTCTTCCCGCGTTTGCCTGAATCTCTCCGGTTTCGGAGTGGACCAGCTTCTCGGTCTTCTGGCCTATCATCAGCTTCCTGAGCCTTTCCCTTCTCTTTTCCCTGATATGCTCCTTCTCTTCCTCGCAGTTCTTCTTGAGTTCCTCAATAGTCTTCTTTTCCTGTGTCTTGGCCCTCTTGTCCATCTCCTTGCGTGAGAATATCTTTACATCTATTACCGTTCCGTCCATACCGGTTCCCGCTTTGAGGGAAGCGTTACGGACATCCCTGGCCTTTTCGCCGAATATGGCCTTGAGAAGCCTTTCCTCGGGAGTAAGTTCCGTCTCGCCCTTGGGGGTAATCTTTCCTACCAGGATATCGCCGGCCTCCACATGGGCACCCACTCTGATAATACCGTCTTCGTCAAGATCGGTGAGCATGTCTTCGCCCACATTGGGAAGCTCCCTGGTAATCTCCTCTTTTCCGGCCTTGGTATCTCTTACCTCAAGTTCGTATTCCTCCACGTGAATGGAAGTGAATACATCGTCCTTGACCAGCCGCTCGCTTATAATGATAGCATCCTCGAAGTTGTAACCTCTCCAGGACATGAAAGCGACCAGTACATTCTTTCCTATGGCCAGCTCGCCTTCCCTGGAAGCGGAAGAGTCCGCTATCACGTCGCCCTTCTTCACCTTCTGGCCCAGGCTTACTATCGGTTTCTGGTTGATGCAGGTATCCTGATTGGACCTCTGGTACTTAACCAGGCGGTATTCGTCCATCCCTCCGAACCCCGAGAAATCGTCGAGTTCATCCTCCTCATCGGTGGAATATTCTATGAGAATTCTGTCCGCGGAGACCTCTCTCACAACTCCGCCTCTTCTGGCTATCTGGAGAACGCCGCTGTCGTAGGCGGTTTTGGTCTCCAGGCCGGTTCCCACAATAGGAGCTTCCGGGATCAGCAGGGGCACTGCCTGACGCTGCATATTACAACCCATCAGAGCCCTGTTGGCGTCATCATGTTCGAGGAAGGGGATCAGGGATGCTGAAATACTTACCAGCTGATTGGTGGAGATGTCGATATAATCGATCTCCCCGGGCTCAACCAGGATGAATTCCCCCCTGCTTCTGGAAAGCACCCTTGATGAAATGAACTTCCCGTTCTTATCCACGGGGGAGTTAGCCTGCGCAATAATCGCGGTATCCTCCATGTCGGCTGAAAGCATCTCGATCTCTCCGGTCACCCTGCCATCTACCACCTTCTTGTAGGGTGTTTCCAGGAACCCGAATTCGTTGAGCTTTCCGTAGGTTGCCAGAGATACAATCAATCCGATATTGGGCCCTTCGGGTGTCTCGATGGGGCAGACCCTTCCGTAATGGCTGAAGTGAACGTCCCTGACCTCGAAACCTGCTCTCTCCCTGGTCAGCCCTCCCGGGCCCAGCGCACTGAGCCTCCGCTTGTGGGTCAATTCCGAAAGCGGGTTGGTCTGATCCATGAACTGTGAAAGCTGGCTGCTGCCGAAGAACGACTGTATCACCGAACTGATGGTCCTGGCGTTAACCAGGTCGTACGGTGTGGGGTTCTCCGACTCCTGAATAGTCATCCGTTCCCTGATGATCCTGGCCATCCGGGAAAGGCCGATGGAGAACTGATTGGCCAGCAGCTCGCCCACCGATCGCACCCGCCGGTTACCCAGGTGATCGATATCATCCACTATCCCGTCGGTCTCCTTGAGATTAATCAGGTTGGCGATCAGAGCCACGAAATCCTTCGGAGTCAGGGTGGTGGTATCCAGGGGTACGTCGATACCCAGCCGCCTGTTCAGCTTGTATCTGCCGACCCTTGCCAGGTTGTACCTCTTAGGGTTGAAGAACATCCTGTTGAAGAGATTTCTGGCGGTCTCTATGTTGGGAGGGTCGCCGGGGCGCAGAACGTTGTAGATCTTCTTCAGCGCCTCCTCTGAATTCGAGGTCGGATCCTTTTTCAGTGTCTTCAGTATGACATCGTTGTCGATCCTCCCCTCCTTTTCCACCAGGACCACTTTCAGGATCTCTTTTCTCTTGAACTTCTTCAGAAGCTTCTGAGTGAGGATATCACCAGGTTCGGCGATAACCTCGCCGGTCTCGGGGTCAATCACGTCTTCGGCTATCGCCTCTCCCACCAGCTTGTTGTCTTTCTTGCTCATTCTGGGAGTGAGCTTATGAAGCCTGGTCTTGTGAAACAGTTTTATGATCGCGCTGTCCGGCTCGAAACCCATGGCCTTCAGCAGCACGGTGACCAGAATCTTCCTGCGCCTGTTAATATAAACGAACATCAGGTCCTTTATATTAATCTCGAACTGAACCCAGGATCCCCGGTAGGGTATAATCTTCGCGTTAAAAAGCCTCTTTCCGTTGGCATGGATCTTATCACTGAAGACAGCCCCCGGCGATCTGTGAAGCTGGCTGACAATGATTCTCTCCGCGCCGTTGATAATAAAGGTCGCCTTATCTGTAATCATCGGGATTTCACCCAGGTATACGTCGCTCTGAATGATATCCTTAATCGAGCTCTCTTCATCGTCCTTCCCCTTCTCTCTTATTATCAGTCGAAGAGAGGTCTTAAGGGGAACTGAGTAAGTAAGATCCCGGTCCTTACATTCCTCGATCGAATATTTCGGTTCACCGACCGTATACCCGTTATATTCCAGTGTGAAATTACCCTTGGTAGATTCCACCGGGAATATCGACCGGAATACCGATTCGAGCCCTATATTCTTCCGCTTATCCTTTGCAGTAGAAGGCTGCAGAAAATCCTCATAAGATTTCAACTGGATATCCAGAAGATGGGGCAGATCCATCACCTGCGGAATCTTACTGAAATCAACTCTCTCAGGCTTCTTAATCATGCGAAACGGCCCTTCTCTTTCTCCGGCTTTCAATACCGGTCACATAAGATATATTACTTAAGTTCGATGGTCGCTCCGACCTCTTCGAGCTTGCCCTTGACCTCTTCCGCCTCTTCCTTGCTGAGACCTTCCTTGACTGTCTCGGGAGCGCCCTCAACCAGCTTCTTGGCATCTATAAGGCCGAGATCGGTAACTGATCTTACAACCTTGATTACCTGAATCTTCTGGCTGCCTATCTCCTTGAGGACCACGTCAAACTCAGTCTGTTCCTCTTCCTCTTCAGCAGCCGCTGCGGGCATCGCTCCAGGAGCCATAGCCATGGGGGCAGACGCGCTTACGCCGAACAGGTCTTCCAGAACACCCACCAGTTCGGAAAGTTCCATAACTGAAAGTTCCTTAACCATATCTACTATCTTTTTCACGTTCTCTGACTCGGCTTCGACGGCTTTCTCTTCCTTTTCTTCCTCTTTCGCCTCTTCCTTCTTCTCCTCTTTCTTCTCTTCCTTCTTCTTCTCAGCCTTCTCAGCCTTCTTCTCTTCAGCCTTCTTCTCTACCTTCTTTTCCTCTTTCTTTTCTTCCTTCCTGGCTTCTTTCTTCTTCTCCTCTTTCTTTTTCTCGTCTTTCTTATTATCGGCAGCCTTCTTTTTGGTCTTTTCTTCTGCCTTTTCTTCTTTTTTCTTCTTCTCTTCCTTCTTCTCTGCTGACATTCTGTCCTCTCTTTCCTTACCTCTGATTATAAAATTTCAGATTTAAGCCGCTCCCTTTTTCTCGGCAATGGCGTTCAATACATACACGAGATTCCGGCGGGAAGCATCGAGGCAAATAATAAGCCCTCGCACCGGCGCGATGAACGCCCCGACGACCTGCGCTCGCAGCTCATCTTTTCCGGGGAGCGAAGCCAGGTGAACCGTTTTTTCGCGATTCAGCACCCGGCCGTTTATAACAGATCCCTTGAAAACAGGCAGTTCATATTCCCTGGCAAACTCATTCAGCACCTGCGCCGACACCACTTCATCTTCGTAGCTTATGGCGACCGCTGTGGGACCTTCCAGAAAGCTTTCTACTTCTGCCAGACCTGATTTTTCGAAAGCTCTTTTTGCCAGGGTGTTCTTGATTACTCTGAAAATTACATTCTTTTCGCGGCAGGTCCCCCTCAATTCCGAGATCGACTCCACATCCAATCCCTTGTAGTCGTTCAGGACTATGCTCTTGGCATCCTTGAACAGTTCAGCCAGTTCATCTACCGCATCTATTTTAGCCTGATTTGCCATCAGCCGTTCTCCTTTCAGGGTTACCTTATCTGATAATATCTATAATAGACGTCCTGTCCACTTTAATGGAGGGACTCATTGTCGATGAAAGATGGATACTGATGAAATACCTTCCCTTGGCCGAAGCGGGCCTTGCGCGAAGCAGTTCCCTGGTGAGCGCCCTGGCGTTATCGGCCAGTTTTTCGGAATCGAAGGACATTCTCCCGATCGGCATGTGAATGTTGCCGTATTTGTCCGCCCGGTATTCCAGCTTTCCGGTCTTTGTCTCCTGTACCGTTTTTCCGATATCATTGGTTACGGTCCCAGCCTTGGGATTAGGCATAAGCCCCCTGGGGCCGAGAAAGCGCCCCAGCTTTCCAACCTCGCTCATCATGTCCGGGGTCGCTATGGCAACGTCGAAGTCGAACCAGCCGTCCTGGATCTTCTGGAAATACTCTTCCGAACCGGCGTAATCGGCGCCCGCGTCCAGCGCTTCCTGCACCCTGTCGGCTCCGGTAAAAACCATAACGGAAACTTCCTTGCCTATGCCATGAGGCAGCATTACCGTTCCCCTGACCTGCTGATCGGCCTTGGTGGGGTTGATTCCGAGCCTGGTCGCGAATTCGACGGTGGCGTCAAACTTCATCCCCTCCATATTCTTAAGAATTTCAATAGCTTCCGTCAGCGGGTATTCCTTTTCTGCATCTACCTGTTTGCGGTTATCCACATATTTTTTGCCATGTTTCATTATCTCATTCACTCTCTCTGTTACAGAACCTAATCCTCTACAATTATTCCCATGCTCCGGGCGCTTCCCTTGATGATCTCTACGGCGGCATCGAGATTGTAGGCGTTGAGATCCTTCATCTTCTCCTTCGCTATTTCCACTACCTGATCCCTGCTGATCTTGGCCACCTTTTCCTTGTTCGGCTCGCCCGAACCTTTGGCAATCCTGGCCGCCTTCCTCAGATACTCCGATGCCGGAGGGGTCTTGGTCTCGAAAGAGAAGCTCCGGTCCTTGTAAACTGTTATCTCCACAGGTATGGTGCTGCCCGCCATATTCTGGGTCTCCGCGTTGAACTGCTTGCAGAAATCCATCGAACTGACCTGCAGCTGGCCCAGGGCCGGTCCCACCGGGGGCGCCGGGGTTGCCTGCCCTCCCGGGATCTGCAGCTTGATTACCTTCATTACCTTCTTCTTAGATTTTTTTGCCATCGATTCCTACACTCCTCAATCTGTGTGCAATTTGTCAGAAATCCCAGGTGATCAGAGCGGTTTGACCTGAAGAAAATCGAGCTCAACCGGCGTCTCCCTGCCGAATATACTTACCAGAACCTTGAGCTTGCCTCTCTCCGGGCTAATCTCATCTACCACCCCGGTAAATTCGGAGAACGGCCCGTCAACCACATTTACATGTTCTCCGATAGTAAAGGGGACCTCGGGAATAACTCCCTCTCTCTTCTCCATCCTCCCCATTATCCGGTCCACGTCCTTCCTGGGAATGGGGACAGGCTTTTCTCCTCCTCCCACAAAGTGAGTGACCCCCGGCACATTCTGGACCAGGTCCCAAATTTCATTATTCATCTCCATCTGGATAATAATATAGCTGGGGAAAAGCTTGCGCTTTCTGACCCTCTTCTGGCCCTTCTTCATCTCGGCGACTTCCTCGGTGGGAACTACTACCTTCCCCAGGCTGCTATCCAGACCGGAGGCCTTTGCCATCCTGATGATGGCGTCCCGAACCTTCTTTTCCCTGCCGGAATAGGTATGAATCACATACCACTTCATATTCTCGTTTTTGCCGGCATCTTCTCCGGCGCCTGTTTCTTCGCCGTCTCCGGTATCCGCCGATCCGGCGCTCTTGCCGGTATCCCCGGCCGATTCAGTTTCGGCATCTTCCTGAACGTCGTCGACGTTCTCTTCTATTATTTCCTTTTCCTTCTTTTTTTCCTTATTCATATCAATCTTAACCCTTTTATCCTACCAACCAAGCAACAGCCTGATTATGGCAGAGAGAATATTATCAACTACTCCTATGAACACAGTGACCACTATGGATGCGACAATTACCAGTTTGGTCGATTCCACCAGCTCTTCCCTGGTAGGCCAGGTGACTTTCTTCATCTCCACCTTGACCTCGGCAAAGAAGTCTGTGACCTTTTTAAACATATACTTCCTCCCGGTTCAGACAGGAAACTTAAACAGCAGTTCCGGAAAAGCTTTTCCGGAAATAACTATCCTATTACCTGCTCTCCTTATGCAGGGTATGCTTCCTGCAGTTCCTGCAGAACTTCCTGAATTCCAGCCTGTCCTGGTTGGTTCTCTTGTTCTTGGTCGTGTAATAATTCCTGTTCTTGCATTCAGTGCATGCCAGGGTCACTTTATCTCTCATAATCGCAATATTTCCTTGCTGGTTACTCTATAATTTCAGTTACAACGCCGGCTCCGACAGTTCTTCCGCCCTCCCGGATCGCGAACCTGAGCTCATGCTCCATCGCTATCGGGGTGATCAGCTCTATTTCCAGCTCCACGTCATCGCCCGGCATTACCATCTCTGTTCCTTCCGGCAGCGTAGCCACTCCGGTCACATCCGTGGTCCTGAAATAGAACTGCGGCCTGTAACCATCAAAAAACGGAGTGTGCCTTCCGCCCTCTTCCTTCTTCAGTACGTATACCTTGCCCTTGAACTTGCGGTGAGGTGTCACCGATCCCGGCTTCGCCACTACCATCCCCCTGAGAAGACTTTCCTTGTCCAC
>JAWODM010000034.1:0-107100 GCA_046483305.1 Candidatus Krumholzibacteriales bacterium | reverse complement strand
AGCTCGCTCAGGAGCTGCTTATTATCATAACTCTGAAGCTCCGCCCTGAAAAATCTGATGCTTTCTATCTCTGCTGAAATCCCTTCTGATACCTGGACGCTCACAGCGCACCTCCCTTTACTTAAAACCCATAGCGTCCCCCCTTATGTCAGCTATTATAACATACCTTTCCGGGGCGGCTGAGGATCGCTGACAAAAGGAGATCGGGTGATGTTAAAGGCAATCAGGCAGCTTAGGAAGGTATAGCGCGCTAATGGGCATATGACAGCCTTTCTCGCGCATAACCAACTCTATATACTACAATTAGAAAAAATGTCCTGAAAATACTGTCAAGTAAAAATATGAAAGAATTCGAAATTCATAAATAATTTCAACGGCGCCTGTAAATTTTCCAAATTGACAGTTCCATGCTCTTTCTCCTAAACTTATCATAAGAAAATGAGGAAAAATATGAAAAATTTCATAATCTCAGCCCTGATCCTGATTCTGCCGGCCAGCTCCGCTGAATTGTACGCTTTCGAGTATGATCAGGAGAGTACCCTGATGATCGAACTGGAAGGCGGCCCTCTCTGGCAGACAGTCAACGATATCCAGATACCCAACAGCGATCAGGGGACCAGGTTCTCCCTGGCCGATCTGGCCGGGAAAGGGCCTTATCCGGCGGGCCGGATGTACATAACCTGGAATATAAACAGAAGGCATGGATTGAGGCTCCTTCTGGCGCCATTCTCTATAACGGAAACCATACAGCCGGATGATGAACTGAAATTCGAAGGAGAAAGTTTCATTGCCGGGGAACCGGTTGAAGCAACCTATAAGTTCAATTCATGGCGGGTTTCATACCGCTACAGATTCCGGGACGGCGATAAGGTTAAATGGTATATCGGATTTACCGCCAAGGTCAGGGACGCGAAGATAGAACTGGTTCAGTCCGGCGCCTCCAGCGACAAACCGGATATCGGTTTTGTGCCGCTTCTTCACCTGGGAATGGACTGGAGAATCTCCCGGCGCTGGAGATTTGCCGCCGACCTGGACGCTCTCGCCGGAGGCCCGGGACGGGCGGAGGACTTCTCGGTCAAACTCAGATATATGTTAACGCCCGGCTGGAGCATCGCCGCCGGTTACCGTACTCTGGAGGGGGGAGCCGATGTGGATGAAGTGTACAGCTTCGCCTGGCTCCACTACGCTGTAGTATCGCTTACTTATTCCTATTGACAGGATTTTAATAAGGAGAACATTAATGACCCCGGATCCATCGATACTTCTCGAAAGAACAGGAATTGACAGGCCTCTGCTGGGACTCTACGACGCTCCGGAAAAAGAACCTTTCGCCCCCTTCGCCCAACCCTCCCAATGCATATTTGAAAGTTACGAAGGTTGGATGAACGGAGAGAGCACATATATCACCGAAGAGAACTTTACCTGCGGCGGCGCCGGTCATACCTATTTCGGAGTGCGGGAAAGAAGCAGGGATGAATTCCTGGAGTTTCTGGCAGAAACTGAAGGGCTGAAGGAATCCCGGGAGCTGATGGGTAAATGGATGGATAAATATACCCCATACCACCGCGAAAACAGGTATATAATCATAGGGCCCCTGAGAGAAGATCAGTTCCGGTACCTCAAAACGGTCACTTTCTTCGTCAACCCCGACCAGCTGAGCGCGCTGATGACAGGAGCCCAGTACCACAGTTCGCCCGGAGATATCACCCCTGTCATAGCTCCGTTCGGCTCCGGGTGCAGTATGCTGGTATCCCTTTTCGAAGACCTGGAAGCGCCCCAGGGACTGGTGGGCAGCACTGACATAGCGATGCGCCAGCATCTTCCACCTGATACTCTGACTTTTACGGTCACCCTGCCTATGTACGAGAGGCTCTGCCGGCTGGACGAGGGATCTTTCCTGTTCAAACCGTTCTGGAAGAGATTGATGAAGGCGCGGGAGAAAATATAACCATATCTTTTCAGTGAAACAGGAGGACAGCTATGAAAGCAATTATCATATTATCTGTTTTAATCATACTAAGTTCCGTCCCTGAAGCTGCCTCCGGGGAATTAGATCTCAAGAGTGCCGCACTGGAGCAATTTGAAGAAGGGAATTACAGGAAAGCTATCCAATATCTGAAGGAAGCGGAGCAATCCTCTCCGGATAATCCCGAAATCTATTACTACCTGGGATATTTCACCCATTATCTCTGTTATGATTCTGTCCCGCTCTCCGGGTTTAACCTGGATAAGTCTGAAGAGGTGCTCGGTTACCTGAGCAAAGCGGTGGAACTGAAACCGGATTACGGTAACGCCTATTATTTCATCGGCGCCGAATGCGGAGCCAGGGCCAGGATAAAACTGATGCAGGGGGATATCCAGGGGGCCAGGAAGGAGTTTATCCGGGGAAGGTCTCTGGGCGGTTACCCCGACTGGCTGATTGAATACGGCAGAAATACTCTTAAATCCTGCTCCGAGAATGCTATCCTGTTTCTGGGAGGAGACGCTGATACCAACCCGGTTGAATACTTACAACTGGTGAAAGACTATAGAACCGACATTACTTGCATCCCGGTGGCGCTTCTCGGCAGGCCCTGGTTTGTAAGGATGATCAGGGATGGTATTAAGGGAGTCCTCCCTGCAGCTCCAGTCAGTTGGTCTGACTACCAGATCATGAATATGCATAATTACAAATGGAAATCCAACACTGTTGAGGTCGAAATCTGCGAAGAGGCCAGGGAGGAATACGGAATCGAAAATGGACTTTTCGGGTGGAATCTGGATCCAGACATATCAGAACGTCTACTCAGTGCGGGGGCCGCCGCAATTGCCGATATAATAACCACCAACCATTTCAGGAGAGATATACACTTTTCCCTTGCCATGGGAAAAGTAGCCGGCCTTAGTGATAATATGCAGCTGTGCGGGCTTACAATGAAACTTGTCCCTGTCCCCGCCTCCGGAACAAGGCTGGAAGTAGATACCGAGTCAGTGCGGAAAGTCCTTCTGAACAGAGAGAATTACCGGATGCTGCCCGGTTCGGCTACTGAAGGGATGCCCAGGATATCCGGCATTCTTCTCAACTACCCGGCGGCCCTTCTTCAGCTCTGCGGATATCATTTGAGAAGGGGAGAAAAAGAAAGCGCCGCAGAAATATTCGATCTGCTGGATGAAGTTGAGATGGAAAAGTATATGGATATGGGCAGGTTGAAACCGCATCTGGAGATGTACCGGAAGATGGCCTCTGAATAAAATTTTTCCCTCTGATTGATATTCGCTGTAATTCCCCCAAAAATAATACAGTATTTTAGCTAACTAACTATATGATATTTACCTATACAGTATAGTAACTCGAATCGGTGTTACTGAACTGCCTCTGCGGTTGATTGATTTCGTAGAATCGCGGCCGATTACCCGCCGGCCGGGGAAATCCCCGCTCCCGATCCCGGGCTCGCTCTCCGAGAGGGTTTTAAAATATCAATCAGCAATAAAATTGAAAAACTACTTAAGAAATACTGACTGATGAAAATATTGGGAAACTCCAAGTTTAACTATACCAGGAGTTTCCCCAGAAAATAAGCCAGAATGTCGGTAAGGTAATCTTTAACAACAACTTAGTTTTAATAACAACTGGAATCGGCCTTAAGCATTGGTAGAAGCGGCTGAGTGATTAATCTTATATTAATCACTCAGCCGCAAACCAAACGAATAATTAAACTACCTGATAGATTATAAAAATTGGGGAAACTCCAAAATAACTATATATCTTGAACTTTCGGCCGGGCTGCGGTATCATATCTTCGCAAAGGCGACAGAACGGCTGAACGGGCTAATCACCAATATAAACAGAAAGGTGCAAAAATGAAGAGAGCTTTCATATATCCGGCGGTCCTATTCCTGCTTCTCGCGGCCTTCTCTTTACCCGCGAAGACAGCAGACCAGGACAGCTTCAACGAACTGGCCGGCAGTATCTACATGAGAGACCTGGAAAAAGTGAAAGAGCTGATTGAGAGCGGAATGGATGTCAATATCAGGCAGGAGATGAGCGGTTCCAGCCCCCTGATGGTTGCGTGCGCGCTGGAGGGAACCGATGACATAATCAGATACCTTCTGGAGAAAGGCGCCGAAGTGAGAGTAAAGGATAAAAAGGGTTACACCCCCCTGATGTGGGCCTCGGAAAACTCATTGGCGGCGGTCAACATGCTGATTGAGGCCGGCGCCGGAGCTGACGCGGTCGCGGAGGACGGGATGACCCCCCTGATCAGGTCGGTTTTCGGAATAATCACCGGCGATGTTACCACTGAGGTCTGCGATACACTCCTGGCTAACGGGGCCGATATTAATGCGGCTCTTACCGGCAGCGAAGCCGGCGGATTGAGCGCTCTGCTCTTTGCCGCCAACAAGAAGATGCCGGGGCTGGTCGGGTATCTGGTATCAAAGGGCGCCGATGTCAACCATCGGGAAGCTGGCGGGCAGACCGCCCTGATGAGAGCGGCCGGCGAGGGCGACCTGGAGACGGTCAGAATACTTATCGAGGCCGGGGCCGATCCGGAAATCGAATCAAACGACGGGGAAACAGCACTTTCGATAGCTGAAAAGCGCGAGAAGGCCGAAGTCGCGGAATATCTGAAATCGCTGTAGAGCCCGGAAGGGATTACTCCTGATCTTTCTCCCTGCTCTCCCGGACGCTGCGCCAGTATTTGATCCGCTTGATTATTTCCCGCTCGAAACCCCTTTTTACCGGATGGTAATAGGTGCGCCCCTCTATCTCCCCGGGGAAATACTCCTGCTGTACTATCGCGCCGGTATAATCATGTGGATATTTATAATCTTCCCCGTAACCCAGGTCCTTCATCAGGCTGGTTGGAGCATTTCTGAGCCAGGCCGGCACCGGCAGAGGCCCATACTCCTTCACGTCGGAGGCGGCCGAGCTGTATGCCGTATACACCGAATTACTCTTGGGAGCGGAGGCCAGGTAGACAGCCGCCTGGGCCAGGGCCAGCTTGCATTCGGGAAGCCCCAGAAACCTCACTGCCTCCATGGCGCTTATGGTAAGGGCCAGGGCATCCGGGTCCGCGTTTCCGATATCTTCCGACGCGAAACGTACCAGCCTCCGCGCTATATAAAGCGGTTCCTCCCCCGATTCGAGCATTCTGGCCAGCCAGTAAAGGGAAGCATCCGGATCCGAGCCCCTGAGGCTCTTATGAAGAGCGGAGATAAGATTGAAATGCTGCTCTCCGTCCTTGTCGTACAGAATGTTTTTCTTCTGCATGCACTCCTGGACTATATCCCTGGTAATAAGCAGCCTTCCGTCCGGCTCGCCGAAGGATTCCACCGCCATCTCCAGAGCGTTCAATGCTGTCCTGGCATCCCCGAAGGAGAACTTTGAAAGGTAATGCATCCCGTCGTCGGTGATATCTATATCCCTGGCTCCGAACCCCCTCTCCTTATCGTTTATCGCCTCCCTGACTATGCCTGCTATATCATCCGGCGAAAGGGGGTTCAGGATAAATACCCTCGACCGGGAGAGCAGGGGAGATATGACTTCGAAACTGGGATTCTCCGTGGTCGCCCCTATCAGCACTACAGTTCCACTCTCTATGTGAGGCAGGAACGCATCCTGCTGGGCCTTATTGAACCTGTGAATCTCATCCACGAACAGGACCGTTCTCTTACCGTTCATCTTGAGCAGGGAATCTGCCTCGGCAATGATCTTTCTTACCTCTCCGATCCCTGATGTAACCGCCGAGAAGAAGACAAATCTTGCCTCTATCGAATTAGCTATGATATGGGCCAGAGTGGTCTTGCCGCATCCCGGGGGGCCCCAGAATATCAGCGAAGATTCCAGCCGCCCTCTGCTGAGAATCCTCGCCAGGACCTTCCCCTCACCCACTATATCTCCCTGCCCGCGGAACTCCTCCAGGGTCCTCGGCCTCATTCGCTCAGCAAGCGGGGCTGCTCTTTCACGGCTGAAAAGGTCATTCATAAACGATACCTTCCGTACCGGCCGGCGCGGCTGAACTGGTAAAATATATCTTCAATTCTTCAATGAAAACGATCATGAATAATCGGGTGTCTTATCGAAGAAGTGCTGAGTCCTGAGAAATCTTATTGTCCCCGATTTGCTTCTCAGCACCATGCTGTGAGTCAGGGCTCCGCCAGGCTTGAAGATGGTGCCTTTGAGAAAAGGCGTCTGGGAAACTCCGGTGGTGGCGAACATTACATTCTCGCCCGAGACTATCTCATCAGCAGAATAAACCTTCTCGTATTTCTCTTCAGGGATTTCCTCCGCATCCTCATCAATCCTCAGCTCCCTGCCGTTGACGGTGAACCTCTCGCTGGTACTCTTCAGGGAAAAACTGTCATTTGCTTCCAGCTCTATTTCATCCGGGTTGATGAACCTTCCCTGAAAATCCCCGCCCATGCACCTCAGCGCCGCGGCGGCTATTATCCCCTGAGCCGAGCTTCCGGTTCCCATTATGACATCTATCCCGGCTTTGGGTATTCCGGTGGAGATCGCCGCGCTCAGATCACCCTCATCCAGTATAACGATTCTGGCTCCGGCTCCCCTTACCTCTTCAATAAGGCCGTTGTGCCTTTCGCGGTTAAGAACGGCAACGGTAAGGTCCTCCACATATTCTCTCTTGGCTCCGGCTATCTTTACCAGATTGTCGAATACAGAACTATTGAGGTTGATATTGCCGGCAGCCTCCGCTCCTACCCCTATCATCTGCATGAAAGGCGAAGGGTAGTCTATAAATGTGTTTTCCGGCCCCATAGCCAGCGCGGAGATCGCGTTGGGCCTGCCGTTAATCAGCGATTCCCTGCAGTCCAGAGCGTCCAGGGCTATATCCACCCTGGTGCCTTCGCCGCTCCCCACGAAACAGCCGGGGTAAAGAAGGGCCTGCTCCCTGTCCGGGCTCTCCCCTATCACTATTCTGCCCTTCATCGACACACCCTTTATAGCCGTCGCCATTGCTGATACCGCTGCACGATCAGCATCCTCCGGATTCCCCTTCCCCAGGAACCGGGCTGCCGCAAGGGCCGCGGCTTCGGTTACCCTGACCATCTCCAGAGCCAGATTTCGATCCAAAATTATCACCCCTCATTACTGTTGATTATTCCTGCTCTCCCCGCTCATTCATTTCCTCTTCGCCGAGTTGGCTCTCTCTTCTGGCCAGGACCAGCTTATTTATCTGCTGAGCCTGCTGGTACTGGTGGAAAGCCAGCAGTACGGGAATGATGATCCAGGCAATACCGAGGGTAAGCGGAACCGCAAACAGCTGAATAATGAAGGTCAGCCAGAACCAGTTCCACTGCTCCAGGTATACGTAACCTATCGGGCCCAGAAAGAACCATCCGAGGAAAAACCCCAGGGAAGCCGCGACTCCCGGATTCTTGGTGTCGTTGGGAACCTTGAGGTCTGTCCACTTTCTTCCGGTGTCGCTTATCCGGGCCGAAATCGGTTCTATCTGCTCCTTGCCGCAGTAAGGGCAGAATTGATCCTGATCCTCGATTTCCTTTCCGCAGTATTTACAGTACATAATCATGCCTTCCTTTCTGAAACCATTTATTAATACGGTTTCAGAGGAGGATTGTTTCCTGATTCAACCCTATTGTATTATTCAGCCGCTAAAATAACAACCGATTTTTCATAGCATTTTCAATTCTTTACTCTTACTGCCCGCCGTTACCCTGAGCTTCTTTCAGGCGCCTGAGATTCTCCAGGGCGGCTCTGTTACCGCTGTCTATCTCCAGAACCCTGTTCAGCAGCCGTTCGGCCTCTTCCAGCTTACCGGCGGCTCCGTAGATAGCCGCAAGATTTATCATTACGGAAACGCTTTCAGGATTCATATCCAGCGCTCTTCTCCCGTACCTTTCCGCCTTATCCAATTTCCCCAGCTTCCAGTACGCCACCGCCATCCCCTCAAGGACCGCCTCGCTCTCCCCGGCGGTTCTGAATATTTCCAGCGCCTCTGAGAACTTCCCCTGTCTCAGGCGGGTCCTGGCCAGTTCCACCGTGACCGTGTCCGAGGGAGGCAGATTAATCAGAACTTCCGAGGCCTCCTGGTAGTCTCCGCTTTCCCTCAGGGCATGGGACAGCTTCATTCCCGCCTCATAATCTTTTCTGTCCTGTTCCCAGGCCTTCCTGAACGCCAGGGCGGCAGCTTCCGGCCTGCCGGAATTGATCAGAATGCCTCCCAATTCCATGAACACTCCCCTGTCGATACCATCCATGGCCGCAACCCGCATCAGCAGGGTATCGGCTCTCTCCGGCTCCGCTCTCGCTTCCATAACCGCTTTCAAACCTATCAGGTAGCTGTTCCGTGGGTTCTCCCTGAGCCCTTCCTTTATCAATTCGTACGCATCAGAAATTCTGCCTGTCTCAATATAGGTAACCGCCAGGTTTCTATTTACTTCCGCGCACTCCCTACCCTCACAGAAACGCCCGGCCTCCCTGAATTCGGTTAGAGCCCTCCCTATCCTTCCCATTCCTGCCAGCAGTCGCGCGAAGGCAAAATGGTTCCACCAGTTCTGATAATCCTCCAGTATGGCTTTCTCGAACATGGAAATGGCCTGGTCCTCCTGCCCGGTCATCCCCAGCGCAAAGGCCCTCTGCCCCAGCAGCCGGGGATCTTCCTCTCCGGCAAGAAGCAGGCTGTCGGTCAGGGAAACAACCCTGTCATAACGCTCCTCGGCCAGCAGGCCGAGTATCTCTCTGTCCACCAGCCACCTCCGGCTGCCCGTATCCCGGGCCTTGCCGGTTTTAAGCCCGCCGGAACATCCTCCCGCCATCACGGAAATGATTATCAGCGTAATAATCCATTTGCGGTTAATCATACCGGACAGGATACTATATCAGTGGAGAAAATTTAAGTTCTTTTTATCCGGTTTAGCAGGGAATGCCTCAGTTTGCCCAGGAATATATTCAGCTGGTTTCCACGCTGCAGGAAAGGGATTACCGGAGGCCGCCTGATTCCCATCCGGGAAAGCTCCATCGCCACATCCACATTCCTTTTGTCAATCCGGTAGGCCCTGAGAAATACCGTTCTGGCTTCCTCCCTGAGGTCTTCTTCAAGAAAGACCCGCCCCAGATTGACATAACATTCACATTTATCGGGAGCCAGGCTGACCGCCTTAGAACACAGTGATTTACCGCGGGAGATAAAACCCTCCTTCGCCATACACAAGCCGAGAAGGGATAGATAGTAAGGATTTTCCGGCGCTATCTTAACGGCATCCTCGAGGTAGGACTTCCCGCTCTGATAATTGCCTCTCCTGACGCTGCCGGAAGCCTTGATGTAGAGGTTCCGCGATTCGAAGGTTTCATTCCTGATAGAAGTTTCTTTCATAGGCTGCAAATCCCAGGCGTAAGTAGTTCCGGTTCCATATCAATGAAATGAACCGTGAAGTATGCATAAAGCGTGAAGATATTGCAAAAAGTTGCTGATACAGGTACAGCTGCAATAAAACCACTGCTCTGTAACGGCGATTGCAACAATCGTTCCCCTGGATCAGAGGAAGTGGTTGTAAAGACCTTTAAAAAGAGATATTCGATTGCAACTCCCTATTATGCTTGAATTTGATCCATCCGGGAGTTCAAATGCACCTTTTCAGGATAAATGCGGGTAATGTAATACACCATAACCTCGAATATATATATAGTTATACGGAATGGATCTTGAAAGAGGCAGTCACCGGCAAGGTTGACATGAAATATCAATTGATGTATAATTATGATGATGATTTATCCACGGTAAGAGAGAACATCTACAGGTATACACCGGCAGGAAGTAAGAATTGGATAAAATAAAGCTTATAGCGGTCTTGTTTCTAATTTCCATGACAGGTTTTGCGGCGGGCAGTTATGGCGCCGACCCGGCCTCCATACAGCTTGTAGGCAATTTCAACGGAATAACCTGCCATCCCGAGGACCCCGAAAATAATATGACATATCTTGGAGAGAGCGAATGGATCAAGCTCCAGTTTATCGATGAGCCCGGAGCTCCTCCGGATACCATAGATTTCAAATTCACCATGAACGGGGATTTCTTCCCGGAGCACTGGGGCTGGAGCCATGAATATGGATGGGGTATAGCCGCCCTCGGTTACAGTCCGCCTATGATAGTGACCGCTCTGCCGGACAGCGGATATTATTATTTCCATTTCAACAGCAGCACCTACGCCTATTCCCTGGAGAGGCCTGAAAGCAGGGTTTTCGGCGACCTTACCTCGGATGTCCAGCAGGAGCAGATCGCGAACGCAGAGGTCGCCCTGATGGATTCGTTGGGCCGTGTATTGGGGACCTGCCGTAACTTTTCGGGCACCAGGTTCGATTTCAATAATCTTCCACCTGCCACATATTCACTGTATGCGGGAGCCCCGGGTTACAGAGATACCACGGCAACCGGCATAGAACTTCCGTTATCGGATTCAGTGAGGGTAGACATCTGCCTGAGCAAGACAACCGCTACCATGATCACCTGGGCCGACTGCCGGAGAATGGATAATTCGGCGGTGCTGAGATGGTCGGCGACCATCGATCCCGGAGTGACGGGGTTCGATATCTACAGGGGAACCGGGCCGGATCTGCTTAATATGAACAAGCGTAACAGCTACCCTGTCACTTCCAATGGAAGCGAGTACTCCTTCAGAGACTCAGGCCTGGACCCCTCTTATGACTATTACTACTACATTTTAGAAACAGACAATCCCGGCGGCGCCGGTTACGGGCCGTTGAAGCTGGAAGGAATAGCATTCGATCCGAACCGGCTGGGACAGAACTACCCTAACCCATTCAACCCCTCTACTAATATCCCGTTCACCTTAGGGACAGAAAACTTTGTGCGGATAGCCTTCTATGATGCTTCGGGAAGAATTGTCAGCAAAACTGACCTGGGATACAGGCAGGCGGGAGAGTATACCTTCACCTGGAACGCTTCCATATCCAACGGGGGCCATCTCCCCTCCGGGGTTTACTACTGCAAGCTTTCTGTCGGAAAGAAAACTTATACCAGGAAGATGGTCCTTCTCAGATAGGACCCGGCTGACCGGGGGATCATATATTATAATTTAACCGGGAAATGAGATCATGATACTGTTCAGAAGGTTTACAGCGGCTGTGGCGTTAGGGTCGGCGGTTGTTCCCTTCCTGCTTATGCCCTGCGGCGCGGAGAAGATGAAATTCCCGGCGGCGCCAGCCAGGGACCTGCTGAGCATTGATTTCGAGGGACCGGTATTTGAGGATCCGGGACTCAAGGTTAAGGATCACACCCTGGCTTACCGGGAAGGGATATATCATCTATTCTACATCAGGGGCGACGAGACCGAATTCGGCCATGCCAGCTCACCGGACCTGAGGCACTGGGAAATACATGATCCGGTCCTGGAAACCGGGCCCGACAGCTGGGACAGTTACCGGATATGGGCGCCCCACCTCATACATAATCCTGATTACAGCGACAGTTACATTATCTACTATACCGGAGTAAACAGTAATGAAGCCCAGGTAATTTACTTCGCCACATCCAGCTCAGGTATATCCGGATGGGAAAAACACCCCTCCCCCCTGCTTCAGCCATACCACGCGGATATATCCTGGATAAAATGGGACCGGGAGCGGATGTCCCATTTCAGGGACCCCTATTACTTTTCAGATAGCAGCACTCACTATATGCTGGCCACCGCTCTGACCACCGATAATTACGGAGCTATCGCCCTGGCCCGGGGGAGCAGCTATTTTGTATGGGAGGACCGGGGTCCCCTTTACGTCCACAACAACAGCAATATCCTGGAAAGTACATTCCTGGTAAAGGAAAACGGAAAGTATCACCTCTTTTTCACCGAATACACGGTGGGTGGAATCTCTCATATGTCCTCCGACTCGCTTACCGGCGGCTGGGATATAAATACCAGGTCTATAATCGATCCAGGCCATGCCTGCGAACTGCTGGATCAGGGCGGCGGCGAATACCTCTTTTCCAGGCATACCGCTTATAACACGGCAGCGGGGAAACTTTACACCATAAGATTCGATACCCTGTCATTCGACACCCCGGTCCCGGAAGTGAGAAGAAGCCGCATCCTCGACAGAGACTGGACAGAACTCTGGGGCAACGCATTCGACCACCAGCCCGTTTACGGCAATGCTTACCGCTACCGCGGTGTGGATACGGTGGATGTCGGCTTCGAGGGCAGCTGGTGGATAGGTACCTATGAATGCTTTGACGGGCCTGTTTACGGTTCGGCGCCCGGCGCCGTTCAGGGCAATAATCCAAGGGGAGCGATACGAACCGGCAATTTCACGGTAAGGGGCAGATCAATGAGGCTTCTGGTAGGAGGAGGGAAAAAGCCCGACAGCTGCTATGTAGCGATCTGCAGCGCCGAAACCGGAGAGATAATATACTCGGAGACAGGGAGGAATACCAACCGGATGGATGAAAGATTCTGGAATCTGGACCCGCTACGGGGCAGGAATGTGTTCCTTACCATAGTCGACAATGCCACCGGCGAGTTCGGCCACATTAATGTTGACGGCATAGAGGAAAGAGGGAACCCGCTTCTCCCTCCTCCCGACAGCGTTCTCAGTGACGATCCCGGAATCAGGGATAAGAAACCGAACATAGTCGAGAATACCGGTATCAGCAGCTTTCCCGATTCTCCGGCCCGCTCAGCTGTGATAGCGAATTATCCAAACCCGTTCAATCCAGCCACCACCATCGAGATTCAGTCCACCCCCAACTCCACCGGAGAGGTTAAAATATTTTCAGCTTCGGGAAGATTAATAAAATCAATAATTATCAGCTGCGGTCCCAACGGCCGGGGAAGCGCCGGCTGGAAAGGGTTCGACAGATACGGGAACAGGGTATCCTCGGGGGTGTATACCGCTCTCCTCTCCACGGACTCCGGAACCGCTTCAGCCAAACTGGTACTTATAAGGTGATTTTATATTTACTGGCAATTCATATCTGTTTTTTCTTCCCTTAATAATAATTAACTTCTCCGCGGACTCTTACTTTGTTATGTTAAGCACATGAGAAGTAATAACATAATAATCGTATGCACCTTAATGCTGCTGCTCCTTCCACCCGCGGAATCCCGGGCCGGCAGCATCAAGGGAAAAGAACTTCTGGGCTTTCGCCTTGGAACTGTCTTCAATTCCGGAGAACTCGACAGGGCCTTCGGGAGGGGAAGCGAACTGGAAGTCCATTTTCTGGAAGGGCTGGGGGATAATTTCGGGATAAATATCGCTCTCTCATCGCACGGGTTCGGTGAAGCCAAGGTACTGAAGAACAACTCAATTTCGGAACTGCAGATCTACTCCATGACCGCGGCCTTCCTGTACCGCTTAAATATAACGGGGGGTTACTACCTGACTGCCGAAGGGGGGCCCGGAATATACGCGATCACCCTGATTAAACCCGGTTTTATCGAGCTTTACAGCAATGATTACCAGCCGGGGTTCTATGGCGGATTAGCGGCGCTCTACCGCCTGGGAATCAACAATATTTATATTGAACTATCAGGAAAGTACCATTATATCTTTTCGGGAGGCAGCCAGAGAAATATAATCTTCTACTACACCGGAGAGGATCGGACCGATTTCTTTCAGGTCTGCGTCGGTGTTATGCTGAGAACGGGAAAGTAGAGAACTCTTTTAATCCGGAGAAACAAAATGAACGATTATCGAGAAGAACTGAAGGAGATACTTACAGCCCGCTCCATCCTCAAAGGCGACTTTACGCTGGTTTCCGGGAAGAAAAGCAGCTACTACATTAACGGCAAAATGACCACCCTCCATTCGAGAGGGCTCTACCTTGCCTCCAGGTTGCTGATGGAGGAATTTGAGGGGCTGGAATACGGCGCTTTCGCCGGCCCGGTAATCGGCGCGGATCCCATCATCGGCTCGCTGCTTACTCTTGCCGCGACTGAAGGTAAAGAGAAGGAGGGGCTTCTCATCCGTAAGGGGAGCAAGGAACACGGTACCAGAAAACTGGTGGAAGGTAATATAACCGGAGGCCTCAGGACCGTGATCGTCGAAGACGTGGTTACCACCGGCGGCTCACTGCTGAAAGCCGCCGAAGCTGTTCAGAAGGAAGGTGGAGTGATAGCGGGGGTGGGTGTAATTGTGGACAGGGAAGAAGGCGGCCCCGAGAACATCAGGGAAGCCGGCTACAATTTCAGCGCGGTATTCAGGGTAAGTGAACTGCTCTGACCTCTCTGTCAATCAACCGCTTCCACAACTGCTCCGGCGGTATCCTTTTCTGAGATAGCAAACACTGAATCAGGCGGAGCCTGGTCGTAGAGTATCACCGGAATAAAGAACTCGCAGTATGGCGCCCCGTTAAGGCTCTTGATAATCCTGTTGGGGAAAGGCATATCCGAGATCAGCCGGTAATCTGAATAATCCTCGCTGTAGATCAGGTCATTCTTCCTGTCACTGATAACCGTCTTCAGAATATAGCCGCTTTTTCTCCCAACTGTCACCTCGACAGATATCTCCGGCAGCTGGTAATTCAGAACATGGTCGCCCGGCCCCTTATTGGCCACAGCCTCTCCCTGATATTTGCTCATCCATTCCAGAATCAGGGGGAATCTGTACTCCAGGTATCTGTACTCCAGCGCCGGCCTGTTCACCGTCTCCGGTGTTGATGACCAGGAGCTGGCGGTGCTGCCATCGCTGATCCAGATCCATTTGTTGGTTACTTCTCCCTTGTGTACTTCCACGTACGTTTCCCGGTACCGCATATGATCCTGGAAGAGATCGAGATGAAGATTGGTTACCTTTTCCCCAACCGGGAGAACCTTCAGATACCCCCTTCCCGTGAATGAAAGTATCGATTCAACCCCCTTTTCTCCCCCGTAGGCTGAAATAACCTGTGATGTAACATCTTCTCCGCCCGAACAGGAGGCCAGCGCGCTGATAACAGAAGCGGCCAGCAGGAACAGAATCAGATTATTAAGAGGCGGCATTACTCTTTTCATGCGGCATAAACCCCTTTCCCGGTAAAAACACTACTTAAAGGACAGTTTAATCCTACCCGACCCTGTCCTTTATCAGTTCCTTCTTCAATTCCACTATCGCCCTGGTGGGATTAAGATCCTTGGGGCAGGCCTCCACGCAGTTAAAAATACTGTGGCAGCGCCACAGGCCGTGCTTGTCATCCAGGGCATCCATATGCTCCTGCGGGGCGGTATCCCTTGAATCAGCTATGAATCTGTAGGCCTTAAGCAGACTGTGAGGTCCTATATACTTCTTGTCAGCCCAGAAAGAAGGGCATGAAGAAGTGCAGGCTCCGCAGAGGATACATTCGTAGAGCCCGTCCAGCCTGTCGCGTTCCTCCACGCTCTGCAGCCTTTCCTGGTCAGTGGGAGGCGGAGTATCGGCGATCAGGTATGGCTTCACCGCGTAAAGTCCGTCGACCAGCGAATCCAGCGACACCACCAGGTCCTTGATTACTTCACAACCCCTTAAGGGTTCGATGGTTATGGTATCGGTTCCAAGGGCCAGGGCCTGCGTCTCGCAGGCAAGCATATTGACGCCATTAATGGTCATTGCGCAGGACCCGCAGATACCGCTGCGGCATGAACGGCGGAAAGTCAATGTTCCGTCCTGATTCCATTTAATGTCGTTGAGGCAGTCCAGAACGGTGTGGCCGGAGGGCACTTCCAGTTCGTACTCCTGCATGAAATGGCCAGTGCGTTCATCATCAGGATTATAGCGGTTAATCTTGAAAGTTAACTTTTTCATTAAAAAGCCTCCTTTAATATTTCCGTTCTTTCGGCTGGAATCTGGTTATAGTCACCGGCTTGTAGTCAAATTCGACCTTTCCGTCCTTCTTCCATGCCAGGGTATGTTTGAGCCAGTTATCGTCATCCCTGTCGGGAAAATCAGTTCTGCTGTGAGCGCCTCTACTCTCCTCGCGATTAATGGCCGCAGCTACAATCACTTCTGCAAACTCCAGCATGTGGCCAAGCTCCAGCGCCTCGATCAGATCGTAATTATAGGTCTTGCTCCTGTCGCTCACTTTGATATTCCTGAATCTCTCCTGAAGGGAGTGAATATCGTCCATCATCTCCTTCAGAGAAGAGGCATCCCGGAATATCCCGCACTTCAGCATCATCTTCTCCTGCATCTCTCTCCTGATATCAACCAGCTTTTCATCGCCGTCCGCTGACAGCATGGTATCCACTTCCTTCAGGGCCGACTGAGCGGCATCCGGCGGGATCGGAGCGAAGTCCTCTGTTTCATGAAGGAATTCATCCATCGCCTTGCCCGCTCTTCTGCCGAACAGGGACGCCTCCAGGAGCGAGTTGGTTCCCAGCCTGTTGGCTCCGTGAACACTTACACAGGCGCATTCACCGGCAGCATAGAAGCCCTTTACCGGTTTCTGCTTTCCGTCGGCAAGCACCCTGCCATGAATATCCACCGGAATCCCTCCCATCGAATAATGAGCGGTGGGCTGAATAGGGATCGGTTCCTCTATGCAGTCGACATCCAGGAATTTCAGGGCCAGCTCATGTATCTGGGGCAGTTTCCTGAGAATGTTATCCCTGCCGAGGTGACGGATATCTATATGGACGTAATCCTCTCCGTTGATGCCCCTTCCCTCATTAATTTCTGTCTGGATCGAACGGGAAACCAGGTCTCTGGGCGCCAGTTCCATCTTTTCCGGAGCGTATTTCTCCATGAACCGCTCGCCCTTGCCGTTCAGAAGATACCCCCCTTCGCCACGCGCTCCCTCGGTTACCAGGATACCCTGCTTGTAGAGTCCGGTGGGATGAAACTGAACGAATTCGAGGTCTTCCAGCGGGATCCCCGCTCTCATGGTAAGGCTGAGGCCGTCTCCGGTATTCGCGAAAGCGTTCGAGGTTATCTTGAATACCCTGCCGTACCCCCCGGTTCCGAAAAGAACGGCCTTGGCCCGTATTACATGGACTCCCCCGTTAATCATATCCCACACTGCCAATCCCCGGCAGACATCGTCTTCTATTATCAGAGAGAGGGCATAGTATTCGGAGTAGAACCGGACCTGGTGTTTTATGCACTGTTCATAAAGGGTGTGAAGCAGGACATGGCCGGTTCTGTCCGCCGCGTAACAGGCCCGCAATACGGGGCCGCCCCTGCCGAAATCCTTGGTATGCCCGCCGAATTTCCTCTGGGCAATCCGGCCCTCGCTGGTCCTGGAATAGGGCACTCCGTAATGCTCGAATTCCCTCACCACTACCGGGGCCTCTTTTACCAGAATCTCGATGGCCTCCTGGTCGCCCAGGTAGTCGCTCCCCTTCACGGTATCGAACATGTGCCATTCCCAGTGATCTTCTTCTTCATTGGCCAGCGAGGCCGCGATGCCGCCCTGGGCGGCGCCGCTATGAGAGCGGGTGGGGAACACCTTGCTGATAACAGCGGTATCGTGATCGGCGGCAACTTCGATCGCCGCCCGCAACCCGGCCAGTCCGGCGCCCACAATGACTACATCGTGCTGATACACGCTGTGTATGGGCACTCCCTTTATATCATGTATAGTTTCAGGATCGTTATTAAACATTATCGATTAACCTCCCACATGAAAGGTGAGCATGGTAATTGTTCCGTATACGGCAAAAACCAGAGTAATTACCGATATCAAACTGAAAATTAATACCCTGGCCCAGCCGGCATCCAGATAGTCGTCCAGCACTATCCACAGGCCGTAGAGGCCGTGAAAAAGCGCTACCAGCAGGAAGGATATATTTATCATTTTCCACATCGGCGAGGAAGCGCGCTCGGCAACCGCTGCCCAGGTAACTTCTCCGTCTATCATAACGTGAAGCAGAATTACATGAACAGCCAGGATCACCGCGAGATATATACCGCTGATCCTCTGGAACAACCACAGGAGAGCACCGCCCGATCTGACATTTCTCTTGTACATCTTGCTCCCTCCCTTATCCGGCCGCCGAACCGAAGTACTTCATATACATTACTCCGGATACGGCAAACCACGATATCAACCAGATTATTACGAAAATCACAAAAAGGGACTTCTGTTTTTCTACCAGCCAGCCCATATCCATTATGGTCAGTCTCAGGCCGTTGAACAGATGGTAGAATATTACTCCTATCAATCCGATTTCCAGAATTTTGAAAAGCGGATTGCTGAAGAATTCCATAATTGAGTCGAAGGATTCTTCGCCTCCGGCAAGGTGGCCGATAACCCATATGTGAAGCAGTAAGTAAAAGATCAAACCCAAACCGGACAGCCGGTGAAGAATCCAGGCGAAAGTTCCCAGGTGTACCCGGTAATGCTTGATTACCCTCATAGGGTTCCTCCTGTTTCTGTTAAGAGCTCTGGTCGCCGGGCCCGGCGGAGCCCTGCCGGCTCACAGACGACCGGAATAATTTGAAATCAATATATCAAAGGATCAGCCGGTGGTCAAACACAGTATTGCCTGATCCCTGTTTTTTTCGGAATTTCCGCTCCCGGGTTTCGATTAAAGCCTATTTTCTTGTCCGATTATAAATTTCTTCCCGGAGCTTACCCTCCAGTTCCACCGGAAGCGATTTCCCGGATGGCCTCTCAACCTCAGGGCCGCCTGATTCTCTCCTGGGAGCGGCCGGCCGGTATGGTTTCATCTCCAGGAGAGCGTGCAGGATCATCAGCGCCGCTTCCCTGTCCGGGATCATCCCTCTTCCTCCGGTATCGGGATCGAGCTGTGAGAAGGGAGGTATCGGCGAACCCACGCAGGAGGGGCACCCTCTCCTGCAGGAACAGGATTCGATCAGCTCCAGCGATGCTATCATGATCTCCTCGATAAGATCGAATGCCTTGAGCGAAAAGCCCAGCCCTCCGGGATACTTATCGTAGAGATATACAGCCTGCCCCCTGGTCGAACGGGCATTTACGGTGGTTCCGATGTCCAGGGGATCGCACATTACGAACAGCGGCACCACTTCGCGAAGAACATTGGAAAGGCCGAGCAGCCCCTCGGAGGGGATCCTCCCCCACTCTCTGACCGTGCTGAAAACACCCGGAGGCGGCACCAGCCACAGGCCGGCTGTCTTTAGAATCTGGGGAGGCAGATCGCACTTGCCGTATCCTATCGAATCCCTGCTTCCAAACTTTATCTTCCTGAACATGAAGGTGAGGTCTGTAACCGAAACGTCGCCGAAAGCCAGTTCGCTGACCCTCCACTTTTCCCTCTTCTCGTCCCGGTCCACCTTCACCTGCGTTTCAGTAATAGACTGGGTATAGTAATCCACATCGCACCGGCTCACCATTGCCGTCCTTCTGTCGATATCGAGCCGGTCAACCATATAGGTCTCCGCCTCATGCAGATAGATTGCCTGAGGGTGAACCTGCTGAAAAGCGCTGGCTTCATCGATGGTTCCGATAACGCTGTTGCCTGATGTGGTATCTATTATGGTGTAGGTGTTCGGGGATATATTCCTGAGGTTAACCGAGGCGCTGGGATAACCCTTCCCCCGCCAGTACCAGTCGCCCCGGAGATAGTTCAGTTCACCTTCCTCCTCCAGAAGCCGGGCTATGGCAGGGGCGTACTCTCCCATTTCCCCCACCTCCTCTCCGGAGAGAGGAAGCTCAAAGGCGGCTGTCCTGATCTGTCCCAGCAGCACGTGGGGATTACCGGGATCAATGATGGCGTTCTCAGGAGACCTTCCGAAGAAATACTCGGGATGTTTAATGAGGTATTGATCCAGGGGGGTATTGTGGGGAATAAAGAAAACAACTGATTCCTCTTCTCCCCGCCCCGCCCTTCCGGCCTGCTGCCAGGTCGAGGCTATGCTCCCCGGATAACCGACTATCACCGAGGCGTGAAGAGCCCCCACATCGATCCCCAGTTCCAGAGCATTGGTGCTTATTACCGCTTTAAGGTCCCCTTCGAACAGCCGTTTTTCTATTTCCCTGCGCTCGCCGGGTAGGTACCCCCCCCGGTAGGGATGAACCGCATCTTTTTTCCCCGCCCTGGACCCTTCCATAATACCTCTTACATAGCGGGTCAGCACCTCGCTGACAACTCTTGCTCTTACAAACGCAATGGTCTGTATATCATCCATCATCAGCCTGGCTATTATCTCGGCAGCCTCGGTATTGGAGCTTTTCCGGTCTATCCCGATTTCATCCAGGGTGGGAGGGTTCCACATGATGAACTTCTTCTCTCCTCTGGGAGATCCGTCCCGGCTTATCACCTTGACCTTTCTTCCCATGAGCCTTTCCGCGTGTTCCCCCGGGTTCGCTATGGTAGCCGATGAAGCCGCATAGACGGGGGCCGCCCCGTAATGCCGTGTTATTCTCTCCAGCCTCCTGATGACGTTGGATACGTGAGACCCGAAAATCCCCCGGTAGGTATGAATCTCGTCGATTACCACGAAATCCAGGCGGGAGAAGAATCCCGCCCATTTCGCGTGATTGGGAAGGATGCCGGAGTGAAGCATGTCCGGGTTGGTGAGTATAATATTTGCTTCCTCCCTCAACTGCCTTCTCTGGGATCCGGGGGTGTCGCCGTCGTAAGTGCCGGCTTTGATATTGATCCCCTGCCTGCTGTAACGGTCCAGCACTCTCAGCTGATCCTGGGCCAGCGCCTTGGTGGGATAGATATAGAGCGCCCTGGCCTGGCCATTCTCCAGGAAACGCTCCAGGACCGGGATGTTATAGCAGAGGGTCTTCCCGCTGGCTGTGGATGTAACCACTACTACGCTGTTTCCCTCGCGAAGATTCTCCACCGCTTCTACCTGGTGGGAGTAAAGCTGATCTATTCCGGAACCGGCAAGAACTTCGGCCAGCCTGTCAGGAAGCCCTTTCTTCAGGCTGCCGGTGCGGGCGCCGCGGGGTTCTATCCTGTGGCAGTGAACTATCTGACCGCTGTAGAAATCGCTGTTTCTGATTTTGTTGAGGAACTTTTCAGTATTCAATATCTCTCCTCGGCTGTCTTACCTGCAAAGTATTCTAACTTAATGAAGCGGCCGTTAACAGGGAATTTTTTCTCAGGGCAATGGGCCTGAGAGAAACAGCGTCACCAGGCGGACCATGGAAACCAGATCAATACGGTTATGTTCGATAATGCCGGCTATACCGGCCGCGTTTCCGCTCTTTACGAAATCGTGATACAGATCAGGAATCCGGTATCCCGGGGTATCGCCTATCCTTCTGCTTCCCAGCAGATACCGCTCCAGCGTCTGAAGCTTGTGGTTGGGAGTCTTCCCGCCTACCATCTTCCTGGACAGGTGAAGAAGGTCAAGGTGCTTCTCGAAGCTGAAACGGTCGACCCCCCAGAGATCCATTCTCTCCAGTATATAAGGTATGTCAAAGCTTCTTCCGTTGAAGGTTACCACCAGGCTGAAGCGCTTCAGGTAATCGGATGCAAATTCCAGAAGAGATTTTTCCTCGCCGTAGTCACGGGCAAAAAGCTGATCTATTAACAGACGGTCTCCATCCTGATACAGCAGGCCTATCAGGAACAGGGGGACAGATTTAAGGCCGGTTGTCTCAATATCCAGATAACAGACCCGCTCCGGTTCAATACTGCTCAGCAGTTTCAGGGAGGTATCTCCAGGAATGTCAGACTCAGCTGAATCCGATAGAATCTCCGGGTAATTACCCCATTCTCCGTTTTCAAGATCGCCGCAACGGTCGGTTATCCGGAAAAACGCCCCGGAGCCGAATGCGGTCTCCTCACCCGAAACCGCCGCCTCCAGATCAACAAAAACTTCCTCTCCCCCGGCCGCTGCCTTTTCCCTCTCATTGGTTTCCCGTATAATATCCCTCAATCCGCCAAGGACAATTTCTTCCTCGCTCCTCGATTCCCGGCCGTTGTTTCGGGCCGGGCCTGAACCTCCGGCGGGAGGGTCGAACCGGGAAGCCCGCTCCAGAAATCCCCTGGCAGGTTCGGGTATCCCCTTACTCCGGAATTTTTCGGAAGCCTTCCTCTTGAGATCGTCAATCTCTTTTCTGATATCCCGTCTTCTCTGTTCGTCTTCCATGCGGCGCCTCCCTGATCGATATCCTCAACCGGAATTATACCTGGAAAAGGAGGTTTTTTCAACTCGGCAGGATAACAGACAGGCTTTTCCCGGAGGTTCAGCCCGCCCGGCCAGAGAATGAGGGAAAGATCTCCGTCACTTTCAGCTCTCGCGGCCACCCCGCCCTTCCCGCCTTACCCAGAAACCGGCGGAATACCCGGACAGTTCAACAAGAAAGCCATCGTAATAATCAGCCATTTTGAATTACAGGGTAGATCGGCGCGATCAGGGTCGAATATGATCAATTTTCCCGGGCTGATTTCAATAAAGGGTATGATTCAGGTACGGCGCTTGCAATAAACAACATATCGGCTGGAGGCAGACAATCTGATGCGCATTGATTCAGATATATCGTAAATATTACGTGTCAGAAACCAAAATATTCCTTGACCATTTTCTCGTAATAACGATATATTCTATCAAGTTAATACGGGAATATTTATGATTGAAACAAACAGAAATAACCTGATAGCCGGATTGGTAATCTTCCTTGCCATTATTCTCATCTTCTCCCTGGTTATTTACAGCGGAAGAGGTGGCGGCGGAGAAAACGGGAAGGTGCGTGAGCCGGCTGAAAAAACCGCGGCCGAAGTGGAAAATGCCGGGGCCGAACCGGAAGCCTCCCCCCCGGAGGTAAGTTCCATAGACGGCACCGTGGGCAGGAATATGAACTTTTTCGATCTGATGTGCAGATACATCTCTCCACAGAAGGTCCATGGAATAATAAAGGCCTCCAATGGGGTTTACAACCTGAGGAAGATTTATCCAGGCCAGAAATATTCGGTATTCCGGAGCCCCGGCGGAGAGGTAACCGGAATTCAGATGTCCATAGATGATGAGCAGTATCTTGATATCAGCCTTTCCCCCGGGGATATATCCGTAAGAAGAAGGCACTACCCCTATACTGTTCATAGAAAGATCGCATCCGGGATTATAGACAATTCACTCTACCATACCGTGCAGGAAAATAACCTGCCCTTTGAGCTGGCCGGAGAAATCAGTAATATCTACCAGTGGGACATCGACTTCTTCACCGAACTCAGACGCGGAGATTACTTCCGCCTGGTTTACGAGGAGAAGAAGATCAGAAAACCGGGGGGAAAAACGGTAAACAGAATAGGAAAAATCATCTCCTGTGAATTCAACTGCGACGGGGAGAAGCATTACGCTTTCCTGTTCAGGAATGACGGGGAAGATTTTTACGATTATTACGACGAAATGGGCAATTCCCTCCGGAAGCAGCTTCTCAGGGCGCCGCTTTCCTACACCAGGATCAGTTCCAACTTCAGTTACCGGCGTTACCATCCGGTTCTTCATCACTACAGGTCTCACCTGGGGATAGACTATGCCGCCCCGCTCGGCACCCCGGTTCATTCCACCGGCGAGGGAACTGTAATAAAGGCTTCCCGGACCAGGGCGAACGGAAACTATATAAAGATCCGTCATAACAGCAATTATATCTCGTACTATCTGCACCTTCAGAAGTTCGCCTCCGGGATAAAATACGGAGCCAATGTCAAACAGGGGCAGATAATAGGTTATGTCGGCTCAACCGGTTACTCCACCGGCCCCCATCTGGATTACAGAATCAAGAAGAACGGGCGTTTCGTCAATCCCAGGAAACTGGATCTGCCTCCGGCAAGCCCGGTCGCCGAGACGGCCATGCCGGAGTTCAACCTGTTGAAGAACGAACTCCTGGCAGAGCTCAATTCCATAGAAATTCAGAACGGGATTTATTACAGCTCAAGCGGTGACGGGCAAGGTTCAGACAGGCCGGGCTCTGATATCCCCCCTGTCTCTCAGGCTCAGTCTTCAAATTCCCGTTAATCCGATGAATACCATACTGCTTCACACCTGCTGCGCCTGCTGCGCCAGTTACGTAATACCTCACCTGCAGGATAGATATATTGTCAAAACCCTGTTTTTCAACCCAAATATTCAACCGGAGGAAGAGTATAATATCAGGCTGGAGGAAATGAAACTGGTGGCGAAACGCTTTGGCGCCGATCTGGAATACGGGGAGTACCGCCCCGAATTATGGGATGAGGCCGTATCGCCCTACCGTCACCTTCCGGAAAAGAGCAGAAGATGCTGGGAATGCTACGGCCTCAGGATGGAGGAAACCGCCAGGAGAGCTTCCGGGATGGGCATGGATATCTTCACCACCACTCTTTCGGTGAGCCCCCATAAGGTTTACCGGAAGATACTCGAAACCGGCAGGATGGCGGCCGAAAAATATGGAGTCAGGTTCCATGACGGAGATTTCAAGAAGAGGGATGGATTCAAGCTGAGCGTTGAGAAAAGCAGGGAACTCGGCCTTACCAGGCAGGACTACTGCGGTTGTATTCTCAGTCTGAAAGAAGCTGAAGAAAGAAGAAACAGAGAATGACGGACCGCCCGCCTACCTCCAGATTATGGCAGCCTCTACCCTCTCCGCAACATCTCCGATTACCGCCGCTTCGGAAATCCCCCTGTCCCTGAGCATATCGAGATACCTGCCGCTCTTTTCCCGGGCTATCGATACCAGCAGCCCTCCGGAAGTCTGAGGGTCGCATAAAAGCATCTTATCCACACCGGAAAGCTCAATGTTCGATTTCATTCTGGCTTCAGAGTCCTTCAGGTTTGCCATTCCGCCCCCGGTAAGGAAACCTTTCCCGGCAAGCTCCCTGGCAGCCGGCAGGTACGGAACAGAGTCAAGGTCAATTCTCAGGCTTACGCTCGATTCTTCGGCGATCTCCAGGGCATGTCCGGCCAACCCATATCCCGTGATATCGGTGCAGGCATTTACGCCAAGCTCATTCATTACCTCAGACGCGTCCCTGTTCAGCGCGGACATAACCCGGTACATATCCTCCTCCAGTTCGCCGGAAAGCGCTCCGTTCCTGAGAGCGGTGGAATATATACCGGTCCCCAGGGGTTTGGTCAGAATCAGGGCGTCTCCGGGTTTGGCCCCGCTGTTATAAACTATCCTGTCCGGATGAATTGTGCCGGTAACCGAAAGCCCGTATTTCAGTTCAGAATCCTTCAAGGTGTGTCCGCCCACCACCACCGCTCCCGCCTCTGCAATCTTCTCGGCTCCGCCTATCAGGACAGCTTCCAGAACCTCCAGGGGGAGTTTGCCCTCGGGGAAGGAAACGATATTCAGAGCGCACAGCGGGGTGCCGCCCATGGCGTAAATATCGCTCAGGGCGTTCGCGGCCGCTATCCGGCCGAATACCACGGGGTCGTCCGCGATAGCGGGAAAGAAATCAACCGTAACGATTACAGCCCGGTCCTCGCATATCCGCATAACGCCGCAATCATCGGCGTGATCAAAACCTAATATCAGATCGGGATGATGGTAGGAAGGAAAACTCTTGAGTACCTGCCGCAACTCCGTCGGGCTGAGCTTGGAAGCTCAGCCCGCGCACGAAGCCATACTCGTCAAACGGTACTTTTTTGACGACATCAGTTAATCAGTCACCCTCAACAATCGAATCCACCGGGCAAACCTCAACGCATGCCGCGCAATCGGTGCAGAGTTCAGGGTCTATGGTAAACTTTTCCTCGCCTTCCTCGATCGCTTCTACGGGGCACTCGGGAAGACAGGAACCACAAGCGATACATTCATCGGTAATTTTGTAAGCCATCAGATCCTCCATCTAAGTTCACTGGTACAATAACATGCATATATATTAATAAATAAATTATTCCGGTCAACATTTTTAATCCTAATTATTTCATTCCCGGAAAACCGGTTTTTTCTCCCGAATCGGACTGCTCCGGAACCATCTCAAGATAAAATATCCTGTCCGGATCAAAAAAGTCTTCGATCACCCGGCGCACTTCATCAACGCCGGCTTCCGCCACCACATTTACAAACCTGTTTCCTGAGAGGCAGTAGATATCCAGGCCTGCCGCATAAGCCTGGTTAATACTGCTCAGCTCTCTCCTGGCCCTTTCCGAACATATCCTGCTGACTGCCACTTCAATCTCATCTTCACCCGGTTTATCCGAAAGCAGAGAAGCCAGTTCCTCCATCATAGCTTCGGAAGCTTCATTCAGGTTTGAGGAACGGGTCCCCAGGTGAATTTCCACCACGAATCCGCCCTTCATCAACTTGAAATTACAGCCGGTAGAGTATGCCAGCCCCCTGTTTTCTCTTATCTGATTCTTCATCCTCCTGTCCAGAACCTCGGAGGCCACCGCCACCGCTGCTGTTTCGCCGGGATCGAGCTGCTTTCCGGCAAAACCTGCCAGCAGATAGGCGCCGCCGCTTTCAGCTGTAACTTTTCTCCGTCCGGCGGCTGCCTGTTCCGGGAAGGGGGGGCAGCCGGCCGATCCGCCACCCGGGGCAATTTCCCCAAGGAGATCCGAAAGCAGCCCTTCCGCTTCATCTTCGGGCAGGCCTGAAACCAGAGTGGCGATTATATTATTGCCGCTGAGATAATCTCTTCGGTAACAGGATATGGAGTCAGAGGTTACCTCCAGCCTGCCGGATGGAAAGATCGATCCGCCGAAGGGGTGTCCGGGAAAAAGCTCCCGGTAAAATCTTTCTCTCAGCCTGAACAGCGGGTTGCCCTCCCTGATCATGGTTTCTCTTCTTAATTCCGCCATCGCTCCGCCAAGCAACTCCTCACTTAACCGGGCGCCGGCGACATGCTCTATCAACTGTCCGGCAGCCTCCCTGAAATTGGAAAGGGGAGCCTCCAGCCTTATAAATGAATATGACCGGTTCAGAAGATAATCGTCCATCGGAATATAGGGATTATCTCCCCAGCTGACCCTGCTTCCCAGCCTGTCCAGCTTCTCATTCAGGCCGGTTTCCCCGGCTGAAGCCTCCAGCGCGGTGTGGATTAATGACGGCAGACCCGCCTCTTCCGGCCCCCAGATACAATTTCCATTCTCGATAAGCATATGAAGAGCGGCTACTTCCGACCCCGTTCTTCTGATCGAAGCGATCTCCACGCCGTTATCAAGTGTCCTGGAATCAAACTGAACCGCTTTCCTGAAATCCCTCTTCTGCTCCTTTACGAATATGCATCCGTTGTACTCCATTTCAGAAAAGCTTTTTTCGAGAACATCCCCTATCTGATCTTCAGAAACTTCCTTTATTCCCTCCAGGTATTCAACGAAATAACTCTCCCCGAGATAGGCCATTTCCTCACCGTGAAGCATCAGGTAATAATGATATTTTTCGCGGTCGAACAGGTCCGAGGCAATATATGCTTTTACCGCCGATTCTATCGTGTTCCTGTCCGGTTTCCAGTCAGAGAGCTCCTCCAGCACAGCCGGTATTGCCTTAAGGTCACCGGCGCCGCCCTTTCCGGCGGCAAAGCTGAATCGGAATGAACAGCAGTCCCCGTGAAGTTCAATGCTGGACTGCGGCGGCCGGACTCCCATATCCTGCAACCGCTTCCGAAACGGAGAATTATCGCCGGATACCAGTGATAACAGGATCCTTCCCGCCGCCAGCCGGTCTACCCTGCTTCTCGCGCCCTTTATTCTTATCAAAAGATCCAGTCCCTCTTCAAACCTCTCATTACTTCTGACCCTGACGGTATTTCCGTAGCGGACCATGCATCCCGGCACCAGAGGTTTTCTTTCCGTTCCGTCGCTGGTGCGGAATGAACCAAAATAGTCGCGCACCAGCCCATGGGCTTTTTCAAAGCCAATGCCCCCCATCACAAAGACCGTCATATTGGAAGGGGTATAATACTTCCGGTAATAATCTGTCAGCTTCTCCCGGGAAATATTATTGATAGTTTCGGGGTAGCCAAGGACCGGTTGAGCGAGGGGGCTGGCACCGTACAGATAACGTTCCGCCAGACGGTCTCTTGCATGGCGCGGATTATCCATGGTCTCCCTGATCTCCTCCAGAATCACATTCCTCTCCTTCTCAATCTCGGAGGGCGGGAAAACGGAATGGAGCAGCATTTCGGAAAGTATCTCCACCGCCTCTCCGGCTATTTCGCTTCTCGCCAGTATGAAGAATACGGTCCTTTCCTTCCTGGTAAAGGCGTTGAGAAAAACACCGTTATCATCAACCCATCCGCTGATATCGCTTCTGGAGAATCTTTCCGAACCGTTAAAGGCCATATGCTCTATAAAATGTGTGATACCCCTGACTTCAGGAGTCTCTACCGCGGAGCCGGCGCCGACAGATACCGTCACGCAGACTGCGGGCGATCCGGGGTGAATATCGGCGATCAGCCGGGGCCCCCCGGGAATCTCAGCGGTCCCTGTCTCGGAGCCGGGGCAGCGGCCGGATATTGAAAAGATCAGAATAAACATCAGAACGGGCACCGGAAAAGGTCTTCTCATTTTCTGCAGCCTCCCTCGATTATGGTCTGAATACTCGGCTTCATTCAAAGAAGATGAACAGATTTCGAGTTAATATCTTCAGCCGCTTCGAATATCGCTTCACCGAGTGTGGGGTGAGGGAATATGAGAGCTTCGAATTCCTCGGCGGTCATCCCGTTACTCACCGCCACAGTGCCTATGGAAACCAGTTCGGTAGCGTCAGGCCCGATTATGTGAAGCCCCAGCAGCTTTCCGCTTTCCTCCTCAGCGACCCAGCCGGCGAACCCATCCGGTTCGTCCATTCCCAGGGCTTTGCCGTTAGCGGAGAAGGGGAACTGTCCGCTGGCACATTTTAATCCCTTCGATTCAGCTTCCTCCATGTTAAGCCCCACGTGCGCTATCTCCGGGATGGTATACACCGTTGACGGCACCAGGGAATAATCTATCTCTCTATCGACCCCCATCGCATTTTCCGCAGCCACCAGCCCTTCCCTGGTTGCTGCATGAGCGAGCAGATACCCCCCCACTACGTCGCCGGCGGCGTAAACTCCCTTCACATTGGTCTCCATTCTGCCATTTACCCTGATGGCGGAGTCCTTCGTCTCGATTCCAACCTCCCGCAAGCCTATATCCTCAATATTGGGAACTCTTCCCACCGAGAGAACCGCCGCGCTGCTCTCTATCACGGTACCGTCCTCCAGATGAGCTGTAATCCCGTCGCCGCTCTTTTCAATCTTCTCCACTCTGGAGCCGAGATGCACCTCAATACCCTTCTTTCTGAAAAACATGCGGAGATACTTGCTGACCCTGTCCGATTCTCCCGACACCAGCGAAGGGAGCATTTCAACCACCGTCACCCCGGTCCCCAGGGCGTTGAATATGGAAGCGAATTCCGAACCGATAACCCCTCCTCCTATAATGAGAAGAGAAGAAGGAAGATAATCCAGGTTCAACAGGTCCTTGCTGCTCAATATCAGCTTGCCGTCGAATTCCATACCGGGCAGGTTCATGGCGGAAGAGCCGGTCGCTATGATAATTTTATCCCCTTTTACGGTATCCCCGGAATCGATCTTCACCTCACTGGGCGATATAATCCTCCCCCTGCCACTTATTACTTCCACACCCCGCTTTTTCAGAAGTTTCCGGACTCCGGAAACCAGCCTGTCCACTACCTTCGCTCGGTGTTCGGAGAGCGATTTCATATCAACATCGGAAAGGTCCGCAAAATCCAAGGACCTGCCGGCCTCCATCAGGTGCGCCGCCGCATGCATGGTCTTGGTAGGTATACATCCCCAGTTCAGGCAAACCCCTCCCAGTTTTTCCGCTTCGATAAGGCAGACCCGCGCCCCCAGCTGAGACGCCCGGATTGCTGCCGGGTATCCCGCGGGCCCGCCGCCGAGCACAATCAGATCATATCCTGGCATCAACTTCCCTCCTGGCTGATTATATCAAACAGTAACATGTTCCTGTCCAGCAGCCGGACAAATTATCCTTCAGGGAATAATCACCCGGAAGCAGGAATTATAATTCCCTGATTATCTGGCTCGCTATGGTATTCTTCTGGATCTCCTTGGTCCCTTCATAGATTTCAGCTATTTTGGCGTCACGGTAAAACCGCT
The DNA here is from genome assembly GCA_046483305.1 of Candidatus Krumholzibacteriales bacterium. Lineage (GTDB taxonomy): Bacteria > Krumholzibacteriota > Krumholzibacteriia > Krumholzibacteriales > WJIX01 > WJIX01. Next base: position 77,202 of record JAWODM010000034.1, on the reverse strand, counting down.
CCACTTCATACTCCAGCATGTATCCGTAACCGCCATGTATCTGTACCGCTTCGTCCGCTACTTTCACCGCAGTTCTTCCAGCCAGATATTTAGCTATGGAAGTTAATTTAGGGTCTATATTGCCCTGATCAAAATTCCAGGCCGCCTTGTACGTAACCAGCCTTGCCGCCTCTATCATGCTGGCCATTTCCGCGATCTTGTGCTGAGTCGCCTGGAACTTGATAATCGGCCTCGAAAACTGCTTCCTTTCATTAGCATAATTAACGGCGCGGTCCATCGCTCCGGCGGCGATACCCAGCGCGGTAGCCGCTATCTCGATACGGCTCTCATCGAAGAATTCCAGGACCTGGTAAAATCCTTTCCCCTCCTCGCCTATTATATTATCCGCGGGAATCCTGACATCGTCAAAAACCACTTCAGCCGTAGAGGTCATCTTAATACCCATCTTATGCCCTGCATCCTCGGTGGAGACCCCTTCGGCATCCCTGTCCACTATGAATGTGGCCATGCCCCTGTAACTGGGATCGGCATCCGGATCCACCTGGCAGAGAACAATATAGAAATCGGCTATTTCACCGTTGGTTATAAACATCTTCGAACCGTTGATTACCCATTCGTCTCCATCCTTTACCGCTCTGGTGTCCATCTCTGTAATATCGCTTCCGTGATTCGGTTCTGTGAAGGCGCCAGCGGAGATCATCTTCCCTGAGGCCACCGCCGGAAGATACCGCTCCTTCTGCTGATCGGAACCGAACCGCATAATGATTTCAGAAGCGAAATCTGAAAGAGCCAGGGCGGTCCCTATCCCGGAATCCCTTCTGCAGAATTCCTCCACCACCAGTACGTTTTCCAGAATATTAAGGCCCACACCGCCGAATTCAGCGGGGAAGTGAAGACCTATGAAACCGTTCTGGCAGGCCTTCTGCCATATATCCCTGGGGAAGGAGTGTTCGAGTTCATGCTTCTCCGCCAATTCCCTTGTAAATTCACCCTTTGCGAAAGAACGCGCCGATTCCTGTATTGCCTTCTGGTCTTCACTCAATCCGAAATCCATTATATCCTCCTTCTGGAATCTTACAATCCGGATTCAATTTTCAAAACCGTAACTTTCTGATAATCAATCCGATAGATTAATACAGCCGGAACAACGGGCGTGATTTCCCACCGCTGCCGGCCCTGTTTAATTAACGCATCTCGAATATTAACAGAAGTTCAGTCACTACTTCAATCGGTAATTTCGTATTCCTGTGGAACAGTATTTGCTGAATAAAATAACGGAGGAAACTATAATGAAATTGGACAGATATTTCAAACCCGCCATAATAATTCTGGCGTTTCTTACTTTCGCTGAGAATTCTCCGGCCGCGGACAGAATCAAAGCCGAGAATCTCTTCGTCGAGGCCCAGAAGAAATTATCCGCCGGAGACGACGTCCAGGCCGAAAAGCTGCTGAAACTTTCTCTTCAGAATGACCCCGGTTTCACCTCGGCGATATGGCAACTTTCACAGATATATGAAAGCAGGGGAAAGCTCGAACACGCCCGGGAGCTTCTTCTGAGAGGACTGGCGCAGAGCCCTGATGCCTCCTGGGCCAGGGAAAAACTCAAGAGAATGGAAAAGATACTGGTCCAGAAACTTTTTTCGGAGGCGGAAGAACTTATGAGTATGGGAGAATACACCTCCGCCCTTCCCAAACTCTCGCTGTATCACGGCATAAAACCTTACGATCCGGTACCTCTAATTAATCTGGCCAGATGCCATCTGGCGCTGGGAAGCCCCGAAACCGCCAGGAATTACATCGAACAGGCGTATGAGAGAGATCCGGGCAATCCCGAGATTGACACACTGATGAAAACGGCAGACAGGAGAATTTCAGAAAATTCAATCAGAAAAGAAAAAGAGCGGGTGGCGGATCTGGTGGCCAATTATTCTCACAGCGGAAGGGAAGAAGCGAAAAAAGCCCTGGAGGCCTTACTTATCAGGGAACCTTCCAACCGTTGGGCCAATGAGAAGCTCGAAGAACTCAATCTGCTCACCGAGAAGCAGGAGCTGGAAGAAGCAGAGGCAGATAATAATCAGGGGAAAGAAAAAGAGGGAAAGAGCGGATCGGTATCCTTTCCATCCATTTCCCTGAGCCACGTAGCCGCTCTGCTCCTGGCAGCGTCAATAATTCTTGTAGCGGTCTTTATCAGCAAGCGCGGAGAGGGAAGGGCTTACCCTCTGCAGGGGAATCTCAACCTCATCCCGATCCTGGATATAGTCTCGCTGCTAAACAGCAATCTTAAAACCGGCTGGCTGGAAATTTCCGGGGACAGGGCCAGCGGGAAGATATTTTTCAGGCGGGGAGAAATAATTCACGCCAGTTACAGAGCGGAATCCGGCAGAGAGGCTTTCCATTCCATTATGAATTTCGACAGGGGAAGGTACGTCTTCTACAACCATCTGCCCAAAGTGAAAAGAACCATCGACGATCCTCTCAGCATTCTGCTGCTATCTCTTAAAGCCAGGAATGAAGCGGGACAGAATAGGAAAAACAGGAAGAAAACGGTCCCGGTATAGGAAGCGAATGGTACGGGATTCAGAGGATCAGCCGGCGGGGCCGGCAATTATTAATCATTTCGGGCAGGTTATTCAGCAGATATCAGCCAGCGAAAGCACGGCAGACTCCTGATCCGTAACTTTCTTCAGCTTAATATCCCACTTCAAGCCTCCCCGGTATGGAATTCCTTCCGATCCGAGCTGTTCGATGAATCTCTCGTTGAGCTCCTCCATCCAGTCCTCGGCCTCGTTAACGGAACCGGTTTTGAAAAAGAGCAGATAACTCTGATCCCTCTCACCCATCGATATATAGGGATGGCCCGCCCTTCCAAGGGATTCTCCCAGCAGTTTTCTGAGAACTTCCCCCCTTACAGAACAGGGCCGGCCCAGGCCAAGGTCTATCAGGCAGAAGCAACTGCATCCGGCCCTCGCTTCTTCGATTATTGAGTTAAGCGGATAGATAAGGTCTTTTTCTCTGTCGAAAACGGGGCACTCCGGAATCGATAAGGTTATCCGGGGGCCGGGGCCCACACCCATCTTTCCCTCCAGAGAGATGGCAAGCCTTTCCATAATAAGGGAGCGGTGTGATTCTGAATAATAAAGGTAGTCCCTCAGGGTTTCAGAATCTTCCCTCTTGCTTTCACAGCGAATCGAAATCTCTATCCCGCCTCTATCCGTCTGATAATCCGGCCCGGTTATCTTTACATGAAGGCAGGGCGGTACGCCAAGCCATTTCCTGAAAAGGTCCGCGGCAGTGGCAACGAATGTCTCAACTCTGCTTATCTGCGTGAATACGGCGCAGTCGCAGCTCTCCAGTTCGAACCCTTCTATTGTTCCTTCCCGGTCCAGCCTGTAGAAACAGGAATATACCTCGTCCCCTATTCTGAAGAGGCCCCTGCAGCCTTTTTTCTCTTCCGATTGAACCATGTAGAGTTTCTGGAGTTCATCCACCAGAGATATCAGTTTATGAATGTTCCTCAGGCCGATATTCAGAAACCTGGACCACTCTTCCTCTGTAGCGGAAGTTTTCCGGTCATTGATAACCTCCAGTGCGTGATGTATTGAAGTAATAGGCGTTCTGAGCCGATGGGATATGGAACTGATAAATTCCTTACGCATCTCATCCTGATTGCTCCAGTATGAAAAGTCTCGGAGGAGAACGTAATTCAGGCATTCTGAACCTCCTGTTTCGACATTATGAAGCTCCAGTCCCAGCAGCCTGCTTCCGCCCACACCGGGATTTCCGCTCTCAACAAATGCGGTGCGTACGCCCTTTTCCAGCCGGCCGGATCCGTTTAATCCGGGGAATTTGTCCCTTACAATCTCAACCGCCTGGTCCGGAGTCCCGGCATCCAGGAGCAAAACCGCCCTTTCATTCGCGAAGCTGTTCCGGCCCCCGAATAACACCAATCCCTGGTCGAGGGTTTCTGAGAGCTCTTTCAACATATCCAGAAAAGGTTCAAAGCCGTTGCTTTTAATCATAGATGTAGTGCCTTTCTCTATCGATGCTTGCCAGAAGAAAAAGCAAGAGGCGTGCCTTGTATTAACGGTAATGATGCTATACGGTTAACCCATTTCAGGTACAATGGGGAATTACGGGAAATGACGGTTTCCGCATTTTGCAGTCGGGAAAAATGGAAATACCTCTACTGTTCATTCTCAGCTGAAGGAAAACGGTAGGCGAGCCTCAGTGAAAATATGGAATCGAACAATCGCTCGTAATCATCTCCCGCCTCCACTCCGCCAGTAAGAATAATGCTGAAATTCTCAGAAAGCCGCCCTGACAGACTGGACAGAAGAACCCGGCGGTCGCCGCTCTTCCGGTAATCCACCCAGTAACCGGAGGCCATTAACCGGGCCGGGCCTATATCCATACCGGCTGAGGCGGCCAGTATCGAGTAGTTGCTGTGAGGATAAATTCCCTCCGCGTTCCTTTCTTCGGCGAAGGTATAGGTTCCCGCCAGTCTTACGGTAAACAGTGAGAATCTGTCGCGGAGCTCCATCCCCGCCCCCCCGTCAAAGGACCTGCTGGCGAATGGCTGCAGAGCTTTCGCCCCGGAGGGAAGCCTGATATCTGTTCTCAGAAAGATACCGCTGGTTCCCAGGCTGTCTCCGGATGCCTGAAATGTCAGATTGATTGTGAAATCTCCGAATCCGAACTGAATCCTGTCATCTCTGTTTATTGAAAAATAGCAGGCGTCAAAACTGCCGGTAAGCCTGTCGTTTATTCTCCCTGATGCCGAGGAGGAATACAGGTATCCGGCATCTTCGTCGAAGATGGAAAAACCGAATTCGGTAATAACACTGGAAGAATCGATGCTGTTGAAAAATGATGGGAAATCCACATAGCCGTTAGCCGCTCCAGCAGCAGTGGATTGGAAAAATACCAATGAAACGGCTGCAAGAAGATAAATAATTCTCTTCAAGGTTACTCTTACTGCTCCGCTCCTTCAAGTAGACGGATCCTGCCCTGATTAATGAACTGTACCACAATCACCTTTCTCCCTCCGGGTAAAACCTCCTTGTCCAGAACCTTCCCGTAGTCATTCCATGAACGCTGATAGATAACGTCGTCTATGTTATACTCTGCGGCCTGGTTGTAGACTTTGGCGTTTTCCCTGTCTTCAGAGGAGAGGTCTTCCGGTGCCAGTTCCTGCTGTTCTTCATCGTCATCGCCTTCCTCAGCTTCATCCTCGCCCATATAGGGAAGGAATCCTTCGCAGCCGGGGCATTTCAGCCACGGAACACCCCCGTTATCGTCATCATTCCGCACCACTTCCATTTCGAAAGTGTCCTTGCAAACAGAACAGTACTGTTCAATTTTTTCTTTCGTCCTTTTAACTTTTCCTTTCTTCATATAATCATACCTACAGACTTTCGCCTTCAATCCTGCAGCAATTATCAGCCTTATCAGAAGTATGGTAACTCATGCCGCAAACCGGGCATTTGAATTCTCCCCCGATACGTCCATCTTCTCTGGCTTTGGTCAGCAGTTGATGATACTTCACATACCTCTTGGTTTTCTTTAGGACACTATCATCCTTGCCACTCAAGGTCATCTTTTCCTCCCGTCCCTGGTACATAGAACAACTTCATCGTGGAAAAGAGCATGTTATCCTGCAACTATTACAATGAGATGCTATAAATGACTGTTCCGGCAGTACACCTAATTCCACATCAACTTAATTATCAATATAGCATTAATCCGGATTCTTGGCAAGCCCCTCGCCCAAGATTGTTACGGAAAAACTGGAATTTTTGGTCTCCGTAACCTTATTCCTTGTTTACACCTACATAGGAAACCAGAATCGACCGGTATGATTTCCGGCCTGATTTGAGCATATCCCGCGGAATCGATGGGTCGTCAATTTCAGTCCGCCGGCTGCTTATCACTTCGCTCCTTACCAGCCCCCATAATGGAACCTGTTCGGACCTCCATAGCAGAGCTTTCACTTCCTCGAATCTTACAGCTCTGTTCCCTCCCAGGTTCATTTCGTCCCTGCTGCTTCTGGTGAATTCCATTGATTCACAGAAGAACTCGCCCGCCGGGGTGGTCAATGTATCCCGGGGGAGGGGAGTTTTCCGGTATTTCGATGGATCGAAGAAATAATCATTAATATCGATTTCAGCCTTCTCTTCACCGGTAAGGGCCCTGAATGGCTCAGATCCCTTTTTCAGAATCACCGACTCGAACCTGAGGCTGTCGCTGTCAGAGCAGCCGGGGTTTAAGGCCTGCCCGGAAAGCACAATACGCACTACCACGGCCTCGGCCGAGTCCGCGGGGATCGGCGCTGATTCTATCTCTATCCCGGCTTCCGACCCGGTGCGCCTGAATACCGAAAAGGTTACCAGGGAGGAATCCCTTATACCGTAGGCCTCCGATATCACCAGGTACTGAACTCTCTCCCCCTCTCTGAAAGTAATATCCCGGGGATTTATCCCCGGCACCATTACCCCGGATTCCCCGGACGAATCCGGCGCCGCGAAACCGATTATGGATAATATGGCAACGGAGATAATGCCACAATTACTCAGAATCCTCTGTTTAGCCCGGTTGATCAGAACAGATAAGAACATCAGTGAACCGCTCTCTCTCTGACAGTGGAATCGGCTCGCATAATCGAACAAGCCTTCTTCAGGAACTTCTGATAATCAAAACCCGGAGATCTTTCCGGAGTGTGACACCGCCGGCATGAATTCCTGGCTGTTTCGACATACCTGCCGTCCCGGGAGTGCTCGCTTCCGGGCCCATGGCATTCCTCGCAGGTAACCCCCTTCAGTTCAATATCCCTGTTGGCGGCTTCTTCCGAGCCGAACCCCGAATACTCTCCGTAACCCGTGGCATGGCATTTCAAACATGATTCCCTGTCATCCCTGTCACTTACCCTTTGATAGGCCTTATAGTGCCGGGTAGATAAAAATTTGTGCGCTATGGATCTGTGGCATCTACCGCAGACCTGCATACCCATGTATACCGGCCTGATATTCCCCCGCTCATCGCGGGCCACATTCTTCCGGACTTCCATGATGCTTTTCTTACGGGCTTCCTCTCTCATATAATTATTCACATGCGCGGTATAATTATTTTCGGTTTCGAATGAGGAATCAAGATGGATCACGGTGGTATCGGCAAGCATACAGCCGCCATCTTCAAATGGCAGCAGAACTGTTTTGCCTATTATTCTCCCCTTATCGCCGGCAAAAAGTACCGGAACACCGAATTCCTCAAAAGATTTTATGGACCGGTCGCTGCAGTCATCATAGACCAGAGACTTCTTCTCGGCATGGCCCCGGATTATCAGGTCAACACCTTCAATAGAAAGAGCCAGGTCACTTATCTTTTCCCTTTTCATATGGGCCAGAAGGATAACAATATTGCAACCTTTATCTTTAAGCTCCTCCGCAATGGAATTTCCTGTCTCCAGAGGCGGCTCCAGGACCATATCCGGGGCCGGCGGGAGCTCTGAATCCAGGAGGGCCATTATCCCTATTCTGTTTCCCCGTCTCTCTACTATTTTATAGGGAGGGAAAAGCCTGACTCCGTCGCGGAACAGGTTCGCGCAGATAACGGGAAGCCCTTCGCTGCGAATATCGCGGATTGCCCTGCCCTGATAATTCAATTCCTTTTCTCCAACCGCCACTGCGCTGTAACCCATTTTCATCATCATCCGGCCGAGGAATTTACCCCTCAACATCTCCAGGATACCTTTTTCCCCGAAAAAATCACCCGCGCACAGGATAAGTGCCTGACCGTCTTTTTCCAGTTCTCTTCTGAATCCTTCAGCCCTCCGGGCCACTCCGCCTTCGGCTTTGGACGCTCACCCGTATGGCCTTACCTTGCCTTCGGTATCGCTGGTGAACAGCACGGTCACCGGCTCCGGGCCGCTTTCCAGAGCATCTAAAGCGGATACGGTTATCAGAATGAATAATATAAGAGTCAAAACTGATTTATTCATACACAGCTTTCCTGATTTGTTGAACGGTATCACCGAATGCCTGTTTCAGATTAACACCGGCCTGGAATAATATAATTCAACCCGTCATCTTATTCAAGACGGTTCCGGATATCCGCTCCCGCCGGGTCAGATATATAAAAAAATGGAAGCAGATGAAGATTAATCCACCTGCTTCCATTTTATAATATTTAATACTATTACTCGACACGTTCCTTCAGAGCCTTTCCGGCTTTAAAGGCTGGATATTTCGTCGCCGGGATAGTAATTGTTGCTCCAGTCTGAGGATTGCGTCCCTTACGCTTTTTGCGCTTACGACGTGAAAATGTGCCGAATCCAGTAATTTGGACTCTCTTGCCCTTGGACAGTTCGCCTGCGATAATACCTTCTCTTGGCGCTGTGCTGAAGATAGCGTCTACCGCGGCTTTAGCATCTTTACGAGTCAAATTCGTTTTATCAGCAACCTTTTCAATCAATTCAGTTTTGTTCATCCTACACCTCCTTTACCTTTTCAAGAAATAAATACATCGCTACTTTAGCTACAGAAAAAATGTCTGTCAACACTTATTTCCTTTAAAATAAGGTTTCTTCTAAATCTTTCATTGCCAGCTTTTGAGGTTTTAACCCCCGGCCAGTCCGTGCCGGCTACATATACGGGACCGAACTTCTTATCCCCCGCTTGCCCCGTTCATACATTATATCGGGCAGCTCCTTAACCGATATCTGAAAGTAGTAACTCCATTCGTTACCGAATCTTCGGTGAATGAAGCTCGCTTTCCAGCAGTGAAGGTCTCTCTCCAGTGTATACTGCTGGCTGGTGAATTGATCCGCATCCAGGTCATAATAACCGGAGTACGATATCCTCCAGTTTCTGGTCAGTGAAATATTGCCCCTCAGATCGACCTTGCTGGTGACACTGGAGAAGGTTCCGGAACCCCTCTCCGAAAAACTGTATCCCACCGCCAGTGACCAGTTTCTTTCGCCGGGGCCGGTTTCGCCGCCCCCTCCATTACCGGCTCCGGAAGCGGCCGCGGCGACCCTCTCCTGTTGCTTAACGGACCACGTGGCGGGATACGAGAATGATCCGCTCAGAGCCAGGTCCGCGTTGAAACTGGTAGATATAATCTCTTTCTCCCTGGGATCGTAAGTCTGGTTCAGGCTCAGGGACAATTTGCCTCCCAGAGATGTCCTCAAGCCGCTTCTGATATTGGAGAACCGCTGTCCCTTCTCTCTATCCGGATCGTAGTTTCCACTTATGTTCCATGTCAGTACGTTATTCTTCTTAACCACCTCATCCCCCTGCCTCACCTTGAGATCAATAATGTTCCTCACGGAGTAGCTCAGGGATCTGTTCATCACCTGTCCCTCCCGAAGCCTGGGCGTATAGCTGTAATTGAAAGACGGATTGAAGGTATGCCTTATTCCGCTGACCGGTCCTAATCGGGGGTAGAATATACCGTAAAGGGTGGTTCCTATTCCCGCTCCAAATCTCATCGAATATTCATTTTCCACCTCTCCCTCCCTGGAATCTCTCTTAATATAAGTTGTATCCACCCGGTCGCTCAATATGTTGGAGTAATTCCAGTTCAAACTCATGGAGGGAGAGAAATTAAGGAACAGTATTTTATGCTGCTGGCTGAGGCCTAATCCGGAACTGGCGGAAAGCTCCGTGGTCTCTTCAGCTTCGCTTATCCTCTCTCTCCTTTCCCCTCTGAGATTGGGGCTGAAGGTGATGCTTCTCAGGGCTCTCTCCCAGATCGATCTTTCGCTCCCCTTACGCTTCCCGCCGAACCACAGGGAAATTCTGGGAAAGTTGAGAGAGAATCGAGGAAGGGTGGAGGATATCCTTGTATCAGTGGGGCTGTCCACATTCAGTTTCTGGTCCCTGTTCGCGGAAAGTCCCAGCCGGGTCCCCCCCCAGCTTTTATTATAGCTGGCCGTTGAATATATCCTCCGGTCCACTACCCTGTCAACATCGTCAACGTTGTTCAACGCCCTCTGTGCCTGATCACTGCTTACGAATTTCAAATTGCTTCTGAACGAAGATGTTTTGCTGAATGTCTGATTATGGGAAGCGTTGACCGTCCATTCACTGGTCTTATCCCGGAAATTCCTCACGAAGTTGAAATCGGCATTTCCGTTCAGTAGATACCTGACCTTATAACGGTTCTCCAGATGAAACCTGATATTCTGATATTCATTGAAATCCCCGGTTAATGTGAAGTCGGTATAATCGTTGGTTGCCCAGTAGTAACCCAGCCCCCTGATAAACCTTCCGTCCCTGCTGTTGATCCCGATATCGAAATTCGGCCTCAGAATACCGGAATGCCGGTCCCTCCTGATAGAATTAGCCATGAAAGGGAGATAGAATATCGGCATCTCGCCCAGATAGAGGGTAATAGGCCCCGATACCACCTTATCGTCCATATATACCTTCATCCTGTGAGAACGGAAAGAGTAATGGGGGCTCTTAAGATCGCAGGTAGTATATATGGAATCGTATACCTTCAGTATGTCCTTGCCATCCTTGAAGATATGTCCCCCCCTGTAATAACCGTTGTCATACTGGGTGGATCCGCTGGTGACCAGCCCCCCATTACGGTCCATATCGTAACCCATCTCATAGCCGTACATCTCCTGATTGTGCTCCTTGAGCACCGGGCTGCCTTCAGCCTTCAGTATATTGAGCTTCGAATTGAAGTCTATGTGATCGGCTTCCAGGGTCTTGTTCTGGTAATCAATGCTGGCTGACCGGTCGATACTGATATCTTCGGTATCGGCGAAGTATTCTATATTGTTGCCGCTGTATTTGATTTTCTCCGATTCGCTGTTAAAATCCCGGTAGGTAAGCGCGGTATCAGTTTCCGCCGCCAGGCTGTCTATGGTTTCATTATCCTCCAGGTGCATATACTTATAAATCCCCTCGGTGTTACCGGTTACATTGACATAGATCAGGTTTTTCCTCCTGAACCTGAAGAACATGGTATCCCCGCTGGAGAAATTATTGGAGACCTTTCCCTTTTCACTTTCCGAAGGGTAGTACATCGCCCTGGCGCTGCCGAAAACCCTTACCGAATCCACATCTTCATCGGAGAGATGAATTACTATCGAATCACCCTCAATCCACGAATCCTTCCACCACCGCGACCCCCTGGGCGGTTTCTCGGAAATACGCCCGAATTCCGGCAGTATGATGGTATTGACTTCTCTTTCGGAGAAATAGATTCCTGTCCTCTTTCCCCTCATCTCCGACAGGCCGCTCCTGGATCTGGGATCCCCCAGAAGCTCGACATAACCCTGATCGTTAAAAATAATCGCTGAGTCGCATTCCGCGGAGGTTTCCCCCTTGATTATCCTGACGTCCCCCACCGCTGTTCCCCGGTCCAGTTCCATATTGAAAAGCATCTCCGCGGACTTTATACGGCCCGGCTCCTGCTGGCTCCGGTCAAAGATCAGAACCGGATAGCCGTCCATATATGCCTCTGATTTCTCACGGTCATACCTTGCATGGGGTCCCGAGATCGAATAATCCTGGGCGGGATTGATGATAACAACCGACCCGTAGGCATTTGCTATCCCGGTATTCCGGTTATAAATGACCGTATCCGCGTAAAGTTCCCGGGTACTGTCCGTAAGAACTACATTTCCGGTAAGAAAAACCGTTGTGGAAACCCTGTTGTATCGTCCCCTCTCACAGGTCACCTCCATTCCGCGATCCAGGCACCTGACATTCTTCTCGATGGTCAGAATATTCTCCAGGCCGAAATATTTTCCTATCTCCCCGAAAATCTCCATGGTCCCGTCCACGGCGTGAACTTCATCCTCCAGTATGAATTTTTTCTCATCCAGGTAGTGCATCCCGGTAAGGGATGTAATAGTGGCGGCCTGGTGGTCAATTCTGACGCTGTCGCTGAGAAACACCACCCTCTTCCCCTCAACTTCCCTGAATTTCAGATTCCCCGCCTTCCATTGGTAGAGAGTTGAATCAGCGCTGCTGCTTCCTCTTTCCCCTGTCGCCTGAGCCACAGAATCCCGGGGCGGCAGGGCAAGAAAAGCCAGAAAAATAATTATGTTCAGAACCGTTCTTCTCAAACGCAGCTCCACTTTATTAAGGCATCTTCATCTATCATCCGCTCGGCGGGCGCTGCCGCAACAACTCCTGCCGTGTCAGCTCTTCTCAGAGGCCAGCATAGCCGCCCCGATACTCGAAGCGCTATTGCCCAGCTCCGCGGGAACAATGCTGACATTCATAAATATTTCATTCATCACGTGTTCGCTCAGAGAATCAGTTGCCGGGCCCATAATATGCCGGCCCGCCATGGCCACCCCGCCGCCGACCGCTATAGCGCCCGGGTTTATAAGGTGTGCCACATTGGATAATCCTATCCCCAGGTACCATCCGGTAATTCTCAGGGCCTCTGCCGCGACTTCATCGCCGCTGCCGGCAGCTTCGGAAATATCCTTGACCGTTACCCTTTCCTTTTCCGAAAGGACTGAAGCGTCGCCGTTCTCTATCATCCCCAGGGCCCGTTCCACGATAGCCTCCGCCTTGATATATGCTTCCAGGCAGCCCCGGCTACCGCAGGAGCAGAGCTCTCCTCCGGCAACTACCTTTGTGTGGCCCAGCTCCCCGGCCTGCCCGAATTCCCCCCGGTAAAGATTGCCGTCGATTATTATTCCCCCGCCTACACCGGTTCCCAGGGTTATGCAGACAAAATTATCGTATCCCTTTCCTGCTCCAAAGAAATACTCCCCGTATGCAGCGCAGTTAGCGTCGTTATCAATTGTCACCGGCAGGGAGAGCTCCTCCCTGAATATTTCCATCAGCCGGGCCCCTTCCCACCCGGGAAGATTCGGCGAAGAATAAAGCAAACCTTCCTGATGGTTAATCAACCCGGCGCAGCCCACCCCGGCTCCGGTTACATCTCCGGGCAGCGGGCCCTGCTCCTCGAACCATTCGGCAACCCGGGAGGCGGTTTTCCGGGGGCCTGAAGAAGGTTCGGTGGGTATCATCCCTCTGTGCAGAATATCCCCGGCTTCATTGACCACCGCAAGTTTAACGTTGGTCCCTCCTATATCTACGCCGTACATAGTGTTCATATTCTTCCTTTCCCTCATAAGAATGATAACGCCTCTTCGACGGCGTGGTGCGAACCGAGCACCAGCAGGGTGTCGTCCCTTTCGGCGGAATCAAGTGCGAGTTCCAGGGCTTCTCTCATACCGGCACAGAGCAGCGGCGCGGTCCCCGCGGCTCCGGCCGCTTTTCCTTTTAGATCAAAACGGGCCGCCAGATCTTCCCCGGCCGCCGCCCCGGAACCTTTCAGAGGGGCTAGCAGAAGAATCCTGGAAGAGCCCTCAGCCTTCGCCGGGAAAGACCCCAGATCCTTTCTTTCCATACAGCCGAACACTATTATGTTATGTTCCGGCTCTGATACCGCCCTGAGGGTGGATATGGAACCGAGCAGCGACTGCTCATTATGGGATACGTCCATGATAATCCTCGGCCTCCCGCTCAGAACCTGAAATCTGCCCGGCAAGAAAGCTTTCCCGACCCCATCACTTATATAACGGCGTAAATCAACGCCCATTATACCGGAAAGAACCTCGGCTGACCTGACCGCGGTTGTAATATTCCTGAGCTGGTGCTCCCCGATAATCCGGGATTCGAGATCGCCGTAATCATAACTTTCTGTCTTCAAACTGAAAAGCATCTTTTCCGCCCTCATGCTCTTCAGCTCAGTTTCTGCCTCCGCATCAGCATTGTATATCGGAGAACCTGCCCTGCCGCAGAATTCCCGGGCGATGGAGATAAGCGGCCGGCTTTCCAGGTTCACCACCGCCGGTATCCCCTTCTTCACCACACCCAGCTTCTCATGCAGGATTTCCTCTCTGGTGCTTCCCAGGTGCCTGGTATGATCTATCGATATACCGGTAATCACCGAAAGAATGGAACTTACCAGCCGGGTTGCGTCCAGCCTTCCTCCCAGCCCGACCTCAAAGACGGCGGCGTCCACTTCGCTTTCCACAAAATGAAGGATAGCCGCCGCCGTCACCCCCTCAAAGAAAGTAAACGGGCAGTCTGAGTGAATACCCCTCAGCTCGCCCAGATAAGCATCCAATACCCATGAAGGTATCTCCCTGCCATTTACCTGGATCCTTTCGTTTATCCTGAACAGGTGAGGCGAATAGAAAGTTCCTGTCTTCAACCCTGCCACCCTGAGAATTGAAGTTAAATACGCGGAAACCGAGCCCTTGCCATTTGTCCCGGCAACCAGGACGGAAGGGAATCTTTTCTGAGGATTACCCAGATAATCGAGTACCGCGGTAATGTTTTCCAGCCCGAGCTTCATATTTGTCGGTCTGAGTGAATAGAGGAATTCTATATTTGAAAAGGGCCTGCCCCTACCAGATGAGCGAGAGTGATTTGCTACTATCATCCACGTTCTCTTCCTTCTCTCTGCAAGGATTTCCCTTAACAAAACTCTCGATAATGAAACCCACCGTCCGCTTCAGATCTTCCCGGGAGACAATCATATCTATCATACCGCGTTCGAGAAGGAATTCGGAACGCTGAAAACCTTCGGGGAGCTCCTCCCCTACAGTCTCCCTGATTACACGCGGGCCGGCAAAACCGACAAGAGCCTTAGGTTCGGCTATGATCACATCACCCTGGAAAGCGAAAGAGGCGGCTACTCCTCCGGTGGTCGGATTGGTTAGAATCGAAATGAATGGAAGATTCGCTCTGTCCAGCAGGGCGACCGCCGCGGAAGTCTTGGCCATCTGCATCAGAGAAAGTATGGATTCCTGCATCCTGGCTCCCCCCGAGGCGGAAACCATCAGGAAAGGTACCCGTTCCCTGATCGCTGTCCTGACAGTTCTGGCTATCTTCTCTCCCACTACTGATCCCATGCTTCCGCCCAGAAATGAGAAGTCCATTACGGCTAGAGCAACCCTGATTCCGTTAATCTCCGCCGTCCCCGTTACCACCGCTGATTTTCTCTTTGATTTCTTCTGGGCATCCTTGATTCTATTCGGGTATTTCTTCCTGTCCTTGAATTTCAGCGGGTCGGTGGGACTGAGATCGGGATCGGACTCGGTGAAACTGCCTTCGTCAAACAGGATTCTCAGGTATGCATCCGGGGATATGCGGAAATGATTGCCGCAGTTTGCGCAGACGGAAAGATTCTTCTCCAGATTTTCCCTGTAAAGGATCTCGCCGCAGGAAGGGCATTTCCTCCAGAGGCCTTCCGGAATATTCTTTCTTCGCCAGGTTCTTATCCCTTTTCTGGCCCTTTTTAACCAGTTCATAATACCCCTCTGGTTTACACCCCGAGTATAAAAGATCCAGCCGGCCTGTCAAAGAATAATTACAGGTAAGCTCATCCGCGGCCGGACATTATACGGAATCCGTCCATTTATATTAATTTAACACCGAAGCGCCGGTTCTCACAAACCTTTTATTCCTTTTTTGCCTCCGCTTTCAGCCATCCCGGCTTCCCTCCTCACTGAGATATCTTAACAATTCCAGCAATCCCGCCCTTTCCGTATTGCACTTATCCACCACTCCCGTGTGAGATTGCCCGGGCCCGGAAATATTGGGGGTGTAATTGGTCATACAGCTCAGAACCGCCGCGTCCAGGCCGAGTTCGCCCGCAGCCGTCAATTCCGGCATCACCGACATGGTAACCGCATCCGCTCCCATAATTCTGCAGGCCCGCGCTTCGGCCGGGGTTTCGTAACACGGCCCCGAATTCCAGAACAGGTTCCCGGTGAATACTCTCAGCCCGGCCTTCAGGGCTGAATCTATCACCAGGCCCCGGAAACGGCGGCAGACGCCTCCTTTTCTGCCGAAACGGTAACGGAAGTTCTCCTGGCCACCGGCGGCCCGGCGGCGGATTGGCAGAGCGGCCACGCTGCCGGGGGCAAGCCAGCTCCCCATGGGAATACCGGGGACCAGGCACCCTGCCGCATTGGTTATCAGAACCTTCCTGCACCCCATCGCCGCCGCGGTTCTGACTGTTGCCCCGGCCCGGCGGAAGTTTATCCCCTCGTAAAGATGAGACCTTCCCATGAACAGAAGCATTCCAGTCCCATTCCCGCTCCTGAAGTAATCAATCCTCCCGGGATGCCCCGGAACCGAGGGAACAGGGAGCTGCTTTACATCGTCATAATCCGCAATGGTGCGGAAAGAGCCGATTCCTGAGGACACGGATAGCCCGGAGCCGAAAATAACCGCAATATCCGCTTTTATATCCCCTGATTTTAATACCATCCTGAACCTCACCTCAAAGAAAGCTCAAGAAAAAGAGCGTCCTCTCCGCTGTCCCGGTAATACCCCTCTATGGTTCCCGTCATCCGAAATCCCCTTTCCAGGTAGAAATCCCTGGCGGGTATATTATTTTCTCTTACCTCCAGGTACAGCCTTCCGCAACCCCTCTCCCGGGATATCCTGATAATCTCATCCACCATTCTGCCGGCCACTCCCCGCCTTCTTAACTCAGGGTCAACAGCTATATTGAGAATATGGGAATCAGGCCCCTCGAACCAGACCACTGAATATCCGATCACCGATGATGCGGTTTCCGCGATCAACAACAGGGTTACGGGCCTGAGCTCCAGCTGATTCCTGAACATCGCCTCAGGCCAGGGAATTTCGAAACTCTCCGATTCTATTCTCAGAATATCGCTGATATCCCCTTCGGTCGCTTCTCTCACCTTGATCCGCATCAAAGCTACCCCCGCTTATTCATCAGTTTAACTGAAGGCCTGGCATCCGGGGGCCTTATATAAAGGGGTTCGAGCCCGGGCAGCCGCTCGAAGCTGACCGGCTCTCTGCCCTCCAACAGGCCGGGAATAAAGGATGCGGAAGGGAAAACTCTGCCCTCTCCTGAAAATATAAGATTCTCTGATTTTAATATATCCAGGTATCGGAGAGCTCCGGTACCGCAAAGAAGAGTCTTGCCGGGCACCGCCTCCGAGGAAATAAGGCCGGGGACCCCGGCTGGCCCCACCGCCACCGGTTCGATAAGCTGCTCGGGGATACCGGAGCTGGTGTTGTAAAGACCGAAATAAACCTGGTTTCTCCTGGCATCTATAACGGAAGCTACAGGAAGAGCGGAATAGGGAAAAGCTGACGCCAGAAGCTCCAGGCTGGTTACGGTGTACACCGGTTTCTTCCTTACCGAAGCGAAAGCCTTGATAGTGGAAAGGCCTATTCGAAGGCCGGTGAAGCTGCCCGGTCCAATAACCACCGCGAATTTCTCTATCTCTTCCAGGGCCGTCCCGGCCATCCTTAATGATGAATCTACCGCCGGCAACAGGGTTGCCGAGTGAGTATCGCTGGCGTTGAAGAAAACCGCGGACAGAAGCTCCCTGCCAGTGGAGACAGCCGAACTGCCCCTGAGGTGAGAAGTATCCAGAGAAAGTATCAGACCATTCTTATCCATCAGCCGCCTCCATCAAGCGGTCAATAAAATTGGCCGGGCCTATGAATCTGAAAGTCCTGATTTTTTCACCCTCCATATCAATCCGTACGGTTATGTCGAAATCAAAACAGTTCTCCGGGAGCCTGTCCCCCCACTCCACCAGTATGATATTCATTCCGTCGGCTGCGTCGAACAGGCCGGTCTGATAGACATCTCCCAGTTCTTCCAACCGGTAGAGATCAAAGTGCAGAACGTTGAAATCCCCCCTGTACTCCTCTACCAGAATAAAGCTGGGGCTGAGGACCTCGCCGCGGATTCCCAGTCCCGAACATACCCCTTTTATGAAACAGGTCTTCCCCGAACCGAGCCCTCCCTCGAAAGATACCGTGGCGCCTTCCGGCAGGAGGCGGCCGAAAACCTCTCCCATGGAAACGGTCCGGGCCGGCGAGCGGCTTGCCGCGACCCATTCCCTGATTTCTCCGCTTAACTCATTCAATCTTTCCGTTTTCAATAATCACCTGCAGTTCATTCACAACAAGCGGAATAATATCAGCAATCAGAACTTAGGCTCCAGCCTGATACAGGGAACTATAAGCTCCTCCAGGGATATCCCCCCATGCTGGAAAGTGTTCCTGTACTGCCGTTCATACTTGTGATAATTAGTGGGATAAACAAAATAGTAATCAGATTTGGCGAATATATAGTTCTTCGCGGGGCTTTCGGCCGGCAGCTTGATACTTCTCGGATCCTCAACATGATAGGTGTACTTTTCATCGCAGCTTATATTCTCTCCGAATTTATATCTCAGGTTTGTGGATGTCTCCCGGTTAGCTTTGACCATGGTAGCTCTCCTGCATAAAACCGACCCGTGATCAGTGGTGATGATGACTGTTGCTCCTTCGCTCCTGATTTTCTGCAGAATATCGAACAGCGCGGAATGTATGAACCAGGACCTCATCAGAGACCTGAAAGCCCCCTCATCCGGAGCAATCTCCTGAAGGAGCCTTATATGGCTCCGGCCATGGGAGAGCATATCCAGAAAGTTTACCACTATCGCTATCAGATCCAGCGACTTATACGAACCTATCTCGTCGCTTATCTTCGCGGTATCCTCATTGCTGAATATCTTTATATATTTTGATTTGACCTTACCGAAACCTTTGGCCTTGAGCTGTTCTTCCATTAACTCCATCTCGAAACGGTTCTTGCCCGAGCCGTCGTCGTCCGCTCTCTCCAGCCAGAACTGCGGGTACTGCTGTCTTATGCCTATGGGGTAAAGACCCGAGAATATAGCGTTTCTCGAATAGGGCGTCGCCGACGGAAGAATAGAATAGATTAAATCCCTGTGAATTATATATTGGTCAGCCAGAAGATCTTCTATCATCAGCCACTGGTCATATCTCATGCAGTCGATTACCATCAGGTATACCTGTTTTCCCTTCGAAACAGCAGGCAGGGTATACCTGTCAAAAACGTCCTTGGTCATAAGGGGGCGGTCTTCAGAATTGACCCAATCCTTATAGTTTTCTACCACAAACTCCGAAAACTTCTGATTGCTCCTCTCCTTCAGATCGCTGTGAATCTGCTCCAGCCCCGTTTTGGTGAGATCACTCAGCTCAAGGTCCCACCTGGATAAACTCTGGTGAATCCCCTTCCATTCATCGGCGCTGAGATCAGAATCAAGAAGGCTGTCCAGCCTCCGGAACTCCTCCAGATATTCTCTGCTCAGGGTATCCTTCTGAATCCTGGAAGACTGCAGAATCTTCTTCGCCGCCAGATAAGACTGGAGAGGATTGATCGGTTTGATCAGATAGTCATCTATCTTCAGGCCTATCGCCTGGTCCATGATCCCCTCTTCTTCGTTTTTGGTCACCATGATCACCGGAAGATTCATATTAATGGCCTTAATCTCCTGGAGAGTGCTGATGCCGTCTTTACCGGGCATATTTTCATCCAGGAATACCAGATCGTAGTTACTCTTCCTTATTTCTGCCACTCCCTCCTCACCGCTGGATACACCCTTGACGCTGTAACCCTTCTCTTCCAGAAAAATAATATGGGACCGGAGAAGCTCGATCTCGTCGTCAACCCATAAAATCATATTATTCATATTCAAAACCATTTCTCCTTCTAATCAACGGGGAATTTAAGAATAAAGGTAGTTCCCTTGCCCAGTTCGGAATCCGCAAGCGTGATCGAGCCGTTATGAATCTCTTCCACTATCCTCTTGACCAGCGCCAGGCCGAGGCCCCACCCCCGCCTCTTGGTGGTAACTCCGGGGGCGAACACCCTTTTTCTGAGCGCCGGCGGTATCCCTTTGCCTGTATCGCTTACCGTTATCTCTATTCTGTTGTTTTTCCTGTTCACCCTGCCGGTTATCTCGATACGCCCCTCTCCTTCGCTGATGGCATCCAGCGAATTCTTTATAAGGTTCTCGAACACCCAGCCGATCAGGTCAGCGCTGCAGCGCACCTCCGGCATCTCTTCAAGTTCCAGGTTAATAATCGAATTAATGCTGAGCGCCGGGCGCCTTCTCTTGAAATAATCGACCGTGTCTGATATGATATCGCCTATATCCTGGTATTCCAGCCTGGGCGCCGAACCTATCTTGCTGAACCTTGAAGAGATTCTGCTGAGCCTCTGAACGTCCAGCTCCGCTTCCATGGCGGCTGATTCTATCTTTTCCCTGTACATATCAGGCTTTCTGAGTTCTCCCTTGATGATCTCCAGCCAGCCCATCAGTGAAGATATCGGCGTTCCCAGCTGGTGGGCGGTTTCCTTCGACATGCCGACCCATATGGACCTCTGTTCGCTGCGTTTCAGATAAATAAACCCCATGAAACCAAACAGAGCGAATATAACGAACACACCTAATTGAACGTATGGGGCTATTCTAAGTTCCCTGGCCAGTCCGGAAAGGCCGTAGTGGATATTGAGCTGCTGGCCGTTGGTATTGACCGGGATCGGTTCATTTATTCTGTCGAAGCTCCTGACCTTTTCCATAACCTTTTCCAGCAGCGGATCGTCCGGATCAGCCGGATCGAAATCCAGAAGCCTTGAATACTCCGAATCGCCCACCTGTTCTATGCCTATTTCATTCCATATCATCGGCCTGCCCCTAGCGTCTGTTATCACCAGCGGCAGAATCATCGATTCACGAATCTCCCTCACAAACTGCCTGCTGCCTGCGTTCTCCACCCTGCTCAGAGCCAGAGCGGTAAAGCGGGAAAACAGCTTTGTGGTGCTCTCGGCCTGTTCGCGCATCCTGGTTATCAGGGTATTATTGTAATAGAGCATCGATATCACCAGTATTATGCCTCCCACAATGAAATATACCCTGATGAGAAAGGGAAGATTTCTTGATAGCCTGATCTTCATATTACCCCCCCAGGAATTCCCGGCCGCCCATATAGCGGGTAAGAGGATCGGGAACCCGGACCTTTCCCGTGGGAGTCTGATAGAGTTCAAGGATGGTTGCAATGATTCGAGGAAGAGCCAGCCCCGAACCGTTAAGGGTATGCACAAACTCCGAGCCGCCGTCCTTCTCCTCCCGGAATTTGATTCTCGCTCTTCTGGCCTGGAAATCCTCGAAGTTGCTGCAGGATGAGACTTCCAGCCACTGCCCGGTAGCGGGAGCATAGGTTTCTATATCGTAACACTTGGCGGCCGAGAAGCTCAGGTCTCCGGTGCAGAGTTCTATAACCCGGTAGGGAATATCCAGGTTTTCAAGAATAAAAAGCGCATCCTCAAGCAGAAGTTCCAGATGGCGGTAGGAATCATCAGGATTGACCACCCTCACCATCTCCACCTTGTCGAACTGGTGAACTCTGATAAGCCCCCTGGTATCCTTGCCGTAGCTCCCCGCCTCTCTGCGGAAACAGGGGCTGTACGCAACCATTTTCACGGGGAGCCGGCCTTCCGGAACGGTGGTTTCTCTCAGGAGGTTTGTTACCGGCACCTCCGCTGTCGGTATGCAGAACAGGTCATCCCGGCTGCAGTGGTACATATCGTCCGCCATCTTGGGAAGCTGGCCGGTTCCGATCATCGAATCCCTGCTTACCAGATATGGAACCGAGACCTCCCGGTAACCCCTGCCGCGGTGAGTATCCAGCATATAGTTCACCAGCGCCCTGGACAGAAGCGCCCCGTCATCCCGCAGGACCACGAAGCCGCTTCCGCTCACTGAGGCGCCGGCTTCCAGGTCCAGCACCCCCAGTTTTTCACCAATTTCCCAGTGAGGCAGTATGGGAAGGTCATTTCTGAACGGGTCGCCCCATTCCCTGATAACCGGGTTATCTTCCTCGCAGGTTCCGGCCGGCGCGCTCTCATGAGGTATATTCGGAATATCAAGCTCAAGTTCCTGTAATTCCGCCGTTATATCTTTCAACTCATCTTCATGCTCTTTGATGGTGGAAGAGGTCGCCTTCATGCTCTCTATCAGCTCCGAAGCGTCCTTCTTCTCCCGCATCAGGCGGGAAATCTCCCTGGAGGCTACATTCTTTTCATGCTTAAGTGATTCCACTTCCTGAAGCAGCTCCCGCCTTCGCCGGTCCACTTCCAGAAAATGGTCCAGGTCGAAGTCGCTTCCCTTGTTCCTGATACCCTCCCGCACTCTGCCGGGATCCTTTCTGATCAATTTCCTGTCAAGCATATAGCGTATTCTCCATTAGGTTTCAAGCTAAGTTGGTGCCGGTTTCACTACCGGCGGAATAAATAGTATCGATCAGTTTTCTGATAATATCTTCTCCATCATCCGTTTTTCCGGAGACAGCGCGCTCAAATCTTTCGGAGCCGTCCTGACTCACTATAACGGCGCTGAAATCCAGAGCCAGCCCGGATATGGTGCAAAGCGCTCCAACACACCTGTTTTCAAACACCGCGCTCCCGGCGAATTTTCTCTCCAGGTTCAGCGCCAGCCACAGGTTCGGGTTATTAATCTCCCCGGCGAGCCCCGAGCTCTTCCGGTCTGACTTCCTGGTTATCAGAGCCAGCGTTCCCTGCCCGGGGAGCGGCATACAGACCGAGGAGCTGAATACCTCCACCACCCTGCCCTGCTGATTCAGGGTTTCCACCACGAAAGCGGGCAGAACAAACCCCCCGCACTCCTCATTGACCATCCTCCGGTAGCAGTGGTAGAAATTCCTGTCGCATTCAACATATTTGTATGCCGGATGATGATATATCAGCTGGCCCTTTATTACCGGGCTGAATACCTCGATAGGCATTTCACCACGGTAATCCTCGAAGATCGAAGCGTGTTCCGAAATGAATACATTAAAAGGATTGGTCCTTTCCGGCACCGCCGCGATCTTAAGCTCCGGGCTGAGCGGAAATGGTATCAGAGAGGCGTCGCAGATCAATATATCCAGTTCCTTATCCTCTAACAGACTCAGATATCCTCTCAGGTCGGAACCGTTTGCTTCCCGCTCGTCATCAGCTACTATCTCTCTGTATTCCGAGTCAGGCATAACCCCCCGCATGGAAGAGACCAGGCCCGAGCCCGCTTCCTTTACCGTTGAACCCCCGAACGCTATTCTATACTCGCTGGATGCTATTTCTGATCAACTCCTCAAAAGCTGAACGCCAATATTTTTTAATGTCAAGGTATCACAGAAATTCTCAAAAGGCAAAGATAAACGGGCGCCCGGCAGCAGCTCTCTTCCTTAAAGTTCACTGCCTCTTCCTGTATTCGGCAATGATGCTGTTTATCCGTTCAGCGGTTACCGGAGTATTGGTCATAAGGTAGAATGAGTAGAAAAGCAGCGCCAGCTGCAGGGAGGCCGCGATAATAAAGGCGGCAAGGCTCCCGGTCATGGTCCAGACCCCCAGGATACCAAGAATCAGCGAGAGCCCCCACAGGGCAAAATCAACCTTTCTCATGGAACCGTATTTGAACAGCAGGACATAATGCAGATGCTTCAAATCCGCTTCGAAAACCGGACGGCCCTCAATTGCCCTTCGAAGGAATGCCAGGACTGCGTCAGTCAGAGGAATACTCAGAATGAATACGCATCCCGCTATTCTGTAGAAGATATCTTTTCCCGGAATAACCGTAAATATGGTTATCAATCCCAATATCAATCCGAAGAAGAGAGAGCCGGAATCTCCCATGAATATCATCGCGGGAGGGAAGTTGTATCTCAGAAAAGCGACTGACGCGCCGAGAACTACCACCGATGTATACAGTACCACGGCGTTATCGAATAAATAACCGGCCACTGACAGCTCCGCGGCGGCGATAACCGCTATTCCGGTTGCCAGTCCGTCAATCCCGTCTATCAGATTAAAGGAACTCGTGACCGCCATAATCCACAGGGTGATTGCTATGAATACTGCCACCACGAAATGAATCGTCAGGGGGAAGCTGAAAAAACTGGCGAAGAGAAATATCCCCCCGAGAGAAACTATCACAGAGGCCACCAGCTGCAGAACCAGCTTGTATTTATAATGCAGGGACCTCAGATCGTCGATCACCCCCAGCACGAATATAATAAAGCCGCTGACTATAAGCACAGGGAAGAACACCCTGGGGAGCATCTGTTCCTCTACCAGGAATAGAAAGACGGGGACCAGGCCTACCACTATGGCGGCAACTATGGCAACCCCTCCTATATGAGCGATATCCCCGTTTGCTCTGTCATTCGGCTTATCGCAGATCTTCCACCTGGCCGCTATATTCCTGACCAGAGGGGTCATCATAAAACAGACCAGGAATGACAGGCAAAAAGGAACAACTATACCCGAATAAGACAACTTAACCATTTCCTAAGCCGGTACCTCCCTCGGCCGTTCCTTTCGCGTCCGGGCTCACCCGGCGCTGTCAAAAGCATTCTCAATTATGTCCGCTATCCGCGGGGCTGTCATACCGTCCCACAGAGGAGGCACACTGAAATCGCCCACTCCCTCCTCCAGAACCTCCAGTGCGGAGGCGTAGAGATCTTCAGCCCTGGTTCCTACCAGCCGGTTGGTTCCCATCCTGACGGTGATCGGCCTCTCCGTGTTATCCCGCACCGTCAAACAGGGTATCCCCAGCACCGTGGTCTCTTCCTGTATTCCTCCGGAATCGGTAACAACCAGCCTGGAATACTTCATGCATTTGAGAAAGTCGAGGTACCCCACCGGCTCGATTACCTTGAAACCGGAACCGGCTTCCAGGCTTATCCCCGCCCCATCCATTACCTTGCGTGTCCTGGGATGCATCGGGAAAACCACCCGGTTAGATTCGGCAAGCCTGTCCAGCACCTCGAAGAGAGACCTGAACTGCGCGGGATCGTCCACATTGGAAGGCCGGTGGAGAGTGACCAGTA
This sequence comes from Candidatus Krumholzibacteriales bacterium, assembly GCA_046483305.1. Taxonomy (GTDB): domain Bacteria; phylum Krumholzibacteriota; class Krumholzibacteriia; order Krumholzibacteriales; family WJIX01; genus WJIX01. The sequence goes on along the minus strand of JAWODM010000034.1, from coordinate 52,480 downwards.
TATACTTTCCCTTACTGAGTTTCAGCTCTTCCAGAATCCGGGATTGTTCCGATTTTTCGATATAAGATTTTAATGAATCTATCATTACATTGCCTACGAAGAATATCCTCTCCTTCCCGATACCCTCCCTGTTCAGATTGAATTCCGCTTCCGGAGAGGTGGTAAAACAGAAATCGGAGATAATATCTGTAACCATTCTGTTAATCTCCTCGGGCATTCTCTTGTCAAAGCTTCTAAGCCCCGCCTCCACGTGAGCAACCGGGATATGCTGCTTCGCTCCTACCAGAGAGCAGGCCAGGGTTGAATTGACATCGCCCACCACTATTATCAGGTCGGGATTATTCCGGGCCACCACTTTTTCGAACTCCACCATAACCCCGGCAGTCTGGGCGGCATGAGTGCCGGAACCTATTTCCAGATATATATCCGGCCTGGGCAGATTCAGGTCTTCGAAAAAAACCTTCGACATATTTTCATCGTAGTGCTGGCCGGTGTGCACCAGGAAAGCGTCGATCCCCCTTCTCGAGCCGAACTCCCTCATAAGGGGGGCGGCTTTCATGAAATTAGGCCTCGCTCCGACTACAACTGCCGCTTTCATTATCAACCTTTCCCGTCAGAAGATTCCTCAAGCCGCTGACTGTACATTCTGTCGTAATAGTCCCTGAAACTGCCTTCCTTGATTCTCTTCCACCAGCTCTTATTCTTCATGTACCACTTAACGGTCTTTTCGAGCCCCTCCGGGAAAGCTGTCCTGTTCTTCCATCCCAGAGATTTAATCTTGCGCGAGTCTATTGCGTACCTTCTGTCGTGTCCCGGCCTGTCGGAAACCAGTTTGAGCAGTCCGCTATCAGCTCCGGTCAGTTCCAGTATCTTCCCGGCGATATAACGGTTCTCCTTCTCCGCGCCGGCGCCGATATTGTATACCTCTCCGATTCTGCCCCTCCTCCCCACCAGATCGATAGCACGGCAGTTATCCTCAACATAGATCCAGTCTCTTACATTCCTGCCGTCTCCGTAGAGCGGAAGTTCCCTGCCCTCAAGAGCATTGGTGATAAACAACGGAATGAATTTTTCGGGATGCTGGAACGGCCCGTAATTATTGGAACTTCTGGTTATCAGAACCGGCAGTCCATATGTTTTGTAGAAGGCCCTTACCAGCAGATCCGCTCCCGATTTGGAGGCTGAATAGGGGCTGTTAGGCCTTATCGGATCGGTTTCCCTGAACTTTCCCTTTTCAATACTCCCATATACTTCGTCAGTGGAGACCTGCACAAAACGGGGCACCTCATGCTCCATGGCTTTCTGAAGAAGCGTGAAGGTACCCATCACGTCGGTTCTCACAAAAGAACCGCCCTCCAGGATGGAACGGTCCACGTGCGTTTCAGCGGCGAAATTATAAATTATATCCACCCCCGGCACCAGCAGGTCCAGAAGCTGCCCGTTTCCGATGTCGCCCCTCACAAAATCAAGCCCGGGATTATTCATATACCCCTCAAGATTATCTATATTCCCGGCGTAGGTGAGTTTATCCAGAACTATCACATGGTTACGGCTCTTCCTTTCCAGAATCATTTTAACGAAATTGGATCCGATAAACCCGGCTCCTCCGGTGACCAGAATTTTCCTCATCAGTTACATCCTCTCGCAAACCGCGTTTCCGCACAGCCGGGAGAAAACTCCCGGTTCCGGCAGGGGAACCGGAGGCCAGGCGGGTCAGCGGCCGAACGAATGATACGAGAACCCCTTACTCTCGAGATCGACGTCCTTATATATGTTGCGGCAGTCGAAGATCGCCCTGCCCTTCATCAGTTCCTCCACCCTGTCCATATCGAGCACTCTGAATTCATTCCATTCGGTCATTATAACCAGCGCTTCCGCCCCCTCGATAGCGCCGTAGGCGTTATCGAAATATTTGAGCTTCGAACCGTATATCTCCTTGACGTTATCCATGGCGATCGGATCATAAACTCTCAGCTCCGCTCCCTCCTCCAGCGCCCGGTCTATGAACCTCAGTGACGGGGCGTCGCGCACATCGTCGGTGTTCGGCTTGAATGAAAGCCCCAGCAGGGCTATATCTATTCCCTTAATACCGGGGAATTCGGAGTATACCTTTTCCATCAGCCTGTCCACCCTTGCATTGTTGACCCTGTCGGCCCCGGAGATAATCCTGAGGTCCACCCCGTGGGTTTCCGCCGTATGAAGTATGGCTGCCACGTCCTTGGGGAGGCAGGATCCCCCGTAACCGATACCGGCGTGAAGAAATTTGGGCCCGATCCTCCTGTCCAGGCCCATGGCTTTGGCCACATCGCTGATATCCGCGCCCAGTTTCTCACAGAGGTCCGCTATCTCGTTTATGAATGATATCTTCACAGCCAGGAACGAATTGCTGGCGTACTTGATAAGCTCGGCTGTTCTGACCGAAGTGAATACCACCGGCGTTTCCAGCAGGTAGAGCGGGCGGTAAATCTCTCTCATGATCTCCCTTGCCCTGGGGCTGTCCACCCCGATAACAACTCTATTGGGGCGCATGAAATCCTCAATGGCGGATCCTTCTCTCAGGAATTCCGGGTTGGATACCCTCTCAAAGTCGATATCTCCCTTGAGATTTTCCCTGATAATCTGCCCCACCTTCTCTGAAGTACCTACCGGGACTGTACTCTTCTGAACGAACACCTTGTACTGTTTCATATAGCCGGCCACATCAGCGGCAACACGGAAAACCGCGCCGAGGTCGGCCGAACCGTCTTCCCCCATGGGGGTTCCCACCGCGGAGAAGATAACATCCGATTTTCTCACCCCTTCTTCCAGATCGGTGGCAAAAAATAACCTGCCGGAATCTCTGTTTCTGCTTACCAGCTCCTTGAGCCCCGGTTCATAAATCGGTATAATGCCGTTCTTTATCTGAGAAATTCTGTCCTCGTTTATATCCACGCATATGACTGTATTTCCAAAATCAGCCAGGCAGGCGCCGCTCACCAGCCCTACATAACCTGTTCCAACCATACATATATCAGGCATTGACAACTCCCACTTTCTTTCAAAGCTACTGTACCTTATCCACCATAAAGGCTTCTCCAGTAATCCACAAGGTCAGACAGCATCTCCGTTGCCGTGATGTTTCTCTTCCACCCGGTCTCCTCCGAAAGCATGCTGTTGTCCCCGACGAATACGGGCACATCAGCCGGCCTGTACAATTCCGGGTCCTTACCCTTATCAACATCTATATCAAACTGTTCGACCATTATGTCAAGTGCTTCTTTCAATTTCAGGCCCTCTCCCGAGCATACATTGTATACCTTTCCGGCACGGCCTTTCTCACAAAGCATCCGGTAAGCTTTCACCACATCCCTGACATCAAGAAAATCTCGCACTATCTCGAGATTCCCGGTCCTGAGGACCGGCTCCCTGGCCCCCGCCGCAATCTCGGCGCATTTTCGGGCGAATGAGGGCAACACGAAAGTATCGGTCTGGCCGGGTCCGGTATGATTGAAACTCCGGGTGGCCACCAGGTCCATATTGTAAGTCCGGTGATACTGCAGTCCGATGATAGTCTGGGACGCCTTGCTGGCAGCGTATGGATTTGCCGGTCCTATCGCCGCGTCTTCGCTGATCGGCATTTCGCCCGGCCTCTTTCTGCCATACTCCTCGCCGGAACCGACCGCCAGTACTCTGATATCCCCTCCGCTTCTTCTCACCCCTTCCAGGAGATTTACAAATCCGATAATGTTGGTCCGGAAAGTCTCCAGAGGCGCCGAAATCGATTTGCGCCCTGAGCTGAGAGCTGCGAGATGGATTACCAGGCCGGGGAGGGGCTCCTCCAGCAGCCCATTCACTTCATTACCGCTCAGAAGATTGCATTCTCTGTAAGCGGCTCCTTCCGGCAGAGCCTTCTTCGCCTCATCAGGATCGATGATATCCGTTGCCAGGACTTCGAATCCCGCCTCAGCCATTTCACGGGCCATATACCTGCCCACAAAACCGTATGCACCAGTAATTAAAACTCGCATAATGAATAATCAGATTAATTTACCCCTGTCCGGATTCTGGCGCCAGAATTCAAGGAGATCGGAAAGGGTCTCTTCCAGAGGTATCTCCGGTTCCCAGCCGGTATCCGCCGCGAACTTACTGTAATCGCCTTCCAGCAGCGGAACATCGCTGGGCCGCAGCCTGCACTCATCCTGCCTCACCTCCAGCTTTACCCCGCTTATTTCGATCAGCTTATCCAGGATACTTTGAATACTGTGGCTCCTGCCTGAGCAGATATTATAAACTTCGCCGGCCCTGCCACTTTCCAGCGAGAGCCAGTAACCCCTGACCATATCTCTTACATCGGTAAAATCGCGCCTGGCTTCCAGATTTCCCACCTGTATGACCGGTTCCTTCCTGCCCGATTCTATCTCTGTTATCTGCTTGGCGAAGTCTGAACATACGAATACCGGCCCTCTTCTCGGCCCGGTATGATTGAACCCCCTGGTTCTTACAATCTCCATCCCGTAGCTCATATAGTACTGGTACCCGAGCAGGTCCTGCCCCACCTTGCTTACTCCGTAGGGACTCAGCGGACGCAGGGGGTTGGTTTCCTTTATGGGGACTTCTTCTTCCAGCACCATTCCGTATTCCTCGCTGGAACAGGCGATCTGAATTCTGCATGACAGCCCCGCTTTCCTGACCGCTTCGAAAAGATTCAGTTCGCCCAGTATGTTGGTGCTCAAAGATTCGCTGGGGGCGTTCCAGGAGGTTGGGACGAAACTCTGAGCGGCCAGATGAAAAATATATTCCGGTTCTATCTGTTCAATTACATCCCTGGTGGAATTGGCATCCCTCAGATCGCATTCCAGAAGCTCCAGCTGATCCCATATATGTTCGATATTTTCAGTCCGGCTGCGCCATCTTATGATTCCGAAAAGCTCGACATCATCCTTCTCGAGGCACAGGTCGGCCAGGTGGCTCCCGGCAAAACCTGTTATACCGGTAATTAGAACTCTCATCGATCTAACCTTTCATTTAACCGGGCAGTCAGGGAGCGGAACCTTATCCGCCCCGGCAAAAACATAATCAGTTTTTGAGTATAATATAAATTCTCAGAAATGTATAACTATTATCAGTTTATTACTGTGGCGGAAAATCAGTGAGCCGCCAGGAGGGCCGTCCCCTGTAACCGGCCCTCCTAACCGAAAAGCCCTGTGCTCAGGTACTTTTCCCCCATGTCCGGAATTATTACCGCTACTCTTCCCCTTCCTATCCTCTCCGCCGCCTCCACCGCGGCAAAAACTGCCGCCCCCGAACTCATACCCACAAAGATTCCGTCTGTTCTCGCAATCATTCTAGCCGTATTGAAGGCATCCCTTCTATCTACATATATCCTGTCATCCATCAGATCGGAGCTGAAGATTTCTCCGCTGAAATCCTCTTCGGGATTCTGAAGGCCCTGTATCTGGTATCCCTTCGGAGGGATAACACCGAATATCCTGGTATCGGGAGAATCCTCCCTGAATCTGGCGGCGATCCCCCCCAGGGTGCCGCCGGTGCCCACACCGGCAACCACCCCGTCTATATCACCGATGTCCCTGAGAAGTTCCGCCGCGGTTGTCCGGTAATGGGCTTCGGTATTATCGCTGTTGTTGAACTGGTCCGCCAGCCAGTATCTGTCAGGATACCTGTCAGCAAGTTCCCTGGCCCTCTCCAGAGCACCCCGGGTACCTGATCTTTCCCCCGTCAGCTCCAGCTCCGCTCCGTAACTCCTGACCAGTACCGCTCTCTCGCTGCTTACCTTCTCAGACATTATTATTTTCACTGAATAACCCCTCCGGGCGCCAACCATAGCCAGCGATATCCCCATATTCCCGCTGGTCGCCTCCAGAATAGTCTTTCCCGGCTTCAACTCGCCGCGAGATTCCGCCTTCTCTATCATATGGATGGCAACCCGGTCCTTGATTGAACCGCTGGGGTTCTCTCCTTCCAGCTTGGCGTAAATCTCCACATCCGGGCCCCTCTCAAAACTCCGAAGCCTTACCGACGGGGTATTCCCGACCTTCATCAATATATTTCCGTATATCATTCTGCTTTCTTCCCCCTAAAAAAAAGGGCTCCCGGAAAATTCCGGGAGCCCCGCGTCGATAACAGTATTTTCAAAGGGTCATCGATACACGTATCCCGGATATTTTTCGGGACTACAACAACAGTTGACGTGCATCATGACTTTTATCATTTTTTCTTCTCCTGTAAAATTCAACGGTTTAATTATATCATAAATTATGATTCCGTTCAAATGTTTACTTTTTTTACCCTTTTTTTTATACGATATTGATGTATATATTAAGCATTATCCAAGTATATTATAATTGTGGAAATATTTCTAAATAAGTAACTGGAATAGAAATCAGCTATTTTTATGAATAATAATTATGAGGATGAAATAAGAAAGACTGCAATTATAGCTCTAGTTTCAGATGATTATCTATTGGAGAGACTGGTTTTAAAAGGTGGTAATGCTATAAACTATATTTTTAATATTTCAGCTAGATCTTCTATTGATATTGATTATTCAATTAATGGTGAATTCACTAAATTAGAATTTGGATTAATTTCAGAAAAATTAGAAAAAACATTAAAAGAAGCATTTATAAGAAAAGGATATGAAATTATTGATTTCAAATTTGAGGAAGTCCCAGAAAAGATATCAGAAAATTTAAAAACATTTTGGGGAGGATACAAAATTAGTTTTAAAATTATTGATCAGAATTCATTTGATAAATATAAAGATAATAAAGATAAATTGAGAAGAAGAGCATTAGTAGTCGGACCTAAACAAAGGAAAACCTTTAAAATTGACATTAGTAAATTTGAATACTGCAGTAATAAACAAAGGGGGAAAATAGAAGATTATAACCTATATGTATATTCGCCTGAAATGATAGTCTTTGAGAAAGCAAGAGCAATTTGCCAACAAACTGAAGAATATAAACAAATAGTTAACACTATGACTATTAAACCAAGAGCAAGAGATTTCTATGATATTCATTTACTAATGAATAATTTTTCAATTGGTATAGATAATAATAGGGAAATTATGCAAAAGATTTTTGAATCAAAAAAAGTCCCACTTAGCTTATTGCGAATAATTTATAAATATAGGGACTTCCACGCTCAAGATTTCCCCTCTGTTTTGGCAACAACTAATGCTGAAGAAAGATCAGGGGATTTCAATTATTACTTTGATTTCTTTTTGGAGAATTTCTGCAATTAACTTATCATACCCTTTGGATAATAGAGTTGCCATTTTTCAGAAAAAGCCTTGTCTTTCATTTGATGAGATAAGTAAAATTTATTTGAAATATCAAAATCCATAAGCAATTCAATTTTTGATTCGTCATATAGTGTTGTTTCTAGTAGAAATCCAATAGATTGATGATATGGGTATTTGTATTTTAGTTTACTTAAGTATGCAACTATTTTATTTATTGATACTTTCCCTTTAGCTGCTTTGTATGCATTTAATACCTCATAAATTCCACCTGAGTAAATCGGTCTAACCACTATATCAATCAAAGTTCTTTCAATATTTGTCACTGTGATATTACCATTATCTTCAGTCTTCAGCTTTGTTACCCCTAAGTTGTCAGTATATTTACCACTTAACATATATATTTTATGTTCATTGTATGTGGTTATATTATTAGTTGTTCTTTGAGGTCTAGAAAAAGCTTTGTTAATATTAGCTTGTAATAGCTTGCCTCTTTGTTGAGGCTTAGGGGACTGTTCAGAGTTTATATATACATTTTTTGGAATTTGATCTGTTAGATTATGTAAGTACATTGCTGTATAATGAGAAAAATAAGAATTAGGTTTTAATGATAGATATAATTGATATTCTGAAACATCTCCCCAGGAATATATTGTTGACGGGCGATAAGGAAATTCAAATCTATGCATTTGTAATTTTGTCTCTCTTATAAGAGTGTCAATAAAACTATTGGATGTCATATTTTTTGGTAAACGCCAGAACTCACGTTCTCTAAAAAGTATATCGGAGATATCACTATGTGTAAGAATATTTTCTTCTAATTCTTCAAAGTAGTTAACAATATCTTTTTTTGCTATTTGAAATCTTGTAGGACTCATGTCTTTTCCTTTGGTATATATACTACAGACTTTATATATAGTATAATCTGTAATTCCTTTGTTGTCAATAGACTGAAAATATATTTCGATAATTTTAGTTCATATTATGTAGTATATATACTACATAATATAAGGTGATTTAATGCCTTCTTAAATAGTTATTATAATTTAAAACATAACCATATAAGGCTAAATATCTTATAATATGCTTAACATCACGTAGTATATATACTACGTGATGATCGTTTTACAAATCAATTCTATATCAATTTTTTCTGAAAAATGCCAGGACCCCCGCCGAGTATACGGTCAGGTTCAGGAACAGGTACACTGGGAACCAGACCATTCCCCCGAAAACCGATTCCCTGTACAGGGCGTACAGAATGAACATTCCCGCCACCGAAAACGGCAGAGATAACGCCGCCGCCTGGGTCATATTGTAATTCTGCTTTTCGTCATATGCGGCTTCATTTCCGGTCGATTTCATGATCATCGCGGAATAGAGATATACCAGCACCGCGGGAAGAAGAATCAGCTCAAAGTAGTGCCCGGTAAGTATCTTCCCGCCCATGGCCAGCGAGAGGGCCAGGCCGGCTGCCCCGCAGATCACACCGATTACATTCACAGCGCAGAAGAGTTTTTCATTCATCTTCAGCCTCCCGCTGAGCCTGGTTCTCGGGAGCAGATAAAATGCGGCAACCCCCAGGACAAGAATTATAAGAACAAACAGCTTGGTATTCATTTAAGGCTCCTTTCATTTTAACCTTAAGTATGATAATCAGTCATCTTCTTCGATAAGATAAAAGACCTCCTCGAATCTCTTACCCATGAATTTCGCCAGCTTGAGCGCCAGCAGGGTTGAGGGCACATACCTGTTCTTCTCGATCGAAATAATGGTCTGCCTGGTAACGCCTACCTCCTTTGCCAGTTCCTCCTGAGTCATTTCGTTCATTTCGAACCTGCACCGTCTCAGGTTGTTTCCAAGTTTCATAACATCAGCTCCCCTCTATCAGCTCTGTGCCGGTTTCAATGTTTAATATCCTTTACTAATTGTAAGGTATACTATACATATTTTAATCATATTCTATCATCATGTCAAGTGTGTTTTACAATTTGTTATCTATATTTAACATTATTTCCTTGATCGCCACCCCGGGCCGGCGCGTAATCAAGGAAGCTCTGAAAAGATATTGAACATCCAATTCCGCTGAATGGCGCCGTAGGGTAAAAAATCAGGGAAAAATTCTGTTATTAATAAGGCAAATCCGTCTGTCTGGTATTGGAGTTCCCCCAAAAATCCGGCAAGTATTTTACTAACATTGCGAGATACAATAAGTTATTAAGATTGGTAACTGGAATAGGGTTTTCATTGCTGGTGAGTGTGGATGATTGATATTTTCAAAACCCTCCGGAGGGCGAGCGGGCAAGGATTTCTGACCCGGAGGGGCAGAAAGAGCGAGCCCGGGGCGGGAGTGGCGGTTTCCTCGCCGGGGAAATCGACCAAGATTTTGAAAATATCAATAATCCACATACTATTACAAATCATCGACTACCTTATAGGTTATAAAAATTGGGGAAACTCCAAGTCTGGTAATATTGACATCAGGGCATCAGTATTATAATTTTCAGAATAATTCAGAATAATTATCGATTCACTATCGATCTCTGAACTGCTATAATTCGATACTTAATATTTATACATTCCGGCTTCTGTTCCGGAGGGCATCTTGAACTTGAAAAAGCTGATATCACTCATACTGGTCATTCCTTCACTGGCAGTTCTGAATGTTCATTTTCAGACGGCTGCCGCTGCGGAGCGGCATGATTCGGACATGGACAATAGTGGCTGGGCGGCAGCGGTTTCCGGGGGGATGCTTCTGCCGGTATCGGGATCCCTGGATATGGAAAATTCATCCGCTGACCTGCTCGACACCGGCCCGGAATTAACACTGAGCGTCAGCAAAAGGGTAAGCTCCCGCTTCTCCACCAGGATATCCGCGGCCGCGGGCAGGATGAATTTTGCCAGAGAGATTTACGAAACCTCCTCCAACTTCTCAGTGGCCTCTCTGGTACTCAGCAACAGTTATTCGATCCTCAGGCCGGGAAAGCTGGACATCCATATCAGAGCGGGCGCGGGAATGTACTACTGGAGAATATCCGAAGCAGAATTCTTCGGAGAAGCAAGGCAGTTCGAGGGGGAGGATCTGCAGAAGGTGAGCATTGGGCTGCAGGGAGGGCTGGGAGCGGAGCTTGCGCTCAGCCGGCGGATATCGATCACCGCGGAATCAAATTATAACTATATTCTATGCAGGGATACCTTTCACTTCGGCCGGGGGTTTACCGAGCAGGGTATAATAAATATTAACTTCGGGCTGAAGTTCTATCCCTTGCTGAAAAGAGAACGGTAATGACATGAAGAATCTGATCAGAATAATGGCAATCGAGTCGGCGCTGCTTTTTTTCATCTCGCCTGCCGGGGCCGAAACCTCAGCCGCCCTTCCGGCGGCCGGCGACACCCTGCGGCTCTCTCTGGACCGGAGCATCGCCATGGCCCTGAAGAACAACCGGGACATTAAGATAGCCAGGGAGAAAATTCTCGAGAGCGAAGAAAGATTGAAGGAATCCAGAACCTCCAGTATGCCGAAGCTGACCGGGGAGGCAAATTACACCAGGCTGGACATGGCCCCCTTCTTTCCCGCCGCGATGTTCGGAGGATTCGGCTCTCCCACCCCCGGTGAGGAAGAGATGCCCAAGAAGATAGTGATAGGCTCCCCGAACAACTATTCACTATCTCTGAACCTTACACAGCCCATATTCACCTTCGGCAAGATAATGGATCAGTGCGATATCAGTGAATTCGCCAGGGATGCCGCGGTATCGGACCTCCGGGCGAGAAGAAACCAGCTTATTTTCGAAACTGTTCAGTCCTACTGGAGCCTGTATAACGCCATGGAACTGAAAGAGGTGGCGGTCGAGTCGGCAAGGATGCTCAGCTCGCAGCTGCAGGATCTTGAAAACCTCTATGAAAACGGGCTTGCCGCCAGAAATGACATGCTAAAGACCAGGGCCCTGCTCTCCGAATCGCACCTCGGGCTGATTCAGGCCAATAACAGTATAGAGCTTGCTCAGAAGAACCTCTGCGACATGCTGGGGCTCCCGCTATCTTCAGCGGTCCGGCTGACCGAAAAACCATCGGTTGACCCCGGGCCGTCCCTGATAAATCTGGATAAGGTGACCGCAGAGGCAGTCAACCGCAGGCCCGAGATTGCCGCCGTGGAAAATCAGCTCAATATAGCTGGAAAACAGTATACCATAGACAGAAAAGCTTACCTTCCGGACATCTCCTTCTTCGCCAATCTCGGTTATAACCGCCCCGACCGGCAGTATCTGGACGAGTTCTATACCACCTGGACCATGGGTGTGGTCGCAAGAATGAACATTTTCGACTGGGGAGCGGCCGCCCACCGGGCCGGACAGTCGAACAGCAGAAGAAAACAGCTGGAACTGGAGCTGGAAAAGATCAGGGAAGCGGTGAAACTGGATGTGGCCAGGGCCCTGCTCCAGCTTACCGAAACGAAGCAGTCCGTGTCGGCAAGTGAAGAAGCGCTCAGACATGCCAGGGAAAACTACCGGGTAGCCGATCAGAAATTCACGGAAGGAATCATTAATAACACAGAGCTCCTGGATGCCCAGCTGATTCTTACCAGAGCGAGGGCCAATCACAGAAACTCTCTGGCCCGCTATCTGGTGGCCAGGTCCAACCTGGAAAGAGCTGCCGGCAAACTGATCCGGAGCCCGGAAACAGAATAAAAACTGAAAGGAAAGCATATGCCTTATAAGCGCCACCGGAAAACGATTCTGAAATATATGGCCTCGGCCTCTCTGCTTTCAATTGCGGCCCTGGCTATGATCTTTTCCGGATACTGCGGAGCGGAAGAGGAGAACGGCCCCGTTCCGGTCAAGACGTTCACCGCCTCCAGAAAGGATATAAGCGACCGGATAATCTTCACCGGCACCATTCAGCCCTGGCAGAGATCGGATATAGTGCCGGCCGCCGGGGGCAAGCTGGATGAGATACTGATTGAGCAGGGAGATTACGTGGAGGAGCAACAGATTATCGCGAACCTTGACATGGCGCCGGTAAGGATACAGTTGAACCAGGCGGAAGCGGCGGTATCTGTCGCGAAAGCCAGCCTGGAGAACGCCAGGACCAATTACAACAGGCTGCTGAAACTGAAGGAGAAGGGATCGGTATCAACCAGGGACTACGAACAGGCGCAGCTGGCGCATGAATCGGCTATGGCGCAGCTGCGGCAGGCGGAAGCGAACCTGGAGATGGCCCGTTATAACATGGATGAGGCGGTTATAAAGGCCCCCTTCGCCGGCTATATCACCAGCCGGAACGCTGATGAAGGGGATATCCTGAGCCCCATGCCCGGAAGCCCGGGGGTAGCCACCCTCATGGATATTTCATCGGTAAAAATAGAGGGGACGGTCCCGGCGGAGGATATAAAGTATCTGGACAAAGGGGACAGGGCGGTTATCCGCGTTGATACTTACCCGGATACCCTTTTTGAGGGCTCTGTTTATTCGCTGAGCCCGGCGGCCAGCATACAGACCAGATCTTTTCCCCTGGAAGTCAGCGCAGGGAATCCCGGCGGTATGCTGAAACCGGGGTTCTTCGCCACCGTGGAGCTCATCGTCAGGGAGAGGAAAGGCGCGGTGGCGGTACCGGTGGATGCCCTCCTGGAGGCCAGCGGCAGGGATTATCTGTTCGTGGTGGAAGATGGGGCCGCCAGGCGCAGAGAGGTAAAACCGGGGCTACGGGAAGGATTGTTTATAGAGATATCCGAAGGGCTGGCAGAGGGCGAGACAGTTATCCTGGCGGGCAAAAACGTGGTCAGTGACGGAAGCAGAGTGGCGGTGGAAGGGGGAAAGGGTAATTGAAACTCCCCAGAAAGTCAGTAGATAAACCGGTAATGACGATGATGGTCTTTATGGCCATTCTGATCATCGGGATAATATCGCTCACCCGGATAAAGATAGATGTCATGCCTGAGATCGAAATCCCCACCATGGGCGTAATCACCAGATACCCCGGCGCCAGCTCCAGAGATATGGAAAACCTGGTTACCAAGATTCTGGAATCCAACCTGGCCGCGATCTCACATATTAAGGATATCAACTCCAATTCAATGGAAGACTATTCCTCGATCCTGATCAGCTTCGAGTGGGGCACCAACCTGGACGAAGCCGCCAATGATATCCGCCAGGCGATAGATTTCGCGGAAGAAGCCCTTCCCGAAGACGCGGAAGAACCGATGCTGATTAAATTCGACCTTTCCATGATGCCGGTAATGTGGATAGGTATTACTGCCGACCAGAGCTATAACGAACTCTTTAACATAGTGGAAAAGAGGATTTGCGATCCACTGATGAGGCTTCCCGGCGTGGCCCTGGCGGAAGCGATGGGAGGAGAAGAACGGGAGATAAAGATCATCGTGGACCAGGGAAAGCTGGAGGGATACCGGATATCGGAACAGCAGATAGCAACCGTCCTGGCCGCTGAGAACATATCCAGGCCCGCCGGCAAGATAGAGATGGGGAAAACCGAATATATTATCAGGGTGCCAGGAGAATACACCGGGGTTGATGAAATTGCAGGCACGGTGGTGGCAGTGAGGGATAATAAACCGGTCTACGTAAGAGATGTCGCCGAGGTGATTGACGGGTACAAGGAAAAGGACCGGAGGGTAAGAGTCAACGGAGAGAAAGCGGTGGTGGTGCTGGCGATGAAGCAGTCCGATGAAAACACAGTGGAAGTGGCCGAAAGTATAACCGGAGAACTGCCCCTGCTGGCTGAGGACCTTCCATCGGACGCCAGGGTGAACATCATCATGGACTCGTCCAAATTCATAAAGGATTCGGTTAACAACCTCAGGAATACAGTACTATGGGCGATTCTGTTTGTGGTAATAGTAGTTTTCCTGTTTCTGCGGGAATGGAGGGGAAGTTTCATCGTGGGAGTAACCATCCCCTTCTCCATGGTGCTGGCATTTATCTTTCTCTACCTGGGCGGATACACCATAAATACAATGTCTCTGTCGGCGGTGGCGATAGCTATCGGGTTGGTGGTGGATAACGCGATAGTAATCTTCGAGAATATATACTATCACCGAAAGGAAATCGGCGAATCCCCGAATGAATCGGCGGTATTCGGTTCATCCGAGGTAGGCCTTGCGGTAACCGCATCCACCGCCACCACGGTTTCCATATTCATACCGGTTATATTCATCCCGGGTATTACCGGGATTATCTTCAAGGAACTTGCCTTCTCCATAATAGTAGTGCTTATCGGTTCACTCTTCTGCGCCCTTTCTCTGACTCCCATGCTCTCCTCAAAGTTGCTTCGCCGGATTGACAACAGGAAGGAAACCGCTCTCCAGGCATACGGAAACAGGATATTCAGAAGGATTGAAACTTTCTACGCCGGCCTGCTCAACTGGTCTCTGAACCACCGGAAGGCCGTCATCCTCTCCGGCCTGGTGATATTCCTTTCATCGCTTCTTCTTACCAGATTCATCGGCACGGAATTCTTCCCCATGGTGGACCAGGGAGAGGTGAGGGGCAATATAGAGCTGGCGGTAGGCACCCGGGTGGAGGTAACCGACAGTGTAATGGCCCGGGTGGAACAGATCCTTTTCGAGAAAGTTCCGGAAGCCGACATGGTGTTCGCCAGGTGCGGAACCAGCGAGTCAGGATTCAGCGCCATGATAGGAAGGCAGGAAGATACTCATATAATCAATGTGGGAGGAATGCTTATAGACAAGAATGAAAGAGAGCGTTCAGACGCGGACATCGGGAAGATGCTCTCCAGGGAGATCAAGAAGATACCAGGCGTGGTTGCGGTTGATTTCACCCCCACCGATATGTTCGCGGCGATGATGTCGGGAGGCACCACACCGGTGTCGATCGAGATATACAGCGACGATTACAGCGCCTCCGGCAAATTCGCCGGGGAGCTGCTGGAGGTGGTTAAGGGAATCGAGGGAATAATCGACCCTTCCATCTCCAGAAAACCGGGCAAGCCCGAGCTGTGGGTTGAGGTGGACAGGGAGAAGGCGGCGATGCTTGGCCTTAATATGGCTCACATATCGAACACGGTAAGGAATAACTTCGAGGGAAAGATAGCGATGCTTTACCGCGAAGGCGACGACGAGTTCGATACCAGAATAAGGCTCGACAGGAAGACCCGCAGGGACACCAGAAACCTGCTGAGAACCACGGTAATATCACCGGTTACCGGCCGGCAGATACCCCTTGCGAATATCGCGGAACTGCGGATTGAAAGAGGGGTTAGAACCCTGGAGAGAAAGAATCAGCAGAGAGTGGTATACCTGAATGCCGGGATATACGGGAGGCCTCTCGGTGACGTGGTTGAGGATATCCGCGAAGAGACAGACGGGATGGAAATTCCCCCGAATATAGCGCTCCACTTCGGGGGGACCGCCGAAGACCAGGCGGAATCGTTTAAATACCTCTTCCTGGCGCTGATTCTGGGTATAACCCTCGTTTATATGGTAATGGCCTCCCAGTTCGAATCTCTGCTCGACCCCTTCGTAATAATGTTCTCAGTCCCCTTTGCCATTACCGGTGTAATAATGGCCCTTCTCATTACCGGGAATACCCTGAACCTGGTATCTTACGTGGGGATGATAATGCTGGTGGGTATAGTGGTAAATAACGGTATCGTGCTGGTAGATTACACCAATATACTGAGGGCCAGAGAGTATGAAATACGGGAAGCAATACTGACTGCCGGACAGAGGCGGCTCAGGCCGGTACTGATGACCGCTTTCACTACCATATTCGCCCTTACACCGCTGGCTCTCAGCACCGGAGAGGGCGCCGAAAGCTGGAGCCCCCTTGCGATATCGGTTATAGGAGGCCTCCTTTTCTCGGCCCTGGTTACACTGCTTTTCGTTCCTACCCTGTACTCGATAATGGAGGAAAGGATCAGAAGAAACAGAAAGAAGAATGATGGCGCGGCATAGAATCGGGAATTCAGGTCAATTATCGCCGGGAGGGTCCAAATAATGAAAATGGTAATATTCATATACAACGCTTCCATAGAAGAAGAGGTCCGGGAATGCATGAAAGAATGCGGAGCGGAGAAGTTCACCAGGATTCAGGGCCTGCACGGCAGGGGGGAGCACTCGGACCCCCATATGGGGACTCATATCTGGCCCTCCACCAATTCTTTGATCATGATGGTATGCGAGGATGAAAGGGCAACACAGCTGCTTGAAAAGATCAGGCAGCTGAAGGAAGAATTCATGGATGCGGGGGTTAAGGCGTTCCTTCTTCCGGTAGAGGAATCCGTCTGAGCAGCTCAATATTCAAATACAGGCCCAACCAGTGGTACTTCAAAGAAATTTAAAGGAACCGGTCTTTCCGTCATCTGTCCCCGCCGCTTAATAATATATCTGGGATGGATTCTCATGGTCATCACGGGACGCGGCGGGGACAGATTCCGGGTTTTTCGCAGTCACTCTGGCCAGGGACTGCGAAGCGCCCCGGCAAGTCGCGGGGATGCCGGCAGCGCCGAAAATACTTATTAAACATACCTGCTCTTTGGGGGACAGAGTTCATCGAATAACAGTCTTGTTCTTACAGGGGATTACCGTCTAACCAAATGAGATATGCGATAAAGCTAAGCTGCTGAACCCTGCCGCGGATCCGTGAATATTAATGGTTTTCTATTACGGCAAGGCCTTAATCCGTTTATTATTATAACATAAGGCAGGCCGAAAAGTCAAGCCTGGCGGGGAAGTTAAACGGGGATGTTAAATTAATAGAATATAATCTCGTGTTATATCTATCTCTCTTCTTCATCTTCCATCATGATGTAATCCACCTGCATCTCCCTGCCGGAAACGATATCTATATTCTTGCCGCCGCAATAAGGGCATATCAGAGAAAACTGGTCAGGGCTGAATTCTTTTCCGCAGCCGCCGCAGCTCAGTTTCAGCGGGACATGCTCGACCTCAAGCCTGCCGTCTTCGGCGACGGTACCTTTTGAGATGATATCGAACGCAAACCTGAGAGAATCGATATTAACCCCTGCCATTTTACCTATTTTAAGATGGATTGAACTTACCCTGCCCCCTCCCTGCCGCTCAGCGGTTTCAGTTACCACTGAGATTACGTTCTGCATAAGAGAAACTTCATGCATCCCTGTTGCTTCTTTCTTCAAGGGGTATGGATATCCGCCGGTGCCGCTTCCCGGTCAGAGTCCCGGCTATTTCATCAACCAGATCTGGAATAACCCTCTCCACCGGCTCGGTGCAGCCTTCGTTCAGGGTCAGAACATCCCCGCCCTGCACCGCATAAATGATTACCTCATCAGGCATCTTCAGGCCGAGCCGCCTTCCCAGGGCTATCGCTGTAACCAGGTCGACATCATGACAGGAAGCCAGCCTGGGAGTTATTCTGATATCATCGTTTCTGAGTTTGAATACGGTGCCCGGCTCTTCCCCGTCCAGTTTGATCGCATCTATTATGACCGCGCGGTCATAATCCTTCATCATCTCCATCAGATCCAGCCCGGCCAGCTCCGCTTCCATGATATTGAAGGAGGAATCCAGTTTTTCTCTCAATTCCCGGGCGGCGTAAATACCCGCCCCGTCATCAGACAGGATAGTGTTTCCAAGCCCGATAATAACTGTACTCATCTGGATTTCTCCCGAGACATAACCCGGCTACCTGGAAATTCTATTAAGGATCTCTCCCTGGCGGGACCTTATCTCCACAACCATGGGCATCTGGCCGGGGAGTGAATGTGTGGCGCAGCTGAAGCAGGGGTCATAGAGCCTGAAAGCCATCTCTACCATGTTGAGCAGGCCGTCAGAGACTTCTCCTCCCGGTTTGATAAGTTTTTCAGCCGCCTTCTTGATCGCCATGGAAATAGAGGCATTATTGTTGGTGGTTCCCACGATAAGGTTAGCTCTGGTTACTATTCCGTTTTCATCGGTCCAGTAATGGTGGGTCAGGGTTCCTCTTGGAGCTTCCACAATACCCACGCCCTCTCTGGGAGTGGTGGAAGGTATTACCCTGACGTTGGGATCGGTTATCTCTTCATCGTTGATCAGTTCCACCATCCGCTCCGCGGCGTATACAATCTCTATCAATCTTGCCCAGTGGTTCACCATCAGCTTGTGGCACGGCTTCCCGCCCAGGGTATCGTACATCTTTTCGTACTGTTCCTGAGCCCTGGGAGTAGCCATCCCATCGGAGGCGTTAAGCCTGGGCAGGGGATTGGCCTGGTACAGGGAGGTCCCGGCCCCCTCCACGAAACCGTTCCAGCCCCGCTGTTTCAGATAGGGGAACTTAAGATATGAATAAGGCTCCACATGTTCGGCGATATGTTCCAGATACTCCGGTTCGGAATACTTGATTATCTCGTTGCCCTCGTGATCCACCACTCTGACCCTGCCATGGTAGAAATTAACCTTGTTATTCTCATCCACCAGGCCCATGTAATTGGTTACCTGATCAAAGACGTCGCCGGTAACCAGATCCAGGTACTCCTGGTTCTTCAGAACCACGTCGTCAAAGAGCTTCAGGCCGAACAGACCGAACTCCAGCTGGCCCTCCGCCAGCTCCTTTACCTTATCCCTGTTTTCTTCGGAGAGAGCCCTGGTCACTCCGCCGGGGATATTCCATACCGGATGGGTGGCCCTGCCCCCCACCATGATCTGGATATCCTGGGAGACAGCCCTCTGCCTGATGACCTTCTTGCCTATTTCAAGGCCCACCTTCTCGATAAGCCCCAGAACGTTCCTGGAAGCCTTGGGGGCATCCGGGCCTACCACGAAATCGGGAGCGGCCAGCGCATAGAAATGCGCCGCATGGCTGTGAATGAAGTGAGCCATATAATAGAGCTCGCGGAGCTTCTTTGCCACCGGCGGTATATCCAGGCCATAAACAGCGTCTACCGCCTTGCCCGCAGCCATGTGATGAGCGGCTGGACAGACTCCGCATATTCTGGGCATAATCCTGGGAATTTCCTCTACCGGAAGGCCTTCTACGAATTTCTCGAACCCGCGCAGCTCCGGGATCTGGAGATAAGCGTTACTGACTGAACCGTCGTCATCTATAAAAATAGAAATCTTGCCGTGTCCTTCCAACCTGGTGATTGGGTCAATCTCTACGCGCCTCATACTTTTTTCCTCCTCAGTATGGAAGCAGCCGCACTGAACCTGTAAAACGTTCTAAGAGGATCGGGGAGCTGGCTGATAAGTTCGTCTATCTTCTTTTCTTCCTTCGGTTCAAGAACCGATGCCAGGGCGCTCAGCATACGCATGCCCTGATCGCTGACCTCTTCCAGAGGACCGTAACATCCCCTGCAGGGGACATTGGAATTTATGCATCTGGCTCCGCACCCTTCTCTGGTTACCGGCCCCAGGCATAGAAAGCCCTGTTCCAGAAGGCATTTTTCAGGTTCCGGAATCATTTCCACCGGACGCTTGAACTCGGTTATGGATTTCTCTTCCTTTTCCCTGGGGCATTCATCGCACAGAGTCTTCTCTCCCGCTCCTATTACCGAACCCTTTTCAGGGAGCTTGCCTTCCCAGACCTGAACCAGCGCTGAAACTATCTGGTCCGGAACGGGAGGGCATCCCGGTATGTAATAATCGACATCCACTACCTGATCAAGTGTCTTGACGGTATGGTGAAAAAATGGCAGTTCCAGTTCTTCGCCTTCGTTTTCCCACTTTTCCCTGGGCATAACCGAATCAGGATTGTCTGTCGATTCGGTCTCCAGGTAAACTCTGTTCAGGATGGAATCCCTGCTGTGAAAATTGGCCATCGCTATCAGCCCGCCCAGATGGGCGCACGCTCCGAGAGCTATCATGGTTTTTGACTTTTTTCTCAGCAGTCTGGCTATTTCCTCATTCTCGGAATTTCTGATCGCCCCGTTATACATAACTATATCGAATTCCCCATCATCCATCGCCTCCACATCTTCGTACTTGAAATCCATGGCTATCGGCCAGAACAAGAGCTCCATCTTCTCCGCCACCAGCAGTATTTTCTCGTGGACGTCCAGCACCGCGACATCGCAGCCTCCGCATCCCGCGCCCCAGTAGATTCCAGTCTTAAGCCTCATTGGCGTCACCGCCTTCTGTTGTTGCTTCCTCCAGGTCCGGGATCAGGTCTTCACTGAGGACCTTTTCCAATGAGTCGCGCAGTTTCAGGGGGCCCAGCTCCCTTATCTGTTTGGTGAACTCATCCACTACATTGGCGAATCTCTCTCCTTCAGAGGCGGCCACCCACTCCAGCCTGACTCTCTCCGGCTCAATCCCGAAACCGGGAAGTATCCTTCTCAGCATTCTGTATCTTCTCAACGCTTTATAATTGCCTTCCTGGTAGTGACAATCGCCGGGATGGCACCCCGCGATCAGCACCCCGTCGGCGCCCTCATATAAAGCTTTAACTATAAAAGTCGGTTCGATCCTTCCACTGCACATCACCCTTATCGAACGTATATTGGGTGAATATTTTATTCTCGATGTTCCCGCCAGGTCAGCGCCGGTGTAGGAACACCAGTTGCAAAGGAAACCAACTATCTTCGGTTCAAACGACATTTCCGTTATCCCTTCGGCTTGGAAACAGTATTATAACCCTGAAAAAATACCTTCTATCTCGGCAAAAATCTGCCTGTCCTCAAAATGCTTCGCCGAGATCGCCCCGCTGGGACAACCGGCGACGCATGTTCCGCAACCCTTGCAGAGCGCTTCGTTAACCACCGACACACCCTTCTCTTCATCGTACTTCACCGCAAGATACGGACAGAGGGTATTGCAGAGCTTGCACCCTGAGCATTTATCCTCGTCAACTTCGGCGGTGGCCGCTTCTATCTCTATCTTCTCTCTGGTGATCATGGAAAGCACCGCGCTGGAGGCAGCTGACGCCTGAGCCACCGTATCCGGTATGTCTTTGGGAGACTGGCAGGCCCCCGCAATGAACACCCCATCGGTGGCTGTGGCTACCGGGCCCAGCTTGGGGTGTTTTTCTATCACGAAACCGTCGCTGCCCACCGACACGTTGCATTTATTGGCAATTTCAGGAAGGGAATCATGCCCTTCCAGGCCGGTACTCAGAATCACCATATCCAGCGGCACCCTCCTGACAGTTCCCAGAAGGGTATCTTCAACTCTCACAATCAGTTTACCCTCCTCAGCCTCATCGAGCGCGAAATCGGTTACCTCCGCGACCTTACCTCTTACGAACCTGACATCCTCGGTGAGGAGCCTGTCGTAGAACTCCTCGTAACCTTTACCGAAACACCTCATATCAATATAGAACTGGTAAACTTCGGCGTTGGTCTTTTCCTTGATCAGGTGGGAGTATTTGAGAGAGTACATGCAGCAGACCCTGGAGCAGTATTCATGATAGTTTTCATCCCTGCTCCCCACACAGTGTATAATACCTATCGATTCCGGCTCGCTCCCGTCCGCCATCTGTATCTTTCCCCCGGTGGATGCGGAGGCGCAGTTCATTATCTCGAACTGGAGGGCTGTAAGCACGTTATCCATCCTTCCGTACCCGTAACGCGTTATCCTGGCCGGGTCGAAGGTCTGGAACCCCGTGGCCATTATGATATTCCCCACTTCAAACTCCACCATCTCATCCTTCATGTCGTATCTGATGGCGTCCCTCTCGCATTCCTTGGCGCAGAGCCCGCATTTATGCTGATCGTCCTTGAGGTACAGACAGGTCTCAGGGTCAATGACCGGAATGGCGGGGACCGCCTGCATGAACGGCATATATATCGAAGTGGTCGGCCCCAGCGATAATTTTTCGTGCACATTCCCTTTTCTCGGGACTCTGGTCCCGGGGCATTTCTCCCAGCACGCGCCGCACCCGTTACAAAGGTCGGCGTCGACATACCTGGCTTTCTTCCTGACCTTTACGTTGAAATTCCCGACATACCCTCCGATTTCCTCAATCTCGGAATATGTCATCAGTTCTATGTTGGGGTGCTGGCCGACCGATACCATCCTGGGCGTCAGGATACAGGCCGAGCAGTCAAGAGTGGGAAAGGTCTTATCGAATTTTGCCATATGCCCCCCTATGGAGGGCTCTTTCTCAACCAGAACAACCTTCTTACCGGCCTCGGCAAGGTCCAGGGCCGCCTGTATGCCGGCAATCCCTCCCCCTATTACCAGGGTCTGCGGGTTGATCGGCACTTCTCTCCTGGCAAGAGGCTCCAGCAGGAAGGCCCTTCTGACCGCCGCCGCGATCAGGTCCTTGGCCTTCCGGGTAGTCTGGCCCGGGTCCAGGTGCACCCAGGAGCACTGCTCCCTTATATTGGCCATGGTAAATAAATACGGATTGAGCCCGCCCCGTTCAGTTGCCTTCCGGAATGTGTTCTCATGCATCAGGGGAGAACACGATGCAACCACCACTCTGTCGATCAGGCCATCCTCGACGTCTTTCTGAAGGAGGGCCTGCCCGGGATCAGAACACATGAATTTGTAGTCTTTAACCAGCGAAACATTTTCGAGGCCTCTGGTAAACTCGACGACCTCGTCTATATCGACCTTACCGGCGATATTGGTTCCGCAATGGCAGATGTAAACACCTATGCGTACAGCCATTTTACGCTCCCTCAATGATTCTTTTCATTTCTCCTGATACTTTAACTCCCAGCCGCTTCATCCCCAGCTCTTCGGCCGATTTGCCCATGGCAAGTCCTATCAGCTGGGTGAAATAGATAACCGGAATCTTGAAATCTGTCTTGAAGAGTGTATTCACCTTCGGCTGATAGATATCCAGATTCATCTGGCAAAGCGGGCAGAGTGTGATTATGCAGTGGGCGCCCTTCTTCTCAGCATCCATTAACAGATCCCTGCAGAGGCCCAGGGCCATCTTCTCTTCTGTTCCCATCAACGAGGCTCCGCAGCATTTTGTCTTCATCGAATAATCGACTGTTTCTGCGCCAAGGGTTTCGATAAGGATATCCATCGACTCCGGTTCATCCGGATCGTCAAAACCCATTTCCGGCCTGACTATCTGACACCCGTAATAAGGAGCTACTCTCAGCTCCTCCAGGTTCCTGGTGACCAGGGAAGAGATCTTCTCCATTCCTACGTCATTCACAATAACGTCCAGTATATGCCTTACCCTGATATTTCCGCTGTAGCTCAGTCCTCCCGCTTCCAGCGCCTGACCGATCTTCTTTCTCATGTCGGGGTAGTCCTCGAAGTAATGATTGGTCTTATTAAGAACCAGATAGCAGGCGCTGCAGGGAGTCACCATATCGCGGTGAAACCTTTCCGCCAGCGCAAGGTTCCGGGCGGAGATCGCGAAACTCATCAGTTCCCTGACAGACATATAGGCGGTGGCCCCGCAGCAGTTCCAATCCTCAAGCTCCTCGAGCTCCAGCCCCAGAGAAGGCGCTATGGCATCTATCGATTCCTGGTAAAGATTGGCCGTTGCGGTAACCGAACAGCCCGGATAATAAGTATATTTCATCTATATCTCCCCCAGCTCTTCGACTTTCTTGATTATCTTCCTCAGCTGATCGAGATTCTTGATTTTGTGGGGCAT
The DNA here is from genome assembly GCA_046483305.1 of Candidatus Krumholzibacteriales bacterium. GTDB lineage: Bacteria > Krumholzibacteriota > Krumholzibacteriia > Krumholzibacteriales > WJIX01 > WJIX01. The sequence continues at coordinate 28,741 of JAWODM010000034.1, read as the reverse complement.
TATGGGCAGCCGGCCATTCATCATCAGTCTCATTCCCTGCGGAACAAAGTGCAGAGCGTTAAAAAGTTCAGCCTGGATAATGTATCTTGTCATCAATTCCGTCTCGTGATTACGCCCGTATTTATTGACCAGCCGGACGAAGTTCTTTGACAGAACGGCCGCCTTTTTCCCTTTTTCCGCTTTCCCTTCCTTTATGGCAAGCCTCTTGAGGGCGTACATCACATCGGTGATCTTGATCTCCTTTGGGCATCTCACAGCGCACGCATAGCAGGATGAACAGAGCCAGATGGTGTCGGATTTCAGCACTTCATCCCTGAACCCGGCTCTTATCAGAGAAAAAATCTTTCTCGGAGCATGGTCCATCTGACAGGCCTGCGGACAGGATCCGCTGCAGGATCCGCACTGGATACACCTCTTTATCTGTTCCCCGCCCGGAAGGGAATAGATCTCACCAAGGAAATCATGATCGAGAGTGGCTTCGTAACATACTTCATTTTCAAGCATTTAACCACTAACCTCTCATCTCTGGATCCAGTTAAACAACCATAACAATAAAAGTATTATGAAATTTACACTTATATCGAAAAATGTCAACTATAATTCGCGGACGATCCTGAGAGGAATTTCCGTTCTCAGCTTATGATTTTTCTCTCCGGAGAAACCGACTTATATTCGCCGCTGTCTATTATCTCCTTTATAAAACGGACAACCTCTCTGACCTCGCGGTAGGTATTATACAGCGGCGAAGGGGCCAGTCGGATGATGTCCGGAGGCCTGAAATCCGCGATAACTCCCCTGGCTGCAAGGGATTCCCTGATACGGACCGTATCGCTGTCTCTGGCCAGAGCTACATGCCCTCCCCTCCTTTCCGGTTCGCGGGGAGTGATTACCCGGAAACCGTAAGGCTCATCACCGAGTATTTCATCCGCCAGGAATATCAGGTATGAGGTCATCCTGAGAGATTTATCCCTTATCCTCTCTATACCGGCGTCAAGAATTACCTCCAGGGCGCCCTCCACCCCCGCGGCTCCAAGGATCCCCGGAGAGGATATCTGCCATCCGCCGGCTGAACGGGCGTGGTCAAAATCAGGGCTGAGGTCGAACTGAGTTTCTTTTTTATTGCCGAACCATCCGGCCAGGCCGGGGCGGCGGCCGAAATGCCGGCTGTTGATGTAAAGGAAGGCGGGGGCCCCGGGCCCGCCGCAGAGATACTTATAGCCGCACCAGAGGGCGAAATCGACATCATTACTGTCGAACCGGTGAGGAACCGCTCCCACCGAGTGAGAACAGTCAAACCCTATTATGATACCCGCGTCATGCGCGGAGGCAGTCAGCCTTCCGATATCCAGCAGCTGGCTGCTGCGGTAAAAAACCGAGGGCAGAAGGGCCAGCGCCACTTTTCCGGTCAACGCTTCTTCGATGCTGCTTTCATCGGTGATCCGGTCATCTCCACTCCCCACCATTACCAGGTGGTCCCGCCAGTCCAGTCCGTGCAGGGCGATCTGGCTCTTGAGCGCGTAGAGGTCGCTCGAAAAATCATCCGCTGCGGCCACAATTTTGGTTCTCCCCCCGGAAGGTTTATAGAAGGTGCTTACCAGCGAATGAATATTGCAGGTGGTGGTGCCGGTACATACAACCTCCTCCGGCCGGGCCCCTGTCAGGGCCGCGGCAGCTTTCCCGGTATTTTCGGCCATCCAGAACCAGGGAGGGTCTCCCTTCAGCCACCCCCCTATGGCCAGCCTCTGCCATTCATCCAGCACTCTCTGAACTGATTCCCGGGCGGGCCCGCTTATAAGGCCGAGCGAATTTCCCAGCATATAGATGGTATCCTGAGGTATTCGGAATAGCGCCCTGTGTTGAGCCAGGGGGTCCTCCCGGTCCAGCCGGTCAGCGAATTCGACACCGGTTGTGAAATAATCGCTCTCCAAAATAAATCCTCCCTCAATTGAATCTGTACCTGACACCCAGGTATATATCCAGGTGGTCCTCCATATCATCCACCAGCTTCAGTACCGGTGCGAATTCAAAGGATAACCCCCTGTAATCATCGAAGGTCAGTCCACCTCCCGCGATAAATCCCATTCTCCAGAAATCCCTCCGGAATTCCCGGGTCTCCAGGGGAATTACCCCGTACCTGGAGTAGGTGACATCCTGATGAACCCCGAAACAGCCGGGCCCGAAAACCAGGAACAGAGTCGCCGGCGCCACCTCTACCGGAGGAGTGTCCAGCCTTATTCCGGCAAAATATTCAGATATGGTGAACTCGCCCTCTTTTTCCCAGCGGCAGTCTCCCCCGAACACCTCGCAGGCCGGTAAGGGCTCATAGATATTATATGAGAACTGAGCTGTTACCGATATAAGGGAACTCAGCGAAAGGGTGACATCCCCGCCAACCGCCGAACCGGGATCTGCGTAGTCGGCGGACAGCCTTGAATAGCCGTACTTTAATCCGGCGGAAATGCCGCCCCCCCGGGCCGGCGACAGGAAGGTTAACAGGATGAATACGACAGAAATAACAGATTTAATTCTCATGACTCTGATTCAGATTATTTGAGCCGCCGGCGAAAGTCAATTCTTAAAAGATGCGTCATGAATTTCCTGTCATTTGCCTGGCCTTATTGTTATGGTATTATCATCATGAAAAAAATATTATTTTGCTTTTAAAACTTCTTTACCTTGCGGGACAGAGCGGGCTGAATGGAATTCAGAATACTCAAGAGAAAAGATCTGGACAGGGATGCCTGGAACGAACTGGCCGCCAACGGGACATTCTTCCAGACCTGTGAATGGGCAGACATCTGCTCGGACGGCATCGGTTTCCGGGCCAGCTCGATCTTTCTGACCGGATGCGAGGGGGGAGAACTGGTTGCGGGAATGCCCGCGGTAATAACCAGGAGATTCGGGTTCAGGCTGTTCTATTCGATGCCTTATGGAACTTACGGCGAGCTGGTACTTAAGAACGGCACCGATGAACAGCAGCGAGACACCTTCAACGCCAACCTGATAAGGTTTCTCAAGGAAAACCGGTTTTCCAGAATCTCCATAACCGATTTTGAGGGAAGGCTCTCGGGGGTGGGCGAGCCTTTCCTGGCCTGGTCGCCCGCCTTCACCCACATAATAAACCTGGACAGCGAATCAGATTACATCCCGCCCGACGAGAGAATTCTGGAGCAGGTAAGAAACGGGCTGAAATCCGGAACGGCCCGTATATCTATCAGGACCCCGGAGGACCTGGATTCCTTCTACACCCTGTATCTGATGACCGAAAAACGGCACGGCCAGAGAAAACCGCTTTACAGCAAGCGTTTTTTTGAAACCATCCTGAAATTACTGAAAGATTCCGACAAGCTGTACTGGAACGCTCTGATCAAGGACCGGGTAATGGTGGGTTCATGTATCAATTTCATACACGGCGACACCCTCTTCAACTGGCAGAATGTATCAGATTACTCAAAGAGGTACCTGAGGCCGAATCATGTCCTGATAGCCGATGCGATAGAATACGCCGTCAGAAGAGGGATAAAGAAAATAAACCTGGGGGCATCTCCTCCCTACGCTCACAGCCTGATAGATTTCAAGAAGAGATGGGGGGGAAAGGAAGTAAACTACGACAGCTATCTGTCAAGTTCATGGATCCTCAGGCTTCTGCGAAGATAAGGCCGCTTCGGAAATTGCCGGACTTTCCCGGCTATTACTGAAACCATCAAACCGGGCTCAGAGCCCTCGCATCCATTCATCCCTGAAACAGATTCCCGGATTCTTCAGAGCGGAGTCTATCTCGGCAAGGAGCTTGTCCTTGCTTTTCTTCAGGGTTCCCCCCAGGGAGAGGTAATTTGACGCATGGTTGCTTCTGAAAATACACCTGTCCACTTCCAGGCCGGCTATCAGACTTCTCAGTTCCCTGACGTTGTCAATCGAATCATTGAATTCAAAATCTTCTCCCATGCATTGCGCGAAGTTATCTCCATGCGGCCCGGTCATCAGAGTCAAAGCTGAGAGGAAGCGGGGGTTGATTCTATTGATAAGTTCGGCTGTTTTCTTTGCGTGCCTCTCGCTGCCTTTCCTTCCGCCCAACCCCAGTATCACCGTCACGGACAGTTTTATCCCTGCCTCGGACGCTTTCCTGCAACCCTCGGCCATCTGATCCGGCGAAGCGCCCTTGTTTACCTTCTTCAGAAGCTCAGGGTCCCCGCTCTCCACCCCGTAATAGATTATTTTCAGGCCTCTCTCTCTTATCTCAGCCATCTCTCGAACAGTTTTGTTCAGGAGATTTTCCGGGTTGGCGTAACAGGTAACCCGCTCCAGCCGGGGGAATCTCTCCGAAAGGTATTCCAGAATCTTCAGGAGCCGTCCGGCGCTGAGGACGAAAGCGTCGCCGTCAGCGAGGAATATTCTTCTGGTGCCCGGATAGTCAAGGGCAGCCTCGTCCATATCCGCCCTGAGCTCTTTCCATTTCCTGACCCTGAAATCCTTATTCCTGTACATGTGGCAGAACAGGCAGCGATTGTGGGAACAGCCCAGGGTAGCCTGAAGAATCAACGAATCAGCTTCGCTGGGCGGCCTGTAAACAGGTTGTATATATCGAATCACGATTGCTCCTGATTATTAGTTTGCCGAGAGGTTAAAATTTTTCTTTTACATACTTTAAAATATGTTATAATAATTTATCTTCTTATGCAATTGCTTCACGCAGACAGAGTCTGAATTTAAATCACTGCCTCACAGAGATTTAAAAATAAAAAGAGATTCTAATGATATCCGGAATCGGAACCGATATAACATCTATCTCCAGAATTGAAGGATTGATCGAAAGGTACGGCGGCAGATTTCTGGAAAGGGTCTTCAGCGGCGAAGAGATAGAGAAGGGCCGGAAGCTCAGGAGGCCGGCCGCATTCTTTGCCGGGAGGTTCGCTGCCCGGGAAGCTTTTCTGAAAGCTCTGGGGGCCGGCATCGGCTCCGGTATTCCCCTGAAGGAACTGTCTGTCTTGAATAATAACAGCGGTAAACCTGTTTTTAATCTCTCCCCGCGGGTTCAGAATATTTTAAGTAACAGGAACATTCTTAATGTCCACCTCAGCATTACTCATGAGGGCGGGCTGGCGCAGGCTGTTGTTGTTACAGAAGGAGAATGAAAATGAATGATATCTCCAAGTCTCTGATCGGAAAAAGCGGCAGGATGCTTACCCAGGTTATCCTGACCAGAGAGGGTATCAACGTCCACAAGGGGGAAAAGTCAACTGATCTGATTATCCGCCTGGAAAGGCCGAAACGTGAATTCACAATAATGACTACCACCAACCTCAAACCCAAGAGGGCCGGGGGCAAGGGTAAATTCGCGCTGGACTGGTGGGTACCAAAGGACTGCGATTCCGATTTCGTGGCCTGTTCCGACCTGGAGAGTATGCGGGTCTGGATCTTCAGAACGGAAGAAATCCCCACCCTGGCCCAGCAGCAGACCGCGGGGAAATACCATCTCTACATGTACACCGACAGAAAAGTGGCGCTCAGGGGTAAGAAAGAGATGAAATTCGACTACGAATTCGAACCTTTTCTTCTGGAGTACAGGGTGTACAGAAGAATATTTGACAGGAAGAAAAGAAAAAGCAAAGAAAAGACGGCCTGATATCATATGGGACTTAAAAATACCTTCGGCTGGTCTCTATCCAGAGAGTCCCTCTTCGACTCATGCAGAAAACGTTACTACTTTCATTACTACCTCAGCTGGGAAGGGTGGAAAGCCGGCGCTCCGGAGATAACCAGAGAAGCCTTCCTGCTTAAACGCCTCGTTTCCCTGGCGCTCTGGCGGGGCCAGCTGGTTCACTACATAACCTCGAAAGTTTTACAGTCGACACGAAGAAAGGGCCGGATTCCGGCGGAAGAGAAAGTGCTGGAATACGCCGGCGAAAGATTCGACAGGCAGTATCAATTCTCCGCCCGGAGAAGGTATCTGGATACTCCCAAGAAGACCGGCGGCAAACTGAATATAGACTGGCTGGCTCTCTTCGATCACGAATACGGCCTGCGGATACCTGCCCGGAAGCTGGAGAATGCCAGAGAGGAAGTGAAGGAGGGATTGAAAAACCTTATTCACAGCGATATTCTGAGAAGAGCCTCCCTCTCGGATTCTTCCCAATGGATAATAGAGGATATTGATATGTCTGAGTTTGCGCAGAGCTTCTATTTCAGAGGGGTTAAGATATTCGTAAAGACTGATTTTATCTTCCGCTGCAGGGAAGGGCTTTTGAATATCGTGGACTGGAAGACCTTCAGCGGCAGCGGTAATAATAAATACGGCGGAAAAGACCAGCTGGGATTGTACGGATACTACGCGGTGCGCCAGATGAACGAACCGCCGGAAAACGTTGCGCTGACAGAAGTCAACCTCCTCGATTCAGCCTCTGAGAAGAGTTTCCGCCTGGGCGGGAAAGATATCAGCCGGGCGGAGGAAAGGATTGAAAAGGGGATAGAGAAATTATCTTCGGTAATTCAGGGAGGGGATATTGAAAAGAACCGCCCTCTACCTCCCGGAAATTTTCCGCCTGATCCGGGAGTTCAGTGCAGGTTCTGTAATTTCAGAAGGATCTGCAGTGACGCCGCTTACCCCGCCTGACCATAATTCGTAATCCCCCGGGTATCATTCGTATTCGCTTGCTATATCTCCAACTATGCTCTCAATTATATTCTCGAGGGTGAGGATACCCTTCTGGACCCCTTCCTCGCCCACCACTATGGCAAAATGCAGCGGTTCGCTCTTTATCCGGACCAGCACCCGTTCGGCCAGCTCATCTTCCCCGGCATAGAAAGGTTTGTGCATCAGGGAGGTCAGCTTTTCCCCGCTTTCCACATTGAGAAGATCGAACAGGGAGATAACTCCAACCACCCTGCCGCTCTCCGGCGATACCAGAGGGTAACGCGAATAGGGATAACGGTTGGCGGTCTCGATAACTTCTGACACCGGGGTATCGTATGAAAAGGACACTACTTCATGCATCGGGAGCATCAGGTCCCTTGCCCGGGTTACCCCGAAACGGAAAACCTTGTTTATAATTTCCTGCTCCCTCCTGGCGATATCGCTCTCCTCCCCTCCCTTCATATAAAGCCCCAGCAGTTCTTCCCGGGAAGATATGACACCCGCGGCTTCTTCACTCTGCCCCGAAATCCGGGAGAACAGCCCTCCCAGCATGGCCACCGGTTTCACCAGGGGAAAGAGTATATAGGAGAAGAATTTAAGCACCGGGGCGACGTTGAAAGAGACGTTGTCGGCGTAGTGAAGGAAAACCGCCTTGGGTATGATCTCCCCGAAGATTAGAATAACCGGGGTCATTACAATGACCGCTACCAGGGTGCCGCTGTTACCGAATAGCCTGACCGCCAGGGCTGTCGCTTGAGCGGTACAGGCGATATTGGCCAGGCTGTTGCCCACCAGGACAATACTGAAGAAGAACTCCGGAGAGTTGAACCATTCCTCCAGGATTCCGGCTCTAATGGATCCGCTCCTGGCCTCGCTCTTTACCCTGAGCCTGCTGCAGGCGATTACAGCTGTTTCTGATCCGGCAAAGAAGCCGCTCATAATCAGGCCAATAATTATTATCAGAAACGATAATACCAAACCTATTTCCCTTCTCCTTCACCCTCTATCTTTTCGATCTTGATCTTGTCCACTTTCTTCCTGTCCGCGGATATTACCAGGAAACGGTAATCCCCCAGGTTGAATGCTTCGCCCTCCCCCGGGATTCTTCCTATCTTTTCCACCAGGTAACCGGCCACCGTCTCCACATCCTCCATATTCATCTCTGTTCCGAGAATTTCTTCCAGCTCGTCCAGCCTGAAGGTTCCGTCGACCACCACCACCTTTCCGGGGGTGAGGATATGATAAAGCTTGACATTCTGCTCCCTGCGGTCCCTGATCTCCCCGAAGATCTTCTCCAGGATATCCTCCAGGGTGACTATCCCGGTGTAAGATCCGTACTCGTCCACCACTATCGCCAGGTGCCGCCGGGACTCGATAAAGTTGTTCAGCAGGTACCTTATCTTCTTGTTTTCCGGTACGAACCAGGGTTCCCTTATTATCCCCTCCAGGTTCTTCTTCCCGCTTCTGGCGTGCCTGAGCAGGTCCTTGGCCAGAAGTGTTCCCACTATATTGTCGGATGTTTCCCGGTAAACCGGGACTCTGCTGAATCCCTTTTCCTTGAATACCGCTTCAGCTTCCTTGACCGGAGTATCCACATCTATGGAGAATACATCCATCCTCGGGATCTGAACTTCCTCCACGGTGGTTTCGGCAAACATGAAGAAATTGGTCAGCATCTCCGCCTCAAAATCCCCGAATACCCCTTTCCTGTATCCTTCCATTACCGCCGCCACCAGTTCACTGCTCCCGTAACCTACCCTGGGCTCTCCCCACATCCTGCTGATCCTTGCTACTGCGGAGTCGGCCACCCATACCAGTGTGCGCTGAATGGGGCCGAAAAGGAAAATCATGACTCTGTAAACCGGGGATGCCAGAGCTGACAACCTGACCGGGTTGCTCAGCGCGACGCTCTTGGGTATTACCTCGCCCGCTATCACGATCACCACTGTCATCAGCAGAGTCGATATTTCAACGCTGTTTTCGCCGACCAGTTTAATAATAATGGCAGTAACAGTGCTGGTGGCCGCTACATTTACGAAAAGATTTCCCAGGAGTATGGTAACCAGAAGCGTCCTCGGCTCGGATAGCAGGCCGGCAACCCTCTTCTCCCTGCTGCTGCCGGTCTTCAGACGCTGGACAACGGTATGCCGGATTGAAAAAAAAGCGGCCTCAGAACCTGAAAAGAACGCGGATAAAACTATCAGGGCTGCGACCAGAGCGAATAATGGGATGTATGTGCCTGTTTCCAACTTAGTTCAGATACCTTCTTGAGCGTCCCCCGGCCGGGGAGCATCTACTCCTTCCTCGGAGGATCAATCCTCCAGCATATCGCTGAATTTCTCCTTAGCTATAGTGGCCTCTTCGCTCTCCGGGTGCTTCCTTACAAGTCTTCTTACCACTCCCGCGGCCAGATCTCGGTCCCCTATTTCATTGTAAGCTATCGCCGTTCGCAGTAGCGCTCCCGGAACCTTCTCGCCGTCCGGGTACTCCTTCAATATTCTGGAGAATTCCTTGAGAGCGTCAAAATACTTTTCCTGCTGCATGAAACATTCGCCCCTAATGAAGAAAACCTTCTCTTCCAGGGGATGGCCGGGATATTCCTCCAGGAAGATCCGGGAATCCTCCAGGGCATTCTGATAGTCCATCCGGGCAAAACCGAGGTAAACCTGGCTGTACATCTCATCGGCTGAAGGCACGGTGACCGATGCCGTGTCCGGCAGAGCGACCGAATCGCCCTCCGCCGGCACCGCGGCGGCGCTGTCCGCTGACGCAGTATCGGGAATCGTCAATCTCCTTCTCCTCTCCTGAACAGCGGCTGCCCCTTCCGGTACTCCGGCCCTCTCGCTGAGAAGCTGAAGGGCGGCGTTGAGGCCGTCCTTCAGCTCTTCTATATCCATCTTCTGCCTGGCGCTGAACTTCCGGTTGAACTCCTGCTGTTTTTCCAGCTCCCTGCTCAGTTCGTAGATTCTCCACTCCAGCCGGTTAATCTTCACCTTCAGAGAATCTATCCCGGCGGAGCTGTCCTGAGCGTTCTGAGGCATCTCCACGAACTTCGCCCCCCAACAGCCGGCTACCAGGGCAAGGACCGGAATAAGCAGGCAAATCCCGGAAATTCTGCGCAGTAGAAATTCATTCATCTCTTATCAGCTATTTCTCCACAAAGTGCGCCCGGCGGTTCTTAGCCCAGGCCTCTTCATTGTGCCCGAGGGCGAATGGTTTCTCTTCTCCATAACTGATTATTGAAATCTTCGCTGGGTCGACACCGTAAGCGGTGAGAAAATCCCTCGCCGCTTTTGCGCGCTTTTCGCCCAGCGCCAGGTTGTACTCATTGGTTCCCCGTTCATCGCAGTGGCCCTCGATCATGATATGAACGTCATCCCTTTCCATCAGCTCTTCCGCGTTATGAATAAGTACTTCCTTGTATTCATCCTTTATGTTGTACTTGTCGAAATCAAAGAAAACATCTTTCAGAACCATCGGTTCCGGAGTTACCTCTTCAACAGGTGGCTCTTCCGTCTCTTCCTCTTCAATCGGCGGCGGTGGAGGAACTTCCTCTACCGGCTCCACTTCCTCGACCTGGGGTTCCTTGCCACCGCAGGCCGGGATGGTAAAGGCAAAAACCAACAAAAGGATCAGCCACGCGTAACCTACTCTTTTCATTCGCCTACCTCCAGCTTAGCTAAAAACCACTTACTCTGTAGTTCTAACAGGATTTAAAAACATAATAACTTTAACTGCGAATATTGCAAATACTTTATTTTATCTTTTTTGTTTCAGTGCGGTCAGGTCCTATCTGGCCGGCGACCAGGCAGGAGATTCCCCCCTGGTCAACCTCCTCTTTTCCCCGCTCTCCACATTTACGATAACTATCCAGGGCTCGTCACCGTATTTCACGGAAACCGCTATGTGGCTGCCGTCCGGGGCCCAGGAAGGGTCTTCATAACTCAGATAGTCCCGGTAAACCGTATCCTGCCATAATCCGTCAGGAGTAACCACCTTCAGTCTGTACAGCCCATCCTCCCTGGAGACATAGGCTATCAGGTCGCCCCGGGGCGACCAGTCGGGCGATGTATTATAATTTCCTTCGGTGGTCAGCCGCCTGAGGTTCCCCCCGTATTCGTCCATGATATATATCTGGGGCACCGAAGTCCTGTCGGAGACGAAAGCGATCTCCCTTCCGTTGGGAGACCATACCGGCGAGCAGTCTATCGACCGGTTCCTGGTCAGCCTTCTCTCTATCCGGCCCTCGGTATCGATCATAAAAAGTTCGCTGTTGCCGCTGATGCTCAGTGTCATCAGAAGCATATCCGCGGAAGGCAGATAACTCCCGGCCACATTCAGCCCTTTCCGGTAGGAGATCATCCGGCGGGTCCGGTCCCTGAGATTTGTCATATAGCAGTCCGGGTTATCGTTCTTATAGGAAGTGAAACAGAACCGGTCCCGGTCCAGCCATACCGGGGAGACCGCCAGGGAATCGCTGGTAAGCCTTCTTGCGCCGTAGCCGTCGTAATCGATAATATAAACACACTTCTTCCCCCCGGTCCTTTTGAGGAACAGTATCCTGGTGGTGGCGATACCGGTCTCGCCGGTGAGGAAAAAGGTTATTTCATCGCTGAGATAGTGGGCCACCGTCCTGCAGGACCCTTCGGAGAACCGGTACTTCTTCTCGAAGATGGTCCCCCCGCTGGTATAATCTATCAGTTCGCCGGCCAGCAGCTGCCTGTCGCCCTCGGTTTCAAGTTTCATCCTCATAACCGCTACCGCGGTAATACCTTCCGGCAGGCTGTCCCGTCCGGCGGGGACGGAAAGCGGATCGAATATCCCGCCATAGACCAGGTCATTGTGAAGAACCGTCCCTATACACCTGGCGGAGCTTTCCAGGGAAGCCGACTGCCGCTCGATCGGCTCCAGTATTATCGGTATCTTTCCCCTCCCGCTGCTCTCAATCTTCAGATGAACGTCGGCCTGGGAATTTATCTTCCCCGGCATAATCAGAACTGCCGCTGTAATCAACAATAATCTTCTAATCATTATCAAAGCCTCTGAACGAATTTAAAGTGAATGCCCAGGGACGGTTCGGTATAAGCTCTGGGCAACGGAGGAAAAGGTTCCGAGCTCCTGATCGCCCTCAGAGCGGCCCTGTCGAAAAAGGGGTCGCCGGAGCGCTCCTCCACCCGCAGGCCTGATATCCGCCCATCCCTGCCCAGCCTGAAATATACAACACATGAAACCGTGGTGCCATGTTTGTCCGATTTCGCGAACCAGTTGCCGGAGACCTTACGCTGGATGGCTCCCAGATAGTAGGAAAAGGGGAACCTGGGGGCGTCCACCGCGATCGATGTGCCCTCCTCCGGTTCCTCCTTTACCGAGACATCCAGAGAGCTGTCGTCTTTCGGTTCGGGTTCAGGCTCGGGTTTCTTCGGTTTTTCTTCCGGTTTTACCTCCGGCTCCTTTTCCGGTTCCTTCTCCGGGACTTCCTCCTTAACCGGTTCCTTCGGGGTCTTTACCTCCGTCTTTTCAGGGGGCGGTTTCTTCTCCTGCCTTCTGGGGGAGAATATCTGAACGGAGTAGATTCTGTCCGGAAGATTGACTTCCGGCACCACCTCGAACATTGTAAGAAGGCAGTAGAAAACAGCAAGGTGAAATAACAACGATAATATTACTGATCTCTTCATATCCACCGCACCCGGTTCAGCCCTTAACTGTCTTCCTGCTCGGCGATCAGGCCCACATCCTCTATCCCGATCATCTTGATCCGCGCAAGCACCCGCATCACGTTGCCGTATTCGGTTTTGGTATCAGCTCTGAGAAAGACCCTGGGGGGATTGCTTTCCAGTTCCTTCTTGAGTTCGCGGGCGAATTCTCTCCATTCGATCTCCCTCTTCCCTATGAATACAGCCCCTTCCCGGTCCACTGATACGGTCACCCCCCGCTTCTCCTCGATAACTTTCGCTTCAGCCTTGGGCAGGTTCAGATTCACACCCGCCTGCAGAAACGGCGCCGTAAGCATGAAAACTATCAGAAGCACCATTATTACATCAACCAGATTGGTAATATTGATTTCAGCCAGTGATGAATACCTGTTTTTTCTCATGACAATACCCCCTTCGCCTCCCTGCCGGATCACTGCCGGAGGGGGAGCGAAGAATCTATATATCCCTGTATTTGCCCTCCACCAGTCTTCCCCGGAACTTCACCATGAAACTGTATAGTTCATCCTCTCTTCTCCGGATGATTCTCAAAATGTAATTGTACCCGATAACCGCCGGGATAGCGGCTCCCAGCCCGAAAATGGTGGTAATCAGAGCCTCGGCGATGCCGGGCCCGACCACGTACAGGTCCGCCGAACCGGCCGCTCCCATACTTATAAACGAACGCATAATGCCCCACACGGTTCCCAGAAGTCCCAGAAAGGGCGATATTGAGGCGGTGGTGGCAAGAAATATCAGATATGACTCCCAGCTGGATACAATCGAAGTGATCCCCGCGTCCATGTACCTGTCCACCAGTTCCATATTGCTTATCTCACCGCTTTTTACATCGCTTCCCACCGAACGTACCAGGTGCGCTTCCCCGCTGTCGGGAAATTTCCCGGCCTTTTCAATCAGTTCGGAGAGCGAGAATTCCCCGGAAAATACCTTTCTGAAGCGGTTTCCCTCCTTCGCCATCTTCTTGAAATACCTCACCTTCTCCAGAATTATGGTCCATGAAACCACTGATAGAACCAGAAGCAGAGCCAGAACCGATTTGGCGAGAATGCCCGCGCGTGAGATTAAATCACCGAAATCCTCGGCGATCTGAAGAAAAATCGGAATCCCGTCAAACCCCATTTGCACCCTCCTTTTTATTAACCGGGACGGTAGATCTTCAATATTAACATTGAACCGTAAACCGTGTCTCCGGGACATTAACGAACAAGCCGCCGGGCGGCTTTATTAAGGTAATACTCACCACCGGTACGGATAGTTTCAGAATAACCGTTCAAATTACTATAATACATAAAGCGGTTATTTGAAAATGATAAGTTATTCAGGGGTAGGTTTAAGGCCGATAATCCGGCTGAAATCGCGAACTTTTCTTGTTAATATACGTATAATAAGATGTATGGAGGTTTAATGGACTTGTAAAACAGGCTGAAAACAGCTATAATTCTAATGTACGGGGCTGCGCGGAATTCCGCCGGCCGCATGTTTCCTATCCTCCAGCAAGGGAGTGATTACAATGAAAAAGTTAATATTTTTCGCGGTTTCGGTTTCTCTTGCGATAACTCTATGTTCAACTTCCAGTTTCGCCGTTGACCTCAGCAAGGCCGGCGCACCTGGTTATGGAGATGTCAGCAACATAAATGTAGCTCTGCGCCTTATGGAGGGAAGGGGCAGCGTATTGAGGTCAGGAAAGGACATAAGGCTTACGTACAGGGTAACCGAAGATGCGTACGTAATAATTTATAATATAGACAGCGAAGGTTATATAAATCTGCTTTATCCGCATGACGGCAAACTGAAAAAGGCCGAAAAATACACGGTTTATTCTCTGCCGGAGCGGGGAAGCGGAGTGGAATTAAAGACAGGGTCAAAGACCGGGGTGGAATACATCCACGCCCTGGCGGTCAGGGATATCAGGGATATCGACAGCCAGGAGCTCTACTTCCTCAGCCAGAACAACAGGTTCAGCAGGGAAAAGAGGTTCAGGACCGATATGGACCCCTACCTGACCATGAACAGGATAGACGAAACAATTATCAAGGATATCGAGGATAACCTCCCCGCTGCCGACCAGACCTATTTCTTCGTAAACGAAAGGGTCGATTTCCCTGATTACATCTGTGATGATGGATGCGGGGATGTGGCCATCGAGAGGAATTTTTACGACCAGAGTCTGGAATACCCCTACCCTCCTCTTTACAATATCGTAAAGAACGAGGAAAAGGAATATTATTCCAACGATGAATATTACGGGGACAACCTCTCCGGCGACTGGGACGATGAGGTTCTTGGATATGACGACACCGATATCCATCTTACCCTGAACCTGGGATTCGGAGGGCATAGATATTACGACCCGTTCTGGGGTTATTACCCGTATGATCATTACTATCCATGGTACTCGTACAATTATGACCCTTACTACTATGGATGGACCATAGGTATCGGAGGAATGTGGTGGGGGGTCTACGATCCGTGGGATTATTATTACGGCTATGGATACCGCCATCCCTTCATGTTCTGGCGTTATCCTCACACCGGATATTACTACACCTACCACCCGGACTGGTATCACGGCAGGAGCAGGTCTGTTTACTCCGGCAGGTCATTCAGAAGGTCCCGGCTGGATTATCACGCCAGTCTCAAAAAGGTTAAAACCAGAGATACCATCAAGCGGAGCCGCCTGGCCAGGACCAGGGCCCGTACTCTGACCGCTGAGAAAATAGGGAATTCCCGTATTTCCAGTGCTCTGTCCAGTAGAACCGTCAGGAACAGGCGGGATATACGAAGCAGCAGCCTGAGGAAATACACCCCCAGAACCAGAACTGTATACACGGGCAAAGCGAGATCTGTGAACAGGGGCAACACCCGCGCCGGGACAGCCAGGTCGAGAAGCAGCAGATCTTCGACTTCCAGAAGTATCAGGAACCTGAGAAGAAAGAGCAGCTCGTCCGACAGGCCCGTGAACAACAACAGGAGCCGTTCGGTCAGGACCAACAGGACCAAAAGGACCAGCCCGGCGAAGAGAAGCTCCACCAGGTCATCTTCGTCCTCGAAGAAGTCGCGCTCTTCCTCTGCCAGGAAAAGCTCCACCAGGAGCAGGTCCTCCAGCAGCAGAAGCAGGTCTTCTTCAACCAGGTCCCGTTCCACCTCAAAAAGGTCATCGAGCGCCAGCAAGACCAGGAGCAGAAGCAGTTCGGGGTCTTCCCGGAGCAGCAGTAAATCCTCCAGAAGTTCGTCGAAGAGGTCATCGAGTAAATCAAAGCGCTCCTCGGGGCAACGTTAAGGTTCAGCTGCGGTAATGTTATGGATTGATAAATCGGGATTAAGGGTCGGTGTATTCCCGGCGCTTGAGATAATAGCCCCCCGCCTGAATTTCTATTTCTTTTCCAGGGCCGGCGGAGTCAGCTCTCCTCCCTTCGATTCGTTGAATACTTCCATATCAACCGGCGACAGCGCGGAGAGCGTCCGGCAAAACCGCCGGCTGATTCTCAAGTCGATTAATATAAAACCGGAATATCTTGCCGAAGCAGAGCAGGTTCACGGCTCCAATATCAGAATCGTTGACAAGGGGGGGCTATACCGGGAAACCGACGGTTTCATTACCGGCAGGGACGAAACAGCCCTGGCCGTAAGCACCGCAGACTGCTGCCCGGTATTCATATACTCTCCCCCCGAGAACGCGCTGGCGGCGCTGCATGTGGGCAGAAAGGGAGCCGCAGCCGGCATTATTACCCCCGCCATGGATAAACTCAGGAATGAATTCAGCATAGCGCCTGAACTGGCGGTATCTCTTATCGGCCCGGCGATATGCGGGCAGTGCTACGAAGTCAGCGGTGATATAGCATCGGAATTCGCGGAAGATGTTGTAAATTCAGAAAATGGAAGGTATTATCTTGACCTTCCCCTCCTCGCTGAAAAGCAGCTTATATCAGAGGGGATCTCGCCCGGCAATATTTTCAGGTCCGGCCTGTGCACCTCCTGCCAGCCGGAACACTTCTTCTCTCACCGCAGGGACCGGGGAAAGACCGGAAGGCACTGGAGCGTTGCCTTCATCAAGGAGCGATGAGCGCCTTTGCTGAACGCCGTCCTGCCAATATGATTTTTTGCTTTGATTTTTTATTCTGTTACAGCTATCCTGACCGGGTAGCGCGGTCTGGATGAAAGGTAATAATATGAATAAATGCAGCAGGTCAGGAGAGATCACCCCTTTTCTGGTTATGGATGTCCTGGAGCGGGCACTTGAGCTGGAAGAAAAAGGCAAGTCTATAATACACATGGAGATAGGAGAGCCCGATTTCGACACTCCGACGGCGATCGTGGAAGCGGCTGTTAAATCGCTGAAAGAGGGCGAGACCCACTACACCGACAGCCGGGGGATGTTTGAACTGAGAAAAGCGATAGCGGATTATCACCGGCGGCAATACGGGGTTGAGCTGAAGCCGGACCGGATATTCGTTACCATGGGGGTATCCAGCGCGCTGCTGGCGGTCCTTTCCACTCTGATAGAAGAACCTGGCGACGAAATCATCATATCCGACCCGTACTACCCCTGCTACCCCAACTTCATCAAGCACCTGAGAGGCAGCCCCAGATTGATAAAGACCAGGGCTGAAGACGGTTTCCACCTCAAACCGGAGCAGGTTGAAGAGGCGGCGGGAAACCGGACCAGGGGTATACTGATAAACTCCCCCTCCAACCCGGTAGGCACAGTGATGCCGGAACAGGACCTGAGGGCGGTATGCGAGATGGGCATCCCGGTAATCAGCGACGAAATCTATCACGGCCTGGTTTACGGCGAGGAAGACCACTCGGCGCTGGAGTATACCGGCAACGCATTTGTTCTCAACGGTTTTTCCAAGCTATTCGCCATGACCGGGTGGCGGCTCGGTTACGCTATCACCCCTGAAAAGGCCGCCCGGGAAACCCATATCTGCCTGCAGAACCTCTTCATATCTCCCAATCCATTCGTTCAGAGAGGCGGCATAGAGGCCCTCAGAGGAAACCACCCCGAGATAGAAGACATGAAGAAGAAATACGACACCCGGCGCAGGTTCATGCTGGAGCGGCTCTCCGGGATGGGGCTTCACTGCAGGGTGGAGCCGAAGGGAGCGTTTTATATCTTCGTGAACGCCTCCCATATAGACGGAGACTCCTACCGGCTGGCCTTTGATATACTGGAGAACGCCGGTGTGGCCCTGGCCCCGGGGATAGACTTCGGCCAGCAGGGAGAGGGCTACCTGCGGGTCTCTTACGCTAATTCAATGGATAATCTGAAGGAAGGGGCCGGCAGGCTGAAACAATACCTGAGTGAACGGGGAAAATAGCTGAAATCAATATCTTGAATAGAAAAAGGGAAGAAGCATAGCCTCTTCCCTTTTTTTATTGCTTCCGGGCTTTTATTCCCGGACACTGATCTGCTTTACGCTGAAAATATTACTTCATTTCAGTATCGCAGTGGCTCTTCATTCCACCCTTCATCTTATTCATCTTACCGTGCTCGCCGCATCCGGAGCGGCCTTTCATACCCATATCGCCATGGCATCCCATTCTGTCTCTTCCATGCATTCCGCGTTTCATGTGATGCTTTATGAACATCTTCCACTTATCCTCGGGCATGATCTTCCTGGCTTCGAACATCATCTCGACCCTGGCCTTCTTCATCCTGCCCTTCAGATCCATCATCTTATCCACATGCTTCATCATGCTGTTCTTGCCGGGGCTGTCCTTCATCATCTCTTCTTTCATCCCCAGCTCCAGTTTCCTCATCTCCGCCTTGAGGTCAATCATCTTCTTCTCATGATCGAGCTTGAGCGCGTGCAGCTTGTTCATCTGCTCTTCGGTCAGGTCCAGTTCACAATCTGACTGGCCCATAGCGGGCATGCACTCATGCTCACCCATTCCGCGGCGTTCGGCGCCGCGGGCCATCAGCTGCGCTGAACCGGCAAGCATGACAAATACGAATAACGAAACAAGAACTATCTTATAGTTCTTCATCTCTGCCTCCTCGTTCAATATGCGGAGGGTGATGGGGCCTCTCCCCACACATCCTGCGCATCAGAATCCTGTTAAATCTAACTCTCTCAGAATCGCTGAGAACCGAATTTACTCGAAGGAGCCTTCTGATCATGATCTTCTCCAGCTCTCCCTGAAGGCCTGAAATCTCCTCCACCTTCTCCTCGATAGCTACCGAATCGGGCTTCTGCTCGTGGAAAAGAGACATCAGTTCCATCCTGGCATCCCCGATCTTCCTTCTGAGCCTCTGCTCGTCCTCCCTGTGCCTGCCCATCTCAGTCGCGAAACGCTCCGCGCTGGCATGGGGAAGCCCGAAATTCCTGGCGAACTGCCTGCAGACGTGTGAGTCGCATTGATCGTCCCCCCCGGAAAGCCTCTCAGAACCGTCATTACTGAACCGGTGAAAGGCAAAGACACCCAGCACCGCCAGGTTGAAAGCCAGAGAGATTATCAGAAAAACGAGAAGTTTATTTTTCTTCATCTTCAATCCCTCCCTGCACCAGTTCCATCAGAACCTCGCCGGTCGAGCCGGGAGGATCGGCGCCGAGGTATTCCACGTTAAGGATTTCTCCGATTTCATCTTCGTTCTCGGATATACCCTTTTCCGCCAGGAATCCCCCTACCGCCGCCCCCGCTAAGATAACCGCCGCAAGGGCCGCCGCAACCGCGGCGGTCCTGAGGAAACTGAACGGTCCGGTATGAACCTTCTGTTCAGTTTCAAGCTCCAGTCCGGAAAGAATACCTTCCGGTACCGGCTGGTCCACAAGAGAAAGGTGAAGCTCGTTAACCATGGAAAGTTCCGACTTCACCTCTCTGCAGCGCGGGCATACAGACAGATGGCTGTCCAGTGAATCGATCTCTGCCTCTTCCAATTCTCCGTCCAGCCATCTCGAAATCATTTTCTGATAATCTTCACAGTTCACTTTAACTCCTTCTATTACTTATAAACGCATCAGTGCCCGGAAACTTGCGGGGAAAATTAACTTTTTTCTTCATCGGCGCCCTCCCGGAAATGGCTCATCCTGTCAGCCAGTGTTCTTCTTCCCCTGAATATCATCGACTCCACCGCAGAGACCGATTTGTCCATGATCTCCGCTATTTCCTTATACGAAAATCCGGACCTGACCCTCAGCTCCAGCGCGGCGGCGGTCTCTGCGGGCAACCCGGCCAGCGCCTTTCCGAACCCTTCCTCAAGCTGGGAGAGCTCCGCTCTCTTCAGCGGGTTGGCCTCCGGAGAGGTGTCGGGGAATTTGAAACCATCACTCTGATCGCCGCCTTCATCGATGGATACAACATCCCTGCTTTTGCGGTAGTAACTTACCAGCATGTTGGAGGCGATACGGTATATATATGTCCTGAAAGAGGCGGTTTTCTTATATCTGCGGGCGCTCCTGAACAGGGCCATGAACAGGTTCTGCAGCAGGTCCTCGGCATCTTCCCTGGAGCCGGTGGAGCGCAGGAAGAAGTTGTACATCGGCTGTTTATACTTCTCCACTATAATGCGGAAGGCGCCGCTGTCGCCGCCGGCCGCTTTTTCCATTAAATCGGCGTCTCTTATCAATTTCACTCCATGCCGACTGTTTCGGTTATCTCGAATCTTCCCTTTTCGTTCCTCTTGACCCTGGCGGCCGGTATCTGCGGGTCGTGTTCGAAGAACAGGATCCAGTCCTCGTCCGCGGCCCTTCCCAGCATCCTCTTCTTCTCCTCCAGGGTCTTCAGGGGGAAGTGGTCGTAGGCCATTATATAGGGAAGGTTTACGTGAGAGGCCAGAGGGATCAGGTCGCCGCAGTAGAGCAGGGTATCCTCTCCGGTCTCCACCAGCACCACCTGGTGGCCGGGGGTGTGCCCCCCGGTGGGGATAACGGTAACCCCGCCGGTTATCTCCGTTTCACCGGTGAGCAGGGAGAGCCCCCCCTTGCTGTCCACCGGTACGAAATTTTCGGTGAAGAAACTGGCCCGGTCCTTCTCGTTGGGGTTGATCCCGGCTTCCCACTGCGCCTTCTGTATGTAGTGAACGGCGTTCGGGAAGGTTAGCCGCAACTCTCCATCTGAATCGTAGTAGGTCAGGCCTCCGGCATGGTCGAAGTGAAGGTGGGTTGATATCGCGTCGGTGATTTCATCGGGGTCGATCCCCTTTTTCTTCAGCACCTCTGAGAATTCATCGCACTCTATCCCGTAATTCTTCAGCATCTTATCGTTGAGCTTGGTCCCGGCGCCGCTGTCTATTATTATCTTTCTTCCATCGGTCTCGATATACAGCGTTCGCATCGCCATGGAAATCCTGTTGTTCTGGTCAGCCGGATTGGTCTTTTCCCACAGCACTTTCGGCACCACGCCGAACATCGCTCCCCCGTCGAGCAGGAACCTTCCGGCCATCACCGGCTTAAGCGTAAAATCTCCTGATTTCATTCATCATCCTCCACTATAACAGCGGTTCCGTATGAGAGCAGCTCGGAGGCGTTATCCATTATCGAAGAGGTGGAAAATCTCTGGGTAACCACCGCGTTGGCGCCCAGCTCCCCGGCGGCCTCTATCATCCTGTCGATCGCCTGTTCGCGCGACTCCGCCACCATCTTGGTGTAATCCTTTATCTCCCCCCCGACTATACTCTTCAGCCCGGCCAGCACGTCCCTCCCTATGTTTCTGGCCCTGATGGTATTTCCCCGCACCATCCCCAGCGCCTTCACGATCCTCTTTCCCGGTATGGTATCAGAGGTTACTATTAACATCTCGCTGCCTCCTTCTTCCTGGTTACTTCTCTATATCCCTGTAGCGGTCGGTCTTTCTCTCCCTCAGCCGCTCGGCCAGGACCGAAATGAACAGAATAACCGCCCCGATTATGATCAGCCCGAAACTCACAGTGCTCACCGAGAGCCTGACGGTGTGAAGCTGGCTGAGCAGTTTGAATAATATCCAGAGCAGCAGGATCGCCGCTCCCGTAATTATAAAACCAAAGGCCACTATACGCTCCGGCCTCTGGCCGTTGCCGCCTTTATCCCTGATTTCGTTCATATTATATTTCCTCCGGCTGATTCCGGCCGATCATTTCTCATCCTTGAATATCATTTTGTGCGCCATATCACCTATCAGAGGAAGTCTGGACAGGCTCTTGTGCAGCGATTCATAGATCACGTAGATCCATGCTATCAGAAGAATGATCGAAATCAGCTTGCTGATAATCCCGCTCTCCAGGACCCCGGCCACTGCTGTCAGGACAATGAACAGGACCCAGAACAGCACCGACTGGGCGGCGTGAAAGCGGATCAGTTTGTTGGTCTTTTCCACAAACAGAAAGAATATACCCCCCGCCACCGGAAAGAAATACGAAGCCAGGCTGGCCAGCTGAACCGGAACGGAGATATCGGATTTACCGTAAAGATCTGCCATCGGGGCCTGCCCTTCTGGCTCTTTGAATTCATCGGTCATTTCTTACTCTCCTGGTTAAAGTAATAAGTTAATCAGTATTAATTTCTTCTGCGTTGATTTCACCTCTTACCGACCAGAGGCTGATCCTTCCCCTGCCCTTCCCGAAAACCGCCATGATGGAATTATCATCTCTTATAACAGGTCTTATGCCTTCAAAGAGGAAGCTGATATCGCCCTTCAGAGTACTGGCTTCGAAGACCAGGTCCGCCGACTGGAGAAAGAAGGCGTTGATAGTGCCCGACCCGCACTCGGCGCTGAATCTCCCGTCCCATCCGCACTGCCAGGCCCTCAGGGTAATATCTCCCCGGGCGGTTTTTACACTCCCTGCGACCCTGCCGGGCCTCTCCACATCGATCTCGCCCCTCTCAGTACTTAATTTATAAGAGCTTTTCACTTTTTCCAGTATAATATCTCCGCCGGTGATCTCAACTTCGATATCCATGCCCGCCGGGAGCGTTACTTCGTAATCGATCGCCACCGAGGTGCGGGCCCGGCCCTCTATAGCAAACAGCCCGTACTGTCTCAGAGAGGGAAGGTCCGGCTCCAGGTATAACTTACCCGGATACTCAACGAAATCAAATCCGGTTTCGGAGAATATTTCCTCCGCCTTCGACTTCGACGGAGCCCTTATCCTGAACCGGGCGGTAACGCTCAGGGTATCGCTGTCACAGCTCTGTATATTAACAGAACCGGCGATATTCTTCAGCCTGAATACCGCAAATCCTCCAGCCGGCGCCTTTCTGATCGCCTGTTTTTTCATTATATATCCGCTGGAAGGCGCCGAGAGAACCGACACCAGAATAACAGCCAGTATATATTTAACTAAAGGCCTCATTTATATTAATCCTCCCGGACCTTGAACCTGCCGTCGATCTTCTTCATTTTCTCCACGATGCCTCCGTACTCAAGCTCATTGTATCCCAGCATCGCCGCCCCAGAGAACCCCTGTTCTCTTATCTCCAGCGCCTTCCTCGATATCTTGTCCCGAACATGGTCCCAGAGCGGATGGTCGAACAGGTCGGCCATCTCGGTGAACCTTCCTTCATGGACGCAGAAGGCCGCTCCGCTCACCACCGGGGGCCCGTCGAAGTATGATATAGTGCCGTTCTGTTTCACCGGCATCAGAGGCCCGTTATGGCTCCCCCGCATGAACCCGGCCACGTAGTGCCCGATGGAATAGGGTTCCACTACCTCGCCGGTCGCCGGGAACTCTCCCTGCACCCTGCAGATCATCACCGGGTCGTCCTTGCCGGTATACTTGCCCGCTATGTTATGCAGACGGGTGGTACTGACAGCGGCCGCGATCTCGCCGGTTTTCCTGGACCGAATCGACTCAACCACATATCTCTGGTTATCGCGCAGAAGGGCCGCTATGTCGTAGATATCCTCCGGGGCGTTCAGGGTAATCACCCGGTCGCCCTCGGTATAGGAAACATCCATTATATCGAAGGCGAACCCTTCGGACATCTTGGGGCTCAGTATCAGCCCGCTGCAATACATCGGATCGCAGAAGGCCAGGTACAGCGGCAGGTTGTAGGCCCCGGGGTCGGTCTTGTCCGCGGCGAAGAACAGGAACGGCTCGTTGGGCCGCTCCTCGAACTCCATCTCCGCCACCGCCGGCCCCATACCCCTGACATTTCCGCTGAAGGCATCCTTGAGAAGGTCCTGCCCGGCTCCGTACAGCCCCATCTCCTTTGCAAGTTCAGTCCCCTCCTCGAACGCTTCCCATGCCAGTTTGTGGATCTCGCTGTTGCTCACCCCGCCGGTGTGGCTGAGAAGTATCGCTATATCATCCCCGGTGGAGCTGACCACGAAATCGAGAATCAGTTTGCTTTCCCTGCTCTCGATATAATTCCGGACTCTCCCCTTCAACCGCTCTCCCGGCTTGATATGGCCGCCTATGGAACCGATATCCGCCTTGATAACACTGAGTGTGATCTTCATCGCTGCCCCCTTTCTGTAACTGGTTAATATTAATTAAATTACTATCAGTCCGTCCTTCCCGGTGACAACCTCGGCCCTGCACATCTGAGAGATTTTATTTCTGGCCTCCTCCCCGTTCACCTGCGGGTACATGTGCACCAGGACTATTTTTTCAGGCTCCGCCTCCGTGGCGAGCCTCCCCACGTCAGACACGGTCATGTGCCCTTTCATGCCATCTTCATCAGGAAAAGAGCATTCAGCTGCGATCAGGTCCGCACCTTTGCAGAAATCCACAAGTTCTTCTGTAAGTCCGGTATCGCCGGTGTAGACGAATACGTAATCATCGGATTCGATTTTATAGCTTACAGCCGGCGCGCTCCCGTGTACCGCGTCAAGGACCGAGACTTCTGAATCCCTGCAGGAGATAATGTCATCCCCGCTGACTTCGAAGAGCTCAAAGAGCGGTATGACCGTTTCCAGAGAATTATATACACCCGGCCAGCTTTCGATGAATTCCTCCAGCCCCGGAGGGCCGTACAGAGGTATGGATTCATCCGGAGGGAAATCCGGATCGTTCTTGACTGCAGCCAGGATATGCCCGATCCCCAGGGTGTGATCGGGGTGATAATGGGTCAGGAAGATCCTGTCGATGGATGAAATTCCGTATCCGCTCTCTGCGGCCGCCCCGGGAACCGACGGGCCGCAGTCGAAGAGGATGTTTTCCTTTAAAGTCTCGACCATTGCCGCGGTAGCTCTTCTTCCCGCTGTGGGTATGATCGAACCTGTTCCTAGTACTGTAATCTTAAGCATTATCTGTCCGCGCTTCTGTAATGCAGTTTATTCGAAGAGATCCTGATCTCCATTGAGTCCTTGTCATTGCGGCCCAGATATTCGTAAGCGCTGCCGCAGTTGACCGCTATCTCCAGGTACCCCCAGCTGTTAATCAGAGCGACCAGATCTCCCCTGGAGCTCTGGGCGTAGTACCTGCTTATACCAGCAAGCTCGCTACCGGCGATTCTTATAAGACAGTTATTCCAGGGAATATCGTCTCCGAAGACCCTGTTCAGGTAATTCAGGCTGACATTGGTGATGATATTGCCGAAGCTGTCTATGTATTCCGCCTTTCCCATGATGGTGTTGCTCTTGTCCAGGTAGGGCTTTCTCAGAGGGATGGTCAGTATCGAATCCACCTTCTCCCCCATCTTCTCCGGATCTGTTCCCAGGCTCAGATGCCCCGCTATAGGCGCGAATATATCCCTTCCCAGGAAGGTGGTTCCATTTTCAAGGTCCCTGGTGAATTCACCCACCTCAACCGAATAAGCCGATTTTACATCGACCTTGTTGGATATTACGCTGAGAAGTCCGTTATCAGGGGCAACGAACAGGTAGTCCCCGGTTTCGACAATGAGATTATTCCTCTCTCCGCCCACCCCCGGATCAACCACGCAGAGAAATATGGTTCCCCTGGGAAAATAGCTGAAACTGATACCAAGCACAAAACCGGCCTCGCAGATATCGTGCTTGGTGATGTTATGGCAGAGGTCCACGATCCTGGCCCCCGGGTTAACGTCCAGTATAGAACCTCTCATCACCCCCGGATACCAGTTATCCAGACCGAAATCGGTTATTATGGCTATAATCCCTTTTTCCATTGTTTTATCCTGTCCCACACTTCTTCACGGTGAGGATAAGCTGAGCTTAGTATAAAGGGTAATTGAAATTAGGGAGTTGTGTCAAAGTAAAAGTGGGGGGGGGTATTTACACGGCCCGTGAATACCCTTGACTGACTTATATTATTATGGTATAAGTTGATCCAGCTTGGGGGGAAGATTTGGGTTTTATTTTTTCAGATGTCAGCGGAAGAAGCAGGTCGGAGACTGTCTGTTCCAACTATATTGACAGTGTAAAGAGCATTGCAGAAATATTCAAAGATCATATGTTGACAATATAATCAAATGTCGGGTTATGTGGAAACTGTATATGCAATGTTCGATCGGGGAGAAAACGTGACAGACCAGCTACTCAAGCGAGTAAATGACGAACTAGACCGGATAGAGACAGAGGAGTCCGTGCGAGTTCTGTATGCTTGCGAATCCGGAAGCCGAGCCTGGGGGTTTAAATCTGCGGATAGCGACTACGATGTCCGTTTCATCTACTTGCGACCAGTCGATTGGTACCTGACGATCCAGAAAAAGCGGGATGTGATAGAGAAACCGATTGATGGTGATCTCGATATCTCGGGATGGGACTTGCCCAAAACTCTGGAGCTGTTCAGGAAGTCGAATCCCCCGCTTCTAGAATGGCTTCAGTCGCCCATCATTTACCGGGAAGTAGGAACTGCGGCTTCGAGACTCCGCGGGTTGATGCCCGACTACTATGCTCCTATCTCCTGTATGTATCATTACCTGCATATGGCCCAAGGCAATCACCGCCAGTATCTTCAGGGGGATAGTGTGTGGGTCAAGAAGTACTTCTATGTTCTACGCCCCGTCCTTGCTTGCATGTGGATCGAGGCTGGTCACGGAGTGGTACCCACGCAATTCTCAATCCTTGTTGAGCGCCTGGTCCCTTCCGGTGCTGTCCGAGAAGCCATAGATGACCTCGTCAAGCAGAAGCTGGCAGGCCAAGAGCTTGACCAAGGCCCAAGAATACCAGCGATCTCCGACTTTCTGGATGAGCAGCTCTCCAGGTTGTCGGCAGCACACGAGAGGCCACCGAGTACCAGAGATCCGAACCGGCTGGATGACCTTTTCGTTTCTCTGTTGCTCGAGACATACGGAGATCGGATCGAACAAGTGGGTGGAGCTGACTGAGTGCGCTGTCGCTTCTCAGCAGCTCACCCTCACGATGGCGCGGGACGCTTCGCGAGTAAAGAATTGATGAATGAGGAATATCTAAATAGCAATTAATAGGGAAGGAGGCGCTCAGCGCCGCGCCAACGGGCTACGGATGTTCATCCGCATTCTGTCCGTCGCTGCGCGCCGGCCATCATGCGCATGCAGCGGGCGGTAGGCCCTGCGAGCAAGCTCGCAACCTCTCCCGCCGATGATCCGCAGCCCGTTAGAGTTCAATTATGAAAAACATTGTCGATGTTAAATCTCAAAGCCTTAGTTCTTTGATAAGTACTCCATATTCAATGTGCGAAAACTGCCATATTGTAGATTTCGATAATCGCAGGTTAGAGAAAGGATTTCGCTGTCCTATATGTGATAATCCCGGTGATGGGGGATATATGTATTTCTATTTAAACATAAATGTATTGCTAGATATAATCCAGACTGCTTATCATTAAAACCCTTTGGAAGAAGTAAAACAAGCTGCCGTAGATAGCGAAACTTCCAGAAGAATATCGGTTGTTGTTTTATTTTGTACACTAAGAGAAGCTCTCATGGATCATTTGATTCTTCAAGCATGTAAAGCTTTAAAAATATCAAAGCCAATATATAATAGATTATTAGCTGACAATAAAACCTATAGCTAAAAACAAAATAATTTATTCAGTACACTTATAGGTAATAAATGGGCAAACGTATGCAAATCATATGGACCACAATTCGATAAATTAAACCGTGATATGAAAAAGATCGCCGACGGAAGAAACAAATTTGTTCATGAAGGTATCGTTGGATCTGTTAATGAAAGTCATGCAATAAAGTGTATGGAAAATCTTCCCTTATTATTGGAGCTTTTTACAAAAATACACAATGAATTTATACATCCTATACACTTACGATGAACTCTAATTTCATTCAGCGGATGGCGTTAACGTCGGCGGCGCTAATCGCGTCAAGCTCAGGTGACGACACCGCTGATGATAACGTTAAGCGGATGTCTAGCGTCAACTATTTTTTCTTTTCGGGAAAAATAATTGTCGCTGATCACGCGAGTTTGCGAAGTACCAAGCCAGCGAGGCACATGCGCAAAGGGCCGTGTGGCCCGAAGCCGCCTCTATTGGCTGTTATACGCCTTTGTAAGTTTTCACCTTACTTTATTCATATCAACTGGAAGTCCTGCTTCCTTCATTTCTTTAGCAAGATCTAATTTCCATCCTTCATTAGGATCAATTTTAATATATAAAACACCGTGATAATCTGAAGGTAATTCAATGTTTTCTTTATACAATGCACACACTTTTTCCCGACCCAATTTTCCAATAAAATATCCCAATTCAAATATTACATTCTGTCTAGCTCTAGCTTTTTTTTCTTCTCTTGAATCGATTGAAGCTCCAATATCATCCGGAGTTAGAATTATAATTGCATAATTAACCTTGGCACATTCTTCAAGAAATTTTTCAATAATTGTCCTACCTTTATTTGGCCGTTCATGCAGTATTATCGCATCAAGGTCTAGTTTTTCTAGAAAGCGAGCTACAGAAAGTTTAGCAGCATCATCTTTACCATGGACAACAAAAACACGAGAATCTGTTTTGACTAGCTTGGATTCATTTTCTATCTCTTCAAAGTGGGAAGTTTCTACTGGTATTAATTCTAATCTCTCTAAAATTGATTTAAGTCTATTAATTTCACTTAGTGTAACTTTTTTAAAGAAATTTACTCTCCAAGAAAACTCAGGATCCATTGGTATACATTGCAGCAAGCCATTGTATTCATCTGCAAAGGAATTGTTGCTGAACAACCGTGTTAATAATTCTGTATTATAATTTGACCATCGTGATTTTTCAGCCAGGACGTCATCCAATTCTTGGTCGTTATTAATATCTGAATTAACTAAAGCTTCTCCTTTTTCAATTCGTGCTTTTATTTTCATTGAAGCCTTATTCCTCCCAATGTTTCTGAATTAGTGTCTCAGAAGTTGGATTGAATTACACTACATGGTAAGCTGGAAGGGACGGGCTGACGGAGGGAGCCCGTAGGGCGACCGTAGTCAGCCAGAAACCGGCAAACGGGAAGGAAAGCCATGAGTGTGAAGAGAAACAAAGAATCTGGAGAATCATCAAGCGGGAAAAAGAAGCGGCGATCTTTATCGCCTGAGAAGAAGTTTCAGATATATCTGGAAGCCCAGAATGGTGAGATTCCGG
>JAWODM010000081.1:0-4541 GCA_046483305.1 Candidatus Krumholzibacteriales bacterium | reverse complement strand
GGGAAACCTGAAGGGCAGTTGGTTGATAGATTGGGTGCTTTCCCACCCCCCCCGTTTTCCCGGAAACAGGGGGAAGGGATGAGTAGCTGCTAAATTAGTGTCTAGTGATATGCTTAGCTGAACGCAAGGGAGGGGAAAAATGAAATACTTTAAAATTTCCCTTACATTAATTCTGCTGATCTCTTTCATGTCTATTCCGGCAATCGCCGCAGGCGGCAAAGATGATCAGGGGCTTGTCCTCAGAGACAAGTTCAGAGACCGTGACAGGGACAGAGATAATGACGGCGAAGAAGAATACGAGCATGTATTCAAGGCCCATTTGAGAGGCGAAAATGAAGTTCCTCCGGTTTATTATCCGAAAGGCCCCGGTGGGCTGGGGAATTTCGTGGCTCATATCAATGAGATGTACGACAGCCTCAGAGTCAATGTCCTGGTAGTCAACAATGTCTATAACGTGGTAGCCGCTCATATCCATCTGGGCGGGCCGGACGAGAACGGCCCCCCGGTGGCGACCCTGTACGGCCCGGTTCCTCCCGGAGGGGGAAGGCAGAACGGAGCGCTCTGGCAGGGTTATATACTTGCCGGCGATCTGATGGGCCCGCTGGAAGGCGAGCCGCTCTCGAAGCTGATAATGGAGATGGCAGAAGGAAACACCTACGTCAATGTCCATACCAATGACGGCGAGGGAGAGGATAACACCGGCCCGGGCGATATGGCCAGCGGAGAGATCAGAGGCCAGATAGAGCTTAAGGGAATGCTCCCGCCGGCTTATGCGAGGCTTCAGGTTATCCATAACGCCGCAGACCCGGCGGCCGACACCGTTGACGTTTACGCCAACGGCGACCTGCTTCTGGACGATTTCGCTTTCAGGACGGCCACACCATTCATGGATGTGCCCGCAATGGTGCCTATTATTGTCGGGGTTGCGCCCGGAAACAGCATGTCGGTTGATGACGTCATTGCCGACTTCGAAGTAACCCTCACGGTCAATGAAAGGTATGTGGTTTTTGCCAACGGAGTCCTGGATCCCTTTGCATTCGCCGCCAACCCGGACGGCAGGGATATCGGGTTTGACCTGTTCGTTAAAGAGGGCGCGCGGGAGATGGCGATGGACTCTGCGAATGTCGATTTTTTCGCCCTTCACGGTTCCACAGACGCTCCAACCGTGGATATCTACGCCAGGGACGTGACCAGGCTGGTCGACGACGCAGCTTACGGCGATATGACCGGTTACCTGTCGGTACCTCCCGACATGTATCTGCTGGATATCACGCCCTGGGATAATGACACTACCATAGTTGCCACCTTCGAAGCCGACCTCAGCGGGCTGGCGGGTGGAGCAGCCGCGGTCTTTGCCAGCGGTTTCTTCGATCCTGCCTCCAACGGAGACGGGCCGGCCTTCGGGCTGTTCGCCGCCCTGCCCAACGGCACGGTGGTGGAGTTCCCGGCGGTCACCGACGACTCCCTGACAGTTAACAGGGATAAGAGGGCCGAGGTGCGGCTGGACCAGAACTACCCCAACCCATTCAACCCTTCCACCAGGATAAGTTATTACCTGCCGGAAGAGGCGCACGTGACCCTGAAGGTCTTCGATGTGCAGGGAAGAGTGGTAGCCAGCCTGGTAGACGGGGTTCGCCCTGCCGGACTCAACGAAGCGGTTCTTAACGGAAAAGCGCTTCAGTCCGGAGTCTACTTCTACCGGCTGACATCGGGCGATATGGTCAGGACCAGGAAGATGATAATTCTTCGCTGATCTGATTTTCATGTCGTTGATAATCCGAAAGGGGGCGGAATGAACTTTCCGCCCCTTTTTTTTTTATTCAACTTTATTTTAAGGGCTTGAGGTCTTTGAGTAGATTGCCGATCGCCACAGCTTTGATATTTTCACTCATGGGAAAGGAATGTTCACCAGCATGAATAACGTACAGATGTTTGAGGTTGAGATCTTCCAGGGCAGATCTCATTGACGGTGTGATTGAGGGAGAGCTGGTTCTCTTGACCTCAATGCCCAGTCTGTCCTTTCCCCTGTTAATAAACAGATCGAGATCGGCGCCGGCATGGGTCGCCCAGAAAAAGCAACTATCCTTTTCAACCTTCAGGTGACGAATAACTTCCCCGACAACAAATCCCTCCCAGGAAGCGCCCAATTTGGGATGGGCTTCCAGATCCTTGAGTGTCTCTATTTTTAGAAGGGTATGAAGAATCCCGCTGTCATTTATATATATTTTAGGGGATTTGACCTGCCTTTTTGAAAGATTTTCATGCCACGGCTGGAATTGTTTCACAATCATCGCTGAGCTGAGTATATCCAGGTATCTTCTCACAGTTGTATCGGCCACTCCGAAAGATCTCCCGAATTCCGAGGCGTTCCATATCTGTCCGTGATAATGCGAGAGCATCATCCAGAACCTGCGCATGGTTGCCGATGAAATATTTATTCCGAGCTGGGGAAGGTCTCTTTGCAGGAATGTGCTTATGAATGCCGTTCTCCACTCATTGCTTTCATCGAGAGATTCTGCGAGATAGGAGCGGGGAAAGCACCCTCTAAGCCACAATTTCTCGAAATTACTTATTCCAACTTCCTCCAGTGAAAAACCGGGAAGTCTATGGTAGATAATACGACCGGCAAGTGTTTCGCTGCTCTGTCTGAGAAGTTCCGGGGAAGCGCTTCCCAGCACCAGAAATCGGCAATCTGAATCTGGTCTATCAACCAGGACCCTCAGGACTTCAAAAATGTCAGGAATCCTCTGGATTTCATCAATTACAACCAGGCCCTCCAGCCGCTTCAACGCCAGCATTGGATCCTGCAGCCTTGCAAGATCTTCCGGGTTTTCCAGATCGAAATAGTGGGTTTTACCTTTAAAAACAGAAGTAAACTTTCGGGCCAGGGTAGTTTTGCCTACCTGCCTGGCACCAATTATACCCACGACAGGATGTCTTGAAATCAAACCAGATATGGTATTCAGATGATATTCCCTTTTTATCATAATCTTATGTTACCTTGAAATCTCGGCGCTGTCAACAGAATTTTCAAGGTAATATAAAAATTGGATAGTTGGGAGGCCGTTCGGTAATACGGGAAACTGTTAATAATCAGTTGCAGCCAGCCGGGAGTTATTCATGATATTAACTGCTTATCGGGTTCCAGCGATTTGAGGAACTCTTCGCAGGGCAGACACAGGATATCAGCTTTCATCAGCCGTTCTTTTCCTCTATAGAGAAGTACTGCCCGGCATTCCGGGTATTCCTCTCTGAACGCCTTCAATCCATTCAGGTCAGCGGGATGTATGGCAGAGGAGTTCTTGACCTCCACCGCACAGAATTCATCGTCACCATATATTACGAAATCGACTTCATTGCCGGCCCTGGTACGCCAGAAGTAAAGATCGTAATAGCTTTCAGAATAATCGATCCAGGACCTGAGGTGTTCGGCCACCATCCCCTCGAGGGCAATACCCCCTGTTCCTTCCGGCCGGTCCAGGGGGCCGTGTGACCGTATTGAGCGGTAAACACCGGCATCGAACATGTAGAACTTCGGGTGAGAAGTCACCGCCCTTTTGGCCCTTCTGGTGAATACCGGTATCCTGTATGCCAGCAGAAGGTCTTCCAGAACGCCAATATATCCCTCCACAGTTTTGCGGTTGACTCCGCATTCGCGGGAAATGTTGCTGATGTTCAGGACAGACCCGTGAGAGAAACTGGCCGCTTCGACAAATCTGGAAAAACTGCCGATATTCCTGACCAGGCCTTCCGCCTGAACCTCTTCCTTAATGTACAGGGCGGTATAGGCTTCCAGTACTTTTTCCGGAGTGTCCGAGTCGAGGACGATCGGCAAGAGGCCGTAATGGAGCGCTCTCTCAAGGTTAAATCTGGCACCCAGTTCCACTGCCATGAAGGGATGGAGGCGGCAGAGCAGCGCTCTGCCTGCCAGAAGGTTTACTCCGGACCGTTTGAGTTTTCGTGAGCTTGAACCTGTTAATACGATTTTGATTTCCCGTTTGTCCTCTATGAGAGAGTGTACCACACTCAGTAGCTCCGGCACCTTCTGTATTTCATCTATAATGACAACTGATATTTCAGGAGAGGCAGACAAACGCTCCCGAAGCCGTTCAGGGGCGGCCGCGTATGACCTGAAAATCTCCGGGTCAAGCATGTCGAGGTATAAAGCGTCCCCGTAGAATCTGCGGATAAAGGTTGATTTGCCCGTTCCTCTCGGGCCGAAGAGGAAATAGCTGTTCTCGGGAGGTTTAAATATTCTTCTTATAAATTCCATTTTTAGACTCATTTTGGAGCTAACGGTTCCATAATGAAAACATTTTCCGGAATTGTCAATAAAAAAGACCAGATTTTTCATATTAAATTTGTTGATAGTATATGCCTGTGGGACTGGAATATTCAGCTTCAGCCAGCAGGAGATGCTCAGAAATACAGATTTCTCTTTTACAAGGTATTTGTTTATGGTGGAGACCGGCGACTACGGATCCCTGGGCCGGGAGGCCGCCGCCATCAGGGACAGCGTCTTCGTCCGGGGCATGGACGTT
>JAWODM010000082.1:0-7207 GCA_046483305.1 Candidatus Krumholzibacteriales bacterium | reverse complement strand
CTGGACCGGCTTACCGCTGGTATTAATCTGAAGTATATCAGGGGGCTTGCCCACGCGGAACTGATCCGGGCCGAAGGCGGAGTGTTTACCACCGACCGATATATTCTGGCTGACGGCCTGGTTAATTTCAGGACCAGCGAAGGCGGGGACGGGTTCGGGGCGGATATCGGTTTCGCCGCATCCGCCGGAAGCGACTGGGACTTTTCCCTGAGTTTGAACAACATTATGGGGAGTATCAACTGGGGCAGTGGAAACAAAATGCATATCTACCAATATCAATCGGACAGCCTGAGCGTGGGAGGGGAGGGAAGCTTCGATTACACCGAAATAGATACAACATTCAGCATAGGGGATTACCATACCGCCCTCAGCAGGTCGGTTACACTGGCAACCGCTTTCAGGCCGGGGGAGAGACTGCTCATCACCGCCGCCTGGAGACAGGGAATAAATGAATCGATGGGGGGGACCATCCGGCCCAGGGTCTCCGCGGGAGCCGAATATTCAATCTTCAGATTCCTGCCCCTGAGGGGCGGGCTGGCTTTCGGTGGGAGAGATGACCTGGCCCTGGGGCTTGGCATCGGGCTTGTGGTGAAGGGATTCCGAATGGATATAGGGTATCTGAATCACAGTTTCGACTGGTTCGATAACGCCCGGAGCGTGGACCTGGCCTTCACTACCCGTTTGAGGTTCTGACCGCCCCCGGGAGCTTTTCAGCAGCAGATTGTTCTGGACTTTGCCGCCCGATTTGAAGGATAATCGCCGGGTATGGGAGTAAGAAGGTATACCAGGCTGTTATTTTTTATTCCGGTCATTCTCCCTGTTCTTATCAATTCAGACCAGCCATGTTTGTCTTCAGGCATGCCGGAACCGCCCCCCGGGGATACCGGAGTAATCCGTATTGACCTGGCCCGGGGCTGGTCTTTCCGCAGAGCCGGCGGGGAAAATGAACTTCCGGCGGAGGTGCCCGGCTGCGTGCATACCGATCTGTTGGCGGCCGGCCTGATCCCGGACCCGTTCATAGGAACCAATCATCTGGAACTTCGGTGGATAGAGAGCGAGAGCTGGGAGTATCTGACCGAATTTGAGGCGGGGCCGGCTCTGTGTGGGAAAGAACATATATATATGTTCTTTGAAGGACTGGATACCTTTGCGGATGTGTACCTTAACGGAAGATTGCTTCTGAAGGCGGATAATATGTTCAGGCGCTGGAGAGCTGACTGTTCGGAGATAATAGTGGCGGGAAAAAACAGGCTCAGAGTGGTTTTCTCCCCGGCCTCCGGCCCCCGGGGAAAGAAAGGCCGGTCGAAACTGCCGGGCGGGGAGAGGGTCCATGTCCGTAAAGCCGCTTATCAGTTCGGATGGGACTGGGCCCCCCGGCTGGTAACCTGCGGTATCTGGCGCCCGGCCTGTCTTCTCGGATGGAGCAGGGGAAGGATCGCGGATGTCAGGATTATTCAGAGAGCGATCGGGGATGATCAGGCTCTGCTGACCGCCGAAGTGCGGCTGGAGACAGACGGGGGGCAGTTCCGGGTTGAAGTTTCAGGACCCGGCTGCGTTTCGGCGCTCAGAGAATTAGAGCCGGGCTCTTCGAAAGTCAGCATCGATTTCAGGATCGGGGATCCGGAGCTCTGGTGGACCAACGGGCTGGGAGAACAGAACCTCTACGATATATCTGTACGGCTGGTATCCGGCGAAGAGGTGCTGGACCGGGAAACAGCCCGGATCGGACTGAGGGAGATAGAACTGGTAACCCTGCCGGATGAAGAGGGGAGCAGTTTCTTCCTGAGACTGAACGGAGTGCCGGTATTCATGAAGGGAGCCAACTACGTTCCCCAGGATGTATTCCCCTCGCGGGTGAAGGAACATGATTACCGGCAGCTGATCGAATCTGTCCGTGAAATGAATATGAATATGCTGAGAGTCTGGGGAGGGGGGATTTACGAGAGGGATATTTTCTATGACCTGTGCGACGAGAACGGGATCCTGGTATGGCAGGACTTCATGTTTGCCTGCGGAATGTACCCGTTCGGCGAGGAATTTCTGGAGAATGTGGCTGCGGAAGCTTCGGGGGTGGTCAGAAGACTGCGGAATCACTGCTGCATGGCCCTGTGGTGCGGAAACAACGAATCGGATGAAGGGTGGCACAACTGGGGCTGGCAGGAGAGGTTCGGCTATTCCGCCGGGGATTCGGCTCGAATCTGGAACGGTTACCGGAAACTGTTTCATGAGATTCTGCCCGGTGTGGTTTCCCGCCAGGACGGAGGCAGGGATTATATATCCACCTCTCCGAAGTACGGCCGCGGGGATCCCAGGTCCCTGTCCGGGGGGGATTTTCATAACTGGTGGGTCTGGCATGACTCCAGGCCTTTCAGTAACTATCTGGAGAATACCGGAAGGTTCATGAGCGAGTTCGGCTTTCAATCATTTCCGCCCTATCAGACAGTCGAATATCTCGCCGGTTCCGGCCGGCTCCAGCTGGATTCGGAAGAGATATCGTCCCATCAGAAGCACCCGGCCGGCAATGAATTGATAAAAAAATACATGAAAAGAGATTATTGGATCCCTTCATCTCCCGGAGATTTCGTGTACGTCAGCCAGCTGCTTCAGGCCAGAGGGGTCCGGATGGGAATAGAGGCCCAGAGAAGAGCGGCCCCCTTCTGCATGGGATCCCTCTTCTGGCAGCTCAACGACTGCTGGCCGGGGGTCACCTTCTCCTGCATGGATTATTTCGGCCGGTGGAAAGCGCTGGCATATTCCGCCAGGGAAGGGTTTGATGATATACTTGTATCTCCAGTGCTGCGGGGGGATTCCATAGAGGTGTATCTGATCTCTGACCGCCTCTGCAGTCTGGAAGGGGAGCTGGATGTGAGGGTCTTGGACTTCAACGGGGAACTGCTGTTCAGAGAAAGTGCCGGCGTGAATCTGCCGCCAGGCTCCGGCGGGGTTTATTTTGCCGCTCCGGCTGAGGAAATTACGGGAGAAAACGGCCGGAAAAGAACTGTTCTGGACTCGCGCTTTTATCACAGGGGGAGGGAAGCAGCCCGCAATCAGTTATATTTCGTTTCCCCCGGAGAGCTTATCCTGCCGGAACCCGAGATTGAATATGATATAGTAGAAGCCGAAGGTGGGGGTATTATCAGGATCGGTTCCGGCAATCTGGTTAAGAATATCAGTCTTGAACTGCATGGAGCGGAATCCTTTTTCAGCGATAATTACTTCGATATGATGCCCGGAGAAAACAGGGAGGTCAGGATTCAAACAGATAAGGATATGGAATATATAAGGAAGAATTTCAGATACAGGTCACTGAACAGATGAAAGCCATGTTCTGGAGAAAGGAAAGGAATTGAATTCTTATCGAAGAGTTCTGATATACCTGGCGGCGTTATACTTAAATGCCGCTGCCGCTGCCGGGGCCGTGGGTTCCGGACTGACAGATCTGGTTGATCCTTTTATCGGTACGGGGGGTCACGGGCACACCTACCCGGGGGCGTCAGTTCCCTTCGGGATGGTTCAGCTCAGCCCGGATACCAGGCTGGCCGGCTGGGATGGCTGCTCCGGTTATCATTATTCTGACAGCCTGGTTTACGGTTTCAGCCACACACACCTCAGTGGAACCGGCTGCTCCGATCTGGGAGATATACTGTTTGCCGCCACCACCGGCCCCCTGCGCCTCTCCAACGGCGCTGGCGGGGAGCCGGGTTACCGCTCCAGGTTCAGCCATTCGCGCGAGGAAGCGGAGTGCGGCTACTACCGGGTTTTCCTCGAAGATTACGGCGTGCTGGCGGAGTTCACGGTTACTCAGAGGTGCGGGTTCCACCGGTACACCTTTCCGGAGAGCGAAAACTCCTCCATTATCATAGACCTTAAGCACAGGGACAGAGTGATCGAGTCGGGGATCAGGTTCACCGGTGAAAGGCGAGTCGAAGGTTTCAGGAGGTCCTCCGGCTGGGCCGGAGACCAGAAGGTTTTCTTCGCGGCTGAATTCTCGATCGTCCCTGCCGGAAGGGGAGTGGCTCTGAACGGCAGGATTCTGGAAGGGCGCCGCAGCGCTTATGGAAAGAACGTGAAGGGATTCATCAGTTTCAGTACCGGCGAAGAAGAGCGGGTGCAGGTCAGAGTTGGTATATCGGCAGTCAGTATAGAAGGCGCCAGAAGAAACCTGGAGGCTGAATTGACCGGTTGGGATTTCGACGGGGTCAGGGAGAGGGCCGATTCACTCTGGGAAAAGGAGCTTGGAAGAATCGAGGTGGAAGGGGGCGCCAGGGAGAGAAGGACAGTCTTCTATACCGCGCTCTACCATGCTTTCCTCTGCCCCAATCTGTATACCGATGTGGACGGCAGGTACCGCGGCATGGATGACCGGATACACGCCGCCGGCGATTACACTCATTATACTGTTTTCTCCCTCTGGGATACCTACCGGGCGCTGCATCCCCTGTTTACCATCGTTCAGCGGGAGCGTACCGTGGATTTTATAAAGACACTGCTCAATAATTACAGGCAGGGGGGAAGGCTTCCGGTCTGGGAGCTGGCCGCCAACGAGACAGACTGCATGATCGGATACCATTCCGTTCCGGTGATAGCGGATGCCTATATCAAGGGTATAAGGGATTTCGATGCGCAGGTAGCGCTGGAGGCGATGAAGAGCAGCGCCTCCAGGGATCACTTCGGGCTTGAGGAATACCGGAAGCATGGGTTTATCCCCTCCGGCTCATTCGGCGAATCGGTGTCCAGGACCCTGGAATACGCTTACGACGACTGGTGTATCGCCATGATGGCCAGGGAGATGGGAAGGGAGGGCGAACACCGCGAATTTATCATCCGGGCCCAGTTCTACCTGAACCTTTTCGATCCGGTAACCAGGTTCATGAGAGCAAGAAGAAACGGCGGGTGGCTGGAGCCATTCGATCCTTCCGAAGTGAATTTCAACTATACCGAAGCTAACAGCTGGCAGTACAGTTTCTATGTCCCGCAGGATATCAGTTCTCTGATCGAGCTGCACGGCGGGGACAGGGGCTTTGAGGATAAACTGGACCGCCTGTTCAGCGAACCTTCAGAAACCGGGGGGCTGGACCTGCCCGATGTCTCCGGAATGATAGGGCAGTACGCTAACGGTAACGAGCCCAGCCATCACATCGCCTGGCTTTACAGCTACGTGGGCAATCCGTCCGGGACAGCCGGTATGGTAAGAAAAATAGCCCGTGAAATGTACAGTGCCGGCCCTGACGGCTACAGCGGCAATGAGGACTGCGGGCAGATGTCCGCCTGGTATATATTCAGCGCCATGGGTTTCTACCCGGTTACGCCCGGAAGCAGGATGTACGCCCTGGGGGCGCCCCTGTTCGATGAAGTAACCATAAATCTGGAGGGAGGCGGAGAGTTTGTTATCAGAGCGGATAACCTCTCGGGGGGGAACAGATACCTCAACGGGATATTTCTAAACGGGAAACCGCTTTCCTCTCCGTTTCTTGATCACGCAGGGATAGTCCCGGGCGGTTCTCTGGTTTTCAGGATGGGAAGCTCCCCGGAGAGGTCGTGGAAATCCGACCGGGCGGTATCCCGCATAGAGAAGCCCCGCCTGGTGCCGTCTCCATACCTTTCCCCTTCCAGGAGGGTTTTCGCTGAAGATATGGAAGTGGTTATGGAATGCGCCGAAGAAGGAGCGAGGATCTATTATACCACCGACGGCAGCGACCCCTCTCCCGGAAACCATTCTGCTGAACTTTACCGGGAGCCTCTATACATATCTGAAAATACCACCCTCAGGGCGAGAGCCGTGGCGGAGGGAATGGTGGACAGCCATCCGGTAACGGCTGTTTACCACAAGCTCCCTTCCGGTATAACTATAGATATTATAAATGATTACAGTTCAATGTATCCGGCCAGCGGAGATATGGCTCTGATCGACGGGATCAGGGGAGGTGAGGATTTCAGGACAGGACTGTGGCAGGGATATCAGGGAGTGGACCTTGACGCTGTGGTGGATCTCGGAAAGGTCAGGGATATAAGTTCCATATCAGCGGGATTCCTGCAGAATCAGGGATCCTGGATTTTTCTGCCGGTTAGGGTGGAATACTTTATCTCTGAAAACGGCGAGGACTTTAAGAGGGTCGCATCTTTGAGCCATAACGTCTCGCCGGAAAGAGAGGGAGCTGTTACCAGGGAGTTTTCGGCATACGGGCTTGACGCAAGAGGAAGGTATGTGAAGATCCTGGCACATAATATGGGGATTTGTCCGGACTGGCACCTGGGCAGGGGCCGCCCCGCCTGGATATTCGCCGACGAGGTAGTTATCGATTAACCGGGGCGTTTTTCTTT
Source organism: Candidatus Krumholzibacteriales bacterium (assembly GCA_046483305.1). Lineage (GTDB taxonomy): Bacteria > Krumholzibacteriota > Krumholzibacteriia > Krumholzibacteriales > WJIX01 > WJIX01. Next base: position 886 of record JAWODM010000082.1, on the reverse strand, counting down.
CTGGCCAGAACCACTGCGTAGGGAGAATAGCTCTTTCTCGATCCCGGCAGAAGCGAGACGGCCGGCCGGAGCCAGTGAAGAAGCTGCAGAACAAGTCTGCTGAACGGCCCTCTCTCTTCTTCCTGAACCCAGAAATGGAACTTTCCTGCATAGCCGCTGAAGATAATTTCAAAACTATTCTCCTCGAGTACCCGGGACCAGCGGCCCGGCTCCATCGCTTCGAGAAAATGCTGTTCGAAATTCCCGCGGTCCAGAAGGCGGTGTATCATTCTCTGAAATGTTCCATTGAAATTTGGAGCTTCCAGGACCAGAAGCCCCCCTTCTCTGACCAGAGGAAAGTGCCTTTCAAGCACCTCTTCCCAGTTTCTGTAATGCTCGATAAACCCGAGCGACATGACCAGATCAAATTCTATGCCGGGATCGAAACTGAAAAAATCCTGGTGCCAGAAGGTCCCGGTGCGGTAGCCTCTCTGATTCAGCCAGGATTCCAGCAGGGGGAGCTTTTCAGCCAGGTCCACTCCGTAGAGCTGATAACCCATTTCGCCGATAACGGACAGGTATCTTCCCGGAAAGCAGCCGATTTCCAGGCATCTGCCGGAAGAGGGCGGGAGATGCCTTTCCAGCCATTTTCTGAGCTGGTCTCTCTCCGGGGCGATATGGGGCTTTACTCCGCTGTAGAGACTCTCCCACTGATCGCGGCTGATCATGGTGTCGCCTCTCTCATTATTCCTTGCCATGGTCTCTCCTCCATTTCCTGATCCGATCCGATAAGGAGTAAATATCCGCCGCATACAGAAAAGCTATTCCGCCTATGATATATTGAGCGGCAAAGAACCTCTCGTGAGCATCCGGGAAGACGAGAAAATGAATTGCCACGTAGAGAATC
>JAWODM010000016.1:0-23950 GCA_046483305.1 Candidatus Krumholzibacteriales bacterium | reverse complement strand
CAGGTAACTGTCTGATTGTCGAATGTTCCAATGTACTCACCGTATTCCACATCGGCAAAGGAGCTCATGCCTGCCGAGTCGACCACCGAGTCGGCCCTGGTCCTGGTCTCCAATGCCACGGTGGCACCGGTCAAGGCGGATCCCTCGGCATTCTCCCAGGGGCCTATATCGAAAGAGGCGGTGGACGGCGGCCTTTCGTTCAGGAACACTGTAATATCCTCTACCTGACCCGCCGTAATGTTCGCCTCAGCGGTGTTGTATGTATAATTTTCATGGCTGACGTTCACCAGGTAAATGCCGGGATCAAGCTCGGTGAAGCCTATCCAACCCTCGAAGTTGGTCAGGCCGTGGGTGATCTCGTCCCCGTCCGAGGTCAGGGTCACGTTGGCCCCCTCAATGGGGTCGTCGGTCCCGTTCCGGATTCCCGGCTCCGGCTGCTATCTGCGGTATATGAGTAATGCATATGACCTGGTAACTTCCGGAGAGCTCTATCATCTTATCGGAAACCCTGTCACCCATATCCGCACCCAGGCCTGTGTCTATTTCGTCGAATATAAGAGTGGGGATACCCTTTCCGGCAGCCAGAAGAGACCTGAGAACCAGGGTCACCCTGGACAGCTCGCCACCGGAAACTATTTCCCGAAGAGGCCTTATATCCTCTCCTATATTCGTTCTAAGTGTAAATTCCACCACATCCCAACCCTTCAAAGGTAAAATTATATCATCATCTTCTCCGGATAAAGATTTAATTTCAATTTTCTTTATCTCGGTCTTGAACAATGCTCCTTCGATTCCGAGTTTTCTCAGTTCAGCACTGAGTTCATTATCCAACCGTCCGGCGTTTTTCTTCCTTTCTTCACTCAATCTTTCCAGTACCGGAGAGAGCTCACTCGCCGATTGCTCCAGCTTCCACTTCATTTCAGTAATCCGGTCTGAACCATGATCCAGCTCGCTTAAAACCCTGCGGAGGCTTTCCCGGTGTTCTATCAGTTCTTCATAATCCCTGCCGTACTTCCTCTCAGCCCTCTGAATACCGGCGATCCGATCCTGAAGCTCCTCCAGATTATCTTCCTCAGCGCTGTCATCCTGCAATGAAAGGTCAACCGATGACAGTATGTCGCTCAGGTCCGTTACGATACCTTCCATCCTATCCCGGTGCTCTTCCCATTTGCTGTCAATCGCTGCCAGCTCTCCGAAACACTTAACTGCCTCTGAAAGCTCATCAACCGCTCCCCCCTCCTGGTTATCCAGGATATCTCTGATTCTTGCAAGAGTGGATAGATAACGGTGTATATTTCTGGACCTGCTTATTTTCCCCTCCAGTTCATCCTTTAACCCCGGCTCCAGGTTAAGCCTTTCCAGTTCACGGAACTGAAACTCCATGAAATCTCTTCTTTCTTCAGCTTCTTTCCGCTCTCTCCTGAGCTCCCGCAACTTCTTCCTGACAGCCCTGTATTCCCTGACCTTCCGGGTACACTCTGCAAGCAGTTCCCGGTAATCCCCTCTGCCGTCCAGGTAATCTATGTGTGTTTCGGGATCCAGCAGTTCCTGTTGTTTGTGCTGTCCGTGGAGTTCAAAAAGAGAACCTGTTATCTTCCTTGCAGTACGGTTGGTTGAAGAAGTTCCGTTGATCCAGATCCTGCTACCGCTATCCGAACTTATCTTCCTCTTTATAGAGAGCCTGTTTTCTCCCTTTTCCATTCCCAGGTATTCCCGGAACGGCCATTCTTCACTGATTCTAAAAACACCTTCAATGCAGAGGCTGTCCTTTCCCCTACGAATAAGTGATTTATCCGCCCTTTTTCCGGAAAGAAGGGAAACGGCGGAGATGATTATGGATTTGCCCGCTCCGGTCTCCCCGGTAAGCACGTTCAACCCCGGGCTGAACTTCAGAACAGTGTCCTCAACAACAGCGAGATTTCTTATTCTCAGTTCGTCTATCATATTTCATCTCCTCCGCAGCACCCCTCCCCAACCGAGTTTTTCTCTGACCAGTGTATAAAAATTATAATTATCCCTCACCACCAGCCTGGTAACCTTTGCCGATTTCCTTACTTTAACTTTCTCTTTCAATTCTATCTCTTCGCCGTCCTGACCGTCCCTGGTCATTATAATCTTCCCTCCCGCTTCCAATACCTCTATCTCTATTGTCTCTTCAGAGCTCACTACCACCGGCCGGACTGAAAGCGAATGGGGACAGAGGGGAGTAATTATAATCGAATCATTTCTGACCGGATCGATAATCGGTCCTCCCGCAGCCAGGGAATAAGCCGTCGAACCGGTGGGGGTTGAAAGAATAACCCCGTCCGAAAGGTATTCGCCCAGCAGGGTATCATTAATTTTCATCCGTACATGAAGTACTCTGGATACGCCCACCCCGTTTATCACAATATCATTCAAGGCGGTATTCCCGTTTTCCCCTCCCCCCTTATGGACAGAAGCAAGCCTCATCCTTTCCTGTATACTGCACCCTCCGGCAAAGAGTTCCCTTAGGGCCTGCCGGTGATTATCCTCAGCCAGAAATCCAAGTGACCTGATCTTAATACCCATGATGGGGATCTGTTCATTTTCCACTACCCGCGCCGCGTAAAGAATGGTACCATCCCCTCCCAGCGCCAGAATCAGGTCCGCTCCCCTGAAAGAATCTGTCTGCCTGATTCTTTCGGTTATACCGCTGATTTCTTTCTCTCCCAGCAATTCCACATCATCCGGTATCATCTCAATCGAATCTGAAATTATATCGCGAATCCCTTCCTTGCGGAGATTTGGAATTATTCCCATCTTTTTAATTATCATTACTGCCTATCCTCCCATCCGGTCCTGCGATCATTTAAGATGTTCTTCTACCGCCCGGGCAAGATTTCCCGGAGTGAGGTCAATATCAGCCAGGAGTTCTTCCCTGGTTCCGTGAGATACGAACAGGTCTCTTATCCCAACCCTTTTTATATAGTTGTTTCTTCCCAGATCCGAAACCGCCTCCGATACGGCATCACCGAATCCCCCTGCCAGGACATTCTCTTCCACCGTATATACAGGAACCCCGCCCCTGGAACATTCATCCACCATCTCAATATCCAGAGGCTTGATAAACCGGGCATTAGCCAGGGTCACGTCAATCCCCCTGCCTCTCAGGATCTTTTCAGCTTCCTCTGCAATTTCAACCACCGCTCCGGCGGCTATGATAGAAGCATCTTCTCCCCTCTTTAAAATTACCCCTTTTCCGAATTCCAGCCCCTTCCTGATATCGGTAATCTCAACTCCTCTCACCTCACCTCTGGGAAACCTCATCGCGGAAGGCCGGTCATCCGTGTCGTATAAATTATAAATCATCCTCCGCATCTCTTCCTCATCGGCGGGAGCCATCAGCACCATACCGGGGATCATTCGCATATAACTTATATCGAAAGTGCCGTGATGAGTGGGGCCATCCTTTCCCACGATTCCGGCCCGGTCTATTACGAACCTGACCGGAAGTTTCTGAAGCGCCACATCATGAATAAGCTGATCGAAACCTCTCTGCAGGAAAGTCGAATAAATAGCCACGAAAGGTATATACCCCTCTCTGGCCAGCCCTGCGGCGAAGGTAACCGCATGCTGTTCGCATATCCCCACATCGAAGAATCTATCCGGAAACTCCCGGGAATATTGCTTGAGCCCGGTACCCTCCTTCATGGCCGCGGTAATGGCCACTACCCGTTCGTCCCTGGAGGCCAGTTCCATTATGGCGTCCCCGAATACCCCGCTGTACTTCAGCACTTTCTTTCTGCTCTTGGAATTGCCGGTGGTCTTATAGAACTTCCCCACACCATGATACTTCTCGGCATCATCTTCCGCGAACGGATACCCCTTTCCCTTCTTGGTCATGGCATGAACCAGAATGGGGCCCTTGATATTTCTAATCTTGGAAAAGGTATCGATCAGCTGATCCAGGTTATGCCCGTCAATCGGACCGAAATATTTGAATCCCAGTTCCTCGAACAGCATGTTCGGTATCACCAGATTCTTGATACTCTCCTTGATCCTGCTGGCCAGTTTCTGAGCTTTTCCTCCCAGGGTCGGGACCTTTCCCAGCAGCTCCCAGACATCCTTTTCTATCTGCAGGTAGAGGTTCTGGGTGGTTATCCTGGTAAGGTATTTGGCAAGGGCCCCAACATTCTTCGATATAGACATTTCATTATCGTTCAGCACGATTATGAACTTGTCTTTTTCCATGTGGCCTGCCTGATTAATTCCCTCGAAGGCCAGCCCGTTGGATATTGCCCCGTCTCCAACCACACAGATAACGTAATAGTCCTCTCCCTTGAAATCCCTTGCCACTGAAAAACCGAGAGCCGCTGATATGGCGGTGCTGGCATGCCCAACCCCGTAAGAATCGTATTCGCTCTCGAAAATGTTCGGAAATCCGCTGATACCCTTATATTTTCTAAGTGTCTTGAATTCTTCTCTTCTTCCGGTCAGAATCTTATGCGCATACGCCTGATGTCCCACATCCCAGAGTATCTTGTCTCTGGGAGCGTCGAATATATAATGGAGCGCTTCGGTGATTTCAACGCTTCCCAGGCTGGAGGCCAGATGCCCTCCGGTTCTGGAAACTGTTTCGATAATATACATGCGTAACTCTTTACCGAGCTGCTTCAGTTCATCCCTGGAAAGTCTCTTCAGGTCCTCGGGGCTATTTATACTTTTAAGCATCCTGTTCCCTTCCGCAGTCTCAATAAATCAGCGTATAGGCCAGCAGCGTCCCCAGAACAACCCCGGCAGCAATGTCGAGTATCCTGATCTGCAGAACCTTCTCGATTTCCAATCTTCCAGCCGGCCTGAATTCATTCGCCAGAGATGCAAAAACATTGATGGTTTTTGCCTGCTTCTCCTTTTCCTTGTTAAGCCTTATATTATCATGAATTATGGTCAGGCTGTAAACGGTGACCACCGAGAATACGAGGGTGGAGTATCCGCACTTTATTCCCACCCCGGCGACCAGTGACGAAAAAACAGTTGAGTGCAGGTTGGGCATCCCGTCCACTCTGAGCACTCTTCCGTAATCAATCCTTTTCTTTACCGCCGAATAAATAATCATCTTCAGGAGCTGGGCCGCAACGCCAATGGTTATTGGCAGCAGAAAGATATACTTATACAGGAGATGATTGGTCATTTCATTTAATCCGGTTAACTATCAATTCGAAAATATAACCTATCGGGCCTTCCCTCCCCTTATCCCCGGCGTCTTCAAGAGCCTGTTCAATAAGGGATGCCGCGTCAGACCTGGACCTCTCCACTCCGTATACCGCCGGGTAGGTAATCTTTCCCCTGGCCGAATCCTTCCTCAAACCCTTCCCCACAACCTTTTCGCTCCCTTCAATATCGAGCAGGTCGTCGATTATCTGAAAAGCGATCCCTGCTTTCCTGCCTGCCCTGCCCATCCTCTCTGAAATCTCTCCCGGCCCCTCTGAAATCAAGGCTCCCAGCTTCATCGATGCGGATATCAACTGAGCAGTCTTGTTCGAATGAATATACAGGACCTTCTCTTCTGTCGGGACAGTCCCCTCGAACTGAATGTCAGCAGCCTGTCCCCCCACCAGATGCCTGGAGCCGGCCGCTTCTGCCAGCACCCTGACCGCCGTTATTACATGATCAGGGGGTACGCCCTCTATCGATGAGAGGATCTCGAATGCCAGGGCCTGGAGAGCATCGCCGGCCAGAACGGCAACCGCCGGTGAAAACTTGACATGACACGACGCCTTTCCTCTTCTGGTATCATCATCGTCCAGACTGGGGAGGTCGTCGTGAATCAGGGTATAGGCGTGCATAAACTCGATTGCGCAGGCGGTGTCAAGAGCCGCCCTGGGATTAATGTCTCCGAATAACATGTGGGTCCACAGGCACAGTATCCCCCTTATTCTCTTACCCCCGTCCAGTGTGGAGTAGCGCATAGCTCTGTGTAGAAGCCCGGGCTGCTCATTTACGGTGGGGAGAAGACGGTCCATCCCCGATTCAATACGGCATCTGTCTTCCCTTAATTTTCTTTCCAGCCCGCTTCCATCACTCTTTGTCTTTTTCAATTTTCCTGACCTGGTCTTTCTGTTCGCCGGACAGTTCCCTTATCTTCCTGTCCGCATTGTCCATAATTTCCCTGCATTTCCTTCCGATTTTGACACCCTCCTCATAAAGAGCGATGCTCTCTTCAAGAGGAACATTATCATTTTCCAGTCTGCTTACGATCTCTTCGAGCCTCTTCATGGAACTCTCAAAATCAGGCGCTTCCTTACTCATCTCCCTTTTCATTCCTTTCTTTCACTTCACATCCGATATTGCCGTCATGAAAATAAACGGCCAGCCTGTCGCCTATATCTACCTGGTCTACACCCGAAATAATCCGGCTGTCATCCACATTCTTACAGACAGCGTATCCCCGTTCAAGAATGCCGGCCGGATTAAGGCTGGCCAGGGCCCGCAGCATCCCTTCCAGCTCTTTCTTCAGGTAACCCCGCTTCCACGCACAATTAACTTTCACAAAATTCAACCATTTGGTCAACCTTTCATTTAAGGCCGGCAGTTTCGCGGCTGGACCTTTAATCTCAAGCTTTTCTATCCGGCTGGACAGGGTGTTTCCGATCAAGGCAAGTTTATCGCTCAGGGCGTTTTCCAGCCGGAAAAGGTTATCACCGGCGGCTTCATGCATATCCCTGGCATACCATCTCCATTGCTGCCTCATTCTCTCCATGCTATCGTCAAGAACGAAGCGTGATCGCTCTATATTGAACAGAACCGCGGGAAAAACGCTGTTACTGAGAAGATATTCGACCAGCCTGTAGCTCTCCTCGGACCGGCGGGCCACCGCATGTTCAAGCCTTGCAGTCAGAGAATCGATATCCTCAGCTACTTCAAGAATAGATGGAACCGCCAATTCAGCCGCCGCAGTTGGAGTAGCGGCCCTGAGGTCTGCGACCAGGTCCGATACGGTAGTATCTGTTTCATGCCCTATACCCGTAATTACCGGCACCTCCGAGAGCGCGACCGCCATCGCTACCGGTTCGGAGTTGAAAGCCCAGAGGTCTTCAATGCTTCCTCCGCCCCTGGCCAGTATGAGAAGATCTATCCCCTCCCGCCCGTTGGCCATCTCGATCGCCCTGACCAGAGACTTCCAGGCCTCCGCTCCCTGAACTTCCGAGGGGAAATGTATCATCTCGGCCAGCGGCCATCTTCTGGCCAGAGTATCTCTGATATCTTCTATAACCGCTCCCGATTCGGAAGTCACCACCGCTATCCTGGCGGGATAAGCAGGTATTTTTCTCTTCCTCTGATCATCAAGATAGCCCTTGCCGCACAGCTTCTCTATCAGCTTCTTCATCTGAAGCTCCAGTTCCCCCTCCCCCGCCGGCTCCATGTAATATACTATCAACTGGGTCTGCCCCCGGGCCGGGAAATGCGTGATCCTGCCCCTGGCGTAAACCATCATCCCGCTGTCCGGGCCGAAAGGTATATTCCTGACCTGAGTTCTGAACAGGACCGCATTTATAACTGATCTCTCATCCCTGAGGGTAAAATAGATATGGCCCGATGAATGTATCTTGAAGTTCGCGATCTCTCCGATAATATTGACGGAATGAAAAACAGTTTCCAGATTCTGGCGCAACGCCTCTGAAATCTCGGAAACCGTATAGATCTCTTCCCGCATTACTGGCTCTCTCTCCCCCCCCATTATCCGGTCAGGATTCAGAAGACAATCTGGCAGCCTTCAGTGTATTCTTCATCAGCATGGCAACTGTCATCGGCCCCACACCCCCAGGAACCGGAGTTATCATCGAAACCCTGGGCAGCACCGATTCGAAATGTACATCTCCAGTCAATCTGTAACCCTTCTTACGTGAAGGATCGTCCAATCTGTTTACGCCCACATCAATAACCACCGCCCCTTCCTTAACCATATCACCCTTAATGAATTCCGGTTTACCCACCGCCGAAACAAGTATGTCCGCCTCTCTGATTTCACTCTCTATATCACTGGTACGTGAATGGCACATGGTGACCGTGGCGTTTCCTCCCTCCATCTTGGTTGACAACAGCAGCGACATCGGCCTGCCCACTATGATACTGCGCCCGATGACCACAGCCTTCCTTCCCCCGGTCTCAACTCCATACCTGTTCAATAATTCCATAATACCCATGGGAGTGCACGGAACGAACAGAGGATTTCCCTCCACTATCCTTCCAAGGTTGAAGGGGTGAATTCCATCGACATCCTTATAGGGAGATACCCTCTCTATTACATTTTTGGGGCTGATGTGGGGAGGAAGCGGCAGCTGCACCATAAACCCGTCTATGCCGTCATCCCCGTTGAACTGTTCGATCAAGTCAAAGAGAGCCTGCTCATCGATATTATCCGGCAGTTCAATGAGCTCAGATTCTATCCCGCATTTTCCCGCTGTTTTGATTTTACTTCTCACATAAACCCTGGACGCGGGGTCATCGCCGATTATTATGACTCTGAGTGAAGGTGGCCGGCGGCCCCTGCTGAATTCCTTGACTTCCCTGCCTATCTCTTCGATAATCGATTTTGACACCGCTTTTCCGTCAATCAGCTTCCCTGCCGCTTTATCCAAATTATCACTCCTCCTCTACTCTCTCAAATACTCTCTCAATATTCACAGCTCTGCCGGTTTCCTCGTCTATTTCGACACAGAGCCCCTGAATGACCGGATCAGAACCTCCGGCGCTGAATCTCTGCCTGGTACCGGTAATGAATCTCTTGATAACTGATTTCTTCTTCATCCCTATTACCGAATCAAAAGGCCCCACCATTCCGATATCTGTCTGATATGCGGTGCCCTCTTCTAGGATTCTCTGGTCAGCGGTGGGAACATGAGTATGAGTACCCGCCACCACGCTCACCCTGCCGTCCAGGTAGAAGCCCAGAGCCAGTTTCTCGCTGGTAGCTTCGGCGTGAAAGTCTACCAGTATTATTTTCGCCTTGTTCTCAAGGGCGCCAAGTATTTCATCAGCTTTTCTGAAAGGGCAATCGGTCGCTGGCATGAATATCCTCCCCTGCAGGTTTATCACTGCGACCTGAACGTCATTGTAATCCATCACCAGAAATCCCTTACCCGGAGCTTCATCCGGATAGTTGGCGGGCCTGAGTATATCCATATCGGTATCCAGAAGCTCCACACCCTGCCCGTTATCCCAGATATGATTGCCGGAGGTCATGATATCAACTCCGGCCCTCGAGATTTCATTCTTAACCTTTCTGGTGATCCCGAACATGCCGGCGGCGTTTTCCACGTTTGCCAGACAGAGATCGACCAGGAATTTTTCCCTTACCGCGGCAAGCGATCCTTTCAGGGCTTTCCTTCCCACTCTGGAAAGGACATCGCCCAGTAAAAGCACTCTCATTATCCCTATCCCGCCGTGTTAAAGTAATTACTTGGCGTAATCAATCGCCCTGGTTTCTCTGATTACCACTACTTTTATCTGGCCGGGGTATTCCATCTCTTCTTCTATCTTTCTGGATATATCCTCCACCAGCTGGATGGCGTAGTCATCCGAAATCTTTCTGGAATTAACCAGTATCCTGACCTCGCGCCCGGCCTGAATCGCGTAGGCTTTCTCCACCCCGTCGAATGTATCCGCTATCCTCTCCAGCTTCTCCAGCCTCTTGATGTAATTCTCGATAGTTTCTCTTCTCGCTCCTGGCCTGGCGCCTGAGATTGCGTCAGCCGCGGAAACCAGGTGGGCAATCAGGCTCCGGGCCTCCACCTCTTCGTGATGAGCTTCGATTGAGTTCACGATCAACTCGCTCTCACGGTACTTTCTGGCAAGGTCTGCCCCGATGGAAGCGTGAGTGCCCTCCAGCTCATGATCGGCAGCTTTGCCTATATCGTGCAGCAACCCCGCCCTCTTGGCCACATCCACATCCAGCCCGAGTTCACCCGCCAGCAATCCGGTTATATAGGCAACTTCCTTGGAGTGCTGGAGAACATTCTGTCCATATGAAGTTCTGTACTGAAGCCTGCCCAGGAATTTGATTATCTCAGGGTGAAGGCCGTGAATGTTGAGATCCAGGTAAGTTCTCTCTCCTATGTCCCTGATCTCTTCCATCAGCTCGTCCCTGGTCTTTTCAACCACATCCTCTATACGTCCCGGATGTATCCTGCCGTCCCTGATAAGCTTCTCCAGGGCCAGCCTCGCTATCTCGCGCCTGATCGGGTCGAAACCCGACAGGATAACCGCCTCCGGAGTGTCATCTATAATAACATCTATCCCCGTAGCGTTCTCGAACGATCTTATATTTCTACCCTCCCTTCCTATTATCCTTCCCTTCATCTCGTCATTGGGCAGGCCCACCGCTGAAACGGTGGTTTCGGTGACATGATCAGCGGCGCATCTCTCTATGGAAAGGGTGATTATCTTCCTGCTTATCTTGTTGGCGGTCCTCTCCGCTTCATCCTTGATCTCTTTTATCCTCTTGGCAGCCTTATGCTTTGCCTCGTCTTCAAGATTGCTGATAAGCTGTTCCTTGGCTTCCTCGGTGCTCATCCCGGCGATCTTCTCCAACTGTTCATTATGCCTCTCTATAATACGGGCCAGCTGGTCGTTCTTCTCCGAGATAGCCTGGAATTTCAGGTCGAGATTCTTCTTTTTCTCCTCGATGCTGAATTCCCGCTTCTCCAGGAAATCCACCTTTCTGTCTATATTCTCCTCCCGCTCCTTCAGCTTGCTTTTTCTCTTCTCAAGTTCCTTTTTTGTCTCCCTGGTCTCGTTCTCGAATTTCAGCTTCGCGTTGTACCATTCGTCCTTGGCTTCGAGTATTAACTCCTTCTTCCTGGTCTCCGCTTCTCTCTGAGCGTCAGCTATAATCTTTTCAGCCAGTTTTCTGGTATTCTTCAGATTCTTCTGCGATATCTTCCTGCTGGCGAACCACCCGATTATAAATCCCAGAATCAAAACCAACAGACCTGGAAGGATAAAATTTACTATTATTTCCTGAGCCATGATTACTCACCTCTCAATTACAATACGGATCTATCTGAATCAGAATATGACATCGATAAATTTCATCTTCTTAATCGGCGGATCTGAGAGATGAATGTGGACAAAAAGGAAATTCCCCACTTGATGCCGTGAGCAAAGCACTTTTTTAAGCCCTGCAATCCATTTTGGATATCCTCATAACCAGTTCTGCCTTCCTCTGAAAGGCCTGACTTCCCTGATTAGATATTTGGATTCCCGGGTAAAAAGTGTTGGCGAAAAAAAACCTTTACTATCACAAACATAGTAGGGAATTCTAAGTTGTATTTATCTGCCAACGGGTGCTGGAGGAATTATTCTATTTTGCTGCACCAATCCTTGAATCTATCAAATCACTTAACTCCACAGCCTGTTTCTCCAGTTCTTTTCTGCTTTTTTTGCTATTCTCTCTTTCCTGAAACAGTTCATCGGTAATATTTAACGCAGCCAGAATAGCAATTCTGGACTGTGACATGATTCCACTCGAATGAGCGATCTCCCTCATCTTCTTGTCAACATACCCCGCAATCCTGTGAAAGTACTCAGGATCGCCCACTCCCTTAATTTTATATTCCTGACCAAAAATCTCCACCATTTCAGAGCTCTTTTCGGTCATTTTAAAACCTCTTTCAAGATTAACGCAACAATAATAAATCCCCCTCATCCTCTACCCAAGTCCAAAATTTCCGCCCGGCATCAAATATCAATCCTTTCAAGCTTGCCGAGCATCATCTCGATCCTCTTGCTAATCTCCTCTCTGACTCTATTCAAATCTTCTCTTGTACTTTCCTGTTGCTGTAATTCATCAACTTTTCCCACCAATTGCTCATTCTCATTATATAACAGATCAAGCTTACTTTTCAACTCATTATTTTCCTTTTCGATCCTCTCCTTCTCCTGCCGAAGCATCTCAATCATGTCGGCGGCTTTCTCTATTTTTTCCTCGAGGACCTTGAATCCGGCGAAAGTTGTCTCTTCCATATGTAAAATCTCCTATTCCTGTCTTAAAAATACCTTGAGCTCAAGTTCCAGAGCCCTGAGTATCTTATCTATGATTTTGTTAACTCTGCTGTCTTTTAAAGTTCCCTGGTCCGACCTGAAGCGCAGTGAGAATGTATAGCTTCTCCTGTCTTCTTCAGCGCCTTCATCCCTATAGTAATCGAAGAGAATAATTTCCTCAAGATATTTTGAATTCCTGAGAACCACTTTCTTAATATCCGAAAAAGTGACCCTTTCACCCGCAATCACGCAGAGGTCCCGCTTGACGGCCGGGTAGGGACTCGGCTTTACGTAGGACTGCTGAATGAAGGTGTCGCCCAGAGTATCAAGATATAAAGTAAAATAGAAGAGTCGGGAGTCTATCTGATACCGTTCCATATCCGATATCAAACCGCTCTCTGCCACCAGTTCGTTGCGGTTGAACCACTTGAACACGAATTGCGGTTTTGCTTCTATATCGCGTATCATATTTATGTCGTTAAGGGACTGGAACATTGCCAGTATCGACTCTATCTCGCCGTTCATGTCGAAATAGTCAAAATCTCTCTTTTCGGCTATCCACTGCTTTGGATAAGCTCTGCCTGAAAGAACAGCGGTAAGATGGGATTCTTCTCTGGGGAGCCCTCTCCCGTTCTTGCCGGGAAGAAAGACCTTGCCCAGTTCGAATATCTTAATACCCTTCTGTTCGGTATGGGGGTTCTCTCTCATAACTCTGAGAAGCCCGGGAAGCAGGGAAGTGCGAAGGGCAGTCTGGAGAGATGTAAGCGGATTGGCGATATCTATGTAATTGTTTCTGGGATCCTTCTCCGGCCAGTCGAAGAGATCCGGGTCGTTCCTGTCCATGAACGATGATGTAATCACCTCCGCGTAACCTCTGGAGGCCAGATAGCCGCAGAGATAACGGTTGCGTTTCTCGACCGGGTCCGGCTCCGGGAACAGGTTCTTCAGGCCGGTGCCCTCCCCCTTGATATTATTGTAGCCGTAAGACCTGGCTACTTCTTCCACCAGATCTATATCCTCTTTCAGGTCCAGCCGGTAGGTAGGTACTTCAACTGTAATGAAATCATCCCCGCAGGTACATTCAAGATGCAGCTTTCCCAGGTGCTCCGCAATCTCCTCACTGGAAAGATTGGTCCCTATTATCTTGTTTACATAACTCCTGTCCAGATCAACCTGGGACCGTTCAACGGTATCTCCCCCGATATCGCTGTACAGCCTGCTGGCTCTGCCGGCTCCCAGCTTCTCAATAAGGTAACATGCCCGCTCCAGTGCATACACGGTGATCCCGGGGTCCGCGCCCCTTTCAAATCTGTATGAAGCTTCTGTCTCTATATCAAGGTCTCTTCGGCCCGATCTTATCGCTCCCGGATCGAACACCGCGCTTTCTAGCAGAATCCTGCGGGTATTCCGGGTCACCTCGCTCTCCTGCCCTCCTATCACGCCGGCAACCCCGACGGGGATCTCGGTATCGGTAATTACCAGGTGTTTATTTGACAGTATTCTCTTATTCCCGTTTATGGTAACAATCGATTCTCCATCCCTGCCCCTTCTTACCAGGATTGAATCCGCTTTCAGGCTATCCCTGTCGAAGGCGTGCAGGGGGTGGCCGATCTCCATCAGGACAAAATTTGTAACATCCACAATATTATTAACAGCGTTTATCCCTACCGACCTCAGTCTTTCCTTCAGCCAGGCGGGAGATTCCCCGATTTCTATGTCATCTATAAGGGCGGCGGTATACCGGGGACAGTCCTTTTCGTCTTGTACTGCCAGGGCTACCTCTCCTCCCGGTTTCATGTCGATACTTTCCGGCACGGTCAGCTTCCTGCCGTACATCGCGCTTATCTCCCTGGCGATACCCAGGTGTGAAAGCTGATCGGGGCGGTTTGGGGTCACCTCTATATCGATGATAGTATCAGCGGGCACAAGCCTTCCTGAAAGATCGGTGCCGGGTTCCGCTTCGAAATCCAGCTCCATTATTCCGCTCTCGTCGTCGCCCACCTCCAGCTCCTTCTCAGAGCAGATCATTCCCTCGGAAAGTTCTCCCCTCAATTTGGTCTTCTTTATTTTGAATCCGCCCGGAAGAACAGCGCCCTCAACGGCGACGGGCACATTAATCCCCGGCCTTACATTGGGCGCGCCGCATACGATATTAAGTTCTCTTTTTCCGCCTGTATCCACCCTGCATACCTTCAGTTTATCCGCGTTGGGATGATCCAGTACCCGGTTAACCTTTCCGAAGACCACACCTTCGTAATCGGCTCCTCTCTCTTCCGTCCCTTCCACATTGAGGCCAAACATGGTGAGATCCCCGGCCAGAGTTTCGGGGTCTTCTTTTATATCAATATATTCCCTTAACCAGTTGAGGCTGACTTTCAATGAATTCTCCTATAATTTCTGCTTCCAGAAGTTCCTGAGAAACCTGAGGTCGTTCTTCAGGAATTCTCTTATATCATGAATTCCGTATTTCAGCATCGCTATCCTGTCTATACCCATCCCGAAAGCGAAACCCGTATAGGCGCCCTTTTCGTAACCTGCATATCTGAACACATTGGGATGAACCATTCCGGCTCCCATAATCTCCAGCCAGCCGGTTTTCTGGCAGACACTGCATCCTTCTCCCTGACAGGCGAAACAGCTCATATCCACTTCGGCGCTCGGTTCCGTAAATGGGAAAAAGTGCGGCCTGAACCTGACTTCCGCCTCGCGCCCGAAATACCTCTTTATAAATCTGGTGACATCGTTCTTCAGATCCACCATGGATACGTCAGTATCCACGAACAGCCCTTCCATCTGGAAAAACTCCGCGGAGTGGGAAGGATCCGGTGTCTCGTTACGGTAAACCCTCCCCGGGCTGATAATCCTCACCGGAGGATCATGCTTCTCCATATACCTGACCTGAACAGGCGAAGTCTGTGTCCTGAGAAGAATGTCTCTGTTGATATAGAAGGTATCCTGTTCATCCCTGGAAGGGTGGTCAACCGGAAAGTTAAGAGCTTCGAAGTTGTAATAATCCAGTTCGACGTCGGGGCCGGTCGCTATGGAGTAGCCCATCCCGTGAAATATCTCCGCAATCTCTCCGGTTACCTGAGTCAGGATATGAAGCCCGCCGCTCCATCCTCTTCTCCCGGGAAGGGTAGGGTCGCCCTGGTACGGTTCTTCACTTTGTTCGGACTTGCCCAGCCGTTCATCCTTATCCACGAAGGCATTACTGACCTTTTCCTTTATCGCATTGATCAATTTGCCCATGGCAGGCCTGTCTTCAACAGGGATGGCGCCTATGGAACGCAGGGCTGCGGTTATTTCACCCTTTCTTCCGAGGTAACGGATCCGTACCTCTTCCAGCTCCTGTTGATCACGCGCCGCCTTGATATCCGCCAGGGCTCTTTTTTCAATATCCCTGATACCTTCGCTGTCCATTATCAAAGAGCTTTCTTGGCAATCTTAACCAGTTCAGAGAAGCCGTCCCGGTCGTTCAGGGCTATCTCGGCAAGCATTTTCCTGTTTATGTCAACCTCGGCCTTTTTGAGTCCGTTTATAAAACGGCTGTAATTAATATCGTTCTCTCTGGCTGCCGCGTTAATCCTGGAAATCCATAATTTACGGAAATTCCGCTTCCTGGCTCTTCTGTCCCGGTAGGAGTACTGAAGAGATTTCCTTACAGTCTCCTTTGCGGTTCTGTAAAGTTTGCTTCTTCCCCCCCTGAAACCTTTCGCTTCTTTGAGTGTCTTGGTTTTTCTCCTGTGCTGTGCAGCTGCATTTTTTGCTCTCGGCATCTCTATATGCCTCCTTACTTAAGCTTTACCAAGCAATATCTTTATTTTCTTGGCATTTGTCTTGTCAACCAGGCCGGCCTGCCGGAGATTTCTCTTTCTCTTGGATGATTTCTTACCCATTATATGCCCGGCAAAAGCTTTTTTTCTCTTTATCTTACCGTTCTTGGTAATCTTGAACCTTTTTGCGGCGCCTTTATTCGTTTTGATCTTCGGCATCGTTACCCCCGTCTGATTCATCGTCATCCTGGCCGGGTTTTCCAACCAGGGTCATGGACAAAGTGTTTCCAACTCTCTGAGGTTCCTTCTCTATAAACGATATCTCCCTGAACCTCTCCTTTATGTCATCCAGCAATTCGTAACCTATCTCCTGGTGCTGCATCTCCCTGCCCCTGAACTTTATGGTGAACTTCACCTTATCCTTGTTGTTGAGAAACTTCTCAGCATGTTTCATCTTGAAATTGACATCATGCTCTTCGATTTTTGTGCTGAGCTTGATCTCCTTGAGATGGGTTACATGCTGTTTCTTCTTTGCTCTCTTCGCTTTCTTGCTCTTCTCATACTTGTATTTTCCGTAATCTATAATCTTGCAGACAGGAGGTTTCGCCTTGGGCGCTATTTCAACAAGATCCAACCCTCTCTCCCTGGCCATGTCCAGCGCTTCGTCATTAGACATTACACCTATCTGATTTCCGTCTTCATCCACGACTCTCACGGGAGAGATCCTTATCATCTCGTTAATTCTGACCTCATATCTCTTGTTCGCTCTTCTTTTTATGACTACTCACCTCCATAAAAAAGGCGGGTAGATGTTCCACCCGCCAAGTAACTTGGACTCTGCGTGAAACCCTACCGGTTCGTATAGACCGTAAGGTGAGAGCTTTACGCTCTACTTTTAAATTTCATCTACAGTAAATTAACCTTTTTTTTCTATTTCGTCAACCATATCGTTGATAAAATTTTCCAGCTCGACGGATCCTTCCCTGCCGGTCGACTTGGATCGGACGTTTATCATCCCTTCTTCTATCTCCCTGTCTCCCACTATTACCATGTAAGGGACGTTATCCACTTCGGCAGCTCTGATCCTGTAGCCCAGTTTCTCATTGCGGGAATCAGCCTCCGCTCTGATTCCGCTCTGCTTCATCTTTGCCAGGCAGCTTTCCGCGTAATCCTTCTGCTTCTCGCTAACCGGCAGGATCCTTGCCTGAACCGGGGCCAGCCACAGAGGGAACCTGCCGGCGTAATGCTCGGTCAGAGTTCCTATGAACCTCTCCAGCGAACCCAGGAGGGCCCGGTGTATCATATAGACATACTTCTTCTCATTATTCTCGTTGATGTATGTGACATCGAATCTTCTGGGAAGGTTGAAATCGAACTGGATAGTAGTGGCCTGCCATCCCCTTCCCAGAGCGTCTATCAGTTTAAGGTCGATCTTGGGCCCGTAGAATACAGCTTCGCCCTCTATTTTCTTAAAATCCAGGTCCCTCTTCTCGATCGCTTTAAGAAGGGCCTTCTCCGCTGCTACCCACTCCTCTCTTGAACCCGCATATTTATCCAGCTTATCGGGGTCGTGGGCGCTCAGTTCGACCTTGTAATTCTCAAAGCCGAAATCCGTGAGTATTTCATGCGCCAGGTCGAAACACTTATCAATCTCCTCGTCGAGCTGTTCCGGCGAGCAGAATATATGAGCGTCGTCCTGAGTGAAACCTCTGACCCTGAGCAGACCGTGAAGGGTCCCTGACCTTTCATTCCGGTAGACAGTGCCGAGTTCGGCGTAACGGACCGGAAGATCGCGGTAGCTCCTGAGTTTTCTCTTATATACCAGGATATGATAGGGACAGTTCATCGGTTTCAGAACCATCTCCTCACGGTCGTCATCTCCGCTGATAACGAACATATTATCCAGGTAATAATCGTAATGGCCGGATTGTTTCCATAGCTCGCTCCTGGCGATATGAGGGGTCATGATTATATCATACCCCTTATCCCGGTGCTTCTGCTTCCAGTAATTCTCGATGGTTTCTCTGAGGATATACCCCTTTGGATGCCAGAAGACCAGCCCTCCTCCGGCCTCTTCGTAGATATTGAAAAGGTCCATCCGGCTTCCCAGCTTACGGTGATCTCTCTTCTTTGCCTCTTCTATACGCCGCAGGCTTTCTTCCAGTTCATCGCTGTTTCTGTAAGCTGTCCCGTATATACGCTGGAACATCTCCCGGTTCTCATCCCCCCTCCAGTAAGCTCCGGCCACGGAAAGAAGCTTGAATGCCCTGGCCATCTTTATATCAGGAAGATGTGGGCCCGCGCAGAGATCCGTAAAGGAACCGAGAGTGTAAATACTTACAGTCCCGGCATCCAGATCTTCTATCAGTTCAACCTTGAAAGGCTGGTTTCTTTCCCTGAAGAATTCGATCGCTTCCTCGCGGGAGAGAGACTTACGGGTGAATTCCGGGCCCTGGCGCCGGAGCTCTTCCATCTTTTTCTCGATCTTTCCCAGGTCATCCGGGCTGAAGGTATGCTCCAGCTTGAAATCGTAGTAGAATCCATCCTCTATGGAAGGGCCTATACCGAATACCACATCGCCAAACAGCTCCTTGACCGCCAGAGCCATAAGGTGAGAAGTGCTGTGCCTCAG
This sequence comes from Candidatus Krumholzibacteriales bacterium, assembly GCA_046483305.1. Lineage (GTDB taxonomy): Bacteria > Krumholzibacteriota > Krumholzibacteriia > Krumholzibacteriales > WJIX01 > WJIX01. Next base: position 5,542 of record JAWODM010000016.1, on the reverse strand, counting down.
TACTTCCAGAGATTCTTCATCGCTGTCGGTAATAACCCTGAATCCGCCGTCAGAGCCGATTTCCTCTCTGAGATCGTGGATATCGCCGTTAACCTTCACCGCAACCGCTTTTTTCTGAACAGAACGGGGAAGTTCGGAGAGGACCTCAAGGAAAGTAGTTCCGGCGGGATACTCTTTCCTGCTCCCGTCGGGGAATTCTAGAACACTCATATATATTTATCCATTCCGGTAATAGTAAAAATAGATGGTGGGCGATACTGGATTTGAACCAGTGACCTCCTGCATGTCAAGCAGACACTCTAACCATCTGAGCTAATCGCCCTCCAATTCCTTACATGAATCTACAACACTGATTTTTACAAGGCAATCTAAATATTTCAAGAATTAATTATCTTCCTCGTCGATTACCTCATAATCAGCATCCACTACATCTTCGTCGCTTTCCTCTTCCTGAGCGGACTGCTGGCCGCCTGCGCCCTGCTGCTGCGCGCCCTGTCCGGCCTGCTCTTCTCCAGAGGCCTGCTGATACATCTGCTGGGCAGCAGTCTGCCATACGTTGTTGTGATTCTCTATCGCCTTCTCGATCCTGTCCTTATCCTCAGATTTGGAGGCCTCCTTGAGTTCCTCCAGAGCCTTTCTGATTTTATCGAGTTCTCCGGAAGGGATCTTATCCTTGTTCTCTTCAAGCTGCTTCTCGGTCTGGTAACTTATCTGATCGGCCTGATTCTTCAGATCGATAATCTCACGCTTCTTCCTGTCTTCCTCAGCGTGCTCCTTAGCTTCCTTTACCATTCTGTCTATATCATCTTCAGACAGGCCGCTGGAAGCCTGAATGATTATCTTCTGTTCCTTGCCGGTAGCCTTATCCTTGGCGGAAACATTCAGGATACCGTTGGCATCTATATCGAATGTCACCTCTATCTGGGGAACTCCCCTCGGAGCCGGCGGGATTCCGGCAAGCTGGAATCTGCCTATCGACTTATTCTCGGCAGCCATTTCCCTCTCCCCCTGAAGAACGTGAATGTCTACCGTGGTCTGATTATCAGACGCGGTAGAGAATATTTCGCTCTTCTTGGTTGGGATGGTAGTATTCCTCTCAATAAGTTTAGTCATAACTCCACCCAGGGTTTCTATCCCAAGTGACAGAGGAGTTACATCCAGAAGCAGCACGTCGTTGACGTCTCCGGAAAGGACTCCCGCCTGGATAGCAGCCCCCAGGGCCACAACCTCGTCCGGGTTTACACCCTGGTGAGGGTCGCGCCCGAAGATCTCCCTGACCTTCTTCTGGACCGCCGGTATCCTGGTGGTCCCCCCTACCAGTATAACGTCATCTATGTCGGAATTGCTGATCCCGGCATCTTTCATCGCTTTCATGCATGGCTCCACTGTCCGCTCGATAAGATGCTCAGTCAGGGATTCGAACTTCGCCCTGGTCAGCTTCATATTAAGATGCTTGGGGCCGTTCGCGTCAGCGGTCACGAAGGGAAGATTGATATCTGCCTGCTGAACCGATGAAAGCTCGCACTTGGCCTTCTCCGCGGCTTCCTTGAGCCTCTGAAGCGCCATCGGGTCCTTGGACAGATCAACCCCCTGGTCCTTCTTGAATTCATCAACCATCCAGTCGATTACAACCTTGTCGAAATCGTCACCGCCCAGGTGGGTATCGCCATTGGTCGCTTTGACCTCAAATACGCTGTCTCCCAGATCAAGTATCGAAACATCGAAAGTTCCGCCGCCCAGGTCAAAAACGACTATGGTTTTCTCTTCTTCCTTCTCCATTCCGTAGGCCAGCGATGCCGCGGTGGGCTCATTGATAATTCTTTCCACTTTAAGGCCCGCGATTTTTCCGGCATCCTTGGTCGCCTGACGCTGGCTGTCGTTAAAATAGGCCGGTACAGTTATGACCGCCCTGTCCACTTTGGCGCCGAGGTGTTTCTCGGCAGCTTCCTTAAGGTGTTTGAGAACCAGCGCGGAGATCTCAGAAGGTGAATATTTCTTGTCGCCTACCTGAACTCTTACGTCACCGTTTTCCCCTTTTACTACTTTATAGGGGACCTCCGAAATTTCGTTTCCTACCTCGGAGTACTTTCTGCCCATGAACCTCTTTATGGAAAATACCGTACTCTCCGGATTTGTCACCGCCTGCCTCTTGGCCAGCGTACCCACCAGCCTTTCGCCATCCTTGAACCCCACCACCGAGGGTGTGGTCCTTCCCCCTTCCGGGTTAGATATAATCGTAGGTTCACCGCCCTCCATTACTGCTACACATGAATTTGTAGTTCCAAGGTCAATTCCTATTATCTTACTCACATTTTCCTCCTTAAATAAGGTTTCCAGACAAAATCACAATATAATTTTTCATTAGTATATTGACTCAAAGTTCATGCCAACAAGGCTGATATTAGTTAATAGCATATATAACAATAAGATACTAGAATATAAGACCGTTCTGGATTAAGAGATTAAGTTGGTTGAAAGGAGATAAAGCCTGCCATTCATGCCACTATGACAGCTAATGGCAGTCCCTTACTCCCCGAATCGGCACTTTACTTCCCCGCTTTCCAGCATCAGTATCATCTCTCTGCATATCCGGTAGTTTTCCCTTGCTATATCGCTGTAGCTGAAATATTCGCACATCTGTTTCTCCCCGCACCGGCTATGCTTGTGGCACTTGATCAGCATCATCCTGATCCAGGAGGTGAGGTATTCATCATCGGTTACTTCCCATTTCTCTCCTTCGGATACGATATCCCGCTCCGATTTATACGGGAAGAGCTGCTTCTTTATCCGTTTTATGAATTTTTCTTTCCTGTCGTCCATTAAGGCTCTCCCGGCCACCGTCTTAAATATTATTATCTATCTTTTCCCTGCAATTATAATTGATTGCCGCAATGAAATCATGTATTATATAGTAAGGAGGTTTCTGCAATATCGTAACCTCAGATTATTTGGATTCTCGATCCGCTTTACGCTCTTTCGATCAGAATCGCTTTCGAGGATACACCTGACACCGCATTGCAGAAACCTCATCTTTTTTCACCAGATTTCTCCATGACCATCTTCCTCAATTTATTATTCCGGTTAAGCTCCGGGTTATCAATTACTCTCTCCAGGAGGTAGTCCAGTATCTCACCCACTTCCCTTCCGGTGGAAAGGCCGGTTATCTCCATTATTTCATTACCGTCTATGTCCAGGTCCCGAACCTTGAAAGCGGCATCTTCACTGAGCACCCCCGATATCCTCCCCCTTACATACTGTATATTCTCCACCGATTCGTTATCTCCCCTTGACAGCGCGTCCGCTTTTCTCAGAGCGAACAGGTTATCCAGGTGTTCCAACCCCACCCTGGAAATAAATCTCCTTACCGCGCTGTCCGAGCAATCCCGGTCTATCCTGAACATATGATTTCTTATCAGATGAAGAACATCCCTGGTGAATCCGTTGGAAAACTTGAGCCTCCTGAGAATATCAGCGGCTATCCTCTCCCCGGCCATCTCATGAGAATAGAAAACTGTTCTGCCTTCCTTTTCCTTTTTTGTCTCCTTCTTCCCTATATCGTGCAGCAGCGCCGCCCATCTGACCAGAAGATTCGGCCCGGCCATATTGCAGCTCCTGATGTTGTGGGTGAAAACGTCATGCGGATGAAATTCATTCTGCTCAACCCCGTATGTTCCATCCAGCTCCGGAATTATATATTTCAGAATATCAATCCGGTGCATGAACATGAATCCGTCTCCGGGGTTTTCAGCCATCAGCATCATCTTGTTCAGCTCCTCCCGGACCCTCTCCGCCGGAACAGTAGCCACCAGGTGGCCATAATCTCTCATCAGTTTTTCTGTCTCCTCTTCAACCTCCAGGGAAAACCTGTATTTGAACTGGACACCCCTGACTATCCGCAGGGGGTCTTCATTGAAGGATTCCTCCCGGTTCACCCGCATAATTCTGTTATTGATGTCTTCCAGTCCGTTCAGCGGGTCAACCAGTTCCATCCGCTTGAGATTCAAGGCGATTGAATTGATGGTAAAGTCGCGCCTGATCAGGTCTTCTTCAACCGGAAGATCGGGGGAAAAACTGACCTCGAACTCCTTGTGGCCCCAGCCGGTAGAAAATTCCCTGCGGGGAAGGGCAATATCAACCGCAGGCTCCCCGGCCGGGGTGAATTTCAGGACCCCGAAAGATTTTCCGACCAGGTCGCATCTGCCGTAGTTATCCAGTACGGAAACCGCTTCTTCCAGAGTCATACCCTGAAGAAGGTAATCTTCATCGAGTCCCTTCCCGGTCCTGCCGAAGAGCAGATCTCTAACCGCACCTCCGACCAGATAGAGGTTTCCCCTGTCCATCAGGGCCTTTTCCCACTCAAACAGCTCTCTTTCCAGTTTCATGATTTATACCTTCCTGAAGATAAGCTACTTCAAAGATTCGCGGTAAGTCAACTGTTTACCGGGAGCGGCCCCTCCGCAGGAAAAGAGATAATGCCGGGAGCGGGACTTGAACCCGCACGAAGTGTGAACTTCAGCGGATTTTAAGTCCGCTGCGTCTGCCTATTCCGCCATCCCGGCACTTATTATATAACAATAAGATAGTCAATTATTAGGGCTGTTACATTTTCCATAATGTAACGATATTGTAACGATTCACTTCTCATTCAGGTATCTTTCGACCTTGTTTGATGCATTCATAAGATCAGCGTCAGATACTATATCATACCTGTCAAAAACGGATCTGGTTTTGTGTCCGCTGATCTTCATTGCAACCCTCTCTGTCACACCACCACGTATCATATTACGAATTGCCGTCCGGCGCAAGTCATGAAATGTTAACTGCCGGTCTCCGGGTTTGGGATTCTCAAAGCCCCTCACTCCCCTGTATCCGTGAACACCGATTGCCTTACAGGCCTTGTTCCAGCTGTACCTGAAATCCTTAATCCGCTTTCCCAAGCCCCGGAATACATACTCTGAATCCAACCGACGGTTCACAAACTGCTTTCTCAATACTTCCTTCAGCTCCGCATCCAGAGGTACCTTCCGGGACTGCTTGTTTTTCGCCTCTCTGGCCTCGATTACAATATACCCCTCATCCCTGTAAACGTTCGCCCATTTGAGATTCTGCAGCTCTCCTAGCCTGCACCCTCTCTTGTAACCGAATACAACCATGCCCCTGATATACTCCGGTAGGTGCTGTATGAATTCCATGAAATCTTCATGCTCAAAGAATCCTTCTTTAGGGGGTGCCTCTTCCAGCTTCTCTATCACCGGCACGCTGTCTCTGCTTATTTTTCGGGCTTTTACCGCCAGATTAAACATCTTTATTAAGCCTGACAGCTCCCGGTTTATGGTTGCGTTAGCGGCTCCCTCACCCTGCCTCTCCTGGATATATTTATTTACTCTGTCGGTTGTGATCTCGGCTGCTGTAATATTACCAAAGTGATTCATGAGATGATTGGTAACCTGCCTTGCCCTTGCAACCGTTCGCTGGTTGTTTATTTCATAGTCAGTGATATAGGCCTTGCATAGTTGTTTCAATGTTACATTCTCGGAGCTGG
>JAWODM010000027.1:0-46577 GCA_046483305.1 Candidatus Krumholzibacteriales bacterium | reverse complement strand
AGCGATCCTCAGCCGCCCCGGAAAGGTATGTTATAATAGCTGACATAAGGGGGGACGCTATGGGTTTTAAGTAAAGGGAGGTGCGCTGTGAGCGTCCAGGTATCAGAAGGGATTTCAGCAGAGATAGAAAGCATCAGATTTTTCAGGGCGGAGCTTCAGAGTTATGATAATAAGCAGCTCCTGAGCGAGCTCTGTAATCTTAATGACAGGGAGAGAAAGCTCAAAGTCAGGATCCTGTTTTATTTAAGAGAGATTGACAGAAGAAGGTTATATCTTGAGCTCGGCTTCAGCTCGATGTTTGATTTCTGCACGAAGCATTTAAGGTATTCAAGGTCAAGCGCCTGCCGGAGGATCAAGGCGGCCAGGTGCATGGGCAGATATCCTGAAGCAGCTCTTTTGCTTCAATCAGGAGAAATTAATATCACTACCCTTTCTATGGTCAGCGGCATTCTTGATGATAGTAATTATCAGGATATTCTGGAAAAGATCAGAAACAGGTCCAGGAGAGATGTAGAGATGCTGATCTCAGGTATGAACCCGCAGAAAGTGATCAGAGACAGAGTCCGCCCTGTGTGCGTTTTCAGGAAAACTGCAGAAGTTCAATCTACTCCCACCGGTGGGAGTAGCTCTGAGCGTAAAAAATCTGTTAAATCTGAAAAACAGGCCAGCTCTACTCCCGACGTCGGGAGCAGCGAAAAAAAGCTGGAGGTAGAGAGAAGGTTCGAGGTCAGATTCAGCGCGAGCAAGGATTTCATGAATAAGCTGAAAAAGGCAAAATCTCTCCTTTCCACCAGGCATCCGAAGGGAATTAACCTGGAGCTACTTTTCGATGAGCTCCTGGAAGAATATCTGGATAATAACGATCCGGAGAGAAGGGTTATTAAAAATCCGGTGCCGGAAAAGGCACAAGCCACCCATACCCGGCACATACCCCAGAGAATTAAGGATCTGGTATATAAAAGAGACGGCGGCAGGTGCAGCTTTGTAAGTAAGAACGGCAGAAGGTGCAACTCCACCTGGAACCTGCAGTACGATCATATAATTCCATATGCCAGGGGCGGGGACAACTCGCCGGAGAACCTGAGATTATTGTGCGCCAGGCATAACCGGCTGATGGCGGAGAGGGAGTTCGGGAAAAACCATATTGAAAGCTGCAGAAGCCGGGAACCATAAGAACCCGGCTGCCAGGTCTTAAAATAACTCAACAACCGAATTCTTAATAAACAATATGATAATTAAGAAATACTGTTATTATCATTAAGTACCCTGAATATCTGACTGATATGCCGCTCTGGCTACTTCACTACTCTGCAGTACCCGTCAATACATTCAACCTCAGGTTTGACAACGAACATGCAGTCGGAGACATAATTGTACCTCCGGTTGACCACTTCATCGAAGCTGTTGTAAACGCATAGCGCCGGAACCAGGCGGTTGAAATCCTCTGTTGCCGCGGAAGCGGCTATATACTTCTTCGGCCCACCGCAGGGCTTGTCGCCGTATGGCAGAGCGAGGCAGTCGCTGTCGCCGCTGCAGACCGCAGGCGTTCGAAGCTCTTCGATAAGATCCTCCATCTTTGAAAGCCGCTCCTGGTCGTTCTCTTCCGAGTACGATGTCTCCCAGGGGTAGCAGGTCCGCTCTTCGCAGAAGCAGAAGTTGGGCAATGTCGGCAGCGTAATCTGGAAGGTTAGCGGGTCGTCGCCTTCACAGAGATACTGTTCATCAAATACAACCGTGTAGGTTCCCGTTTCGATATTCCTGATCTCATACTTCAGATCGAACAGGCAGAGGCAGTCGCAGAGCCCCTCGGTCTCCCACTCTCGTATCCTTATGGTGTCTCCCACTATATGTATCTCAGACACTATTGCTTCCGGGCAGCAGTTGAACCCCGCGTTGATGTGATTGATATAGAGGATATTGTTTGAATAGAAGCACTCCGCGCAGTCCAGGCAGGGAGGCACTTCGGTATCGGATATGTCTGTAACAACAGTCTTGCATCCGGTGTAGTCAGTCAGGAATCCCTGCGGCTCTTCAGAGTAATAGCCGTTGTTCCAGGGATAGTGGTCCCTGTCAAAGCATTCCTTCCCGGACTGCTGATTTTCCAGGTCAACGGTAAACTCCACCGGCTGGTCGCCCTCTTCCAGGTACAGTTCCGTGATACTTATTGTATAAATTCCGGGGGCAAGGTCTTCGATCCGGTAAGCGAGATCGAACAGGCAGAGGCATTTGCAGCCGTATTCGCTTTCATTTTCCACTATCGATATGGTATCGCCATTGATACTGATATCGGCGGTAATCTCGCCAGGGCAGCAATTGAATCCGGCGTTGATATGGTTTAATTCGAGTGTTTCCTGATCCGGATTGTAACTGTATTCCACGCAGTCCTGGTCCGGAGATACTTCCGGGTATTTTCCCACATCCTTGTCAGTCTTGCATCCCTGATATTGCACCAGGGCCGCGACAGGGTCTTCTTCCAGCTGCTGTTCAGGTTCGGAGGGCTTTTCTTCGCTGCATCCGGCAGGCACAATAAGAACAAAAACCGCCGCTAATAAAAGAAATCTGGATTTCATTCTGTCTCCGTCCCTCTCTGGGGTCCCATATTGATATTATGCCAACTAAAGGCCTGATTGTCAACGGGATATTGAATTATACTGAATTATACTTACATAAAACGGGCTGAGAGTTTACTGCCCCAGCCCGATATTTTTCATGTATCTGAATTAGGAATAGAACTCAGGTTACGATGCGCTCTTCTGCTCGCTCCTGAAGGCCAGTCTGTTCTCTTCCTTATTGGCGGTGATTATCAGCTTCTCTTCCTTGTTGATATGGCCGGCCAGGAGCTCCTCGCTGAGCGGGTTCTCCAGCAGGCGCTGAATCGCCCTCTTCAGAGGCCTGGCGCCGAGTTTGGGGTCATAGCCGTTCTCCAGGATCAGCTCCTTGGCCTCCTGGGATATCTCGAATTCTATCTTCTGGGCTTCCAGCCTGCTGTAAAGGTCTCTTAGCAGAATGTCAATGATCTGCATCAGGTCTTCCTTGTTCAGCTGGCGGAATACTACCAGCTCGTCGAGACGGTTGATGAACTCGGGGTTGAATATCTTCTTGGTCGCCTCCATGATCTTGTTCTTCATGTGATCGTAGCCGGATTCCTCGATATCCTCGCTGGCCACGAACCCAAGGCCCTTCTTGCCCTTGACCTCTTTAACGCCGACGTTGGAGGTCATGATGATCACGGCGTTCTTGAAATCGATCTTCCTGCCGAAGGAGTCTGTGATCGCCCCCTCTTCAAAGATCTGAAGCAGAATATTGAATACATCCGGGTGGGCCTTCTCAATCTCATCAAGGAGTATTACCGAATAAGGCTTTCTTCTGACCTTCTCGGTCAGCTGTCCGCCCTCTTCGTACCCTACGTATCCCGGGGGGGCTCCCACCAGGCGGGAGACCGCGAACTTCTCCATGTACTCTGACATATCTATCTGAATCAGCGCTTCTTCGTTTTCGAACAGCGCCGCCGAGAGGGTCTTGGCCAGCTCTGTCTTGCCCACTCCGGTCGGGCCCAGGAATATGAACGAGCCAATGGGGCGCTTGGGGTCGCGCAGCCCGGCCCGGTTTCTTCTGACCGCCTTGGCTACCGCCTTGAGGGCGTTCTCCTGTCCGACCACTCTCTTTCTGAGCTCATCCTCGAGGTTGAGCAGCTTGATGGTCTCTTCCTCTTCCACGTCGGCTACCGGTATGCCGGTGATATTCGAAACCACATCGGAGATATCCTTCACCGTTACCACCGATTTGCTCTCCCGGCTGCTCTCCTGCCACTCTCTTCTCATCTCTTCCAGCTTCTTTTTCAGCTCCTTCTCCTTGTCGCGGAAGGAGGCCGCCTTCTCGAACTCCTGCGCCTGGATGGCAGATTCCTTTTCCTTGGTGATTCTTTCGATTTCCTCCTCCAGCTCGGTGTGCTCTTCCGGGGCTGTGGATGTGGAAAGCCTGGCTCTGGCGCCTGCCTCGTCGATTATATCGATCGCCTTGTCGGGGAGGAAGCGGCCCTGGATGTAACGCTGTGAGAGGTATACCGCCTGCTCTATCGCCTCCCTGCTGAACTTGGTCCGGTGGTGGGCTTCGTACTTGTCCCTGAGGCCCATGATTATCTGTACTGTTTCCTTCTCGGTGGGCGGCGAAATCATAATGGACTGGAAGCGCCTCTCCAGGGCCCCGTCTTTCTCTATATGCTTCCGGTACTCGTCCAGGGTGGTTGCCCCGATACACTGTATCTCTCCCCTGGCCAGGGCCGGTTTGAGCATGTTGGATGCGTCTATGGCTCCCTCGGCTCCGCCCGCGCCCACGATGGTATGGATCTCGTCTATGAATATAATAACTTCGTCGTTATCCCTGATCTCGTTGATGATGGTCTTCAGGCGCTCCTCGAACTGCCCCCGGTACTTGGTTCCGGCAACCACCGAGGAGAGGTCCAGGGTGGTTATCCTGCGGTCCTTGAGAAGGCCCGGTATCTGGTTGTTGACTATCTTCTGGGCCAGCCCCTCTATGATGGCGGTCTTGCCCACTCCCGGCTCTCCTATCAGGACCGGGTTGTTCTTCTTTCTCCGGCAGAGGACCTGAACGATCCTGTCTATCTCGTTCTCCCGCCCTATAATCGGGTCCAGCTTGTTGTCTCTGGCCATCTGGGTCAGGTCGCGCCCGAACTGGTCCAGGTTGGGGGTTTCAGTCTTGGCCTTGGCCTTCTTGCCGTAACGCGCCCCGCCCGCCGACTGCAATATCCGCATCAGCTCGTTCCTGACCTTCTTCCGGTCCACTCCAAGTTCCAAGAGCACTCTTGCGGCCACTCCCTCGCCCTCTCTGATCAGGCCCAGCAGGAGATGCTCGGTACCCACGTAGTTATGGTTAAGAAGCCGCGCCTCCTCCACCGAGAGCTCCAGGATCCTCTTTGCCCTGGGAGTAAGAGGTATCTCGCCCAGGGTCAGGGTATCTCCGGTGGGGTGTACGATGTTCTCTATCGCCTTCTGTATCTGCTCGAGGCTGAGCCCCATCTTCTTCAGAACCCTGGCCGCGATTCCCTCTCCCTCGCGTACGATCCCCAGAAGAATATGCTCGGTTCCGATATATTCGTGCTGGAGCCGGTTCGCTTCGTCCCGGGCTAGGTAGATAACCTTCCTGACTCTTTCTGTAAACTTGTCGTTCATATCTCACTCTCACCTTTTATCTTTAAAAATACTGACCCTTCTACTTCAGCACCTCTCTCAGGTGATCAGCCCTGGCGATATCCCTCTGCTCGGGGTCAAGGGCCTGGTGGTTGAACATCTGCAGGTGCATCGGCTGAATACTTATCATCAGTTCATTCAATACATTCATCTTAACTTCTGAAATCAAATCCATCCCCACACCCAGTCTAACGTCGGAAAGCAGTTTCATCGCCTCTTTTGAATCGATGAGGCGGGCGCTTCTGAGAATGCCCAGGGACCTGCTTACCTTATCTTCAAGCAAAGTGCGTGCCTCTTTAAGCAATTTATCCCTTGCTCTCTTCTCGAACTCTATCACCTTCCCGATCTGCCCCTCCATGTTCCTGATGGTCTCCGATTCGGAGAGCCCCAGGGTGATACTGTTGGAGATCTGGAAGAAGTTGCCTATGACCTCGCTCCCTTCACCGTAAGTTCCTCTTACTGAAAGTCTTACATGCCTCATCCCGTCAACGACCTTCCTGATATCATTGTTGTGCACCAGGCCTGGAAGATGAAGAAGAGATGATACTCTCATTCCGGTGCCCACATTGGTGGGACATGCGGTCAGGTAACCCAGAGCCGGCGAGAAGGCGAAATTGAGCCGCACGCTCAGCTGGTCATCCAGGTCGTTCAGTACCTTGCTGACATTCTCCAGTTTCAGGCCGGCTCCTATGGAATAGAGCCGCAGGTGGTCCTCTTCGTTTATCATCACTCCCAGTTTTTCATCCTCGGAGGCGATCAGAGCCCTGTCGTCGTAATGCATTACCATTTCCTGAGATATCAGCCTTCTCTCTGCCAGGACCATCCGCTGGGACTCCGAAATCTCGTCCACATTGATGGCAATGCCGTTTTCGAGATAATCTGTATCCAGTATGGCCTCTTTCACAGTCTCCCGTATCCCGCCGAGGACCTTCCTGTTGGAGACATGGGTGAATTTCTTGCCTTCCAGGTTCCTGGCAAGGCGTACCCTGCTGCAGAGCACTATGTCGCCAGATGGAAGGCCGTTGACCAGCCATTCGGCGGGGGTGGAAACCAGTTTTTCAAAATTACCCTTCATCACGTTCGGCCTCTTTCTCCTTTTCCAGCTCCCTGATCTCGTCTCTTATCTCCGCGGCCCTCTCGTAGTTCTCCTCGGCGATCACCTTATCCAGTTCTTCTCTGAGAGACAATATCTTTCTCTTTCCGCTGACTTCGTTCATGAACCTGGGCGGAACCTTCCCGGTGTGCCTGGTATTGCCGTGAATAGACCTGAGCAGCGGGTGAAGATGCCTGTCGAATTTTTCGTAGCAGTGCGAGCATCCCAGCACTCCGTTCTTCTTGAAGGAAGAGTATTTCATTCCGCAGTTTCCGCACCGGTCTCCCTTTTCAGTCCCGGCTCCTTCGCCGAGCGATGAATCTATCAGACCGGAGAGCAGGTCGCTCTTTTCGATATTGCTCTTCTTCAGGTAATCGAAACCCTTCTCCTCGGCGCAGTACTTGCAGAGGTGTATCTTCTGGACATCGCTTCCCACCACGTTGGTGAAGTGGATGGTCGCCTCTCTCTTCTTGCAGATCTGACAGAGCATTGCAGCTTTTTCTAACCCCTTTCGAACAGGAGGCCGTCCTCCAGGACGAAGGACCTGTCCGCCTCGCTGATCAGTTTCTTCTCGTGCGTTACTATTACAAATGTCTGCTTCTTTTCTCTGCTCAGGCGCATTATCAGGGCGTGAAGCTGGTCGCTGTTCTTATCGTCCAGGTTCCCGGAGGGCTCATCGGCCAGCACTATCGCCGGCTCGTTCATCAGGGCCCTGGCCACCGCCACCCTCTGCTTCTCTCCCCCCGAGAGCTCCGCAGGGCGGTGAGTGCTGCGGTGGGACATTCCTACCTCATCCAGGAGCATCCGGGCCCGCTCCCCGGTACCGTCATCGGTTCTCCTGTTAAGCATCCCCGGCATCATTACGTTCTCCAGGGCGCTGAATTCCTTAAGCAGGTAGTGGAACTGGAAGACAAACCCGAAATACCGGTTCCTGATATCGTTCAGCCGGCTGCCGGAACATTCCAGAGGCTTCTCTCCGCATACTTCAAGTTCGCCGGCGGTGGGAAGGTCCAGGGTGCCCAGGATATGAAGAAGAGTGCTCTTTCCCGCCCCGGAAACGCCATAGATTACCACTACCTCTCCCTCTTCAGCGGAGAAGTCTATCCCTTTGAGAACCTCTATGGTGCGGTCTCTTCGCTGGTATGATTTTTCTATATTTGCAGCTGTTATTATACTCATAACGCCTCTGATTTAAAGTTACCTGTTTAGCGATTTCAATGCAAGAAAATCAGGAGGGGCCACCAGCTCACTCATACCTGATCGCATCCAGCGGCATAACCCGGCAGGCCTCCCAGCTGGGGTAAATAGTTGCGATAAATGATATTGCCATGGAGGCGGCGCTTATAAGCAGGATATCCGAACTCTTTATCAGAACCGGCAGGGTGCTGATGAAGTATACATCCGGCGGCAGGTCTATATGGATGGTTTTCAGTATGGCGGAAACCGCCAGGCCTCCGCAGATACCAAGAACGGTACCTATAACCCCTATCACGGTACCCTCTATCATGAATATCGACATGATCCCCCCGCTGGAGGCGCCCATGGATCGAAGTATACCTATCTCGCTTCTCTTCTCCATGATCACCATGGTGAGCATCCCGATCAGGTTGAACCCGGCGACCATTATTATCAGGGTCAGGAGCAGAAACATCAGGATCTTTTCCACCTTGATATAACTGAACAGGTTCCTGTTCATATTTATCCAGTTGTTGGTGCCGTACTTGTAGGAATGAAGCATCTCCCCGATCAGGCCGTCCACCTCGTCAGCCCTGTATATATCCTTCAGTTTTATTCCGATACCCCTGGTGGAACCCTCGAAATCAAAGAACGAAGCGGCCTCGGAGATGCCAATATAAACGAACCTGGAGTCGAATTCGTATACGCCTGTCTTGAAGGAACCTATCATCCGGAAATCCCTGGTAAGAGGCTTCATCTCGCCCGCCTTCATATCGGTGGGAGCGCTCACCAGGGTAAGCTTTTCCCCTATGGTTACATGGAGCATCCTGGCCAGGTCCTCGCCCAGGACCACTCCCGGCAGGTCCTCACCCTCCCCATACCATTCGATATCGAAACTCTTCACCGGCGGCTTGAAGGAGTCGATAACAGCGGAGACGTTTCTTTCCTTCTCTATGTCGACACCCTTAACTATTACTCCCTTTATCTTGGCCCGGACTCCCGGGACCAGTTCGTAATAGGTCAGCGCCTCTCCCCTTATGAACGGCGATGTATATACCACCTCGGGAAGGGTCTTCACTCTGGTTGACACCGAATCCATACTCTCCCAGGCCCCCTCGGTCCTGGCGAAGACCAGGGCGTGGGTATTGAATTCCACTATCCTGTCTCTGAGTTCCTCCTCGAAGCCGTTCATCAGCGACAGCACGATAATCAGGGTGGCCACACCGACGAAGGTGCCCCCGATCGCCATCATGGTGACCCTGGAGACGAAACCGCTCCGTTTCTTGGTCCGCAGGTGCCTCAGCGCTATCTTAATAGAATAATGCATCTTAGCCTTTCCTTATCTGCCCTCTTCCGGCCTCATCTGCGGGAACAGGATAACATCGCGGATTGAATGAGAGTCGGTCAGCAGCATTACCAGCCGGTCGATCCCAACACCCAGCCCTCCGGTGGGCGGCATTCCGTGCTCCAGCGCCCTGAGGAAATCCTCGTCCATGGGGTGCTTCTCCCCCTCTATCTCATCCCGCTCTTCAAACTGCTTCGCAAACCGCTGCCGCTGCTCCAGGGGGTCATTCAGCTCGCTGAAGGCGTTCGCTATCTCAAAACCCGCTATGTATGGCTCGAAACGCTCCACCACTCCCGGCAGCTCCCGGTGCGACTTGGCCAGAGGCGATATCTCCTTGGGATGGTCTATTATGAAGGTCGGCTGAATCAGGCCCGGCTCCACCAGCTCGGAGAAAAGCGCATCCAGGACCGCCGCCCCGGAGGCGTTCTCTTCCAGCTTCAGGCCGGCTCTGTCCGCCACACTATTGAGCTTATCGAGGCCGGCTCCCCGGAGGTCCTCGCCGGTCTTATCCTGCAGCGCCTGGTAGAAGGAGAGCTTCTTCCAGGGACGGCTCAGGTCTATCTCATGCTCTCCGTAGGATATAACATCTTTTCCGGTTACCCCGCGGCAGATCGAAGATACCATCTCCTCCAGGAAATCTATCATATCGTTGTAGTCCCAGTAGGCGGCATAACATTCCATCATGGTAAATTCCGGGTTGTGAGACCGGTCCATCCCCTCGTTCCTGAAGTCCCTGGAGAACTCGAATACCCGCTCCATCCCACCCACGACAAGCCTCTTGAGATAAAGTTCGTCCGCGATCCTCAGATAGAGGTCCATATCCAGGGTATTGTGGTGGGTGACGAAGGGCCGCGCGCTCGCTCCTCCGTAGATCGGCTGAAGGACCGGGGTCTCCACCTCGAGGAAGCCGCGGGCGCGCAGGAAATCCCGCATGCTGTCGATGATCCGGGACCTCTTTATGAAGACCTCTTTAACCTCGTCGTTGACTATCAGGTCCAGGTACCTTCTCCGGTACCTCAGCTCCTTGTCCTGAAGCCCGTGATATTTCTCCGGAAGCGGCAGGATCGCCTTGCTGAGAAGCTCCAGCCTGCTGACCTTAACGGTAAGTTCGCCGGTGCGTGTTTTGAAAACCGCGCCCGTAATCCCCATGAAATCACCTATATCCATAAGCCGGAACAGCTTGAACTGATCCTCGGGGACCACCTCGTCCTTGATATAGAACTGCATGGAACCGCTTCCATCCTTGAGGTCTCCGAATGAGGTATGCCCATGCCCCCTTATCGCCATGATTCTGCCCGCTACAGAGACTTCCTCTTCGGATTCGATAAGGGCTTCGGAGTTATCGATTATCTCCGCCAGGGTGTGGGTCCTGCTGTAACTGTACCTGTACGGATTGACTCCCATTTCCCTGATATTTTTGAGCTTCTCTATTCTGATTTCCCGCTCCCTGATCCCCTCGTTTTCGGTTCCTTTGCTTGACACTTTATCTCTTCCTTCCTTTCCATCTCAGAAACGCTTCTATGAACTCGTCAATATCTCCGTTCATTACCGCGTCCACGTTGCCGGTTTTAATCTCGGTGCGGTGGTCCTTGACCATATTGTAGGGGTGGAATACGTAGCTTCTTATCTGATTACCCCAGGATATATCCTTCTTCTCCCCGGCAATCTTTGCCTGTTTTTCCTCCTCCTCTTCCAGGAGCCTGGAGTAGATCCTGGACCGGAGCACCTTCATCGCCATCTCCCGGTTCCGGTGCTGGGAACGCTCATCCTGGCACTGCACCACTATCCCGGTGGGATGGTGGGTTATCCGTACCGCCGATGATGTCTTGTTCACGTGCTGCCCTCCCGCTCCGCTTGCCCGGTAGGTGTCCACTCTGATATCGTCAGGCTTGATCTCTACCTCTATATCCTCCTCTATCTCCGGATAGACAAACACCGAGGCGAAGGAAGTGTGCCTCCTGTTTCCCGCGTCGAAGGGAGATATCCGTACCAGCCGGTGTATCCCGCTCTCCGATTTAAGCCTCCCGTAAGCGTAATCCCCGCTTATCTCCAGAAGGGCGTTCTTTATGCCCGCTTCGTCCCCGGGCTGAAGGTCCAGCATGCGGTATTTGTAACCGTTGTTTTCCAGGTACCGGGTGTACAGCCGCAGCAGCATCTCCGCCCAGTCCTGGGATTCGGTCCCGCCGGCTCCGGGGTGTATATTCATCAGGGCGTTATCGTCGTCATGAGGGCCTGAGAGAAGGACATGGAGCTCGAACTGGTCCATTTTCTTATCGATCCTTTCCAGTTCCGGCAGCATTTCATCCTTCAGGGAGGATTCTTCCTCCTCCATGCACATGGTTACGATCTCATGGAGATTCTGCAGGTCCTCCGATATCGATTCGTAGGGGTCGATTACGTTCTTGTTCCTCTTGAGCTCCCTGACCATTTTCTCCGCCCTCTCCCGGTTGTCCCAGAACCCCTGCTTTGACATCTTTTTTTCTATCTCAGATATTCTGTTTTTTAACTTTTCCAGGTCAAAGATACTCCTCTATCTGCGATATTCTTTCCTCTATCTCCTCGACCTGTTCGCTTATCCCCTTGATATTAATATCTTTATCCATTATTGCCTCCGGATTGCTGTTAGATCAAGTCACCAAGTATTTTATTTCTCATATCGGCTACCTCCGCCTTCAGCTGACGGAGGCCCCTGTCGGTATCTATTCTCATATCGCACCTCTCCCATCCCGGGTACAGGTACCTCTGCGCGGCTACCCTGGATTCAGCCTCCTCCCTGGTCAACCCGTTCCTCCGCATCAGCCTCTGTATACGGGTCTCTTCGGAAGCTTCGGCGGCAATGACCAGATCCTCCCTGAATTGGAATGTATACTTAAAAAAGAGCACCGCATCAAGAACAATATATTCAGCATCCACGGCGGCTTCTTCTACCGCTCTATTTATTATACCGGTAACCGCAGGTTCGACTATACTGTTGAGCTTCTCCATTTCCTCCCGGTTGTTCAGTACGATAGAGCCCAGCGCGCCTCTTGAAACGGTACCTGATTCTGTTATCGCCCTGTCGCCGAACTCCATTCTGATACTATCGATTACATCATCCATTTCAAGCGCTTTATGAGCAAGCTGGTCCGCCTGAATCAGTGTGCCCCCACCTCCGGCAAGGATCTCCGCCACGGTACTCTTGCCCGAGGCGATAGCCCCGGTCACCACAATTATGGGAACACGTTTCAATGCGCCTCCAGCCAGTTTCTCCCTGAACCGATACTCACTATCAGGGGCACTTTGAGTTCCACAGCTCCCTCCATCTTGCCTCTGACCAGCTCCATCATCTTTTCCTTCTCTTCTTCCGGTACCTCAAAGACCAGCTCATCGTGCACCTGAAGGATCATCCTGCCGCCGAGCTTCTGCTGACGGATAGCCCTGTCGATATTTATCATGGCGATCTTTATCATATCTGCCGCGGTTCCCTGAATCGGCATATTCACCGCTATCCTTTCGGCGAAGCTCTTCAGCCGGTTGTTATCGCTGTCAATATTCTCCAGCCCGCGCCTCCTGCCGAACATGGTCTCGGCATAACCTTTCTCCGCCGCCTTTTCCCTGCAGCTCTCTATGAAATCCCTGACCCCGCTGTACTTCTCGAAGTAGTCTTCGATAAAGGACCTGGCCTCTTCGAAACTGACCCCTATCTGGCTTGAGAGAGCCCTGGGGCCCTGGCCGTAGATTACCCCGTAATTGATGGTCTTGGCCGCTTCCCTCTCGCTGCTTTCAACCTTGCTCTCGGGCTTTTCGAAAATGGTGGCCGCGGTCCTGGTGTGGATATCGGCCCCGTCGCGGAATCCCTTGATCAGGCCGGGATCTCCAGAGAGATGCGCCAGTATCCTCAGCTCTATCTGAGAGTAATCTGCATCAACCAGTATACAGCCCTTTTCCGGAACGAACGCCTTTCTGATCTCTCTTCCGATATCGGAGCGGATCGGTATGTTCTGAAGGTTCGGGCTGCTGGAACTGAGCCGGCCGGTGGCGGTCACCGTCTGGTTGAAGGAAGTATGTATACGCCCGGTCCTCCTGTTGACCAGCCGGGGCAGGACTTCCACATAGGTATTAAGAAGCTTGGAGAGCTGGCGGTGCTCTGTTATCATCTCCGCTATCGGATGTTCTTCGGCCAGCTGCTCCAGCACTCTCATGTCGGTTGAATAACCGGTCTTGGTCTTTCTTACAACCGGAAGCCCCAGTTTTTCAAACAGGATAGTCTGAAGCTGCTGATTGGACCTGATATTGAAAACCTCTCCCGCCTCCTCATAAATCCTCTTCTCGAGATTCTCCAGTCTGCCCCTGATGTGCTCTTCCAGCTCCCCGAGCTGCCGGCGGTCTATCTCTATCCCCGCGACCTCCATATCCATCAGCGAGAACAGCAGTGGCATCTCTATATCCCGGAACAACTTCTCCGCTCCGGTTCCCTCTATCATGCCCCCCAGTATCTTCTTCAGCCGGAAGGTATAATCGGAATCCTCGCAGGCGTAATCCATGAGCCTTTCCAGGGGGACCTTGCGGATATCCTTTTCCCGGTCCCCGCTGTCGAAAAGCTCCCGGAAGGGGATCATCCGGTGCTGGCAGTACCCCAGCGCCAGGTTGTCCAGGGAATGGGACCTGCGGGCCGGGTCCAGGCAATAGGAAGCTACCATGGTATCAAAATCCACCCCCCTGACCTCCATGCCGGCGTTTCGCAGGACTATCAGGTCGTACTTTATGTTATGGCCGGTCTTCCAGAGAGATTGATCCAGGAGCAGTCCATCGAGTTTCTCCTTAAGAAGCCCGGGCGATATGCCGTGGCCAGTCTCGAACAGGCTGCCGCCTCCATTTCCGCCGACCGGGAGATAGAACGCCCTGCCTTCCTCGGAGCAGAAAGAGATACCGACCAGCTCAGCCTCCATCGGGGAGAGCGAGGTGGTCTCCACATCCAGAACGAAACCGCCCTTTTTCCTGAGGTATGCAACCAGCTTATCTATTCCATCCTCCTCTACCAGGGTATATTCGGTCTCACGCTGCTCCTGGCTCTCCGGGATCAGCTCGGAGATGAACTGGTTGAAATCCAGGTCCAGCAGCAGGTCGGTGAGCTTTTCCCTGTCTTTCTCTCCGATCTCCATATCCTCCAGGGAGAAGTCCCCCGGAACATCGCGGAGCCGGACAAGTTCTCTGGACAGAAGGGCGTCCTCTCTGCCCTTCCTGAGCTTCTCCCGCACATGCTTCGGTTGCACGTTCTCAATATCTTCCAGTATATTATCCAGAGAGCCGAACTCAGAGAGGAGCTTGAGGGCGGTTTTCTCTCCAATACCGGATACCCCCGGTATATTATCGGAACTGTCCCCCTTCAGGGCCAGATAGTCTGTAATCTGCTCCGGGGCCAGCCCGAACTTATCCTGAAGGTATTCCGGACCAACCTCGTTGGAGAGATTCACCCCCCTGGAGGGCCGGACCATCTTTACACTGTCCGAAAGGAGCTGAAAGAGGTCCTTGTCTCCGCTGATTATCCTCACCCGGTTCCCCCGCCCGGATTCGCTGCGGGCCAGAGTCGCTATAATATCGTCCGCTTCGTATCCCGGGGTGATCACCACCGGGATACCCATCGCCTCCAGAAGGGACTGAATGACCGGAATCTGATATACCATATCATCAGGCATCGGTTTCCTGTTCGCTTTGTACTCCGGGAAGATCCGGTGCCTGTCGGTAGGTTCGCCGGAGTCGAATACAACCACCATGTGGTCAGGATCATATTTATTCAATATCTGAATGATAACTCTGGCGAAACCGAATACCGCGCTGGTGTTCTCCCCCCTGGAGTTGGTCAACGGAGACCTTATCATGGCGTAATAAGCCCGGTAAGCCATTGCGTGCCCGTCTATGAGAATAAGTTCCATGACTTCTATTCCCTGGTATACAGCGAATTCTCTCTTATGAATTCTTCTACCCCGGCCGGGACCATCTCGTTTATCGAAGCGCCCTCCCGGACCGCTTCTCTTACCGCGGTCGATGATACCGCGCATTTTCCCCGGTTTATGATGATAACCGCGGCATCAGGCGGAAACGGCGCAATGCCCGAGTAACCCGGCCTGCTGAGTGAAACAACGGTGGCGTATTTGAATATCACTTCCGGCTTCTTCCATTCTGAGATCTCCGCCAGCGAGTCGCCTCCCATCAGATAATGAAGTTTTTCCCTGGGATACCCCTTATCCCTGAAGTACTCCACCGATTCACAGGTGTATGCCACCCGCTCCTTCTTCTCGAACAGGGAAAGCTCAAAAGCGGGGCAGCCCTCTATCGCCAGTTCCACCATCCTTCTTCTGGCATCGAATCCGGTCAGCTTTCTGCCTGTCTTGTGCGGCGGATTGGCGGTAGGGATAAACAGCACCCTTTCCAGCCCGGCGAATTCCGCTGCTCTTTCAGCCAGAGCGAGGTGTCCGTTATGAACGGGATCAAAGGAGCCTCCGAACAGGCCGATCTTTTCGATTTTACTGCTCATCAGAGAGTTCCCCGGAGATCTTCCGTAACCGGGCCTCCGCCTTCTCCCGCTCCTCGCCGATTTTATCCATCCCTGAATTCATCACTTCCCTGTACATCTGCGCGGCCTGGCTCAATTCTCCCTCCGACTCCCGGATCCTTCCCATGTAGTATTTGCTTCTGACCGCCCAGACCGTTTCCGGATAGAGGTCAACGGTTTTCTCAAAGTATATATCTGATGCGGAATAGTGCTCGCGATCGTAGTACAGCTTTCCGGCAATGAATTTCTTCTCGGCCAGTTTATCATTGATCTCTTTCAGAAGCTCCTCGGCATCTTCGCGGCGGTCGCTCCGTGGAAAGAACCTGAGGAAACGGATAAGTTTGTTTCTTGCCTCCAGCGTCCTGGTCTGGTCCCTTTCCACCCTCCTGGACTGCTTGAAATAGCATAACGCTTCCAGGTAGAAGGCATCATCAACGTAGGCACTGTAACCGTAATCATTAATCAGAACCCGGTATTCCACCGCGGCCAGCGGGTAGTCCTCATCCATCCTGTAGCATTCGGCCAGCTGGAACTGGGCGTAGTCATTCCTCTCGTCCCCGGCGAAAACCGCCAGGTAATCCTTGTATTCGACAGCGGCTTCCTGATACTTCTCCCCGGCGAACAGCCTGTCCGCGATCGCCAGCTTCCTGGATGGCTGATTGACCACTTTGGCGGTATAAGGCCCTCCGCAGGAAGATATCAGGAATATTATTGCAGCCGTTATTATCAGGTTCTTACCGTAATTTATCAAGTTGCTCTATCCTTTCCTTTGCTCGTTCCGCGTACCTTCCGCTCGATCCGAGATTCAGCCTCAACACCTGTTTATAGTTCGATACGGCCCGGCCGATGAAACCCTGCTCCCTGCAGATCTCTCCGAGCATGAAATGCGCCCTTACCCTTATCAGGTTGCTGCTGCTCGAAGAAGTCAGCGGGGCCAGGATATTCCTGGCCGCTTCCAGCTCTCCGGCCTCCATGGCCTTCCCGGCTTCTCTGATGGAGAGCTCCTCGAAATTCCATCTGGCGGTGGAGACCAGCCGGCTTCTGGGATACCGGTCTATCAGCTGCCGGTACCCTTCTATCGCCCTGGTATACTCTCCCGCCTCCCGGTAGGCGGAGCTGAGGTCAAGAAGTACTTCAGCCGCTCCTGCCGAGTCAGGATAATCGGATATATACTCTTCCAGATAAACGGAGGCCTCATCCGGTTCGCCCTGTTCAAGGAGAACCTTTCCGGCAATATTGTTATACTGTCCAAAATCAGCAGAACGGTCATACAGCAGAGTTCTCCTGATATACTGCCTGCCCCTGCCAGTATTACCTTCCTGCAGGTAATCCATCGCAATCTTTTTGTACATTCCGGCTATCCTGGGGGCCCAGCTGCTGTCCGCGCTGTAAAGCTGAGAGAAATAATCTTCGGCCTCTCCCTCTATGCCCAGCTTCAGCAGGGATCTTCCGGCGTAAAAGAGAAGCTCGGGGGCCGGTTCTCCGCCCTTGTAAATATGGTGCCTTACCAGAAATGCCGCCTCTCTGTAGTTACCCTTGCGGTATTCTTCCGCCACCTTTTCCACCACGGTTTTCTCCTCGCAGGAGCATAGTAATCCCGCAAGAAAAAGGGTTAACACAGTCAGCTGTATCGCTGATATTCTGCTGAAATCAAAATTACTCATTGGATTGATTGGAGAAGAACAGATATACCAGGCCGGTAACTATCCCGGTTACTACCACCGGTTCTATAAAGCTGGTCCAGGTCCACTCATCTCTCTCCGGCCTGGTGAACGCATACTGCTGATCTTCCACTCTATCCAGAAGGGAATGCGGTATGACGTCATTAAATTTCTTTTCTGCCTCGCCAATCCAGACGGTGTCACCGGTTTCACCGTCCACCAGCTGAACAAAAAGACTGATCTCGGCCAGCCGCTCCACTTCCTTTTCGCCAATCAGCCAGTTTCTGCCGATATCCGGATATGATAATGTCATATTAACTATCTGATATTTAAGGATATAATCTGGATTTACTGTTTCCCCTTCCTTCTTCTCCAACCTCTCCCTTACCCGCAGCCCTTCATCGTTAAGAGTTTTCAGGATTATGTTATCCAGCACAAAGTCAATATCTCCCACGCCCCGGTCCTTCATCAGAAGAACACTGCTTCCCTTCTCAATATTGAACATATTATCCATTATCTCATCGAAGGCCTTAAGCGATATATCGCGCAGTATCCGCAGGTTGGTTGATATATGTTCACCGGTTTTCTTGGGGGAACTCGAAACCGAAAAGGATGTAAATAGACAAACCAGCACTATCAGCGTTATCGCTTTCGAAAAGATATTCGCTCTGAATATAACCCTCACCGGCAAACCTCCCTCACTGTATCAGAATATCATTAACATCCGGGATTTCTACTATTTATAAATTTATAAAAAAAAATGTCAACACAAATTCCTGACATATTACCAATTCCATGTATACTCTTATTTCTGCTGCACCCGTGGCTTTGTATAATATAAGGGATTCAGCGGCAGAGGTCTACAGCTTTATTTGGATAAACTATTTCAGAAGCACCAGTTTCCTTGAGGCGGAAAAACCTGCGGCAACCATTCTGCAGTAGTAAACGCCGCTTGATACCCGCTGTCCCCTGTCATTAAATCCGTTCCAGGTAAGAGTGTGCCTGACCGAAGGCTCCATTTTCCTGTCGCAGAGTGTTTTTACCAGCTGTCCAGCTGTGTTATAGATCTTAATGGAGACATGCGAGCGCTCTTCAATCCCGAATTCAATGGTAGCGCTGGGATTAAATGGATTGGGATAGGTATGGTTAAGATAGCTGCCCACCGGCGGCGTTTCGCCTGCATCGGTATACTCTTCAACGAATATAAGCATGGTGTCGGTGTCCCTGAATCCAGCGTGGTCAAGAGCATGAAGAACTGCGAAATGCTGTCCAGGGCTCAAGCCGGTGGTTATTACCGAATCGCCCAGTATCATAACTTCATCGTCGATCATCCACCAGAAATCAACCACATCCCGTCCCGCCGGATGAACGCTGAGAGTATCATACAGGACCGCAAGCGTATCGGGCCCGCCGATTACGGTATCCGGCGGGGCAATGGCAGTAGGGCGCCATAACATATCCCAGCCGGGGTCCACCACGAAGATATACCCCTGCCTAACCGTCGTACTCTCCGGATAGGTTATGTAAAGTTTGAAAGCCTCTGTATCATCGGCGTGCGGTAGGGCATGGCCATTCCAGGACAGCGCATCATTGCCGATCACCGACCAGGAAAATATGTTAAGAGCATCCGGCCGGTAGGCCTGAAAGTCAATTTCGATAGCATCCACAAAATTAAAGGGTTGTGTTCCCGGAGCCGGTGTTATCACGCCGTTGTAATCAACTCCCCTGGTGGTCCCGGGACTGTCGGTCTCCACATCGGCGTTCTGGTTTCCGTCCGAGGTTGCCGCTTCGGTGGAGTCGTCCGGACTGATAGGTTTGGTATGACCCCTTGGCCTGTACCTGGAACCTTCCCACATGGTATCGTCGCGGTCTCCATGGGCAAGACGCATGGCATGCCCCAGTTCGTGCTGCAATACCTGCACTACTTCATGAGCGTCATCGCAGTATCCCCAATTGACTGTCCCCTTAGCGCCAACCCTTATCTCGGCCTCAGATATCCTCCCGTTCTGGTCGGGCTGGGCCCTGATCTTTCCCAGACTGCTTATACCTCCACACTTTACCGTTATATCCGCTTCCTCGCAGTCTTCCGTGTAAATAAGCTCCCAGCTGACCAGCTTCTCGTTCCAGTTATCTATCGCCTGCTGCAGTGAATCAGCCAGATTATCAGGGCACTTGCTGGAGTTTTCCAGGCATATCCTCAGTGTCCTCTGTCCGTTTTCCCAGTCCCAATCGGGGTACACGCGGGATTCTATTCGGGTGGTAAAAAACCATGGGAAAAGAGTTATAAGCACCGCGATAGTCAGCACAGATATAAATAAGACCCTTGAGCGAATTGGTCGGGCGTTATCCATTTTTAACCAGCCTGTTGAAGTAGTTGAACAGAGTCCCTCATGTTTATATATGAAGCTATTGTAACAGAATAGCCGAGTTCTGTCAATTTAATTAACTTCCCGGCAAGCCTTAATATACCGCTATCCGGGCCAGGAGCGCAGGATGAATATCACCAGCATACCTGTCGCCAGCGCGTATTTGAGAAGAAATGCCCAGAGCTTGCCCACAAAGGCCCAGAAGCCGATATTTATCGCATCTCCCATCTTTTTGTACTGGAGGTATTCGGCTGCCACTGCGCCTGCGAATGCCCCCACCAGGGCGAATATCAAACCTCCAACTACAGGCAGAACTAATGCTCCCAGGACAGCACCAATCACGCCTCCCGCCAGGGCGCCGAACGCCCCCCATTTCGAAGCGCCCTTTCTGACCGCCATCACCGACCCCATGAGCGCCTCCAGGATCTCCCCGATCACCAGAAGGGCCGCCATCACCACCCACCACTGCCATCCTATTACATCGAATCCCCGCGCCAGGTCATAAATGAAAATCACGGTCATCCCCGCCCACCCACCCGGGATCCCGGCAAAAATAAGCAGGTTCAACAGGAAAACCAGAAGATACAGAAGAACCAGTCCGGTATGCTGTAGGATTGCTACCAAATCAGGCTCCTTTTTATCTTTTCACAAACCATTAAATCAACTCACCATACAGGTCGTAAATCTGAACCGAATCAAACCTGACCTTCCTGAAGGTTCCTTCCTCTGGCCTGCCGCCGGATATCAGTACCACTCCGTCCACCTCATAGCACTGGCCGTAGAATCTGCCTTCGGCTGTAACCGGGCCCTCGCCGCTCTCCAGAGCGCTGTCAATCAGAACGGTCTCTTCATCATCTATCCTCTCCCCCAGCCTGCTCTGCGCTATCTCCATCTGAAGCTCTGAGATCCGGTCCACCCGGCTCCTGACCGTATCTTCATCAACTCTGCCGGTTAGTTTGAAAGCCCTGGTACCCTCCTCGGGGCAGTAACCGAAGACCCCGGCATAGTCCAGCTCAAACTCTTCCAGGAAATCGTAGAGCTCATTGAAATCTTCCTCGGTTTCCCCGGGATACCCCGCCATTACGGTGGTTCTGAGGACCAGGCCCGGGATTTCCGATTTCAGTCTGCCGAAGAGTTTTTCCAGGAACTTCCGGTCGTACCCTCTACCCATATCTTCAAGTATCCGGCCGGAAACGTGCTGTATCGGTATATCAAGATAGGGCAGGATAATTCCGGACTGTATAATCTCTATCAGCCGCTCCAGGTCTATATGGGCCGGATGAAGATACATCAGGCGGAGCCATTCAGGGGAAGCGTTATCATGAATCGAGATCAGAAGATCACAGAGATCCCTCTGACCTCCCAGGTCCTTTCCCCAGGATGCGGTATCCTGGGCTATTACAACCAGTTCTTTTACTCCATGGGAAACAAGCTCTTTCGCCTCCTGGATGGCATCTTCTTCCGGCATCGATTTCAAACCTCCCCTTATTGCCGGTATTGTACAGTACGAGCAGTAGTTGCCGCAACCTTCAGCTATCTTCAGGTAGGCGAGGTGGTACGGGGTAAACTGTTTCCAGAAGGCGCCTGGAGCCGTCTTCGGATTAAACAGCCCTCTCTTTTTCAGCTCTTCCGGAAGCATCTCCATTCGGGGAACGGGGAGGAATATATCGACCTCGGGAAGAAGCCCGGCGAGCTGTTTCTCTCCCTCCCTGGAGACCAGGCAGCCTAACACCGCCAGAAGCTGATCGGGCTTTCTGGCTGCGGCCACCCGCAGGATTTCATCGACAGATTCTCTCTCTGCCGGTTCTATGAATGCACAGGTAGTTATTATGAGAAGACCGGCATCCCGGGGGTCTTCCGCTTCCCTGTAACCGGCTTCCAGCAGGCGGTTGGCGGTATTTCCGGCATCTACCAGGTTCTTCGCGCATCCCAGATTGAAAAAGTAAAAGGTGGGTGTATCAGCCGCTTCTCTCATACTCTTCTCTGCTTATCAGGACCTTTCGCGCCTTGCTACCCTCGTAGGGGCCCACCACACCGATCTCCTCCAGCATATCGACCAGGCGGGCGGCCCTGGCGTAGCCGACCCTGAGCCTCCGCTGCAGAAGCGATATGGAACCCTGCTGGTGTACTATCACCAGTTCTTTGGCCTTGTCCAGAAGGTCATCGTCGCACTCCACCTCTCCCACGTCCTTTTTGCCCTTGACCCTGGTCAGATCGATTTTGTCTCCTCCCTTCTGGAACTGCTTCCAGTAATCGGCCACCGCGGCGGCATCCCTCTCCGAGATATATGATCCCTGTATCCTCACCGGGTTGGGAAGGTCTTTGGGAAGATACAGCATATCGCCATTGCCCAGAAGGCTCTCCGCTCCGTTTACATCCAGTATGGTCCTCGAGTCGGTCTTGGAGGTAACCTGGAAAGCTATACGGGAGGGGAAATTCGCCTTGATCAGGCCTGTAACCACATCCACCGAAGGCCTCTGGGTGGAGAATACCAGGTGAATCCCAACCGCCCTGGCCATCTGTGAGAGCCGGGTAATGGTGGGGTATATCTCATTACCGACAGACAGCATTATATCGGCCAGCTCGTCTATGATGGTCACGTGGTAGGGAAGCTTGCCCAGCTCCTCTCCGGTTTCCTCATCGACCGGTTTATCGGCCTCTATCATCCTGTTGAAGCTGGTTATGTTCTTGACCCCGAACCTGGCCAGTTTCCGGTAGCGCCGGTCCATTTCGATGGTCAGCCAGTTCATCACCTTAAGCACATCCTCGGAGTCGGTAATCACCGGGTGCAGAAGGTGAGGGATCCCCTTGTACGGGATCAGCTCCAGCCGCTTCGGGTCAATCAGGATGAAGCGGCAGGTGGCCGGAGTGTGGCTGAACAGCAGACTTGTAATTATCGAGTTTATACAGACGCTTTTCCCACTTCCGGTAGCGCCGGCCACCAGAAGATGAGGCATCTGCGCTATATCGGCGAAGAATGGCTCTCCGGTGACGGTCTTCCCAAGGGCCACCACCAGCCCCCCGTCGTCGGGTGAGCAGTGCTGGAGCATATCCTTGATGTAAACCATCTCCGGTTCAGGGTTGGGGACCTCTATCCCGACCGCCCCCTTGCCGGGAATGGGGGCCTGAATCCTGATCGCCTTGGCAGCCAGAGCGAGCGAGAGGTCGTCCCCCCGGTTGACTATCTGGCTTATCCTCACGCCCGGGGCCGGAACGAACTCGAAAGTGGTGACCACCGGGCCGGGCTTGACCTGCTTGACCTTGCCCTGCAGGCCGAAATCCGCCAGCTTCGATTCTATGATCTGAGACCGGACTATCAGGTCTTCCTCGTTGTAGGTGGAGCCGTCCAGGTCTATATCCTCCAGTATGTCAAGATCGGGAAGGGGCGCGTTGTCGGCGGCGGTGGAGGTGGCAACAGGCACAGTTTTCTCTCTTTTCTCCTGTTTTCTCTCTGTCCTGGTCCTTTTCGGAATATCTATTTTAGGCTTTTCTTCCTGGCCCTGCTTCCATCTCTCCTCTTCCCCGGTCTCAATTATCTCAAAGGCCGGCTCCTTTTTCTTCTGCTTTTTCTTTTTCTTCTTCTTCGCTTCGCCCCTTACCCGTGATGAGATCATCGACCCCAGTTTCCTGAACCAGCGGTGGAACAGCGCCACCGTGGCGATGATGAACGCTGCCGCCAGGACCAGCCAGGAGCCGATAGTTCCGGTAACCATCTCCAGGAACTCGAAGGTCCATCCGGCCAGAAGGCCGCTCTCAGTGTGAAAGCCGCCCGCGTAGAAGAGGCATGAGGCCAGGAAGAGAAACAGGAATGACCTGAGCAGTGCCGGGTAGTATTTCGACAGCTTCTCATCCCTTAAATAAACGATCCCCATGAACAGAAGGAATATCGGCACCATCCATCCGAAAACCGACCCAAGCCCTCGAAATACCACCCCGCCTATATAAACTCCGGCCGGCCCGCAGAGGTTCATCTCCGCCTCCCAGAAAAGGCCCCATTCCCTTATATCGAATGAAACCAGAGCCAGCCCCACGAACAGAGCGGATATAATCAGCAGGATCCCTTTCGCTATCTTCTCGATTTTCTTCATAGGGTATAATTCAGTCGATTTGAACAGTTTTCAGGATTCAGTTAAACTCTATTTATATTACCTTATATTTTTATCAATGATCCGCCTGAAGGTAAAGCAGTTTTTTTTAATATCGCCTGAGAATATCGATGAGATAACCGCCATTCCGTCAGCGCCCGCTTTCAGGACTTCCGGCGCGTTATCAGGCGTGATCCCCCCGATAGCCACCAGGGGAAGGGAGGTCCGTTCTCTTATTCTGGAAATGAATGAAGTTCCGGCCACTTCGATTCCCGGTTTGGTGGGCGAGCTGAAGACCGCTCCGGCCGATATATAGTCGAGAACCTCAAGGGGAGCCTCTTCGAGTTCGCCGGCCGAATGTACGGTAACTCCTATGATAGCATCCCGGCCCAGAATCTCCCGCGCCTTCGCAGGGCAGGGGTCTTCCCTTCCCAGATGAACCCCGGCGGCTCCGCTCTTCTGTGCCAGAAGAGGATCGTCGTTTATTATCAATGGTATCCGGTTCTTCGACAGTTGCTCCATCGCTGCTCTGATATCCTCTATTTTCTCTTTCTCCGGCAGCCCCTTGGCCCTGTACTGAACAAGGTCTACTCCACCCTCGGCCAGGCTGCGCGCGGCGGCAGCGGTCTCTGAACCCGGGATGACAGACCTGTCAAGGATTGCGTACAGGAAAGGTTTCTCCGGTATGGAAAATAGCGGCCTTTCGGAATTTACAATCTCCCCGCTTCTGAGGATTGGAACCGCCAGAGAGCTGCCCCGGGCTGAACAGTCTACCACGTCCTGCCCGTATCCCGCTTCTTCCAGGGCTGTTCCCCTGTCGCAGTCTTTGAGCATGCGGTATGGATCCTCTCCGAACTCTTCAGCCAGCAACAGGGATATCCGGGCGGCGTCGTCCAGGCGGCTCTCCTGCCGGCGGCTCTCCAGCACCTGCAGGAGTATCCCCCCGCAGAGGATATCCTCGCTGCAGACCCGGCCCTGGTTTCCGCTGCAGAGAATCACCAGGCTGTCCGCAGAGCCGCACTCCCGGGCGACCGAATCAACATTGGTAAGGGAGCATATATAAACCTTCTCCGCGGCCGCGGCGGCCCGGACCGCTCCGGTTCCGTTGGAGGTGGACATTATTACTGTCTTTCCCTCTACCGCTTCAGGGGTAAACTCCCCCGGGGAGTTGAACAGGTCGAAGCCTTCCAACGGCTTGCCGTCTGCCTCGCCTGCAAGAACCGCTTTTCCCGGAGGGAAGGCCTCCGCCAGCTCCCCTGCCTGTCCGGGGCCAGCCGCCGGAATCACTCTCGAGGCTCCGTTCTCAATCGCCCTGACCATGCAGCTGGTTGCCCGCAGAACGTCAATAACCGCCACTGTACCGGAACGGGGTACCGCCCCGGCGCCTCCGGCGGCTGTTGTGAGAAAAGTTATATCCAAGGGATCTCCCCTTACACGATCTCCCGCTCCAGAAAGGCGGTATGAAAATCTCCGCGCTCGAAGTTCCTGCCGCTGATTATCTTCTGCAGGAAGGGAATGGTGGTCGGTATTCCCTCTATAATGAACTCGTCCAGCGACCTCTTCATACGCTCAATCGCCTCATCCCGGTTCTTTCCCCATACGATCAGCTTGGCCAGAAGAGAGTCGTAATAAGACGACACCTCGCAGCCTGAATAGATGTGCGAATCTACCCTCACCCCCGGCCCTCCGGGAACATGGAAGAATTCTATCTTTCCCGGGACCGGGATAAAGCCCTTCTCCGGGTCCTCGGCGTTTACCCGGCATTCTATGGCCCATCCGATCATCCCGGCGTTGATGGCCGACTCTCCGAACTTGCCGCTGGAGGCAAGCCTTATCTGCTCTTTGATCAGGTCCACCCCGCATACCATTTCGGTAACCGGGTGCTCCACCTGGACCCTGGTATTCATCTCCAGGAAGTATATCCTGCCGGAAGAATCGACCAGGAACTCCACCGTTCCCAGGGAGTTGTAATTGATATACTCTCCGCCCCTGACCGCGTACTCGAAAAGCTTTTTTCTAACCTCTTCCGATATCCCCGGCGAGGGCGATTCCTCTATAAGTTTCTGGTGCCTTCTCTGGATGCTGCATTCTCGCTCACCGAAATGGATTACCCCTCCCCGGCCGTCTCCCAGTATCTGAACCTCTATATGCCTGGGGTCCTGCAGGTACTTCTCCAGGTAGAGGCCGGAGTCCCCGAAGGATATCTCAGCCTCCTTGCCGGCCGCCCTGAAACAGTCATCCAGCTGCTTGCTGTTCCGTACGATCCTGATACCGCGGCCCCCTCCACCGGCAGTGGCCTTGACCATTACCGGATAACCTATCTCCCCGCAAAGCTCAAGGGCGTTATCCTCATCGGATATCACTCCGTCCGATCCCGGAATCACCGGGAGCCCCGCTTCTTCCATCACCCTTCTGGCCTCCGCCTTGTCACCCATTTTCTTCATAAGCCCGGGGTCGGGGCCGATCCATGCGATACCGCAGGAGAGGCATATATCCGCGAAATTGGGATTTTCCGAAAGGAATCCGTAGGCGGGGTGTATGGCGTCGGCGTTGGTAATCTCAGCGGCCGCTATTATCCTGGGGATGTTCAGATAGCTCTCCCTGGAGGGGGAAGGGCCGATACTGACGTCCTCATCAGCGATCTTCACATGGAGTGAATCCCTGTCGGCTGTCGAATGCACCGCCACAGACTTAATGCCTAGTTCCCTGCAGGCGCGGATGATCCTCAGTGCGATCTCCCCGCGCGCGGCGACCAGAATTTTCCTGAACATACGATTACAACTCTCTGCTCGATCCCGTATCAGCCTCGACCTTTTCGAACTGGTCCCAGCTCTTGTCGCTGGCGGATTGAATACCCTTCAGCCTCAGCTCGAACTCATGCGGGTTGGAGCTGTGCCTGAGAGCTTCTTCCTTGCTGATCATGCCTTCAGTGAGAAGTTTCATCAGAGACTGGTCGAAAGACTGCATGCCGTGCGATGAAACCCCTTCCTTGATGGCCTGTTTAATAAGCTCCTGCTTCTCTGGGTCTATAATATACTCCCTGATTGCCGATGTGACAACCATTACTTCGACCGCGGGAGCCCGCCCGGCCTTTCCGGCCAGAGGGATCAACCTCTGTGAGATGACCGATCTGAGAGTGGTGGCCAGGAGATACCTGATCTCCTGGTGCTGGTGTGGAGGGAAAAAGGAAATAACCCTGTTAATGGTCTGGGTGGCGTCCATTGTATGCAGGGTGGACAGTACCAGGTGGCCGGTATCGGCCGCCTTCAGTGCGATCTCCATGGTCTCGGAATCCCTGATCTCCCCGACCAGGATAACGTCCGGATCCTGTCTCAGGATGTGCCTGAGCGCCTCATGGAAGGACTGGGTATCGTTGCCTATCTCTCTCTGGTTTACTATGCTCTTCTTGTCGTGGTGAAGAAACTCAATGGGATCTTCCACGGTAATGATATTCTTGCTGGTAGTCTCGTTGATCTCGCGGACCATCGCCGCCAGGGTAGTGGATTTACCGCTCCCCACCGTTCCGGTGACGAATATCAGCCCGCGCTCGCTCGTGCAGAGTTTCTTAATCACCGGAGGAAGAAGCAGTTCGTCTATGCCAAATATCTTTACCGGAACGTGCCTGAAAACCATCGCTATGGAGCCCCTCTGTACATAGAAGTTCGCTCTGAACCGGGCCAGTCCGGGAACGCCAAACGCGAAATCGACTTCTTTTTCCTCCATGAATTTCTTCCGCTGTCCGGGAGACAGTATCTGATCGGCTATATCCTGCATATCCTTTGTGGACGGTTTCTCGAAATCGAGCTTGGTCAGCTTCCCGTCAATACGGAGCACCGGCGGGATACCTGCCTTCAGATGGAGATCGGAGGCTTTTCTTGCAATTGTCTCCTCAAGAATCGCTTTTATTTTCATTTTGAGTGTTCCTCGGCATTCTTAATAGAAATACAGACTGCTTCATTATCAGACACAAGCACCGCAACCGCTTTATTGCCTGCATCTTAACGGCAATGCTTCCGCACTCGGCTGCGATACGGCAAATCTCAACATAATGTTTTGCAAATATTAAGCCGATCGGAATGAAATGGGAAAATTATTATGCTCAGTCGGTTTCAATGGAAAAGAGGGGCTGTCCGTATTCAACCGGCTGGGAATCCTCTATCAGAACTTCCCTGATTACTCCGTCGATCTCCGCTTCGATCTCGTTCATCAGCTTCATAGCCTCGATAACACAGACGACTTCGCCCTTTCGTATTTTCTTTCCCACTTCGACATAGGGTGGCTCCTGGGGGTTGGGCGCCCGGTAAAAAGTGCCGACCATCGGGGATACTATCTTCTCGAATTCGTCAGCGCCGCTCTCAGTGGCCGGGGAAGTTTCGGCCGCGGAGGCCGGTTCCGCTTCGGGGGCCCGGGTCACCGACTCCGGGGCCGGCTCCGGCCGTCCCGCCGGAGGAGCCTGCGCTGCCGGGGCCCTCTTTACCACCCTTATCCTGGTAAAGGGGCCGCTCCACTCGATCTCGTCCAGCTTCTCTTCCCTGAGTATCTCTATGAGTTCTTTTATCTTCTTCCTGTTCATTACTGAATCCGTTCGATATATTCGCCGTTCCGGGTATCTATTTTCAGCAAATCGCCCTTTTCTATGAACAGGGGCACGTCTATCTCCGCTCCGGTCTCCAGTACCACGTTCTTGGATCCTCCCTGCGCGGTGTTGCCCTTGACTCCCGGCTCAGCCCCGGCCACCTCCAGCTCCACGAAGATGGGCAACTTGACCTCAATAGGGGTATCCCCGTCGAACAGTATATCAAGCTCCATGTTTTCCTTGAGATAGTCCAGATCATCCTCCAGAAGAGACTCCGGCAGGGTTATCTGGGAGTAATTCTGAAGGTCCATCATATTATAGAGGCCGTTCTTCTCGTAAAGGAACTGGTGCTTCCGCCTTTCCACCCTTACCTCTTCCACTTTCTCGCCGGACCTGAAGGTCTTGTCTATCACCGAACCGTCCGGTATTTCCTTCAGTTTGGTCCTGACAAAAGCTCCCCCCTTGCCCGGTTTGACATGCATGAATTCAATGATCGAATAAAGCTTGCCGTCCAGCCGCATTACCATGCCGTTTCTGAAATCACTGGTGTCTGCCAAATCCTCTCCCTCTTCTATTTATTATTTATCCTCGTCGCAATCTTCCTTTACCTTCCTGACCCATCCCAGGAAATTTTCCATACTTTCGGCATTTTCCGATAAATCTTCTTCTGCTTCCTGCTGTTCTGCTTCTTCATCCGGCTCGGGCTTCTCCCGCCGCTCTTCTTCGGTTCCCTGTTCAAATTTCTCTTCCCTCTCCCGCTCAGAATCCGAAACCCCCGTTCCGGAGGTATTCTCCACTATTTCATCAGAGACATCATCCAGAGAGATGGTCATGACCTCGTCATCGTCATCGAAGGCATTCTCCCTCTCGCTGTCGGTTTCTGAAACTTTATCCTGTATCTTTTCAAGCATCTTCCGGACATCCTCGTTACCGGGATTATCCGCCAGGATGCTTCTGTAAATCCTTGCCGCCCGGCCGTAGTAGCCCTGCGAAGCGTAGATCCCCGCCAGCGTCATGGTGGCGGGCTCGGTCTCATCCACCACGCTTTTCACCTGATCTCCCTTTTCCAGGTCTATCTCGGTCGGTTCGAACTCGCTGTTCAGCTCTTCGTATACCTCCCTGATCCTGTCATTGGTGGGATCTATCTCCAGGAGTTTCCGATAGTAATCAGTTGCCCTGCCGGTCTTATTCTCCGCCAGCGAAATATCTCCCAGAAATTTCAGAGCTACCATATTCTCCGGGTCCAGATCCAGGACCTTTTCAAATTCGGTCTTGGCCCTCTCGCTGGCTCCCTTATCGTAAAAACACTTGCCCAGTATTACCCTGGCGCTGACATAATCGGGGTATATTTCCAGGCCCTGGTTGCAGGTTTCGATCGCTTCCTCCAGTTCTCCTCTCTTCCTGTACATATCCGCCACTGGCGCGAATAGCCTCGAATCCGGAGAGCTCTCGTACCGCTCCAGTAACTGCTTGAATTCTTCGTTCAATTCACTGTCCATAATTGTTCTGCCTCTCAGATATTCAGCGCAAAGGTATTATATTTATACCACCCTGTCAAGATTTTGCTAGTACCTGAAGGTCTCTGCCAGGCTCATCACTTCCCGCAACAGCAAATGTTTGTCGAACCCGGGAGCATAGACCAGGAGATCCACTACCCAGAGTCTGGACCTGTAACCATCAAGAATAAAATAAGATATAAAAGGACCACCGTATATGTCGTCCTTCTTTTCCCAGTATCCGTCAATTCTGATGGCGTCATAGGGACCCAGCTCACTCCTGGAGAAAGACACCAGGTCCCTTCGCATAACATCCTTGTAATACATTTTCCATGCCAGCTCTGCCCGAATGTTATACAGTTTGGTGGAATCGGAAAGGGCCAGGTACTCCTTATCCCACTTTCTCCAGAAAACCGAGATCCCCCGGTGAGGGCTTCGCCGGATCAGCTCTACCCCGGGAACATCCCTTCTCTCCTGATTCAGCTCGTAGAGGAATGACACCCCTATCTCGAAGCCGTAGTCGGCCTTCAGCCTCTCCCTCAGGGCATCGTCCTGTTCCTTAAGCAGGTATTCCCTCAGGCGCATCCGGTTATGCTTCTCTATGATCTCCCGTATCAGGTACCCGTTCTTTCTGGTTACATCAACCAGCTGGCCTCTGGTGGGAGCTGTTACCACTACGGTGAGCTGCCCTGTTGCCGGGTAGTTCATACGCTTGAAAATATTCTCCTTACCCTCCACTACTTTACGGACCGCCGCCGTGCCTATGAAACTCTCTATCACATTCCCGATCTCGCCCCTTCTGACAACCCCGTATATTACCATATTCTTGGTGGGAGGCTCCTTGCTGATATCAGCCGCTTTGACCATGTTCAGTTTGAACTGAGTTTCGTTCTTGGTATAGTAATTCAGCTGGTGCTGAAGCTGCCTGATTATCTCTACATTAGCTCCCTTGGGCTCCCCGGTCTCCGTGACCAGGACCACGCCACTGTAGGAACCGGCGGGTGGATAGACCATTCCCTGCTGACACGATACAGCCGCCGCAACCGCCACGGCCACAGTTAATAGAACTGTTTTTTTCATTATAACCTCCTGATTAAGAATAGGAGTAATCCGCTCTGTTTTCAAGCCAAATTAATATTAATCGGCAGGCAAATGAAAAATCCCGGGCGGGGTCGGCGTGCCCGCCCGGGATGGCTTAAAGGCCGGGTATTCCCGGATGCTTTTGATTCGCTCTATTTATTATCCGAATACCTGAGAAGCAGCTTGCGCAGTCTCTCGTTTTCGTTTCTGTAGGCGATGAGCTGCCTTCTCAGCAGCTGATTCTGCCTGGCCAGATAGTTGAACCGGTACTGAGCCTGCATTTCGAACGACCGGCCGGCCCCGGCCTGGTAAATATCGTCGTTGACCATTTTCATGCCGGCGGGATATCCGGTGCTGGTAAATTCCATCTCTCTGTAATCGGATTTCGCTCTGGTAAGCTCCGAACCGGAGGTATTATCGCTTTCGGCGACTCTGATCCCCGCCTGGTCCGGGCCTTCTCCGATGTACAGCCATGCGCCGGCGGCAAGAATAATCAACGCCGCCGCCGCTCCCGCCATGAACCTGGTCATCCAGCCCTGCCCTTCCAGGTAGTGATGTTCCTTTCTTATAATATCCACCTTCTTCCGGGATATCTTTCTCTTTACGTTCCACACGAAGCTGTCAGAGACTTCCGGGGAGGGTATCTGTTCCAGGAGCGAGAGAGACTGATCCATCTCTTCCCTGAAACTGGCACAATCCGCGCAGCCTTCCATATGTTTCTGCAGCTCCATCCTTTCCGATTCGTTCAGCAGCCCGTCTCTGTTGCTGAAGTAGTATTCTTTGGCTTTAGAGCATTTCATTGTGGGGTCTCCTTGAATCTGTTGTCGTCTTTGAGATAAGGCGCTATTGCGTCCTTGAAATATTTTCTTCCTCTATTAATCCGGGAACGCACTGTTCCCAGCTTTATTCCGGTGGTGGCCGCTATTTCGTCGTAGCTGAGCTGTTCCAACTCTCTAAGAACGAATGCCGACCTGTATTTCGGAGGGATCTTCTGTATCGCCCCGTCTATCAGCTCCTGAAGATCGCTTCGGTCGGCCAGCTGTTCCGCATCCTGGGTGCTGTCTTCTATCTCCATCCAGTCTCCGTCTTCGCCCCTTGTCTCGCTCCACAGGCTCCAGGTGCTGGGCCTTCTCTTCATTTTCCGTATATGGTTCCTGACCAGATTTGTTCCGATGGTATAGAGCCAGGTGGAGAACCTGGCTATTGTCCTGTACTTATCGGCGTTCATATAGGCCCTCACGAAGGTTTCCTGGGCTATCTCTTCCGCCTTGTCGCGGTCGGAAAGCATTCTCAGGAGATAGGCAAACAATCTGTTCTTATATCGTTCTACAAGTATGTCGAAAGCCCTGTTATCACCCTCCTGCACCGCCAGTATCAGCTCTTCGTCAGTCTTTCCGGCTTTCTTCTTTCCGTCCGGTATCGGTTTGTTTATATCGTTCAATCTCTCTCCTCGAGAAAAACGCGGTTATCCGGCTCCGCATTTCATGAAACCTTTATCCGTCCATCTGTTATGGTATACAATAAATGTTCCGTAAAGTTCCACCTGCACCAGCATTTTATATTTTCCCGCCCTGTTCAGAGTAATTCTCCACTTTCAGCGTTATCCTGACCGACCCGTCTTCGTTCGCAATGTCTATTCTTTCAGGGTAACTGTCTCCGAATGAACCGTAGCCGTACAGAGAGACAAAGGACCAGCTCCCGTCAGTGCGGCTGATTTTCATCCGCTCCAGCTGCCCGGGCCTTGAGCCCCAAAGCTCCAGCTTCTTCTCCCCGAAGAGAAAGCTGAGAAACCACTCATCCTTTCCGGCGGCGGCCTCGGCGCCCCTCACCTGCTGATATTCCGGGTAGCTCATCTGAAGAACCAGCTTGATATCCCGGGCGGTTACAGCCGCTCCCACCGCGTCCTGTGCCATCTGCATGCATTCCCTGTTTCTGTAAATTTTACCATCATTCCGGTCTATCAGCAGCATCCCTTCGGCGGTCAGAAACAGCGACCCTTCGGTCTCCACCGCTCCCATCAGGCTGGAATGGGTGAAATCAACTCTCAGGTTTTCGCCCTTCAGCTCGAACCTGAATTTGCCCCTGAACCGGTAGTTTTCAAACTCAATTCTGGCCCTTCCGCTCCCAAGAGCGCTGTCTGCAGCCGTAAACCCGGGGTAGATATCGCTGTAATCGTCCGGTGAGGATACCGGCACTCTTCGAAGGGCCGGCCCGCCGCATCCGTTAATAATAATCAGGAGTAGCGTGATAATAAGGCGCGCTCTAATCCGAGCTCTCCCTGTTAACCTGATCCCGGCTCTCGATGCTCTGCAGCTTCCTGATAACCTGGCTCTT
Organism: Candidatus Krumholzibacteriales bacterium; assembly: GCA_046483305.1. GTDB lineage: Bacteria > Krumholzibacteriota > Krumholzibacteriia > Krumholzibacteriales > WJIX01 > WJIX01. Next base: position 13,626 of record JAWODM010000027.1, on the reverse strand, counting down.
TCTGGTACTGAGCTTAATGGATTTTCTGTAAGCTTCCCGGGCTTCATCTATCGCCTCCAGCTTGACATACGTATCTCCCAGGTGTTCCCAGATCTTGGGGTCGTCATTTACCGCTCTGGCGGCGTCCAGCAGGATTTCCAGAGCTCTCTGATACTCCCCCTGTTTATACTTTATCCAGCCCAGGCTGTCCAGATAGTAACCGTTATCCGGGTCGTGCTCAAGAGCCTGGTTGAGCAGTTGCTCCGCAAAAATCAGCCGGTCTCCGTTGAGCGCGAGAAGGTAGCCGTAGTAGTTTTTCAGAACCGGGTCCCCGGTGTCGGCGCTGTAGAGCCGCTTTACTCTGGCCAGTGCTTTTTCCGGCTCGCCCGCTTCCTCGTAGGCCCGGGCAAGCTCGAGAAGAACATCCCGGTCATCGGGGCTGAGCTCTTCCGCCCTGAGAAGGTACTTCAGGCTCCGATCCATCCGCCCTGCCTCGTTCAGAACCATTCCGACAATGTAATTATGACGGACAGACTGGCTGTCCATGCAGCTCAGCGCCTTCTTCATTATCCTGAGGCTGTCCTCCGTTGATATCTCAACTGTCTGTTCAGGTCCGGAGGGTTCTCCGGCGGCATCATGCATAATCAGAAGATATCCCACGTAATTATCGAAGTTATCCGGCTGCTCCTGAATAAGCTGGCTTAGGCATTCAGCCGCGTTTCTGAATTTACCCGATTCCAGCTCTATATCGCAGATAATCCTCAGTATCGGAGCCTTACGGCCGGTGCTCTCCATCAGGGTTTGATAGGCCTCCACGGCCTCCTTATTCATCCCGGTCTCGTAGTAGTACCGCCCCAGCTCCACCAGCCCGCGGTTTCTCAACCTGCCCTTACTGTACAGCGGCTCAAGGATCTCAATTCCGAAACGGTAATCCTTATCCTCTGAGATAAGCTCGAACAGGCGGGCTGCCACGTCGTTGTTCTCGGGGTCGGCCTGGAAAGATTTTCTGAGTACCTGTTTCGCCTTATCCCTGCTGCCCTGCTCCAGCAGGATGGCGGCTGTTATGGAGGCCGCATCCGCGTAAGCAGGATCGTCTTCGATTACCTTCTCCAGGTAAGCGGCCGCCTCGGACCGTTTCCCCTTCCGGGCCATCTCCAGCCCCAGCCGGTAATTCACAAAGATGTCATCAGGCTGAAGTTCGAAGGCTTCTTCCAGTGTCTTAATACCCTTCCCGGTCTCTTCGAGCTCGTTATATATTCTGTAGAGGAATTTCAGTACCCTCAGCCTGCGGTACCCGCCCATGTCATCAACTATGCTCTCCAGGTTGGCTGCAGCTTCTGCGGGCTTTTCCAGACGGTAGTTCGCCTCGGCCAGGTAAATGGCGGCATCCGCTGTTTCAGCTCCCTCTTCCACCAGCCATGAAGCGTACCCGGCTGCTTCCTTGAACTTGCCCATCGTAAGGGCCACCCTGGCAAGAGCCAGCTTGACCATCTGGTTGTCCCGGTCCTTCTTCTCCGCCGCCTTGAAATAGGAATAGGCGTAGGTCAGGTTGCCCCAGTCCTCGTACATCCCTGCCTTGATGAAGTAGTTCATCGCCTCATGTTCAGCGATGGTCTGGGCGAAAACGGACGAAGAGAGTAAAATCAGGGGAATCACAGATATAAATAGATATTTTTTAATCATAACGGTCGCGCTTTCATTGAATTCGTGAATCTGTAAGGCATAAGTTATGCCAGAACAGGGCTGAGAACCAGCTACTGATTCTTCAGAGCCCGCAGGAAACACGAATCCTAACAGTTAATATAATTATATGGCAGGGTTAACTCAATCTTTTATCGGATAGGCACTGATCATCAAGAATGTTTATACTATTGATCGGCGTCATTTAAATACTGAAAGAACGCACGCTTGATCTCGATAATTGAACCTGGCTCAGAACCAGAAATGATTTTATTTGCTTGTGATATTAATTCTACGACTTGATATATAACATATTTATCTGAATTTACAGGATCGGGTCCAACTGCGAACTTAATATGCATGTTCGAGATATAATGATCTCCTGAATCCAGTATTACTTCTATATGGTATTCCCTTATCGTCTTCCAGCAATCGTCACACTCCTTATTCCTGAAGAACCCCAGGCTATCCCACGGCCCGCCTGAAATATCCAGGTCGAGTTCAAGAGCATGATGAAAGAGGCTGTCTGTAGCAGCAACATCCTGGTAATAGTTTAAATATTGCTCTTCAATTTGACCACCGCCTATAACTTCATCCGGAATGAACCAGTAGAACCCTTCCGGAAAAACAAAGTTAGTGTCAGGCTTGAGAAGCACTTCACTATACTTTTGGATATCGCGGTGCCGATATGACATCATCACTGTTTCAAGGCAGTCTTCCACATCGGTCCTGTCAGGCCACTCGATTTCATTATTTGCCGGGTTTGTTCCCCTGTCCTCACTGCAGAAAAGGAGCATGCCTGAAATGATCAGCAACAAGAAATAGGTGAACCCCTTTTTTTCATTATTTGCTCCCCCTGTTTAGATATAGCAGAATATGCTGCTTAGATTATTAGAAGGAATCAACAAATATACTCTTGATCTGCCCAAGTGAAACATCCTCAGAGTCAGATGGAAGTCTATTTATAGAATCGACTCTCCTGAGATCTCTGGCCTGGTATATCAGATAGCTGTCTGATATACCGGGGTCAGGCCCAATTACCAGTCTGATATAAAAAAGCCCGTAATAATTCCAATCATCAGCATATACATACATTTGATAACGTCTGACCGTCTCCCAACAGTCTGCACAGGAAATCCCCCTGAACACCTCCAGGCTATCCCACGCACCATGATATAAATCCAGATCTACTTCGCCTGCATGCGCAAACAGGCTATCTGTGGCTTCTATATCCTGGTAGTAATCAAGGGATTCCAGTTCAACATAACCCGACATAAAATCTTCCTGCTGGTTATGCCAGATGTAACCATCACTGAAAACGTTGCTGGTATCAGGTTTAAGAAGCAGGCCCCTGTATTTCTCGATATCCATTTCATTAAAGGCCTCTACCAGCATTTCAACGCAGTTTTCCCTTGTGATTTTAACAGGCGGGTCGTCTCCGCCGCCCGGGCTGGTTACCCTGTCTTCGTCACAGCAGATAAACAGGGCTGAAAGAACCAGAACAAGAAGTCCGGCATAAATCCTGATCTTCATTATTTACTCCCCTATTTTAATAGAATCCTAACTCTCTCTGCCGCTCTCCTTATAACCGAGCGGAAAATTGTCCAGCCCCGATCCAGAATGCGGCGGGGCAATCTCAATCTGATATATCAGGTACTTGCCTCTCTCCCGCGGGTCGGGGCCAACTACAAAACGGGTAAGGAAATGACCGTTATATTCTTTTTCATCGTCCAGCCTGACCATAAGTTCATACTCTCTCTCTGACTTCCAGCAGTCTCCGCACTCTCTCCCACGCAACTCTTCCACCCTCTCCCAGCCGGAAGGTAATATATTCACCCGGATTGAATCAGCATGTTTGAAAAGGCCGGCCGTCATTTCGATTTCCTGGGAATAATTCAAACTGAGAGAGAATTTTCCCGAATCGATATTCTCCCGCAAATAGTGCATCTTAAACCCTTCCGGAAAAACGCCGGCGCTGTCGGGCTTCAGAAAAATCTCCTTATACCTGCCTATATCCCTGTCCCGGTATGCCGTTTCCAATATCTTCAGGCAGTCTTCCTTGCCGTTTATACCTTCAGTGCCGGTATCCTCTTCCTTCTCGCCACAGCAGAGAAAGATTGCGGCAGTGAAAAATAAAATACCGGGGAAAATTAATTTTCTTAACAACTCCATCACTCCTTTTGGATTGATCAATACTTTTCTTTAACAATATTCTTTAGTCTGCTCAGAGATACCCCCTCCACATCCGCCGGCCGCTTTGCCGCAGCCAGCTGCGCCCGGGGAAGATCGGCCGCCTCGTAGATAACTAATTTTTCGCTATTTTCAGGGTCAGGGCCTATGACCAGGTTGAGTCTGAACATCCCGCTATATGCCTCTCCGTTATCCAGAGTCGCTAACAGGATATAGCCCCTGGTACTCTCCCAGCAGTCAGCGCATTCAGAGCCGCGGAAAAAGTCCCGGGGATACCAGTTACCCGGATCGATCTTAAATCTGAAATCAATTGCGTGGGACAGAAGAAGATCCACCGCTTCGACGTCCTGATTGTAATCCAGCAGCGGCGGGAGGTTCTCCTCCCCATTATTCTGGTTGCTGTACCAGATAAAACCTTCGGGAAAAACTCCGGTTGTATCCGGTTTAAGGAGGAGTTCTCTGTACTTGACGCTGCTGCCTCTGACCAGCGACAACACCATAATGTCCACGCAGTCCTCCTTCAGACTTCTGTCGGGCCAATCCAGACTGTTATCGGCCTCCGGCCCGGCCACCCTGTTATCCTCTATACAGGACAGCATCAATACTGAGAGGCAGATAACCACCAGGCAGATGAAAAGCTTTTTTATCATAATATTCCCCCGGAAAAACCTTCAGGATATATTTATAAATTATCATATTTTTAATATCGTTTCAAGTTAAAACAGGGGATCTGCGGAACAGTAATGATACCCTGATACACTTCCTGGTGGCAAGAAATTTACCGCCAACAGCGGAGGCGAACAGAAGAAGACCCGGATTCGCCTTGTTGACATCGCAGGGCCGGTGGATTATAATAACTAGGGTGAGAAAGATGAATATAAATAGCAGCATTAACCGGCCGTTCCTGATTCTTGCCATCCTGCTTATATCTTCCGGATGTTATACGGTGCTTAATCACCCAGCCGTAGAGACCTCTTCCTACGACTACGAATACTCATCCTGCTATGACTGCCACACCGGCGCATTCTTCCACCACAGTTACGGCAGAGCGCCCTATCCCGGGATCTGGGGCGCCTACTACTACGAACCCTGGTGGCACAGCGAAATACTCATAATGGAAGAGAACGGCGGCGCCTTTACCAGGTCTGTTATCCCGGGAAGGGATTTCAGGACCAGGGGCAGCGGGGAAGCCGGAGCCAGAAGCGATATACGCAGCCGCGAACTGCCGGACGTATCGCCGGTTGCCCCTTCTTCCCTGAAGAAAAGCGATCACAAGGTCAGGAAAGTGCGAAAGGCCAGGGATACGAGGTCCCGGTCGGAAGCCCGGGATTCAAGCAGCTCCGACAAGAGAAGAAGCTCCAGCGGGAAAAAGAAGAGAAGCAGCAGGGACAGAGACTGAAAGCGGATAGAGCCGGGAAGTAAAACCAGAAACCTGTAATCCTGAGAGCAGAGGTGAACCTTGAATTACAAAAAGATTTCAGCGGCCGTTCTGCTGTTTATTATGGCGGCAGCGGCTGCTAACGGGCAGACACTGGGTGTTCTTCAGCTTAACAGAATGAACCTGATCAGCACCAGGGAGGCGGGAGCAAGGCCGATCGCCCTGGGCGGGGCGTATACATCTGTCAGCGATGACGCTTACGGACTGGTTTATAATCCGGCGGGGCTGGCGCAGATCAGGAAGAAGGAGTTCACCCTCGGGATCGATCACGTAAGAAATGACGTGGCCCTTGAATATTCCGGCTATAAATCGGAGCTTCCCTTTTCCACCACCGGAATCGGCCACCTGTCCTTTTCCTATCCCTATCCGACCTACCGGGGATCGCTGGTGCTGGCTTTCGGGGTATTCAGGGTCGGAAGCGCCGATCGCGAGCAGTTCAAAACATCTGTCAGGCCGGACCTTGGCGGAGTGATCGAAAACCGGCTGACTCAGAGCGGATCTCTCTACCAGTACCGGTTCGGAGCTGGAGTGGACATATCCCCCCGGGCGTCGATCGGGGCCAATTTAGTGGTATGGGACCAGTCGCTGGAGTATACAGAGGAACTGCATTTTGAAAGCACCGGAGATCTGTCCGGCTACACCTTTACGGACAACACCTCCGCTGATATGGACGGTGTCAGCCTGGAGTTCGGAATGATGTACAAGATTACCAGAGATCTGAATTTCGGTTTCAAGGCGACCTCCCCGGCCTGGATATCTTTCGACGGGGACGCGGTAGAGGATTACATCGGGAACTTTTCGGACGGAACCGCATGGGAGACCGATCCTTCCTTCTATTACATAGAGGATGAATACACCCTGCCGATGAAGTTCAGATTCGGACTCAGCTACCAGCTGGCGAATTTTCTGGTCACCGCCGACGCGGAGTACTGCGACTACAGCCAGACCAAATATAACGGAACCAGGCTCTTCAACGAGCTCTATCCCGAAGAGGATATCCTTAACGAGGTAGTTGATTTCAGCGCCGGTCTGGAAATCACCATCCCCAACTACCCGGTAAAGCTGCGGGGGGGATATACCTATATGCCCTCCAGATACACCGGGTTTGAGGAAATCGCTTATGTCGAGGAAGAAGAACTGGTGGACGGTTTCGAATACTGGATAGTATCCGAGTGGGGCCAGTTCGATGTTCTGAAGGAGCGGCAGTTCTTTACCTTTGGAGCGGGTGGCCTGATCGATGAAGTGATAATGATCGACGCAGCGGTCGCTATCGGCAGGTTCGAAAAAGAAAGCGATTATCTCAGCGAAACCGAAGAAATAACCCAGTTCACCGTTTCGGGATCCTACAGGTTCTAAATCGAAAACCGGCCGGTTAATCGGTCTTGCGGGAGATACCTCTAAGCAGAGAAAGGTAAGCTTCGTCCAGCCTGGACAGGACTTCCTCGCTGAGCCCTCCGCCGATCTCCATTATCCGGTTATAGTACTCCTCCAGATAGCGGCAGAGCATCACATCGCTCCTGGCAATCTGATCTTCAATCAGTTTTGTGACCTCTTCCCTCCCCCTGGCCTGCTCTCCAGTCATTTCACGCTGATTGACATTATGGAAATATTGATTAAGGAGGTTCAGCCAGTAGCTATCATGCCTTCCCCCGTTGTCAAAGACGCAACCCGGCTGGTCGGTCAGAAAGCAGTAACCGTATACGAAGTATGAACAGTGGGCCAGCCCCCGCAGAAAGAACCTGCGGTAGCAGTCAAGATTTATGGTGTCAAGCTGACAGGGCAGCTCGCACTCCTCACAGAGATAATCGATGTCCGCCCCGAACACGAATGGAAATTCAGCCTTCTTCTTTTTTGCAGACGTTTTGTCGCTCATGCTGCTACTCCATCTCCTTCTTCAACCTGGCCAGCCCCTCTTTGGCCGCCATCTGCTCGGCGTCCTTCTTGCTGCTTCCCCTGCCGCTCCCTACTACTCTCCCCTCTATCTCCACCTCCACCCAGAACATCTTGTCATGTTCGGGGCCCCTGGTGGTTTTGACCAGGTAGCCGGGATAGACTCCGTATATCTTCTGAGTCAGCTCCTGCATTTCGCTCTTGTAGTTGATATGGTCGCGATGCTGAATATCGTCTTCTACATTATCCAGTATATAATTCTCTATGAATTTTCTGGCCGGGCCGTAACCGCCATCCAGGTACATGGCTCCGATAATCGCCTCCAGCACGGCTGCCTGGATGGAGTCTCTATCCTGTACTCCCCCGATAAACGCGTTCTTGCTCAGTATGATGTGGTGATTAAGCTTAAGTTTTTCCGCCTTCTTGGCCAGCAGCCCTGTGCTGACCAGCAGAGATTTCTTCTTGGTCAGCTGCCCCTCGTTCTCGTCGGGGTACTCCCGCATCAGCAGTTCGGTGGAAACCAGGCCAAGAACGGCGTCGCCGAGAAATTCCAGCCTTTCGTAGGTGGTGGCATCCTTTCTCAAGGAGAGATCCCCCAGTATGGAGCTGTGAGTGAGCGCTTCCAGGAGGTTGTCCCTGCTCTCGAAACGGTAGCCGATCTTATCTTCCAGCTCATCCAGGTGGCAACCCGAGTCCGAGCTGCTCCCCTCTAGGAAATTCCTGATCCGTTTCTTATATTCGTCCATTAGATTAGGTTTACTTAATCAGCCTGTAAAATGAGTAAACACCAGACTCACGTTGTGCCCGCCAAAACCGAAGGAGTTGCTGACCACCGGACCCAAATCCTCTTCCCGGGCTTCCGTGACATGATTGAGCCGGCATTCTTCATCCACATTCTCCAGGTTCACGGTGGGCGGAACTATCCCTTCCTTAATCGCCATTACCGAAGCCACCGCCTCCAGTCCCGCGGCCGCTCCCAGAAGGTGGCCGGTGGTTGACTTGGTGGAGCTCACCAGCACCCTGCTGTCTTCCCCGAAGACATCCCGGATTGCTTGAGATTCGGCGGGGTCGTTGTATGGGGTTGAAGTGCCGTGGGCGTTGATGTAATCGATATCATCGGGGCTCAGCCCCGCGTCGGCAAGCGCCATTCTCATTGCCCGGGCCGCCCCCTCTCCTCCCGGCACCGGGGAGGTCATGTGATAGGCGTCCGCGGTCATTCCCGTCCCGATCAGCTCGGCGTGGATCCCGGCGCCTCTCTTTCTGGCATGCTCCAGCTCTTCCAGAAAGATGAGTCCGGATCCCTCGGACATGACAAAGCCGTCCCTGTCCCTGTCGAACGGCCGGCTGGCCGCCACGGGATCGTCGTTCCTGGTGGAGAGCGCCTTCATGGAGCAGAAACCGCCCAGCGCCATCGGGGAGATGGTGGCCTCCGCTCCGCCGGTAACCGCGGCGTCGCAGTAACCGTTCCTGATACTCATGAAAGCGGCTGAAATGGCGTGGCCCCCTGACGCGCAGGCGGATACCGTGGTAAAATTCGGGCCTTTGAATCCGTACTCAATCGATATCAGCCCGGCAACCATATCGGAGATCATCATCGGGATAAAGAACGGGCTTATCTTTCCCGGCCCCCTCTTCATCAGCCTGGCATGCTGCTCCTCGAATGTCTGAATACCCCCGATACCGGATCCTATTATGGTGGCTACCCTCTCGGGGTCTATACCTTCAAGCCCTGCGTCCTCCATAAGTTCCCGGGATGCGGCGATACCAAACTGGGAGAACCGGTCCATTCTCTTTGACTGCTTCTTGTCGATATAATCGGTGGGATCGAAGTCCTTTACCTCTCCGCCCATCTGACTCCTGTATTCACTCACGTCAAAAGCTTTAATCAGGTCTATGCCGGAATTGCCATTCTTTATATTATCCCAGCTCTCCCCAACAGTTTTCCCGCACGGGCTGATCAGCCCCATCCCGGTGACAACCACTCTTCGTTTGGACATTTTCCTCCCCCGTCTGGATACTGATAACAGGAACAGAGCCCGGCCCGCCGGGCCGGCTCTGCCCCTGAGAATTCGGCGCCCGGCACCATGCAGCCCCCGGGCATTTTAAATAACTATCTATTCCTTAACGTTCTCGTCTACGTATTTGATGGCTTCGCCCACCGTGGTGATCTTTTCCGCTTCCTCATCCGGGATCTCCATGCTGAATTCCTCTTCCAGAGCCATAACTAATTCAACCGTGTCCAGTGAATCGGCTCCGAGATCATCTATAAAGGAAGCATCCTCTTTTATCTGATCACGGTTAACCGAAAGTTGCTCTTCGATCACTTCGATAACTCTATCCTTATGCGACATCTCCTGTCATACCTCCTGTCTACGGCATCGGTTTAATCCATTACCATGCCACCGTCACAATTTATTACCTGGCCCGTAACGTAACTTCCCAGCCCGGAAATAAGAAAAAGCACAATAGAGGCAACATCTTTTCCGCTCCCGAATCTGCCCAGCGGGATGCTTTCCAGCATGCCCTTTTTGACATCTTCCGGGAGCTGATCGGTCATTGCGGTCTGGATGAACCCGGGCGCAATGGCGTTGGCAGTAATACCCCTGGGGGCCAGCTCTCTGGCCACCGACTTGGTGAACCCGATAAGGCCCGCCTTGCTGGCCGCGTAGTTGGACTGGCCGGCGTTCCCGATCAGGCCTATCACCGATGAGATATTAACTATCCTGCCGAACCTGTTCTTGAGCATATGCCTGGCCATCGCCCTGGTAAAGTTGAACGCTCCGCTCAGGTTCACCCTGAGCACATCCTCCCACTGGTCATCCTTCATCCTGAGAAGAAGATTGTCCCGGGTAATCCCGGCGTTGTTTACCAGGAAGTGGACCTGCTCCTTCCAGTCGAGGATTTCCGCCACGCAGGCGGCAACTTCATCCTTATCGGCGATATTGCATTTGAGAGGCCTGGCCTCAGCGCCGGCCTCCTTAACCAGGGCCGCGGTGCGCTCCGCGCCCTCCAGGTCGATATCCACCACCGCGCAGTCGACTCCGGCTCCGGCAAGAAATATTGCTATATCCCTGCCTATGCCTCGTCCCGCTCCGGTAATGACCGCCGTCTTTCCGTCAACCTCTAACATAGAAACAACTCTCTATCACAAAATATTAATTCAGTAAAGAAACTTTATGTCAACCTGACCGTTTCGGCAACCAATTTCTTGACCTCTCCGGCGGTGCCGCATGCGGTAACCGGCCGGCTCCGGTCGATTCTCTTCATCAGCCCGGTCAGCACCCTGCCGGGGCCCAGTTCCAGCACCGGTTCCTCATCGACCTTATCCAGCATAACCCGCATGGAGTCCTCCCAGAGGACCGGGTTGGTAAGCTGCCTGGAGAGGCTATCCACGATTTCTTCTCTGGTCCGGACAGGATTTGCGCCGGCGTTGGAGATAACCTCTACGCTGGCGTCATTGATTTCGAAACTGTTTATGTACTCTACCAGTTCTCCCTCGGCTTCGGCGACCAGGGGCGAGTGAAAGGCCCCGCTGACGGTCAGGGGGACTACCTTTCTGGCTCCCTGCTCAGCGGCCTCTTCCATCGCTGAATTCACCGCATCCACATGCCCGGAGATAACTATCTGCCCTGGACAGTTGATGTTGGCCAGCACCACCACGTTACCGGGAGTGGACACTCCGGCGCAGATCCGGCTAACCTGCTGACGGTCCATTCCCAGGATTGCCGCCATGGTGCCGGGGTGTTTCTGTCCGGCGCGGAACATCAGTTCGCCGCGCCGGCGAACTACCTTCAGGGCGTCCATGGGATCGAAAACCCCCGCCGCTACCAGGGCGGTGTACTCGCCCAGGCTGTGGCCGGCTGTGACCGACGGCTCCAGGCCGATCTCTTCCCTGAGAACCTCCATTACCGCCACGCTGTGAATCAGTATGGCCGGCTGGGCGTTCCTGGTTTCGGTGAGTATCTCCTTCTCGCCGTCAAAGCATAGCTCGGTCATTTTGAAGCCGAGCGCTTCGTCCGCCATATCGTAGACCTCTCTGGCCACGGGAAACTCGGCGTAGAGGTCCTTTCCCATCCCCACGAACTGTGAGCCCTGGCCCGGAAATATCATTGCTGCTCTCATTAAAATGCTTCTCCCCGGTTAAAATCGAATAAATTCTTACTTTTTGTAAAGCACTGCGCCCCAGGTCAGCCCTCCGCCGAATGCGACCAGCATGAACAGATCCCCCTCGGAGATCCTTTCCGGATGGTCGCGTTCGAACTCACACCACGCTATAGGTATGCTGGCTGACGAGGTGTTGCCGATTCTATCTATATTAACTATTACCTGTTCCTTCTTCAGCTTCAACCTTTTTCTAACCCCTTCGATGATCCTGATATTCGCCTGGTGGGGTATCAGGTAGTCCACATCCTCGGTGGTCAACCCGGCCTCTTTCGCGGTCTTTCTGGCGGCGCTCACCATCGCCTTGACCGCGTATTTGAATAGTCCGTCGCCCTTCATATGAATGTACTGCTTCCCCTGCTTGAGCCTCTCAGGGGTAAGCGGCATCCGTGAACCGCCTCCCGGCTTATAAAGCAGGTCGGTGTATGCTCCGTCCGAGCGAATATAGGTCGCCAGAATCCCTTTCCCGGCTTCGCAGGGCTCCACCACCACTGCCCCGGCTCCGTCTCCGAAGAGGACACAGGTTTTCCGGTCGGTGTAATCCGTCATACTTGAGAGAATCTCAGAGCCGACTACCAGTATCTTTTCCGCCTTGCCTGTCAATATCATCGAATGGGCCATTGAAAGCCCGAAAATAAACCCCGAGCAGGCGGCGGTCAGGTCGTAGGCGGCGGCGTTTTTTGCGCCCAGCCGGTCCTGAATCAGGCACGCCGTGGAGGGAAAGATCATATCGGAGGTGGCGGTCGCCACTATTATCTGGTCCAGGTCCTTCCCCTTCACTCCCGCCTTCTTCATTGCTTCCACCGAGGCGTTGTAGGCCAGGTCGCTGGCCGCCTGATCTTCGGCGACTATCCTTCTTTCCCTGATCCCGGTCCTGGTCACGATCCATTCATCCGAGGTATCCACCATCTTCTCCAGGTCCTGGTTGGTCAGAACCCTCTCCGGAACATAGCAACCGATACCGGTAATACAGACGCCTCTTGCATCCTTATTAGAGCTCAATCAGCTGTCTCCCTTCATTCGGCTGATAATCCTGTCGTTCACGCCGCTGCTGTGATACTGGACGATGGACAGCAGCCCGCTCCTTATCGCCCTGGCGCTTGAACCGCCGTGGCCGATAAAGACGGAACCGTTTATCCCCAGCAGGGGCATCGCCCCGTACTCGGCGTAATCGAGTTTCCTTTTAAGTTTTCTCAGGGCCGGCTTCATGAACAGCATCCCCGTCTTCGACATCAGCGAACCTCCCGCGGCCTCTTTCAATATCCTCATAATATAAAATATCACGCTCTCGGTAAACTTGAGAACCGTGTTGCCGACGAATCCGTCGGTAACCACCACATCCGCTAAGCCTTCGAAGACATCCGAGCCCTCCACGTTGCCGATGAAGTTCAGGTCGCTCTGGGCCAGCAGGATATATGTCTCGCGGGTAAGCTCGTTACCCTTGGACTTCTCCTCGCCTATATTCAGCAGCCCCACCCGGGGGTTCTTCTTGCCGAGAAAGAACTCGGCGTAAATAGCTCCCATGGAGGCGAACTGCATCAGGTGATGGGGATAGCAGTCTGAGTTGGCTCCGCCATCGAGCAGCACCAGGTCTCCCCCGTCGCTGGGGTATGTTATCGCTATCGCCGGCCTGCTGATCCCGGGGATCCTGCCCAGGGAAAGTAGCGAACCGGCCACGGTCGCCCCGGTGTTCCCGGCGCTGAATACCGCGTCCGCTCTCCCCTCCCGGTGTTCGGTCAGGGCAACCGCTATAGACGAACCCTTCTTCTTCCTTACCGCCGCCGCCGGGCTCTCGCTCATCTCCACAACCTCCGCGGCGTTCACTATCTCAATATTTTCAGAGGAATAACCATGGCGGTCGAAGCAGCCGGTTATCTCAGCTTCCCTCCCGGTCAAGGCAACCTCCAGCTCTTCTCCGGTATCGGCCACCGCCTCCACCACACCTTCCACTATCTCATCCGGAGCCCTGTCTCCACCCATTGCGTCAACTGCTATCTTCATTGTGTCCCCAATATGAATCCCGCCTCAGAAATACTGCGGAAACGGATAAATCTCTATTCCTCTTCCTCTTCCTTGCTGATTACCTCCCTGCCGGCGTAGTAGCCGCAGTTAGGACAGACGGCGTGAGGCGGTTTAGGCTGGTGACACTGAGAACATTTGGTGATGCCGGGGGCCTGCGCCTTCCAGTGGGTCCGGCGCTTCCTCTTTCTCGACTTGGATGTTCTTCTCTTCGGTACGGCCATTGTTACTCCTTAAATTACATGAATCTCTATTACTTATCGTTCATA
>JAWODM010000053.1:0-10300 GCA_046483305.1 Candidatus Krumholzibacteriales bacterium | reverse complement strand
GCCGTGACCATCGGCAACCGGGCCACCTCACCAGGCGCTTTGATACGGAGAGGTGAAGGCGCGTCCGGGAAGGTTCTGGAAAGTGGACAGCCGGTCATCATAGACGGCGATCGGAATCGGGGAGGATACACACCCGGTCCGGAGCGACGCACCCAGGGTGCTGTTATGAAAGAGGAAAATCCTTTCTTCGGGAGAATGAACGATCCCACAGGGGCCGCCTGGGATCGTTCATTCTCCCGAAGAAAGGATTTTCCTCTTTCATAACAGCACCCTTGTTGATTATACTTCTGCCTGCCCTGCTGCGACGGTGACAGCTAAGATAGTAGTTAAACAGCCGCCCGGAAGGCAAGACAAAATTATGGAGCCCGAGCGTATAATAACACACAACGACTTCGACGGAATCGTTTCGGCGGCGATCTGCTCTCATGTCACCGGCTGCGGCAAAATCATATTCACGGGGCCAAACTCCATAGCCCGGGCGGAGATATCGATAGATCTCAAAGATATAGTGTGCGACCTCCCGTATCCCCTGGAATGCGGGACCTGGTTCGATCACCACGCCGGGAACAGGGAAGAACTCAAACTCAGGGGAATAGATATCAATGACATTCCAGGTTCCTTTTCGGAAGAACCTTCCTGCGCGAGGGTAATTTATAATTATTACACAGGAAGGGGCGAAGAGCTGCCATCTTATTTTGAAAATACCGTGGCTGAAGCGGACATCATAGATTCGTTCGATTACGAATCTATCCGGGAATGGCGGGAAGAGAGGCCGGGGAGATTGGCGGATATGAGCCTGAAGGCTTCTTTCCCCGATGCCAGGATGAGGACGCAATATTACTCTCTTCTGACCTTGCTTATCAGAGATATGCCCCTGGAGAAGGTTATACGGGAGGAAGAAGTTAAACATTATATCGGGGTGTACAGGCGCGAAGAGGGGAAGATTATAGAGCTTATAGAGAAGCACCACTTCTTTTATGAGGCTGATGTTAACAGAGAAATAATTGTGGTTGATGTTACGGATCTTAAGAGAAAGCCCAGGATAATAAGAAATCTGGCATACCTGGTCCATCCTTCCGCGCTGGCTTCGCTGCTTCTGGTTCCTATATTCAGATCGGGCGTTAAAACCAATGATTTTTCGGTATCGATGTCCCTTTCTATGAATATGACCTCTGGAGATCACGGAAAGGATATTTCGGAGATAATGAGATTTCTGAATATAGGGGATGGACATCCAGGAGCGGCGGCGGGGATAGTAAGATGCGGCTCGAAAGCTGAGAGGGAAAAGAGAAAAGCCGAAATACTGGACAGGATCTGGCAGATGTGGTCCCAAATGGGATAAACCGGAATTTAACACTGAATAAATTATTAATTGGTTGATATTGCAGGGGGAGGAATGACAGATTCAGAAGAGATATCAGAACTGCTGGACATCTGGAACAGGGCTGTTCTCTCCGGAGATACCGGCAATGTGCTGGAGTGCTATGCGGATGATGCCGTTCTGCTGCCTACTCTTTCTTGCAGGGCGAGGTATAACCATGAAGAGATCAGGGATTATTTCGAACATTTTCTCTCCGGAAAACCGGAAGTAGAAGTCATGGAACAGAATATCCGTATTTATGGGGATTTGGCTGTTAATTCAGGGCTTTACCACTTTTTGATGCGTAAGGAGGGCACGGAGCTTTCCGCCAGGTTTACCTTCGTTTACAGAAAGTGTGATAGTTGCTGGCTGATCGTGGAACACCATTCCTCGCTTCAGCCGGAATGATTTTCCTCCCGGGATAGAGAGGTCAAAGGTTTCCAGTACCTGACCTATTGGACAAAACTTTCCGGAAGTACGTAATCTCCGAATTCCCCGCGGGCTTTCAGGAGCCGCTCTTTCTGCTCTTCGATGTGCCTCATAACCGCGGCCGGAGTATCGGTAACCCTGGTGGTGAATATCTCCTTCATCCTTTCCAGTTTGGCCAGGTTTTCAGGGATCCGTATTTTGAACTGCCGGTGGTAGTCCTCCAGCGAATAATCCCTCCCCAGTTCCTTTTGCACCAGCGCCCTGATATCATCATAAAATGGCAGATATCCGGTTGGAGTTTTTATTCCCTTCACCTCATCATTGATTCTGAGGCCCATCCATTTCAGCCAGAGCTTTTTATCATTCTTGTCATTGAGGAATTCCCCGTTCTCGTCAGAGAGGAAGTAATTTACCGCGAATATGGAGGGCGGGTCATCTATCTGTTGACCGAAGTCCAGGTTGTTCTGAATATATTTCCCTATGGGAAGCGAAAGAAAATCAAGATTGGACATAGGGTTGAATTTCCTGACTCCCTCCTTGCCCAGGGTGGCGGCGGTGGTTTCGGATTCCAGGCATGCTCCGTACATTATTATCCCGTGTTCCCAGTCGAAAGCTTCCTTGACCGGCACCGAAGTGTCGGAATCCCTGCCTCCGTAGATGATGCCTTTAACCGGAACCCCGTCAGGTTCATGAATGTGGCTGTCCGCATTACTGAGGTTATCTATTCTGAAGGTGAATCTGGCGTTCTTGTGGGAAGGTTTTATTTCGTTACCGTCCCGGTCCTTCTTTCCCGGGAACCACTTCCCGGAGTGATTATATCCTTCAGAGGGCACTTTCCCCGGTTTGCCGTTCCAGTAGTTCCGTCCGTCTCCGGTGACCAGCTGGTTGGTGAATATGACTTCCTGCGGGGAGGTTATGGCCTCCCACTGGATAGGGTCTTCATCAGGATTAATGCCGTCTATTATCCCGAATATACCGGCCTCCACGTTAACCGCCCTGGTTTCTTCTCCGATATTTCTCAGGTACGCGATATCGTCACCCACGATATTTTCCCCTTCCACCATCGCCGTGGAAGTTTTGCCGCACATGGACGGGAAAGCTCCGGTCAGGTAGGTTTTTCTCCCGGCAGGTCCGTTAACCGCCATAACCAGCATATGCTCGGTGAGCCATCCCTCCCTGGCCGCCCTGTTGATGGCCAGCCGCATGGCCAGTTTCTTGAGCCCGATGGTATTGCCGGCATACTGGGTGTTCGCACAGTATACCAGATCATCTTCCAGGTCTATATAGATCCTTCTATCCTCTATATTACTGCTCACCATCAGGCCAAGCCCCGCTTCCTCTAGCTTTCCTTCGGAATGGACAAACTTGAAGAAGGTGTCGCCGGGCTTCATCTTGAGGAATTCACTGTATCCCTGGCGGTACAGAATATCCTCGCTGTGGGCTACGTATGAGGAATCGGTGAGCTGAATGCAGGGGATGGAGAAGGGAGAATTGACAGGGCCCAGGCAGTAGAATTTTATATGGAGATGGTGCCCCTCCATAATCCCGTTCATTATCTCTCTGATTTCATTGATCCCCTTTTCTCTGTTTATGGTATTTATTTCAGGCCCCAGGTCTTTCCCCTCCGGGAGAAGAAATCTGGTTTTCTCCTTGTCCCGGGCCTGATCATAGTAACCGTCAAAGTGTATGGTATGCCCCTCCTTCGCAAGTTCAGCTTCTTCTTTGTGCCTGATAGCCATTTTTCTGGTAATTTCCAGGTCTTCTGCCGTGTCTGCGTGTACGGTAACCCGTTCCGGAGAGCACAGCTGAATATATTCACTTATAAAGCTGTGCACCTCAGGATTATCGATCTTTTTCAGTTTAGAGATATCTTCTTTGTTCAGGATTGAACCGAGAGAGCGGAAGATGCTATTGTTCATCATTCGCCTCCAATAGCGTTGCTCATGAAAGGGTTCGTTCTCTTTTCACCTGAGAACGATGTAAACGGCAATAACCTAAAACAATGACAGTTAAAGTCAAGTGTAAAAATATTTTATTCCTCTCGTTATTATAAAACAACTGAAAATATCAGAATAATATTAAGATTTTGATATTCTTGCATTTTTTTATATTATTTAATCCCGGCAGATCTGAATTATATCACGGAAGTGCCGGACTGAAATTTTGAAATATCGACTTACGGGGAAAACAGGAGAAAGTTCAGTTGAAAAAACCGAGCGAGAAAGGTATAGCACTATTCTTTGCTTCAGCCGGGTGGTTCCTTCTTCTTTCAACCAGACTGACCCTGTCAACTCTACTGGTTGATATAGAGGAAACTCTGGGAATCGGACATGACCTTGCCGGCATGGCTCTGACAGTGATGTGGTTCTCCTACGCGCTGATGCAGTTTCCGTCAGGCGTCTGGTCTGATATCAAGGGAAGGAAGAAAACCATATTTTTTTCCCTGGTGACATTCGGGCTGGCCTTTCTGTTTCTGGGGCTATCCAACTACTTCTTTCTGTTTTTTATATTCATTATTTTCCTGGGCATAGGAACCGGGTTTTTCATGACTGCCAGCATATCGATGCTCTCCGACCTTTTTCAAAATAACCGGGGAAAGGCATTCGGCATCCAGGCCAGCTCAGGTTCGCTTACAGGCATAGTTCCGATAGTTATTCCGCTGCTGGCTACCAGGTTCCATTGGAGGAGTATTTTTGCCGGGTTCGCCCTGATCACTCTGGTGATTGCATTTCTATTCAGGAAAATCGCCAGGGAATCAACGAAACTCCCTCCCGATGTTTCATTCAGGGAAAGATTCCAGGATGGGGCTATGGTTCTGAAGCAGAAAACCACCCAGCTCTTTTTCACGGTAAACCTGATATTGGTCTTTTCCTGGATAGGTACCACATCCTTTTTCCCCACTTATATGATAGAAGGCAAGGGATTGACTCATCTGCAGGCCGGGATAGGTTTCTCTCTGCTTTCTCTGGGGGGGATCGTTATCAAACCCCTGGTGGGAATACTCTCCGACAGGTACAACAAAAGGATAATTATTACAGTACTGCTGTTTTTGACAGCTATCGGCCTTATCGCGCTGGTCGAAGTGGGTTCGTTCATCGCCATCTGCGTAGCGGCGTTTTTTATATCCCTGGGGACCAGTGTATTCCTGGTCGCCAACTCCTTTCTGATGAATTTCTGGAATGTCAGGGGCCGGGGGGGAAAGCTTGGATTTTACCGTTCTCTGACAATTCTCATCGGAAGCCCCACCTCGGCGGTGATAGGCTACCTGGCGACGAAGCATGGATTCGATATCTCATTTCTGATCCTGGGAATACTTCTTATGGTGGCTGCCGGAGTTATGCTCTCCAGCGCTTTTGTGTGCAGAGACCCGGATGGGAAATCTGTCTGCAGCGAAAGGGAGTCGCCCGGGCAGTTCTGAATCTCAACCTGGCGCATATTTATTTTCTATTGAAAGTTGCTTTGATGCTGGTACTATTTAACTGTTTCGTCATAAGTAGTACCCGGCAGGGAGAGTGCGTCCATGGATAAAAAGATTCTGGGGATACTCGGCGGAATGGGGGCGAAGGCCGGAGCGTCGTTCTTCAGCCGGCTGGTTGACCTTACCCCCGCTGAAAAGGATCAGGAACATATAGAGACTGTTCTTTATTCCAACCCATCCATCCCTGACAGAACTGAGGGTATTCTGCGAACCGGGAAGGACCCATATCCGGCTCTTCTATCGTCGGCAAGGCTGGTTGAAGAAGCGGGAGCGGATCTGATCGTTATTGCCTGCATATCGGCGCATTACTATATCCCCAGGCTCCGGTCCGAACTGGATTGCGATATCCTGAGCGCGGTAGAAGAGACAGCTGACACGATCAAAAAGGAATGCCCTGATCATTGCCCGGTCGGAATAATGGCTACCACAGGGACTATTCGGTCCGGACTGTTTCAGTCCGCGCTCGATGATTACCCGGTTATTACCCTGCCGGATAAGCTTCAGGAAGAACTGGTAATGGAGGCGATTTACGGGGACCTGAAAGCGGGCCGAATCGATAAAGGCAGAGAGAAGGTGAATGAGGCGCTGAGAATAATGATTGATATGGGAGCGGAGGCGGTAGTGATAGGTTGTTCCGAACTGCCTCTGGTAATAGACGGTTGTTCCGCCGGTATCAGGATATTCGACAGTATGGAAATATTAATCCGCAGGGCGGTATCGACCTGTCTCGGCTAATTACCCTCTTTGCGTTTATTCTCCAGTATCCGGATCACTTCTTCTACAGGCAGTGCCCTGACCGTTCTGCCGCGGTAACCTTGCACGGTTTCAGCCATCAACATCGAATTGTAAACGCTCTCTTCAACCGCCTCCACAACCGCTCTGAACAGCGGGGTCATACTGTTGTTCGAAAGCAATCCCGGAGAGCGGAGAGTTGAGCTTCCGGCCGGAATCCTGTAAGCGGTACTGAAAGCTATACAGTAATCCCCCGATCCGTTACTCATCACGGAACCGGTTCTGGCCAGGCCGAGAACCGATCTTGATGCCAGGCGCTTGAGGTTTCTCGGAGACAGGGGGGCATCTGTGGCTATAATAATCATGCATGAGCCTTTGTCGTCTCCCGATTTTTCAGGCGCCGGGGGCTCTGTATCGATCCTCGCTCCGTCGATTGTCAGGGAACCCGAATAGTTTGTCTGCACCAGCGCCCCCACTGTGTAATCCCCGCACCCCGTTATTGAAACGATCCTGGATGAGGTCCCTATACCGCCCTTGAATCCGAAAGCTACAGTTCCGGTTCCCGCTCCCACGCATCCCTCGTCGACAATTCCCGCTGAGGCCGATTCGATCGCCTCGAGCACATCCTGTTCAGTTACCACCAGCTCCCGGATATCGTTGAGGTATCCGTCATTGGTTTCTCCCACCACCGGGTTCACCGTCCTGACCTTCTCGTTGCCGGGAAGATCCAGGGTGTATCTTACAACAGCGGTCATTGCGGCGCCCACACTGAGCGTATTGGTAAGTATTATGGGAGTTTCGATATTACCGAGTTCCTCCACCTGGGAGATTCCGGATAGTTTGCCGAAACCATTCCCGATAAACAGGGCCGCCGGAACCTTTTCCGAGTATATATTGCCCGGATGGGGGAGGATGGCGGTAACTCCGGTCCTGATACTGTCCCCCTTGATTAAGGTCTTGTGCCCGACCCTTACCCCCGGGACATCAGTGATCGCGTTAAACCTGCCGGTATCCAGGCATCCGGGTTCTATTCCGATATCTCTGGCGCGTACCTTTCTGCTCTCTCGCGCTTCAGGCCCGCCTGAGGATATAATGAAAGCGGGTAATAAGAGAGCTGTAATTAATGCTGCCGAGATTCTCATTTTGCCGGCCAACCGGAACATATCTGATCCTAAATCAGTCCTCTGCTCTTGAGCAGCGGCTCGATCCCGGGCTCCGCTCCCCGGAAACGCTTATACAGAACCATGGGATCTTCGGTCCCGCCCTTGCTCAGGATATTCTCCCTGAAAGACCGGGCGACCTCACGGTCAAAAAGAGATGTTTCCTTGAACGCTTCGAAGGCGTCGGCATCCAGTACTTCCGACCAGATATAGCTGTAGTAGCCTGCCGAATAACCCCCTGCAAAAATATGCCTGAAATAGGTGCTGCGGTACCTGGAAGCTATCTCCGGAATCAGCCCGATACCGCCGAGTACTTTCTTTTCGAAAGCGTTAACGTCGAAATCATTCTTTTCTTCTATAGTGTGCCAGTTCATATCCAGAATGGAAGCGGCCAGGTATTCGGTGAGAGCGAATCCCTGATTGAATTTGCTCGATTTTACTATCTTTCCGATCAGCTGGTCAGGGATAGTTTCTCCTGTCTCATAATGCCTGGCGAACATCTTAATGACTTCCGGCTCTTCGGCCCAGTTTTCCATGATCTGAGACGGCAGTTCCACGAAATCAGTGGCGACATTGGTTCCGGAGAGCTTTCTATAATGACAGTCGGTAAGCAGGCCGTGAAGCCCATGCCCGAATTCATGGAAAAGGGTCAGCACGTTGTCCCAGCTCAGAAGAGAAGGTTTGGTTCCCGTCGGCTTGGAGAAGTTTCCCACATTAACCACTATGGGAGTAACTTCACTTCCCCCGATATAGTACTGATCTCTGTAGTTGCCCATCCATGCGCCCCCGCGCTTGCTTTCTCTGGGGTAGTAGTCGGTATAGAAGATACCGATGTGTGAACCGTCCGCATCCTTGACCTCGAAGGTTCTTACATCCTCATGGTATTTGGGCAGATCGAATCTTTCCTCGATGGTTATGCCGAATAGTTTATTAGCGACATTGAAAGCGCCCTTCATTACATTATCGAGCTTGAAATACGGTTTGAGCATCTCTTCATCCAGAGCGTACTTATTTTTCCTTATCTTCTCCGCGTAATACCACCAGTCCCATCCCTGCAGCTTGAAATCTCCGCCCTCGTCTTCGATTATCTCCTGCATCATCGCGGATTCCTCTTTAGCTTTCCTCAGAGCCGGTTCCCATAGTTTGTCGAGAAGTTCGTGCACGTTTTCAGGGTTCTTGGCCATTCTTTCTTCCAGGACAAAGTGGGCGTGGGTGGGATATCCGAGAAGGTTCGCTTTCTCCAGCCGCAGATTGACCACCCTGTTTATTATTTTCTTATTGTCCAGTTCATCATTGTGGTCTCCCTTGTGCAGATAAGCTTTGTAAATCTGTTCCCTGAGCTCTCTCCTGCCGGAGTACTGCAGAAAGGGCAGCATGCTGGGCTTGCTGATGGTAAAGACCCATTTGCCTTCGTATCCCCTGCCGGCAGCCTCCTCGGCCGCGGTCTCGATTACGTTCTCCGGCAGTCCGGCCAGGTCTTCGGGGTTATCTATAATCAGTTCGTACCTGTTTACTTCCTTCAGGACATTCTCTCCGAATTGAACGGTCAGCTGAGAGAGCTCCTTGTTTATTCCGCGAAGCTTTTTCTTGTCAGCGTCGTTCAGCTCGGCGCCGCCCCTCACGAAATCTCTGTAATATTCTTCCAGAAGTTTTGCCTGTTCCCGATCCAGGCCTAATTCATCCTTATCTTTATATACAGATTTAATTCTCCCAAACAGCTTCTCGTTCAGCATTATATTATCCCGGTGCCCGGACAGCATCGGAGCAACCTTTTTGGCGATATCCTGCATCTGTTCATCTGTTTTAGCGGAGTTCAGCCCGAAGAATATATTGCTGGTCCGGGCAAGCAGTCTGCCGCTCTGGTCCAGAGCCACCAGTGTGTTCTCGAAGGTGGGCTCTTCGCTGCTGCCGGCGATATCCAGAACCTGCTTCTGATGAATCTCCATGGCCTCCTCGAAAGCCGGCATGTAATGTTCAGCTTTGATCTTGTCAAAAGGCGGCACCTCGAAAGGGGTTTCGAACTCTGAAAGCAGGGGATTTGAACCCTTAACCTCAGATACCTGCTCTGAGCAGGATAGTGTGATAACAACGGCCAGTAGCGCCAGAAGCAGTGCTGTTCGTCTCATTCCATTTCCTTTCTCTAATTGCGCCCTTTGAAGGGGCGTTTAAAAACGGTTACTGATTTATAAAAAGTACATGCAGAAAGGACTATTATCAAGTCATTTTGGTTAGTTTGATAAACAAAATGGGTGAGCCTGCCTCATAATTATGAAACTCATACCGGGCAGCTAATGGTTCTGAATCATTGCCCCCTCCGAATCATTGCCTGCGAAGCTATTGACAAAGATATTGAACTTCTGTAAAATTATAAATAGATTGAGCGGGTACACGGGAGATAATGAAAGAGAGAGGCCCCGCAAAGCGTAAAGGGGCCGAAGGAAGTCCCGATAACCCGTGTCGATTGTTGGAAGTGCCACGGATTTTTAATTGACAGTGAAAACCCGTGGCGCTTTTATTCTATGGCCTTTTTCAGCCAATTTTACATTCCATTTCTGCGGTATTTCCTGTTGTGCGAAACTTCCCTTTATGATTTAATAATGACCTGAAAAAGTAAAGGTGCAATGGTAAGCGGCAAATAGAGAATAACAGGGAGGTTGAAATGCTATTCTCATCTGTTCGAAGACTGCGTCTGTTCTTATTGTTTCTCCTGATTCCTGTTTTGACGGTGCTGGTTGCAGCCGGGTCGGTTTCTTCCGGAGAGAAGAATCTGCCGCCGGTACCTGAAACAGAGAGAAGAGTGGTGGTGGATACCCTTCATGGTATCGAAATCGAGGATCCTTACAGGTGGCTGGAGGATCAGGAAAGCGAGCAGACCAGAGACTGGTTAGAAGCAGGAACACCCCTTATCAAAAGCGAAGGCATAGAAATCGTTCGAATTTTACGAGAAACATTTCCTCAAAAAACTATTGTTGCTGATTTAAAAACGATGGATACCGGTGCATTAGAAACAGAGATGGCAGCAAAAGCCGGTGCTGACATCGTTTGTGTGATGGCTGCATCAGATGATTCAACCATCAAAGAAGCAGTAGCATCTGCTCATAAATATGGTACAAAGATCATGGTTGATCTACTTGGAGTTAA
>JAWODM010000039.1:0-6529 GCA_046483305.1 Candidatus Krumholzibacteriales bacterium | reverse complement strand
AATGAATAATTTGCTGCGATGCGACCCTTTATTTTACTTTATTTTAAATTAACTGGATCATATCATTATTTTTTATATAATCATAAGTATCCCCGATCTGTGATTCCGGTATTACTTCCTCTATCACAATAAATATCATCGCTCCAGCCGCAAAAGAAAGGGCGTAAGGAAGTATGGCCCGTGAGGCAACCACCGCGGCGGCGCCAGCCACCCCCGCTACCGGCTCGACTATCCCTGAAAGCTGGCCGTACCAGAATGATTTGAGCCTGGAAAGCCCCTCCTTTCTGAGCGGCATTGAAACCGCCAGCCCCTCCGGAAAATTCTGAATACCCATCCCTGCCGCCAGGGCCACCGCCGCCGCTGTGGAGGTTTCTGAAGCCCCCGAAGCGGCCGCCCCGAAAATCACCCCCACCGCCAACCCCTCCGGAATGTTGTGAAGTGTTATGGCCAGAACCAGAAGAGTGCTCTTTCTCCATGAGGTGCTCATCCCTTCGGCGTTTTCCACCGAAAAGCCCGGGTGAAGATGAGGCAGTATCATATCTATTAACCTCAGCACCACTGCGCCGGCCAGGAACCCGGAAGCTGCCGGCAGCCAGGACGGCAGGCTCCCCCCCTCCGACATCTCCAGCGCGGGGGCCAGGAGAGACCAGTAGCTGGCAGCTATCATAACCCCCCCGGCGAAACCGAGCATCCAGTCCAGGAGGTTCCGTTTTACTTTCCGGACCATGAAAACGGTAGCGGCGCCAAGGGCGGTCATCAGCCAGGTGAAGCAGGTGGCTATCAGGGCCTGAACAACCGGGCTATATTCTTGCAGCCATTCTATCATAGCGGACAGGTCCGGGGCTTTTTTAATTATAGATAATAATTTTCATTCCGCGCTGAGCCGGCCGCAGCAGTCGTCATCTCCGGCGGGTTTTCCGGTTCGGCCAGCCCGCGGAGGTTCACTATACCAGCAGAAGCGCTATATTTCAACCGGAAACGGGAGACCGTCCTGGGAACGGGCTCCGGGGATGACAAATCAGCTTTATCTTATTGGCAAAATAATTTATATTAGATATTAATACTGGAATGTTATACGGTGCGGCCTTTTTTACGCCGGGCCGCGAAGCCCGGCAAAGAGAGAACCGGAACCTTAATGAAAGGCAAGAATATGGAAAGAGACTACACCACCCTGGAGATTTTCAGTATAGCCATAAAGTCCGAAATCGAAGCGGAAAAGCTTTACCAGCATATGAAGAGTATGACTGAAAACAACACTCTTCGGGAAAAATTCGACTTTCTGATATCCCAGGAAAAGAAGCATGAGCAGATACTCAAGGAAGCTTATGAGAAAATGTTTCCGGAAGTAGAACTGAAAACTCCGGAGAACTCGCCCGTACCCCTGCTGGATGATATTCTCTCCAACAATCCTTCACTCAAGAAACTGTTTGAAGTTGCCATGGAGGCGGAGAAAAGGGCGCAGAGCTTCTATTCCGATCTGGCCAGAAAGACCAGGAATCAGTCCAGCAGCTCGCTGCTGAATTATATGGCCAGAATGGAGCGCAGCCATCTCGCTCTGCTGGAAGTAGAATATGAACAGCTTGAGACCGGCGCCGATATAGAGTCAGACGACTTCCTGAGGGGAGACCGCCTGATGAACCTGGGGCCGTAATACCACCATCCCGAAACGCAGACTCCGGCAGGGAGCGGAGAACGAAATTTAAGCGGGGGATATGCACTCCGGTGCGGAAGATTTTAAGATTGCCGGAAAGGTCCGGAAGAAGGAGGAAAAGTTGATGAAATTCAGCAGCGTAGACGAAATTCTTGATTTTGCGATTAAATCGGAGGAACGCTCGCACAGTTTCTATACCAGCCTGGCAGAGAGAGTGGAACGGGAAAATATGAAGAAGGTATTTCTCGATTTTGCCGCCGAGGAGCTGGGCCATAAGGAAAAACTGCTTAAAATCAAGAGGGGAGAAAAGCTGCTTCCGGATCAGGAAAAAGTGATGGATCTCAAGATCGCCGAATACGTAACCGATGTGGAGCCCGGCGAGGACATGGACTATCAGAAGGCGCTGATTCTGGCTATGAAAGCCGAAAAGGAAGCATACCGGATGTACAGCGACCTCGCCTCGGCCGCGCAGGACCCGGAAATAAAGGATATACTTAACGGACTGGCCCGGGAAGAGGCAAAGCACAAGCTGCGGTTTGAGACTGAATACGACGATAATATTCTGGCGGAAGACTGAGAGCGGCCTATCTCAAGACGGCTCTGATAATAAACTTCACCTGTAACGGGGAAATCATTCGGAATTGAAATTTCCGTAGTTCTCCAGGTTGTGGCGGACTATCTTGCCCTCTATCAGGTATATGACATCCTCCGCTATATTGGTGGCCAGGTCGCCGATCCTCTCCAGGTGCCTGGATACGGAAAGCATATGTATGATCTCTTCCATCCTCTCGGGATGTTTTTTTATGCCTTCCTGAACCGCCATATACATATTGCGGTTCATATTATCGATTTCGTCGTCATCTCCGCAAACCTCCCAGGCCAGTTCGGGGTCTTCCCCGACCAGTGAATCCAGGGACCTGGAAAGCATCGATTTCACCTTCCCCGACATTTCAGCGAAGTCCATACTTATCTCGCACTCGCTCCTGGTGGACAGAAAAGCCGCCCGCTCCGCAATATTGGTGGCCAGGTCGCCGATCCTTTCAAGGTTATCGTTGATCTTCATTATCGATACGATCAGCCGCAGGTCTATCGCCACCGGCTGGTGAAGAGCCAGCACCTTAAGGCACTCCTCCTCCACTTCCACTTCCTTCAGGTCCACCTCGGAATCCCTGCTCATGACCTCCCCGGCCTTGCCGGCATCCCTCTCGATCAGGGCGTAAACCGCATCCTCCACGTTATTCTCCACCATCGAACTGAGGCTTAGCAGCTGCCTCTTCAGGTTTTCAATTTCCTTTCTTATGTGTCTTTCCATTTTAAGCTCCCCTATCCAAACCTTCCGGTAATGTAATCTTCCGTGGTTTTCTTCTCAGGATTGGTAAACAGCTTGCCGGTCTCTCCGAATTCAATTAATTCACCTTCATAAAGAAAGGCGGTGTAATCGGAAACCCGGGCTGCCTGCTGCATATTATGAGTTACTATAACTATAGTATAGTCGCCCCGGAGATCGTCTATCAGGTCCTCGATCTTGCCGGTGGAGGTGGGATCCAGGGCTGAGGCCGGCTCATCCATCAGCAGGATGCTTGGCTTTACCGCAATCGCCCTTGCTATACACAATCTCTGCTGCTGCCCCCCGGACAGGTCCAGGGCGTTGTGATCGAGCCTGTCCCTGACCTCTTCCCACAGGGCGGCCTGCTGCAGGCTGTTTCTGACAATATCGTTGAGGTTGTCCCTTGATTTGACGCCATGGATCCTGGGGCCGTAGGCTACATTATCAAAGACAGATTTGGGGAATGGATTGGGCTTCTGGAATACCATGCCTACGTTCTTTCTCAGTGATACCACATCCACCTTGGGAATATTGATATCCTGGCCGTCGATCATCAGCTTCCCCTCCACCCTGCAACCGGGGATCAGGTCATTCATCCTGTTTATCGACCTCAGAAAGGTGCTCTTTCCGCACCCGCTGGGGCCGATAATGGCAGTGACCAGTCCGGCAGGTATATCCATGGTCACGCCACATACCGCTTCGTTGCTTCCGTAGAATACACTGAATTCTTCGGTGGTTATAAGCTGCTTATGATTACTGTTCTTTTCCTGCATTCGTTCCGGTCCCCTTATCTTCTCAATTTCTTTGAAATTCTCTTTCGAACTATAATGGCTGTAAGGTTCAAAAGCAAAACCAGAACCACCAGCGTCAGAACCATCCCGTATTGTACATGCCTTATCTCGTTTACCGCCTCATGCTCGGTAGCCAGATTGTATATACTCCAGGGAAGGGCCGGAGTCGGCTGAGATACGGTCTGCCATACAGCCAGCGGTTTTCCCACACTCACCGCGGCGGTAAAGATAATCGGGGCGGTCTCTCCCGCCGCTCTTCCCAGGCTTACTATGATACTGGTCAGAATACCGGGCATGGCAGCCGGCAGCACAACACTTACGATGGTGTGCCACTTCCCGCCTCCCAGGCTCATGGCGGCTTCCCTGTAACCCCTGGGCACCGCCTTTATGGCCTCTTCCGAGGCCCGTATGATAATCGGCAGAACCAGCAGGGCCAGGGTCAGCGACCCGGCCAGCACGCTCTTGGAATTTGAAATCTCGATCGTGTTTATGAAGAAAGCCAGGCCGAACAGCCCGAAAACAATACTGGGCACACCGGCCAGGGAGCTTATGGATACCCTTATCAGCCTGGTCAGCCTTCCCTCGCCGGCGTATTCGGAAAGATAAATAGCCGCTACTATTCCAAACGGTATTGCGAATAACATTGCCCCGATGGAAAGGTAAAGAGTTCCCAGCACTTCCGGCCAGATGCCCCCGAAAAAGTGGGAATCCTTCGATTTGTCAAAAAGAAAACGCCAGTAAAGAGTCAGTTCCGGTTTCAGCATCTTCTCTATATCTTTCTCAATAATCGAAAAAAGCGGTTCCAGAGAGGTGCCTTTGAATATTTCTACCCTCGGTTTGAGGACCTTCTTCCCCATACTGGAGGGGTCGGAGTAATCGTAGGTTTCCACATTCAATATCTTACCCAGGGTCTCCAGCGCCCGGTCCATTCTAACCTCGCCGTACCTCTTCCTGATCAGGGCCGCCTCCCTGCCGCCGGGCCTGGGGCCCAGCAGCTCTTCAATCAGTTCCATTACCTCTCTGTATTCACTTCGGTACTCCCCGCGGAATTCAGAACCGCCTTCGGACAGCTCTCTCTCGAATCTCTCCATGATCTCATAGACCGGCATCCTGGCAGCCTCCGCCTCCCTTATATCATCCCTTACCCGCTCCCTATCGCCCCGGCCGAATCTCTGCAGCATCAGCTCACGGTTCTCCACTGTCTCCGTGAATATGAACGCGCCCATACCCTTAATGAAAATCGGATAGAGCAGGACCACCAGCGAGGCCGCCATCAGAACTATCGCCAGAACCCCGACGGTGGTGAATGAGGTGTTGAACAATTTTCTGCTCTGAAGTTCCATAATCTGCTTTCTCTCCCCTTATCGGGGCGGCCTGTTCTATCTGGACATACCCCTGGCTTTTTTTGCGAAATGTTCGCTGACCATGTTCGATATAAAGGCGAAGATCAGAAGGCACATCGCCATGGCGAAGAGAACATGGTAACGGGCCGAACCGGTAACCTGGTCAGCCTCTCCCATATCCCCGGCGATAGTGGCGGTAAGGGTCCTGACCGGCTCCAGAAGGTCAAACCAGGGCTCCGGAATACTGGCGGCGTTCCCTGAAGCCATCCACACCACCATGGTCTCACCCAGAGCCCTCATCACCCCCAGGATAACGGCGGCGAATATTCCGCTCCTGGCAGCCGGGACTATCACCTTAAGAAGAGTTTCAGCTCTGGTTGCGCCCAGCGCGTAGCTTCCCTCCCGCATATCCCTGCCCACCGCGCTAAGCGCGTCCTCGGATACGCTTACTATTACCGGAAGAGCCATTATCCCCAGAATAATTGAGACATTGAAGGCGTTTGTTCCACTTACCACTTTTATTCCGGCAAAGAAGCCGCTGAGCGAATATATCCCCCATATCGAAACGGCAGCTATCAGAACTGTGAAGACAATTCTCCTGGTTTTCTTCTCCCTTTCACCCAATTTGGAGCTGATGACATCTCCCAGAATAACCGATATAACCAGCGCCAGTGGTGTAAGAACTATCCAGGCTCCCATGGAGAGGGCCGCTCCCCCCTTCTGCTGAAGGTATGGAGCGAAAACAACCAGCGCGAAGAAGCCGTAAACAACCGAAGGTATCGCCGCCAGCATCTCTATAACCGGTTTTACGTATTGTCTGACCGCAAATGGCAGGATATCGCTCAGGCACAGTGCGGCCAGCACCCCCAGCGGAACAGACACTATCACCGCTCCCAGAGTAACCAGCGCGCTTCCCACGAATATCGCCAGCGCTCCGAATTCCGGGTTCTCTCTTGAAGGATACCAGGATGTACTGGTGAAGAATTCCCTGAACCCCTCCAGCCGGAAGAACGGCACCGCATCCCTGATGATAAAGAAGAATATGAAAAAGAGAGCGATCAGGGATACCGAAGCAATAACGGTTAGAAGCGATTTCCCGGCCAGCGAGGCGATACTCCTGAAACGCCTGGTTTCATCGCTCATAAGAAGATTCTTCCCCGAAATATCCGGGGAAGAAATCTTCTTACTGTATCCCTGTCCGCCTTTATGGCTGTTTGATTCCCTATTCATCCTTCTCTATTCATACTGGGTTACCGGGATAAATCCTATCTCCTCTACGATCTCCTGCCCCCTGAGTGTAAGATACAGAGTTCTTTCCCGCTCTGTCCCGCGTCCACCTCCGAGGAGGACCAACCGTGGCCGTCTCCGCCACCCTGGCCGTCAACGAAGCCGTCGAACGCGCCCGGCTCGCCGGACG
>JAWODM010000049.1:0-15988 GCA_046483305.1 Candidatus Krumholzibacteriales bacterium | reverse complement strand
TCAGGCAGCGAGCTGGATATATGGACCAGGGCCGCGGATGGCCGGGATTTCATCGGAAGGGTATGGCCCGGTGACTGCGTCTTCCCGGATTTCACCATGCCCGCCGCCCGTCTGTGGTGGGCGTCCCTTTACCAGAAATTCATGGAGACCGGCGTAGACGGGGTCTGGAATGATATGAATGAGCCGGCCCTCTTCGATACCGATTCCAGAACCATGCCGGAGGACAACCTGCACCGGGGCGGAGGTGAAATTCCTCCCGGGCCTCACGCCCGCTACCATAACATTTACGGGATGCAGATGGTCAGAGCGACCAGACTGGGTATCAGCAGGGTTAATCCGGACCGGCGCCCTTTCGTGCTTACCCGGGCCAATTATCTGGGGGGGCAGAGATATGCTGCGACCTGGACAGGCGACAATAGAGCAAACTGGAGCCATTTCAGGATGTCGATACCGATGACCATAAACCTTTCACTCTCCGGACAGCCCTTTAACGGACCGGATATCGGGGGATTTGACGGCAATGCCACTCCCGGCCTTTTCGGCCACTGGATAGCGGTGGGCGCCTTCTATCCGTTCTGCAGGGCGCATACGGCTAATAACACGGATAACCAGGAGCCCTGGGAGTTTGGCGGGGATATTGAGGCAGTGTCCCGTACCGCCCTGGAGCGAAGGTACCGGCTCCTTCCATATCTGTATTCTCTGTTTCATGAGGCGTCTACCGCCGGGATGCCGGTGATGAGGCCGGTATTCTTTGCCGATCCGGCCGATCCGGCCCTCAGAAGAGAGCAGGAAGCTTTCATACTGGGAAGCAGCCTGCTGGTGATCCCCGCCTGGGCGGAGGACCCGGCGGTTCCGGACGGAACCTGGAGGGAAATAGATCTGGATTTGAACGCGGAAACCTCGAACAATGGATTCCAGGCCGAATTGAGGTTGAAGGCGGGCAACATAATACCGGCGGGACCGGTAGTGCAGAGCACCTGGGGGTACCGGCTCGATCCGCTGACCCTTATTATCAGCCCGGACGGAGAAGGAACCGCGTCGGGCTGGCTCTATGAAGACCGCTGGGACGGTTACGGCTACCGGCGGGGCGAGTATCTGATTACAGATTACCGGGCGGAAATTAAGGGGGGCGCAGTATCAGTTGATGCTGTAAGGAGGCGGGGCCTGATGGAAACGCCCGACCGGATCCTCAATATAGTGCTGGTGACGGATGGAAAGACTTACCGCGGCTCCGGAAGAGATGGTAAAACAATAACTTTCAAGCTGGACTGAGACGGCCGGAAAAGAGTGAGCAGGCAGGTTATTTCCGGCGTTATTGAAACAGGGTCAGGGCGGTCGGCAAATTGAACAGGGGCAGGCAGGTGATTATTGACCGGGGGACTGTCCTGTGTTAATTTATAGGTTCGGTGCCGGAAAGAGATGACAGGATATAATCAGAGGGAGAGTAATGCTGGATAAAGTTTTCAACCCGAACGACGTTGAGAAGAAATGGACGGAAACCTGGGAAAGAAACAGTTCATTTACTCCGGACAGCGGCAGCAGCGCGGAATCTTACTCCATAATTCTTCCCCCTCCCAATGTGACGGGAGTACTTACCATAGGCCATGTTCTCGGCACCACCGTTCAGGATATCCTGGCAAGGTGGAAGCGGCTAAGGGGATACAACGTACTCTGGCTGGCAGGGACAGATCACGCCGGGATAGCTACCCAGAAGGTAGTTGAAAACAAACTGCTGGAAAGAGGAGTGGACCTGGAATCGATGACCAGGGAGGAGTTCCTGGAAGAGTGCTGGAGCTGGAAGGAGAAATATCACGGCAGAATAGTCCGGCAGCTCAACAGGCTGGGGGCTTCTCTGGACTGGTCCAGAGAGAAATTCACTCTCGACCAGTCGGTCTCAAACGCGGTCAGAGAGGTTTTTGTCCAGCTTTACGAGAAGGGTTTGATATACAGGGGAAATTACATGGTCAACTGGTGCCCGTCGTGCGAGACCGCAATAAGTGACGAAGAGGTGGAATTCAGAGAGAAGGATGGGAAGCTTTACTATATTGCCTATCCATTTGCCGAAGGTAACGGAGAGATCGTGGTGGCGACCACCAGGCCCGAGACCATGCTGGGCGATACTGCCGTGGCGGTGGGCCCGGATGACCCAAGGGCGGAAGATCTGATGGGAAGGAAAGTCCGGCTTCCCCTCACCGGAAGGCAGATCCCGGTAATTTTCGATGAAGCGGTGGATCCCGAATTCGGAACAGGATCCCTGAAGATTACACCGGCCCACGATCCCACTGATTTTGAGATTGGGAGAAGGCACAGCCTGGATGAGGTGGTAGTGATTGACCGCAAGGGGTTCATGAACGATGAAGCGGGAGAATTCTCCGGCCTGGAAAGGAATCAGGCCCGGGAAAAAGTTCTGGAGGCCCTCAGGGAAAAGGACCTCCTCCGCAGAGTGGAGGATTACAGGCATTCGGTTGGCCACCACGACAGATGCGGCACGGTAATAGAGCCGGCTGTGTCCAGGCAGTGGTTCATGAAAATGGATCAGCTGGCGGAGCCCGCGATAGAGGTGGTCAGGAATGGGGAAGTAAGCTTCATCCCGGAGAGGTGGAAGAATATATATCTCAACTGGATGGAAAATATCAGGGACTGGTGTATCTCCAGGCAGCTCTGGTGGGGGCACCGCATCCCGGTATGGTACTGCGACGAATGCGGCGAAGTGATAGTTTCCAGGAAGGAGCCCACTTCTTGCGGAGAGTGCGGAGGCGAGCCCGTGCAGGATGAAGACGTTCTGGATACCTGGTTCTCCTCATGGCTCTGGACTTTTTCGCCTCTGGGCTGGCCCCGGGAGACGGAGGACCTGAGAACTTTCCACCCCACCGACGTTCTGGTTACCGGGGGCGACATAATATTCTTCTGGGTGGCCCGGATGATAATGGCTTCCATGGAGTTTATGAATGAGATACCATTCTCGTCGGTATATATAACCGGTATAGTAAGGGATGAGAAGGGGCGCAAAATGAGCAAGTCACTCGGCAACTCTCCCGATCCCATAGATATTATCGACAGGTACGGAGCGGATGCCCTGAGATTTTCCCTGATGAAACTCTCCCCCCCCGGGCAGGATATACTGTTTGACGAGAAAAAAGTCGATATAGGCAAGCATTTCGCCAATAAAATCTGGAACGCTTCCCGGCTGGTGCTGAGCCAGGCCGGGTTGAAAGATACTGAGATTTCCGGAGAAATCGAAGGCGGCAATATTTCCTCCATCTACAGCCTGCTTTTCGGGCGCCAGCCGCGGCAGGATCCGGAATTCGGCTGGGAAGACCGCTGGATTGTCAGCCGGTTGTCGGCCGGAATGTCGGAGGCAGACCGTTTTATAAGCAGCTACAGGTTCGACGAGGCCGTTTCGGCTGCTTACGATTTCTTCTGGCACGAGTACTGTGACTGGTATCTGGAATTTTCAAAGAGAGCCTTCCAGGAAGAGGGAAGCCGCTCGGCCGGCGCCGCCGTTACCGCCAGAGCCGTTCTGGGGCTGTCCATGATTATGATTAATCCGGTGATGCCTTTTATAACCGAAGAGATATGGAGTATGCTGTCCGCGGGAAACGTTACTCTTGCCGATTACAGATTCTATTTCCCTATGGACGGTTTGCGGGATCAACAGCTGGAGGAGGATGTGAGCCTGGTCATAGAGGCGGTTACCGGCATCCGTAACCTCAAACAGACCTTCAACGTCCCGCAGAGCGAAGGTGTCATGGCAATCTTTAACTTCAAGAATGATTCCGGGCTGTATCAGAGGCTCTCCTCATATTCCGGACAGATAAGGGAGCAGGCCGGTATAGAGGAGATAGAGATTGTCAGGGGGGCTGAAAAACCCGCCAGGTGCGTAACTTCAGGCCACCTTGATTTCGAGATCTATCTGCCGATGGAAGAAATCGCGGATGTTGAAGGTGAAATAAAGAGGATAGAGAGCAAGCGGGATAAACTGACTTCGGATCTGAAAAAGATAGAAGCTCGTTTGAGCAATAAGCAGTTTCTGGAAAAGGCTCCGGATGAGGTAGTTGCCAGGGAAAGAGAACGAGTGGAAGAACTGAAGCTGCTTCGCGAGAGGATGGAGAGTACTCTGAGGGACCTGAGATGAAAAACGAAAAAGGCCGAGAAGATAAGAAGAAAACCGCCGGTTCGCTGACCAGCGAGAAAACGGTTGGAGAGCTCCTCTCAGAGGCCAGGAATAAGGACGGGCGGACCAGGGCGGAGATAAGCGCGGTTACCAAGATACCCGAATCGTCCCTGAAATATCTGGAGACGGACAATTTCGATATGCTTCCCGCCCCCGTTTACGTTATGGGTTTTCTGAGGAGTTACGCCGCGGAGCTGGGGATGGATGTCGATTATATCCTGAGCAAGTATCAGGTGCATTCAGGGCATAATCACAGGACCAGGGGAGACCACTGGGAGGAGAAGGAGATTGAGGAGGAGCAGGAGATTGATTACGGCTCCATCGCCAGGAAGCTCATAGGGCCGGCAGCGGCTCTGGCGGTCATCGTCGCCCTGGCGGTTATTCTTCTGAATAGGGAAGAAGATGCGGATGTAAAGCCTCCGAGCGCCATTCCCCAGGCGGAAGAATTTGTGGATAAAGAGACCAGGGAGAGGTTGAACGGCTCGGAAAAGCCCGGTATCGCCCCCCCTGATAATGGCGGAAGTGGGAGTCAGGATTCTGAAACAGCCTTTCCGGAGCCCGACAGGGAAGAAAGGGCCGGGCCGATGGAGCTGAAACTGACCGCTAACCCTTCCGACAGCACCTGGTTCGATATTATAACCATTTCCTCGGAGAACAACGGGCCTGACACTACCTTCCACGATTTTATTCTCTTACCGGGAAGGGAGAAACTGCTCAAAGCTCAAAACGCCTTTGTGCTGAGAACCATAGGCAATGCGGGGGGGTTCACCGCGGAGTTTAACGGCCGGAAGCTCCCCACCTTCGGTGAAAAGCATGAAATCGTCAGAGGTGTATATCTGGGCCGCGACAGCACCTCAATTAAGACCGAGTGAATTAACAATGCCGGGTAGTCATGTCTCTTTTTAAGCTCCACTCCACGTTCAGCCCCACCGGAGACCAGCCGGAGGCGGTCGAGAAACTGGTAAAGGGGATCGGGAAAAACAGAAAGTATCAGACCCTGCTTGGCGTAACCGGCTCCGGGAAGACCTTTACCATAGCCAATGTGATAGAACGGGTGGGGATGCCGGTCCTGATAATATCGCATAATAAAACTCTGGCGGCTCAGCTCTACGGAGAATTCAAGAGTTTTTTCCCGGGGAACGCGGTGGAATACTTTATCAGCTATTATGACTACTACCAGCCTGAAGCTTTCATCCCCGTAACTGACACCTATATAGAAAAGGATGCTTCCATCAATGAGAATATCGACAGGCTGAGGCTCAAAACCACCGGTTCGCTGGTAACCAGGAAAGATGTTATAGTAGTGGCCAGTGTCTCATGTATTTACGGACTGGGTTCGCCGGAAGAATTCAACTCCCTTTCATTCACAGCCAGGGAGGGTGATTCCCTGGAGAGGGATAAACTGATCCGCAAACTGGTAAATATGTGGTACCGGCGTGATGATATGGATTTTCAGAGGGGAACCTTCCGGGTGAGGGGGGATTCCGTTGATCTGTGGCCTTCTTTCCTGGCCGAGGGCATCAGGATTGAGTTCTTCGATGAGGAGGTGGAGCGCATATCAGTATTTAATCCTGTTTCCGGCGAGGTGATCGAGAGGGCCGGACGGATAAAGATATTCCCCTCTTCCCATTTCGCTGTGTCTGCCCCCAGGATGGAAAGAGCGGTCAGGGGTATAGAAGAAGAACTGGAGCAACGATGCGCCGAACTCAAGAATGCCGGAAAGGATTTCGAAGCAAAACGCCTGAGGTCGAGAACGCTCTACGACATCGAAATGATGAAGGAAGTAGGTTACTGCAGCGGAATCGAGAACTATTCCAGATATTTCTCCGGACGGTCGGCGGGAGAGCGGCCGGCTACCCTGATAGATTACTTCGGGGATGATTTTCTGGTGATGGTGGATGAATCTCATGTTACCCTGCCTCAGATACGGGCAATGTACCGGGGGGATAGAAACAGGAAGAAGACACTGATAGAGCATGGATTCAGGCTTCCTTCCGCTCTTGACAACCGACCTCTGAAATACAGCGAGTTTGAGGAACTGATAGACAGGTTTATATTCGTATCTGCCACTCCCGGCGAATATGAGATACAGAAATGCGGCGGAGAAGTGGTCGAACAGGTGATAAGGCCTACCGGGCTGGTTGATCCGGAGGTTGAAATCAGGCCCGTGGAGAGCCAGGTGGAGGACCTCATAAATGAAATCCGGAAAAGGGCTGAAGCTGGAGAAAGGGTCCTGGTTACCACCCTTACCAAGAGGATGTCGGAAGAGCTCACTTCCTATCTGAAGGATATTGGTATCAGGGTCAGATATCTTCACAGCGATATACACGCCCTGGACCGGGTGGAAATCCTGCGGTCTCTCAGGGTGGGTGATTTTGACGTCCTGGTCGGCATTAATCTGCTCAGAGAGGGGCTGGACCTGCCGGAGGTGAGCCTGGTGGCAATACTGGATGCAGATAAGGAGGGGTTCCTGCGCTCAAAAACCGCTCTCATTCAGACAGCGGGCAGGGCGGCCAGGCATGTGGGCGGGAAGGTAATACTTTACGCGGACAAACTGACCGGATCGATAAGCAGGGCGCTGGAAGAGACGGGAAGGAGGCGGGAAAAACAGTTAGAATACAACAGGGAACAGGGTATAATACCGACATCTATCATAAAGAGCAGGGATGATATAGTGGGAGTTACCGCCATAGCGGACAGCCGGAAGGAAGAAGCGCCGCAGGAGCCGTTTCTCCCTGAAGGCGCCGGCGACCCTTCCCTGTTGAAGAAACTGGAAGAGGAGATGATAAGAGAAGCAGAAGCGCTGAACTTTGAAAGAGCTGCCAGCATAAGAGACAGGATCGAAGAAATTCGAATGAAGCAGGAAGGGAGGATGTAACTTGCCGGATGACCGGGTGAACGATATTATAAGGATCGCTCTTGAGACCGACTGCGCGTATGATGACCTCACCAGCGGGATGGTAGTGGACGGGAAGCTGGAATGTTCCGCTTTCATAGTGGCCAGACAGGAGGGGATTATTTCCGGCCAGGATTATGCCGAAGAAACCTTCGGATACCTGGATGACAGCCTGGAATATTCAAGACTGGCAAAGGACGGGGGCCGTGTCGGTCCGGGAGATATGGTGTCACGAATCAGGGGTAGAGCGGTTTCCGTAATGGCCGCCGAGAGGACCGCCCTTAATTTTCTGGGGCATCTTTCGGGGATAGCCACACTTACGGCTTCTTTCGTACGGAAACTCAGAGGCAGCGGAATAACCGTTCTGGATACCAGAAAAACAACCCCCGGCCTCAGGGCTGCCGAGAAGAAAGCGGTCAGGGATGGAGGAGGTTCTAATCACCGCATGAACCTGGCCGATTACATTCTGGTCAAGGAAAACCACATCAAGGCCGCGGGAGGGCTGGCCGGAGTTGTCCGGCGATTGGGCGGCAGGCTCGCCGACGCGGAGATAGAAGTCGATTCGCTGGAAATGCTCCGCGAGCTGCTGGATAATCCTCCGGGCAGGATAATGCTGGATAATTTTACCCCCGAAATGGCAGCTGAAGCTGTCTCTGAGATTGAGAAGTCCGGAGGGAGAAGGCCGGAGATAGAGATATCCGGGGGGATTACATTGGATTCAATAGAAGAATACACAGTTCCCGGAGTGGATTTCATATCGGTCGGCCTGCTCACCACTTCGGCTCCCGCCCTGGACCTGAGCCTGATACTTGATCAACTGAACGGAGGAGCCGTTGATAATTGACGAACTCCATCCCGGCCTGATTAAAAAGGAACTCCGCAGCCTGTGGCTGGGCAGGGTGATCATTCTGTATGACCGGATCGGCTCCACCAACGATCCATGTTTCGACCTGGGAAGGTCCGGGTTTCCGGAAGGAACAGTTGTAAGTGCGGCCGAACAGGTGAAAGGAAGGGGAAGAAAGGGAAGGGTATGGTTTTCCAGCCGGGAAGGGGGGCTGGTTTTCTCGGTCCTGCTGAGGCCGGGGGAAAAGAGAGAGGGATTGATGACCCTTTTTTCTTTTTCGGTGATCGAGTATCTGGAATCGGAGGGAATCGGCGCTATGATGAAGTGGCCTAATGATATATACATTGGAGGGAAGAAAGCTGGAGGCATCCTTGCAGAGGGAAGGAAGGATTTTGTAGTTCTGGGAGCTGGTTTGAATGTAAATGAGACAGAGAGTTGCCTTCATCCTGAAATAATTGATCTGGCAACCTCTCTGAGGATAGAACAGGGAATGCGTTTCGACAGGGGGGCGCTACTCCGCGATCTGCTGGAACTCTTCGAGAAGAATTATCTCGAATGGAAGAATTCGGGACTGAAACCGTTCCTTCCCCGGATTCGCGGAAAAGTCCTGTATATCGGCGAAAGAATCTCGGTTTTATCCGGAAATATGAGATGGGAAGGCAGGTTCTCCGGGATATCCGATCAGGGGTATCTTCTGCTGGAGACCGGTTACGGGATCGAAACCATCCATTCCGGCGACCTGAGTGTGGAAAGGAAACAGAAATGAGATCGCTTCTGGCAATCGATGTGGGAAACAGCGGGCTCAAGGCGGCTTTTTTCTCCGGCGGAATCATCAGGGAGAGGGCCGGAGCCGATCTCAGAGAGAGCCTGGAATCGGCGGGAAATCTGGTTGAGCGATTCTCCCCGGACGTTGTGGCATTCTGCAGTGTGGTCCCTTCCTGGAGCCGGGATTTTGCAGGCCGGTACGGAGAGTCCGGGCGGCCCAGGATAATCCCGATAAGCTCGGATATCAATCTGCCCTTTGCCATTCTGGTAGAATCACCGGAAAAGCTCGGGGCCGACAGGATATGCGCCGCAGCCGGGGCCAGGGCCGAAGGATCGGAAGAGGCTGTGATTGTGGATATAGGCACCGCCATAACGATAGACCTTCTCACCTCCGAAGGGTTCAGGGGAGGCTCTATTTTCCCCGGCCCGGAGACCGTTCTCGATTCTCTCTCCCGGTCAGCTTCGGCGCTGCCGGCCATTGAAGTTACTGAAGCGTTTTCCGGCCGTGCCCGGCCGCCCGGGAGGTCCACGGAGGAAGCGATAAGCTCCGGCGTCCGCTGGGGGATTTCAGGGGCTGTTCAGAAGCTGGTAGCCCTGACAGCGGATTCTGTAGAACTACGGCCGGATATCTATCTTACCGGAGGAGGGGGAGGATATTTCAGGAATGAACTGGAATTCCCCCTTATTCATGACCCGGATCTCATTTTCAAGGGGCTGGCCCTGATTTCCAGAACGGCCTGAAGCAATAACGGGTTACGTTACACCTCCGATCGGCGGCTATCCCGTCCCAATATTTACACATCCCATCCCGGCGCTATTAATAATCAGCACCCTGATAATAATATATAATACTGTTATTTAACGAGTTAACTCCTAATGTGGTGGACGATGAAATTTTTTCTTGCATAAAAAAAAATATTTGATATATTTCGCATTCAAAATGGCAGTCATAGAGGTAGAGTGCTAAATTTTCAAGGAAAGGGGGAAAAAATGAAGATAACGCCTCTGGCAGATAGAGTGCTGGTAAAGCCTGCCGAGCAGGAAGAGGTCAAGAAGGGCGGGATAATCATACCTGATACCGCCAAGGAAAAGCCTCAGGAAGGTGAAGTTATCGAGGTGGGTAAGGGCCGTGTAGATGAATCAAGCGGGAAGAGGATCGAGATGGAAGTGAAGAAGGGCGACAGGGTTCTCTACGGCAAGTATTCCGGAACCGAGATTACCATCGATAATACCGATTATCTGATTCTGAGAGAAAGTGACATACTGGCTAAAATATAAACGAAGGAAGGGGTGAAACTTATGGCAAAACAGATTAAATTCAATATTGATGCGAGAGACAGGCTCAAGGCCGGAGTGGATAAGCTCGCAAACTCCGTCAAGGTAACTCTGGGGCCGAGAGGCCGTAATGTCATTCTTGACAAGAAGTTCGGAGCACCGACCATAACTAATGACGGTGTAACCATCGCCAAGGAAATTGAACTGGAAGATGAATGGGAAAATATGGGCGCCCAGATGGTAAAGGAGGTAGCGACCAGGACACAGGATGTCGCCGGCGACGGCACCACTACCGCTACCATTCTGGCCCAGTCAATCATCAAGGAAGGTCTCAAGAACGTAACGGCGGGCGCGAACCCGATGTTTATCAAGAGAGGCATCCATAAGGCGGTGGAGAAGGCTGTTGAATACATAACAAAAAGCTCCAAGCAGATCCGCAAGCGTGAGGATATCGCCTCGGTTGGAACAATATCAGCTAACAACGATCCTGAAATCGGCGAACTGATCGCCGATTCAATGGAGAAAGTCGGAGAAGACGGTGTGATTACCGTTGAAGAGGCTAAGGGTATGGAAACCACCATGGAAGTGGTCGAGGGTATGCAGTTCGACCGCGGATACCTCAGCCCCTATTTCGTAACCGATTCCGACAGAATGGAAGCGATCCTCGAAAACGCGCATATCCTGATTCATGACAAGAAGATAAGCGCCATGAAAGATCTTCTCCCTATTCTGGAGAAGGTATCGCAGCTTAATAAGCCCCTTCTTCTGATTGCCGAGGATATCGAAGGCGAAGCTCTTGCAACCCTGGTAGTCAATAAACTCCGGGGCACTCTCCAGGTCGTCGCCGTAAAGGCTCCCGGCTTTGGAGACAGGAGAAAGGCGATGCTCGAGGATATCGCTGTCCTTACCGGCGGCAGGGTAATATCCGAGGAAGCCGGATTCAAGCTCGAGAACGCAACGGTTTCAGACCTCGGAAGCGCCAAGAGGATAACCATAGATAAGGACAAGACAACCATCATCGAGGGCGACGGCAAGAGCTCCGCGGTGAATGACAGAGTAAAGCAGATCAGAAAGCAGATAGAAGATACCACCTCCGATTACGACCGCGAGAAACTGCAGGAGAGGCTTGCCAAGCTGGCTGGCGGAGTGGCTGTTATCAAGGTCGGGGCCGCAACCGAGATAGAGATGAAAGAGAAGAAGGCCAGAGTGGAAGACGCGCTGGCCGCGACCAGGGCTGCCGTCGAAGAGGGAATAGTTCCCGGCGGAGGAGTAACCCTTCTTCACGCAGTGGAAAAGGTTATGGAGCTGGAGCTCGAACTCGAGGAGCAGATCGGTGTGGAGATTGTAGCGAAGGCTCTGGTTGAACCGGCCAAGATGATTGCGAAGAACGCCGGTAAAGAAGGCTCTGTTATAGTCGAGCAGCTCAAGGGTAAGAAAAAGACCATCGGGTACAACGCTTCAGTAGGCGAATTCCGCGATATGCTCGAAGACGGCATTGTCGACCCTACGAAGGTGACCCGTTCGGCCCTTCAGAACGCCGCAAGTATCGCAGCGCTGCTTCTTACCACAGAGGTTGCCATAACAGATATACCCGAAGATGAAAAGATGCCCCCGATGCCGGGTGGAGGAATGGGCGGGCCGGGTATGATGTAGAACATCTTTCGCGGTACTGAGCTGATGATTGGAACACCCGGCCCCGCGGCCGGGTGTTTTTTTGAGTCAATTTAGATGAAATGGCGGTTGGAATTCTCTTGAATTCCACCGGGAATAATAATATTTTACATTGAATTATATACATGACCGTAAATAATTACTTCCTGATATGAGATCGCTACGGAGCCCAGTAAATTTTGGAGGTTTTCAAGTGAAGTGCTGTTTTAGAAAGATTATAGACTTATCATTTCTTCTGCTTTTCGTTCTGCTGATTTCAGCCGGGTGCAGCGATGATGATACGATCGCCCCGGTACCGCCGCCTGAATTCCAGATCCTGAAAATACTCTCCAACCCGCTTTCTCCGGAACCGGGTTCGGTAGATACCCTCGCGGCCAGAGTAGTCGGCTCCAGCTCGGGAGAAAGAATCTCCTACAGATGGAGTGTGGAAGAAGGCGCTCTGATGGAGAATGACGAAGGTGTGGTCAGATGGCAGGTGCCGCAGGTAAAAGGCGAATATACGGTGAGGCTTGAAATAGAGGTGGGCGGAGATACCAGGAGAGACTCCACCATTGTTTCAGTAAGGGATCAGGATGTTATTGATACCGGCAGGCTGCATTCGATCTTCCCGCAGATGGTCAATGGAGAGCTGTTCTTCATTTCACCGTTCTACAGCAGATTCATAACCGAGGAAGAAAAGTATTCGTTCGCCGATTTCCAGTATTATGGCGCTGATCTGTACCGCTACGAAGATTCTACGGTAAGTGTGAAGATTACCGAGGGGCTATACGACGATGTAGAGATATTCCACCGGGAAGAGGGAGCGGGTTATTTCGGCATAACCGAAGACGGGCAGAGGGCGATCGTAAGTGTCTTCAATAACTACAACACGAACTATGCCATGACTCACATGAATATCGGAAGGTACGACCTGCACGGCGGAACTGATATCAAGATAACCTATGACATGGATGGCCAGAGTGATGTCAACAGGTATAATCAGTATAGACACCCCTCATTTAACAGCGATGGTTCCAGTGTGGTTATGGAATACGTCCAGGCGGGTGAGCAGGGTGACGGAAGCGAGGACCTGGTGAATATCGCCTACTGGGAAGAAGGCGACGGTTTCATGCCGGAGATACTGGTCGAGTCGGTAGACACCGTGGTGGTCAAGGAATTTTCTTTTCCCGTCTATTTCCAGAATATCCTCCCCCAGTTGACCCCCGATGAAAACAGCATTATCTATTTTTCCAATAGAATCAGTGTAGTGGATACCCTGCCGAATTATTATGAACCTTATGCCATTCCCATTATCGGCGGCGAGCCGGATACTTCACAGACTGAGTTCTTTGATATCGTAAGGGATACTCGCATAAGAATCGGGGCCAACACCATCATCCAGTGGAGTCCCAACGGCGATATGGCCGCTTTCAGCGCGGCTGTCAGCAATATGCCTACCCTCTGTTACCTCAACTATAACAGCGTGGACCGCTCCCTGTCGATTGATGTGACAGGGTTGACCAGGGTTCATGAATTCGTCTGGGCCCCTGACGGCTCAATGGGAGCGATAATAAACGATGACGGAGTTTACCTGGTAACTCCGGGCGGAGGAATTATCACCGAGGTGCTGAATAAAGAGAGAGACACTGACGATATGTACGGGGTAAACTGGTCGCGTAACGGCGATAAATTAGCTTTTCGGGTAGTAAGAAAAGGGAAGGTATGGTTCGAATCCTGGAACGCTATTATGGAATATTCTCTCAGTGACGACAGACTGGTATATGTTTCTGAAGCCTACAGGTGGGAGAAGAGAGATGAGCCGGCAGATATAGATTACCGGTGGAAGAGGGTTCACTATGATGAGATGGGTGAGATATACGCCCCCATCTTTACCTCCGCGGACCCAAACACTCTGGTAAGTGTTAGTAGAATAGTCCACTTATATTAAACTGTAATGCGAACCGGAATCGGAAAAGATCTTTATGCAATCTGAAAAGATCTCTAAGCTGCCGCCGTACCTTTTTGAAGAGATAGACAGGGTAAGGGAATCGCTGCTCAGTTCCGGAAGAGAGGTTCTGGATCTTGGAATCGGAGACCCCGATCTGGGCGCTCCGGCCGCGCTGATTACGTCTCTTAAACAATCTCTGGATATTCCAGATTATCACAGGTATCCGCCCGGGACCGGCCTTCCTGATTTGCGCAGTTCCATTCTGGAGCTGTTGAACAGGCGGCACGGGCAGTCTCTCTCTGAAGATGAAATTATAGTCACCATAGGGAGCAAGGAGGCTATAGGGCATTTCCCCCTCGCAGTGGTAAACCCGGGCGATCTCGTCATGATTCCGGACCCGGGATACCCCGTCTACTATTCCTCGGCGGTCTTCGCCGGTGCGGATGTACTCAGGATGCCGCTCAGGGCATCGAACTGCTACTGGCCGGATTTCAAAGAGGTCAGCGGGGGAGAATCGGCAAGGGCCGCGCTGATCTACCTGAATTATCCAAACAATCCGACCTCCCGGACGGCTTCAGGCGATAGATTTGATGAAGCGGTTGAATTCTGCGGGGACAGGGGAATTATCCTGGCAAACGATGCCGCTTATTCAGATATTTATTTCAGCAGCCCCCCGGAAGTCCTCTTCCCCAGGGCAAGAGAGGCCGGGATCCCTTATATCGAGTTTTTCTCATTCTCAAAAACTCTTTCAATAACAGGTTGGAGAATCGGTTTCGCGGTCGGTTCGCCGGAAGAGATTTCAGCTCTGTCCTCGCTCAAGGCAAATATCGATTCGGG
Organism: Candidatus Krumholzibacteriales bacterium; assembly: GCA_046483305.1. Lineage (GTDB taxonomy): Bacteria > Krumholzibacteriota > Krumholzibacteriia > Krumholzibacteriales > WJIX01 > WJIX01. The sequence goes on along the minus strand of JAWODM010000049.1, from coordinate 1,599 downwards.
TGTATTCAGCGCGTTGCAGTGGGCGGTCGCACAGGTGCTGGACAGCTGTTTCGAAGAGGTAACCGGAGAGATTAGAGAGGTTTACCGGCGCAGAAGAGAGGTATTGAAGAAAGGGCTGGACAGGGCGGGATTCGATTATTCCGCGCCCGAAGCCACTTTCTATTTCTGGGTTGAAGTCCCTGATAATAAAAAGTCTATGGATTACTGCAGGGAACTGATGGAACGCGCCGGGATAATTGCCACTCCGGGTATCGGGTTCGGCAGCTTCGGCGAAGGGTATTTCCGGCTGTCCATTACCGCCGGCGATGAGGTGATTGAAAAGGCGGCCGGCAGGCTTGCGGCTGCCCGGTAGATAAGGGCCGGCACGGCAACAGGATTACCTGGTGTCCGGCATTAATAAGAAAAGTTACGAAAAGGGGTAGGATTTTGGAAGAAAAGGTTGTTCTCAAGGGCATAACAGTCTTTGGTTATTACGGCGTTTCACCGGTAGAGAGGGAAATAGGGCAGAAACTGGAGATAGATATTGAATATTGCCATGACTTTACCAAAGCCAGTATGACCGACGCCCTTGAAGATACTGTAAACTATGAACGGGTATATTCCACGGTAATGGAAGTGGTGGAGAATAATAAATTCAACCTTCTGGAGACTCTGGCCAACTCGATATGTAGGGAAGTTCTGGAGAAATTCCCTATTATGAGGATAAGAGCGGAGATTAGAAAACTGACCCTTCCATTTCCGAATAGTCTTGCACACGTCGCGGTGGTAGTTGAGAGAGAAGCAGAATAAACCGGAGAGGGCAGTCCTTTCGCTCGGCTCGAACCTGGGCCGTAGAGAGAACAATCTGCTGAAGGCGGCGGATGCCCTGGCGGAAAAGGATGGGATTATCCTCGAAAAGCTCAGTTCCCTGTACCAGACAGAACCGGTGGGCGGGGGTTATAACCGGACTTTCATCAACGCGGTCGCCCTTCTCAGAACCAGTATTTCGCCCGGAAATCTGCTTTCTGTCTGCCAGGAAACGGAGAGAGTACTGGGTGGGAGTGAATATTCCCGGGGGCGGGACCGGATTCTGGACATAGACCTCATTCTTTACGGATCGCTGACGATAAATACTGAAGAACTTACCATCCCCCATCCCCGTTTCAAATACAGGTCTTTTGTTGTAGTACCCCTGATGGAAGTATCTCCCGGCATCTCAATTCCTCCCGGAAACAAACGGCTCTCCGATACCCTGGATACCCTGGATTTAAAAGGTTCTGCCAGATTGGCATCTTCAAGGTATTACCTGCTCCGGAGCTGAGTTCAAAGCTGTTCTGTGATTTCAATGGTTTTCCTGATTGGAGTTTCCCCAATTTTTATAATCTATCAGGTAGTTTAATTATTGGTTTGGTTTGCGGCTGAGTGATTAATTCGAAATCGTTGTCGGTCGCGGCTGTAGCCGGAACGGTAGTGGCCGCGCGGGCTGAGGATGATGACCTTGGTGCCGCGGGAACGGTGGTCGCGTTTGTATTGTTTGTGCCCCCGCCCGCGGTGGTAGTCCTTCCTGGAGTGATGGTCGCCATAATGATGGTGGCGGTCCGAGTGCTTGTAGTCGCCGAT
>JAWODM010000075.1:0-7272 GCA_046483305.1 Candidatus Krumholzibacteriales bacterium | reverse complement strand
AAGAATAAATATCCGGAGAAGCTGAGGCGCATTCGATATTTCGATACAGAAAAGAATAAACGGTTGTTTTTTCTGACAAACAATTTTACCCTTCCAGCATTGACTATTACAGAACTGTACCGGTGTCGCTGGCATGTGGAGCTATTTTTTAAATGGATCAAACAGCATCTGCGAATAAAAGCCTTTTATGGCACTTCAGAAAACGCAGTGAAAACACAAATTTGGATCGCTATATCCATTTATGTGCTTGTGGCCATCGTCAAGAAACGTCTGAATCTGGACAGGAGTCTCTACACAATTCTACAGATTTTGAGCGTATCACTTTTCGAGAAAATCCCTATAGAACAGGCTCTTTCGCATTTCGACTACAGAAAACTGGAGGGGGCAAACCGTAACCAATTGAATTTATTCAAGTAACGTTGGGACAGCAGTGAATGAATATATCAAATCCACAATCAGTATTAAACGAATCCGTCAGAGAAGATCGGGGCTTGTCCGGCAGCCCTCCTGTCTGTTTCCTTAAAGATACCATACCCCCTGTTGGGCTGCTGATACCTGGCTCCCGGTGGCGCGGCCAGAGCGCCGGAAAGATCTGTCAGTTCGTTGATATCTCTGTTTTCTTTCTGAGCTGTCTGTTTAATCTGCACTTTATCCACACGGATCTTCTTCCCAGCGCCACTGCCCTGACCACAGAACCTGCCGCCTCTTATAAGATGTTTTGATCAGTTCCGCGCACTTTTCCCGAAAAAGGTAATAAGCGGTTTTATCCCGGACAGGACAGCCAGAATAACAAACCACCAGATGCTCAGATCCATTATCTGCGGTATGACCTTAACGACTACCAGCGCAACAAATATCGCCGCCAGCTGCGAAAGCTTGGTATCCAGGATTCCAAGCCGTCTGGCCCGCTCATCAAAGAATTTCCACATAACTGCCGCCTCCTATCAATCTTGAACAGATTGATTAAATTGTAGAAATATTATCGGCCTATATCAAAATATATCTCCAGCATTACCGAAACGGTCCTGTTCCTGAGGTCTATATCCTGTCCGGTATCATCGGGGGCTATGAAACCCATTGAATATCTCAGGTCTACGGAGGTTTCGTTATGTCCGGCGGCATGAGAAATCCCGAACTTGGCCCCGATACAGAACCCCAGGTCAAAGGGCTTTATAATATCGGAACCTATCCCGTAAGTTTTCCCGTCTTCCCGTTCAACCTCGCCGGAAAGGTAGATCCCGAATACCGGCCCCAGATACAGATCGCTGAACAGGCTGTTTTTTTCAAGGACCCTGTAGTGAACCGGCGCTATTATGTCCACATAACTGATGCGTATCTCTCCGCTTCTGGTATAATAGGCCCCCTTTGAACCCTTTGGCGAATATATGAGTTCCGCCTGAAGCGAGTACTTATTTTCAAATGAATACCTGTAATACACCCCGTACCCCGCGGTATTTACTGATTCAACATCATACTCTTCCCGTTCCCCCGCGGGGCTTGAGACAAGAAGGCCGCCCTTGATACCTCCGCCATGAATTTCCGCTTCGGCGCCAGCAGAACCGGACAGAACCAATAAGGCAGCCAGGATGTATACTTGATTCTTCATTATTCTCCCCTGGCTTGACGCAAATAATACAGCAAATTTATCACTCAGCAGTCAAGGCCCGGGTGATAGTGATATATGATGTCTGAGCTTAGTTGAATGAACCGCACTTTTAACCGGGCCCGCCGCTGTTTGTGACATTATACCCTGTTAAGGAATTTAATCAATTGTTTTTAAGGTTCCCGGGCAGATTGCCGGCTACTGAGTATCCGCCTCGGCAGTCCGGTGGGCGAAGCGCACTTCGAATACCGGCCGCCAGCGGTCGTACAGCGTCACAATAAGGGTCATCAGCAGCAGAAAGAACAGAAGGCGTGTTCCGGGCAGATTAAGGAAACCCCGCTTTATCAGGGATTGAGCGAAAAAAGCCAGCACCCCGTTGATCAACCCCAGTATAATAAATGATAAAACAGCCGACTCCACTTTCCGCCCTCCCCGCGAGTACTGAAAACGGAGGAAGGTATTAAAAAGCACGAAAACAGCCAGCCCCGCGAAAAGGTGTATTGATCTGATATTCATACCGGGAAGCATCTGGGAAAAAATCACTGAAATAAACCCCACCAGCAGAACCTTTTCCACCAGATGAAGATCGAAAATCTTCCAGTCGTTCAGTATGTGACGGGCCCGTTCCCGGGCTTCGTCGATATCCACCGGCAGGGGTTCGGAAGAAAGAGTAAGCGGATGCTCTCTAGGCCCGGCAATCCTCCTGAGAATCATGAAAAAAGCGACAATGACAACTACCGTTGCCGCGAACGCGATCAGATGAGAGAGCCCTTCGCCCAGAACCCGGTTCATGGGCGAATTGATAACCCTATCTCTTATAAGGTCTGTAACATCCAGTCTGGCCATGTGAAGCCAGTATTCCTGGGGAAACTTTATCAGAACCCAGATTATCAGGACAGCTTTCAGGAGAGAGCGCCTCTTGAAATGGTTGGGAATCCAGTAGAGCCGGATACCCTCGTACAGTATAAAGAAATATTCGAATACGTTGGGAAAGAGAACAAGAAAAAGCCGGTATCCGGTTAGTTCGAATATCAGCACACCCCCGAGGCGTATGTAGAATAATATCCGGGCTATTACAACCGCCTCGAAGTTCTTCCAGTTGCGAAGGGTTGTCAGCATGGCTATGGACAGGTAGAAAATATCGAGAGCTTTGTCGTAGGATTGATACCCCGCCATGTCCATTCCGGTAAAGGTCTGCAGAACCGCCATATCGGCGGCATCCATCAGAAGACAGAGCAGGATCGCCGGTATGGGGTATTTCGGGATGAAAAGCGGCAGAATGAATCTGACTGACAATACCGCCCAGATAATTAAGATGTCCGTGCCTTCAGCGCCCAAGAACCGCCCTTTCGTTTACTGAGTATGTCTCCCTGTCCGCACCGCTGATTTGATGAATGCGATTATAAAGCATTTCAGAATGGAGTAGATACCCACGGGCATGCCCGTGGAACTCTGCCCTGCGGGTTAGTAGAACTTCGGGAGAACCCCTACGCATGCCTCATCGCACGCTCTTTTATGTGCACCAGCACCTGCGACAGGCCGTTGGAGCGCACCGGCGAGAGATGTTCTGAAAGCCCCGTCTTTTCAATGAAATAGAGATCGGCGTTAACTATATCTTCCGGTTTTCTGCCGTTCAACACTCTGAGGATCAGCACCAGTATCCCCCTGGTTATCAGGGCGTCGCTGTCAGCGTAATAATGCATTCTGCCGTCCCTGAATTCGCTGGCAAGCCACAGCTTGGACTGGCAGCCGCTGATCAGATTTTCATCCTTTTTCATCTCCGGCGGCATCTTCAGCTGCCTTCCCAGCGAGATCAGATACTGGTACATATCTGTCCACTCATTAAGAGCTGAAATCTTTTCTATTATTTTATCCTGCTGCATTTTTATATCATTCATGGTTATACCTTCATCATGCTCTGAACTTTTTTTACCGCTTCTACCAGCCGGTCAATGTCGTCAATGTCGTTATACAGGGCTACCGAGGCTCTGATTGTGCCTGTTATTCCCAGGTGCTTCATCAGCGGTTCCGCACAGTGAGCCCCCGTTCTTACCGCCACCCCGTATCCGTCCAGGATCATCCCGGCGTCGTAATGGTGCGTGCCCTTCAGGTTGAATGAGAAAGAGCCATGCTTCTCGGCTCCCTCACCGTAGATAATGACACCGTCAAGTTTTCTTAATTCTTCTTCCAGATACTCAAGCAATCTGACTTCATGATCTCTTATCTCTTCTATACCGATCTGTTTAATATACTCTATCGCCGCGGCAAGGCCTATCGCTCCTGCTATGTGTCCGGTTCCCGCCTCGAACCTGAAGGGCGGTTTTTCATAATCTGTCTTTTCCAATGAGACAGACTCGATCATTCCTCCTCCCGTAATAAACGGGGGAAGAGATTCCAGCCATCTCTTCTTCGCGTAAAGCATCCCTATACCTGTGGGCCCGTACATCTTGTGGCCTGAGGAGACCATAAAATCGCAGTCCAGTTCCTGGACATCCACCGGAAGGTGCTGGACCGACTGGGCGGCATCTATGAGAACCGGGATATCGTTTTTGTGGGCTATTTCTATAATCTCCTCTACAGGATTCAATATTCCCAGTACGTTGGAAACATGGGCTAAGGAGATAAGCTTTGTTTCCGGTGTGATAAGATCCTGCAGGGCTTCTGCTCTGAGATTCCCCTCTTCATCCAGGGGGATTACCTTCAGAACCGCATTGCTTCGCTCGCATAGCCGCTGCCAGGGAACTATGTTGGCGTGGTGCTCCTGGACGGTTGTTATTATCTCATCGTTCTCTTTGACAAATTTTTCTCCGAAGGAGTAGGCAACCAGATTGATAGATTCGGTGGCCCCTGCAGTGAATACTATCTCATCCTTATTGCCAGCGTTAATAAAGCGCGCTGCTGCCTCTCTTGCCTGCTCGTGAAGCTCTGTGGCTCTCCGGCTGAGCCGGTGGATTCCCCGGTGCACGCTGCTGTAATCGTTGCTGTAAAAGGTGATAATACTTTCCAGGACCTGGCGCGGTTTCTGGGTGGAGGCCCCGTTGTCCAGGTAACATATCGGCCTTCCGTTTATCTTCTGTGCGAGGATAGGAAAATCCTCCCTTATGCTGCCGATATCGAACATCAGTTCTTCAATCCCTTCCTGCAAGTATAAGTAAAAACCATCTGTTCGGATCTGTATAGAGTTTTTTTATAGTCAGCCCGGCGCTTCTGAGCATGACCTCTATCTGCTCCCTGCTGAACTTATGAGAGTTTTCTGTGTGGATCCTCTCGCCCTTCCTTATCAGGATATTCTCTTTCAGGTAGGGGGTTTTTACTTCCATATCCTTTCTCGCTTCCAGGTGCATCTCTATCCTGGAATGCTCCCCGTTGAAGAAGGCGACGTGACTGAAAGCTTCCGGGTCGAAATCTGTTCCCGCCAGCGAATTTATAACTTTCAGAATGTTCCTGTTGAACTCGGCGGTAACTCCCTCGCTGTCATTATAGGCGCGCTCGATTATTTTTATATCCTTTACCATATCCACGCCGAGAAGGAGGTTGTCGCCGGGGGCCATTACCTCATGAAGCCCTGTCAGATAACTGAGCGCCCCTCTTCTGGAAAGGTTGCCTATGGTGCTTCCGAAGAAACAGAAGAAACGGCCGTCCGCTCTGGGGATCCGGTCCATCTGGCTGATAAAATCCGCCACCAGCCCTGAAAACTCTATCCTGGGAAACCTCTCAGAGATAATATCGGCGGAATCTCTCAGGGCTGAATAACTTATATCCACCGGGACATAGCGGATGGTTTTCCTTCTCTGCTTGGGGATGGCATTCAGCAGAATCGATATCTTGGAGCAGTCCCCGCTTCCGATCTCCACGACATCTATCCCCTCAAACGATTTGCACAACTCCGGGGCAATTTCTCTGAGGATTTCCTTCTCCGTGTTGTATGGGTAGTACTCAGGGAGGGAAGTGATCTTCTCGAAGAGCCTGGAGCCAGCCTCGTCATAGAAGAATATACTGGATATGTATTTATTCCTTGCGGTCAGGCCCTCCAGTATATCCCGCAGGTACTGCTCCTTCCGGTTTCCGGCCAGAAGGTTTCTTATCTGGGTTCTTTCTCCGTAGCAAATCTTCTGCATGACTTTCCCGTTGCCAAGTTTACTCTATCCGGGCTCTCCCGTTTCGATAGGATTATCCGGTTCGCTGCTCCACTGGTACCAGCCCCCGTCGAATACTGAGATGTCGTCCCAGCCCATCAACCAGGCGTTGAAGAACGCCTCGCTGGCCCTCCATCCGGTGCCGCAGTAGAATGAATTGTGCCTGTCCGGGGTAATCCCCGCCTTCTCCCAGTTCCCGCTGATCTCATGATACTCTCTGATGGTATGGTCGAGATTCCTGTAGTTCTCCATGTGATAGGCGTCTGAGCCGCAGTTGCCAAAAACCGATCCCGGGATCCTTCCCTTCTTCTCTATGTAGTTATAGCCGCTGACCTCTCCCGTGTACTCCGGCCAGCTGCGCACACTGACCAGATTCTTATCCTCAGAATTCAGAATTTCTCTGGCCCGGTCCATATCCGTTAAATACTCCGGATGAAGAGGTATCTCAACCCCGAAACCGGCCGCCCTGTTGACCGGAACCTCTTCTGTCTCCAGCTCGTAACCGGCGTCCAGCCAGCTCTGGAGGCCGCCGTTGAGTATACGTATATCCTTTACACCCGCGTAAAGCATGATAAAGGCGGCTCTCATCGCCGCCAGCTGCCCGGCGCTGCTTCCCGGGAAGGGGTCGCTTATATCCGGGGAGGAGAACCTCCCGTAAAGAACAACGGTAGTATCCGATGTAATACCTTTACCAAGCAGCGCCTCTCTGATTTCTTCCGGGCTGCGGACATTCCAGTCTTCGGGGGACTCCAGGGTATTGGTATCTATCTCCACAGCTTTGGGGATATGGCCTTCCTCATAATCCTTCCGGTTGCGGTAATGCACGTGGCATATTACATGCCTGCTGCCGAAGTATTCATCGGCCCTCTCGTTGTATATCAGAGACCTCAGCCATTCCGGAGGTACCAGGTGAACATACCTTTCCAGCCTCCGCATCGGAAGGTCCTCGTTAACCACCCATTCGGATTTGAAATCATAGTAGGCCCTGATGCTTCCGTAACCGGAACCGATAAACCGCTGAACCATCTTTTCAATATTTTCCCAGCCGTAACCGTATACTATCACAAAATCTTCCGGTTCGATCCCCTTCGACTGAACAATCTCTATCCAGTCTATGTAATCAGCCCATTTTGCCGGCAGCGAATGCGCTCCCTCTATATGACCTCCCCTTCTCTCTCCCCGCATCCTCCATCCGTTATAGGCATCCGGCGGCCGGACATCCACCAATTTAAGCCGCCTGCCCTCAAAACCCTTGAGAAGCTCAAGAGAGGAAATCCTGGGAATCTGTATGGAGTCATTTTTTTCAAGCATGACCCATTTGTAAACGATAAATTCAAAATATGCAATACTTATATGTGCCCGTTATGACAACTGTAATTTTTTATTGACAGTAAACGGGGGATAAATATAATCTAATCCAATTATTATTAAACGCTACTTTCGAGCGGGTAAAACGACAACCTATCTTGCAGAAGGAAGACACTATTGAAAAGGAAATTACTGCTCTTCGCCGCTCTGATACTCTTTCTCATG
>JAWODM010000028.1:0-11760 GCA_046483305.1 Candidatus Krumholzibacteriales bacterium | reverse complement strand
GTTCCGGGAAGCTGCGGGGAGGCGAATGAGGATAAGCCGGATACGGCCGTTAAATCGGGAGGCCCGGGGAAGGCTGTTCGGGCCCGGCACATTCCTTCGTCCCGGCAAAAAGGCTGTGAGTTTTCCGCTGACGGCTGTAAGATTATAATCAGCCTGCTTTTCTGGAAAGCTGATTGAACGGCTTTCTGCGCTGGAATATCAGTTTGCCGGGGAAGTAACTTTTTAAATTCAGGGGAGGAACAATGGAACTAAAAGATGCAATAGATCAGCGAAGGTCCTACCGCTCACTTGACCCCGCGGTAATCACCGGCGATATCGCCGGGGAACTGGCAGAGGCCGCCGCTCTGGCGCCGTCCTGCTACAATAAACAGCCATGGAGATATGTATTTGTTTACGATGAGAAGGTCCTGGATGAATTGAAGGGGTCGCTGTCCAGGGGTAACGAATGGGCGGAATACGCCTCCATGATAATAGCGGTATGCAGCAAGCCGGAGCTGGACTGCCAGATCAGGGACGGCCGGGAATACTACGCATTTGGGGTGGGAATGTCGGTGGGGATGATGATGCTCAAGGCAACCGAGCTGGGGCTGGTATGCCACGCCATAGCCGGGTACAGTCCCGACCGGGCGAAGGAAGTTCTCAGCGTCCCTGAAGATATGGAAGTTATTACGCTGCTCATAGTGGGAAAGCATTCTGAGGAGATCAAGCCCTACCTTTCAGAGACACAGGTGGAGGCCGAAAAGGAGAGGCCGCCGAGGCTGGGCCTGTCTGAGTTCGCATTCAAAAACCGATACGGAAAAGAATTGTAGGGGCGCCCGGCTGATAATCTAAAGCGGCCAGCCAGCAATAATAAACGGCGCGTACACCATTATTCCGATAAAGAAGCAGAACGGTTTTCCTTCCGCTCCCAGCGGTACCGAATGCCGTATGGTTGAGAACAATATTTACCCAGTCACGAAACCGGGAAGGGCGGCCTGGATTACCGGGCTCATCTGCTCATGGATGAACCCGGCAGATACAATGGCGTTTATACTTTCTGCCCGGGCGCCGGTTGAACGGAAGTGTGCTGACCGCGGTGAAAACAGCTATCGGAATGAAAAGCAGGATAGTCTCTCTCAGGCTCTTCCTGCTGAAATCGAGGATGATGATTCCGAGAATAAAATGATATAGAAAAGAGACAACCCGGGTTTCGAACCCGAGCCGTTTTTTGACGCGTTTCTTCGGAGGATGTTGATATATATACTTCTATGCCAGATGTATAACTACGAATCCGGCAGGAAGAGAGAGATACAGGAGCCGGTTTGAGCGGGCCGCTTCGCTGCTGAAACGGGGGATCAGATCGAGAAATAGATAGGTGATTGAAATGCCGGCTGAGAAGGAAATAACCCCGAGGCAATGTTTCCCGCGGAGTTCCAGGATACTTTCGCTGCAAAACTGCACCGCACCGGGAATAACCGCCAGAAAAATGTAATAAAGTCTGTTCCCATATTTACTCTTTCGCTGACGGTTCGGCAGGGGCAGGAACTCGCCCGGAGTTTCTAACCCCCGGATTTGCCGCTTTCTTCATGTGCCGAATACCAGTAATAACCCTGCTCGGACAGGAGCGTACCGGACTGCTCCGGCCCCCAGCTTCCCGCCTGGTATCGATGAACCGGGAGGTCTTTCTCAATCAGGGGCATGTAAATCTTCCACGCCTCTTCGACCTCTTCGGCGTGAACGAACAGGGTCTGGTCTCCTGTAACAATATCCAGGAGAAGAGTCTCGTAGGCATCCGGCATCCGTCCGAATTTATCCTCGTATTTGAAAGTCATTTTCTGCTTATCGAAACGAAATGATTTCCCCGGCACCTTTACATCGAACGAGAGGGTAAACCCCTCATTCGGCTGAAGTGTAATCAGAAGCACGTTGGAGCGCAGCTGGCACTGACGGTAGGGGAGAAAGAGGCATACCGGCGGTTTCTCGAACACTACCGCGATCTCGGTGCAGCGGGTGGGGAGCCGTTTACCGGTGCGGATGAAGAAGGGCACGCCGTGCCAGCGCCAGGTATCAAGATCAAGCCGCATGGCCGCGTATGTTTCGGTGTTCGAATCATCAGCTACGCCCTTCTCTTCGGTATAGGCGGGAACTTTCTCTCCTCCCGTAACTCCGCTGCCGTACTGTCCCAGCACCCCCCAGGAAGGATCAAGCGGCCGGATCGATTTCAGCACCTTGATCTTCTCGTATCTTATCGGTTCAGCTTCGAGGGCTGAGGGAACTTCCATCGCTATCAGGGTAATAAGCTGGCTCAGGTGATTCTGAATCATGTCACGCACCGCTCCCGATTGGTCGTAGTAGCCGGCTCTGTTTTCCACCCCGAGACTTTCGGCAACCGTGATCTGCACACATGAGACGAATTCTCTTCTCCACATTGATTCGAATATTGAATTGGCGAAACGGAAGACCAGGAGATTCTGCACGGTTTCCTTGCCGAGGTAATGATCTATCCTGAATATCTGTGATTCTTCGTACCATTTGTGCAATAGACTGTTCAGCTCTCTTGCTGAATCCAGGTCCCTGCCGAAAGGTTTTTCGATAACGATCCTGGTCCAGCTCTCGCTCCTGTTCAGGCCGCACCCGCCCAGCTTTTCTATAACCGGTTTAACCGCGCCGGGGGGGAGGGCAAGATAGAAAACCCTCCTGCCCGGTATCGATTTTTCCTTCTCTATCCGATCTATCCTGTCTGATAGACGGCGGTAATCTTCTTCGTTCCCCTCTCCGATTGGTTGGTAAAATACGCAGCTGTCGCACCAGGAGGCAGGGTCATCGATTCCCGATCCAATCAGGGCCGACCTGACCGTTTCGCGGTACTCCTGTTCCGTTATCCCGGAGTTTCTGGCCACTCCCAGGACCACGCAGTGATGCTCCGGGGAACCCTCCTCTATGCCATGGTATAGTGCGGGCACCAGTTTTCTCATGGAGAGGTCCCCGGTCCCGCCCATTATCACGAACAGATGGGGGATCGTTTTTCCATTTCCGCTCATGACTCTGTCTCCTTCCTGAAGCCGTGGCCCCCGAACCTGTCCCTCAGAGCGGCCAGGACTCTGTCGGAGAATGAATTTTCTTCCCGCGAACGGAATCTCTCGAACAGGGCCTGCGTTATCACCGGCGCCGGCACATCCAGTTCCAGCGATTCCAGAACGGTCCATCTCCCTTCTCCTGAATCTTCCACGTAGGGCGCTATCTCTTCAAGACCGGGGTTATCTTCGAAAACCGCGGATATCAGATCGAGCAGCCATGACCTTACCACGCTTCCGTAGCGCCATATCTCCGCTACCTGGTGCAGATCAAGCCCGAATTCTTCCTTGTGTCTCAGTATCGAAAAACCTTCCGCCATTGCCTGCATCATACCGTATTCGATACCGTTGTGAACCATCTTTACAAAATGCCCCGCCCCCGGGGGGCCCACGTGTCCCCAGCCCCTGTCCGGGGCGGGAGCCAGGGCCTCGAAGATCGGCGAAAGCTTCTCAACCGCCTCCCTGCTTCCTCCTACCATCATGCTGTACCCTTCCTTAAGCCCCCATACCCCTCCGCTGGTTCCGCAGTCGACCATCTCTATTCCGTTTTCAGCCAGGAGGGCGCTTCTCCTGAGGGTGTCGCGGTAGTTGGAGTTGCCTCCGTCGATTACCACGCCGCCCGGCTCCAGAAGGTCTATCAGCTCTTCTATTACGCTGTCTACGGGCTTTCCGGAGGGGACCATAATCCATACAACCCCTGGCGGGTCCAGTTCGGAAATCAGATCCGGAAGCGACGTTACCCCCTTAATACCCTTCTCCGCGGCGCTTTCCACCGTTTCCCTGTGCTGTGCATATCCGATTACTTCATGGCCCGCCCGCACCAGGCGCTCTGCCATATTACCGCCCATCTTTCCCAGACCTATCATTCCAATCTTCATGCTGCCGCCTCCTCAGTTCTGCTTAATCCTTCAGGTATTTCTTCTCCAGGGCCGATATCTTGGATAATCTTCTAATGTGTCTTTCTCCGGTCGAGAAATCAGCTTCAAGGAAAGCTGAGACAATCTCTTTTGCCAGTTCCTCTCCGACCACCCTCGCTCCCAGTACCAGGACATTGATATCATCATGTTCTACCCCCTGGCGGGCGGAATAACAGTCATGGCAGATACCCGCCCGGATTCCGGGTATTTTATTCACAGCAACTGAAGCTCCCACACCGCTTCCGCATATCAGTATCGCTCTGTCAGCATCACCCTCTGTTATGGCCAGGCCGAGTTTTTCCGCAATGTCGGGGTAGTCGACAGGTTTTGGATTGTCGGTACCGATATCGATTACTTTAATTTTCATCCCGCTCAGATAATTCCGCAGAATCTCCTTGAGATGGTACCCGGCGTGGTCGGATCCGATGACAAGCTTGATGGCCTGCCTCCTCTATCTGAATATTATTAATCAGACTGCCCTTTAAGATGTAATATTATCCTTTTATTTCTCACCAGTTCAAGGTCAAAACTTCCGGATGGGGATGAAGGAGGCGGGGTGGCATTCAGAGGCCAGCCGTCCCGCCTCCTGGCGGAGGGGAACATTTTAATTGGGAATTCCGAATTCTTCTCCGTAGTTCTCTACCACATAGTCGATATCCTTGTCTCCTCTTCCGGACAGGTTTACCAGAACGGTCCTCTCTGCCGGAAGGTCCTTTGCCAGTGTAGCGGCGAATGAAACCGCGTGAGCGCTTTCCAGGGCGGGTATTATCCCCTCCAGGCGGGAGAGCAGGAAGAAAGCTTCCACCGCTTCTGTATCGTTAACCGTTTCATACCGGACTCTGCCGATGTCCTTGAGGTAGCTGTGCTGCGGCCCCACTCCGGGGTAGTCCAGGCCCGACGCGACCGAATGGACCGGGAGTGGATCTCCGTCGCTGTTCTGGAGCAGGTAGCATCTGAAGCCGTGTATGATTCCCGGCTTTCCAAGGGTGAGGGTGGCGGCGTGGTCTCCGTCCTTGAAACCCCGCCCGGCCGGTTCCACCCCGTAGATTTCCACGCCGGGTTCATCCAGGAAGGCGGTAAACAGCCCTATCGCGTTGGAACCGCCTCCCACGCAGGCGACCAGGTTATCGGGAATCGTCCCGGTCTGTTCTCTGAACTGGCCTATGGCCTCTTCGCCCACCACCTGCTGGAAATCCCTGACCATCATGGGAAAGGGGTGCGGGCCTACCACCGAGCCGATCGCGTAGAACTGCGACTGCGGGTCCCGCAGGTACGCCATGAAAGCGGCGTCCACGGCCTCTTTGAGAGTGCCCGGGCCGTTATCCACCGGCACTACCGACGCGCCAAGTATCTTCATCCTTGTAACGTTGGGATGCTCCTTGGCAATATCCACTGTTCCCATATAGATATCGCATTCCAGGCCGGTAAGGGCGGCGGCGGTCGCAAGAGCCACCCCGTGCTGTCCCGCCCCGGTCTCGGCGATCAGTTTCTTCTTGCCCATCCTCTTCGCCAGCAATGCCTCTCCCAGGCAGTGGTTGATCTTGTGCGCGCCGGTGTGGTTGAGGTCTTCTCGCTTAAAATAGATCCGGGCGCCGCCAGCGTATGCGGTAAGGTTCGAAGCGAAATAGACCGGGCTGGGCCGGCCCACGTAATCCCGGTATAACAAGGCCAGCTCATTCCTGAACCCGGGATCTTTCCGCATGGTGAGGTATGAATTATTTATCTCTGACAGGATTTCCTTGAGCTGATCGGGAACGAATACTCCGCCGTACTCTCCGAAGTACCCGTTGAAGTCGGGAGAGGGTCTTAATATTCTGCTTGTTTCCATCATGTATCTCCAATCTTGTCCTTGAGGATTTTTTCTGTTACCGTGTTCTTCTTCTTTAGAAGCCTGGATCCCCTGGTGATCTTGCACAGGGATATCCCCAGTTCTGAAGCTATCTCTCTCTGGGGAACGCCTTCCAGGAGCATCTCCATCAGTCGCCATCGAAGGACAAAATCATCTATCTCGGCCGGAGTAAATATCTCGGTGAAGAATTTGCTCATGGCCGGCGGTTTATCTATCCGGCAGAACGCTTCCGCCAGGTCTCTTGTAGAATAATTCATTTCTGAAACTCCTGTTCGTGTTTCTATACATAGAAACATTATACGTTATTCAGCGAGCCGGTGTAAAGAAAATATTTCCTGAGAAGAGAAAACTTCCGGTTCTATATGATATCGGTAAGGAGGCAGGAATCGGCCATAGACTTTACAATAACGGCCGGAAGCTCTTCGAAAGAGGTATCCGGTTTTCCGAACCTGTCCAGTGCATCACGTTTCTCCTCGCCGACGAACATTATTATCGCCGAGCGGGAACGAAGCAGCAGCTTCCTGGAGATGCTGATTCGCCTGCGGGGAGGTTTGGGGGAATCATCCATTACGATGAAGAATTCGGAGTTGTCTCTTACGGAATGATGGAAGGGGAATAGTGAGGCCACATGCCCGTCCTCCCCGGAGCTGAGAAGCACCAGGTCGAACCTTTCGCCAAGAGCCCTGAACTCTTCTTCATACCTTCTGGCCCCGAATCCCCGCCGGTTACTGTTAATCAGAAATGGATGCACGTTAACCATGGGTATGCTGATTTTGTCGATCAGCTCTCTCTTCAGGATCCGGAAGTTACTATTCTTATCCCCTGCGGGAACCACCCGCTCATCGGCCATGAAAAAATGCACTTTGCTCCAGTCAACCGGCTTTTCCCGGAGAGCGGCGAAAACACCGGCAACACTTCTTCCGCCGGCAGCAGCAACCAGGACCGGTTCGCTTCTGGTCGAAAGCTCACCGATCAGAGAGCTGATAATATCTGCCGCTTTTATAAAAAGCGCCTTCCTGTCTTTAATGCTGATTTTCTCGATCATTGTTTCCTGCTGCCGCCGGCCGGTTTCAGATCAGCTCGCCCGGTGCGGGCCTTTTGTCTTCTCCCCTGAACACCCTTATGATGGCAGAGCTGTCTATCCAGTATTTCCTGAGCAGCTCTTCCGGCGAACCGCTCCTGGGAAGCTCCCTCACATAGAGATGATCGATCTTCCCCACCGCTTCGGCCACCCCGGCGCCGATACCTCCGGAGTAATGATCCTCCACTACGATGACTCTGTTTTCACACTCCGCGGCGTTCTCGATCAACCCTTTCTCATCCAGGGGCTTGATGCTGTAAAGATCTATGACTCTTATGTTTATTCCGTTTTCCTTCAAGCGGCGGTGCGCTTCCAGAGCCTCATGTACTGTTATCCCTGCCGCTACCACCAGGGCCTGGTCCCGGTCGCTTTCTTCCAGGACCTTGAACTTCCCCGCCGGAAAGGGTTCGCTGTTGTCATATATGACCGGGGTTTTGCCCCTGGTTGTTCTTATATAGCTTATCCCCTGATGCTTCGCCATCTCCCTTACCAGCTTCCCGGTGGATACCGCATCGCAGGGGTACAGAACCATCGCTCCCGGTATGCAGGAGAACATCGGAATGTCCTCCAGGCCCATCTGGGAGGGGCCGTCCTGACCGATACTTACTCCGGCATGACTGCCGGCGAATTTAATGTTGGCTTTCGAATAGGCGGCCATTCTTATGAAATCATGGGCTCTGGTCCAGAATGCCGAGAAGGTCGCGGCAAAGGGGATATATCCCAGCGCTGAAAGCCCGCCGGCCGCCCCGGCCATCGCCTGCTCGGCTATGAAGAGCTGGAATGACCTCTCGGGGAATTTCTCGAAGAACCACCCGGTTCTGGTGGAGTTTCCGACCTCGCCGTCCAGTGCTACCACCTTGCCGTTGGCTTCACCCAGCTTTACCAGCGCCTTCCCGAAGGCATCCCGGGTGGCAACCTGCTCGCCCATGGCATAGCTGGTTACTTCAAAATCTACATATTCGTAACTGTACTGTTTATGCGTTATCTCTGATTCCAGTTTGATATCCGGGCTTCCGATTTCGGCCAGGGCCTCGTCCAGTTTATCCTCCGGGACCGGCTTCCCGTGCCAGCCCTCTTTGTCCTCCAGAAAGCTGACCCCGTGTCCCTTGAAGGTTTTAGCGATTACTGCAAAAGGGGCTTCGCTCTGATCGGCCTTTGACAGAATTTTCAGTATATCAGATATGCTATGGCCGTCTATCACCCCGCTGTCCCACCCGAACGCTTCGAACCTCTTACGGTAACTCTCCAGGTCATGTCCGAACATGGTCTGCCCGGTCTGTCCCAGCCGGTTTACATCCACCATGGCAACCAGGTTGTCGAGCCGGTGGTAGGAGGCGGCATTGGCGGCTTCCCAGACGCTTCCCTCGGCGCACTCGCTGTCGCCCAGCAGGACAAATGTCCTGCCTCCGTTACCTGACAGCTTCATCGCCATCGCCATTCCTGTCCCGGTGGCCAGGCCCTGGCCCAGCGATCCGGTGGCGGTTCTGACCATCGGCATCCTGAAGCTGGGGTGGCCCTCCAGGTCGCTGTCCACTTTCCGGAGATTCATCAGCTGATCAGGGTCTATCAGGCCCGCCTCGGCGTAAGCCGCCCACAGGATGGGGGCCGCATGCCCCTTGGACAGGATAAATTCATCCTCTTCTTCCATTACCGAGAAGAACAGGCAGCTGACTAATTCCGCGCAGGAGAGGCAGGAGGTGGGATGCCCCGAACCGGCGGCGGTGGTCGACCTCAGAGAATGAACCCTCAACTTGTCCGCCATCATTTCAAGCTGTCTGATTTTTTCCATTTTTTACCTGCCCCTTCAGATCTGACTCCAATGCTTATATATGTTTCCGATTGTACCATGTTAAGAGAATAGTTCAAGCCCGCCCAATGCGCGGTAATGGGATTGGGCTTTTTTAGCTTTATAAAGAGGCTTTTATGTTATAGCATTATATGTTGTCTCAGAATGACAGAAAACAGCGTAATATGGATGAGCGGTTGCTCATGGGAGATGCCAGGGAGGAATAGATGATTGGCAAAGTCAGCCCCGGTGACCTCGAAAAGTATGTATTTACCAGAACGGGCAGGAAGAGCGAAAGCGTACTGATGGGCCCCGCCTACGGCGAGGATACCGCCGCCATAAGTATCGGGGATCAGGTCCTGGTGGTGAATACCGATCCGATTATATTCGCCGCCGACAGGATAGGGACCCTGGGAATAAATATAGCCAGCAATGATGTGGCAGCCTCGGGAGCGGACCCGCAGTGGCTTACAGTAACTTATCTTCTTCCCGCCGAGGACAGAAGCGCTCTGGACAGGATAACCGCCCAGGTAGACAGCGCGGCCAGGAAACTCGGTATATCGATAGTGGGAGGGCATTCGGAGTATGTTCCGATACTGAAACGCCCCTTCCTGGGACTGACCTGCTTCGGAACAACCAATAAATATATCCCCACCGGCGGGGCGAACCCCGGAGACGATATCATACTGACCAAGGGGGCCGGGGTAGAGGGGACCGGGATCATAGCTACCGATTTCCGCGCTCAGCTGGAAGGAAGGGTCGAGCCGGAGATGATAGAGAGGGGGGCGGCAAAAATGGAGATGCTGAGCGTGATGCCGGAGTCGCTGATTCTGCGAAAATACGCCGGGTCCATGCACGATCCCACAGAGGGAGGGATCATAGACGGGTTGATGGAGATGGCTGCAGCTTCAGGGGTACAGCTGAGCGTCGATAAGGAGAAGGTATTGGTTTCGCCGGACACCGAAGTTCTATGTTCGGCGATGGGCGTGGACCCGATGAAGATATTCGGCTCTGGCGCCCTCCTGGCGGCGGTCCCTCCGGAATCTACATCCAGGGCGATCAGGGAGCTGGAGGACAGCGGTATACCTGCCAGTGTTATCGGCAGCGCGGAAGAAGGCCAGATACCGCTTCTTAAAATCGGAGATGATATCTACAGGGAGCCGGTGAGGGATCAGCTCTACGATCTCTGGGAAGACTGATCAGGATATCTTAATTCGGCAAATCCGCTATCTTCGATCCGGCAACATTGATGGCGGCAGCCGGCTTATTCCCCGGTCACGGTGAATGTTACCGAACTGCTGGAACCCTCCGGACAGCTGTCAGAGCAGGCCAGCGAGCCCACCGTGGTTCCGTTTTCCAGTATCAGCAGGGTAAAGGTCCCCACGTTGTCAGGTGCCGAGACCACCGTTACGGTGGCGGTATAGCTTCCCGGGGCGATATTCAGCCCGAACTTTCGGAGACCTCCGGCCGGTGTTGACCCAAGGCGTCCGTAACCGCTTACCGACAGGTCAAATACGTCGTCCTTGAGGTTGCCGGCAGGACCGGTTCCGGCATGAGAAAGAGTATCAGAGCGGCGAAGAGCAGTAATTTCCTTTTCAATAGTGTCTTCCTTCTGCAAGATAGGTTGTCGTTTTACCCGCTCGAAAGTAGCGTTTAATAATAATTGGATTAGATTATATTTATCCCCCGTTTGCTGTCAATAAAAAATTACAGTTGTCATAACGGGTTATGTAAAATAAAGTGTGTAAAATTGGTTGAGAGTAAAAAAAGATGGTGTATTCTCAGATCAACACTAAAAAGAAAGGAGAATACACCATGCGAGAACTTAACTTCTCTACTCACAACCTATCAGTAGATCTTAAAGAAGTCAAGAGGATGTTTAGGGATGAGTTTAACAACGGCTGCAGGTATATGATTAAGCAGGCGTTTGAGAAGATCATGGAAGATGAGATGAAGATGTATCTGAAGGCTGTTCCATATGAGAGAAGCAGAAGCCGGAAGAGCTATCGGAACGGTTACCGGAGCAGATCACTTCTTACGAACGTCGGAGAGATCGAGCTGGAAGTTCCCAGATCCAGAGACGGTGGTTACTGTCCTGGTATCTTTGAGAGGTATAAGCGTGTTCATGACGTGGTAGACAGGGGGATCAAGGAGATGTTTCTGAAGGGGGTGTCGACCAGGAAGGTAAGAGATATACTGGATGTACTGTGCGGCTTTGGAGTAAGCGCCGGATATGTCTCCCAGGTAACGAAGCAGCTCGACAGTGAGGTTCGTCTATTCATGAACGAGCCTGTAGATGATGATTACGCTTTTCTGTTTCTGGATGCCTTGAGTGTGAAGATAAGGTATGAGCTTAAGGCGAAGAAGAAGATGATACTGGTTGCCTATGGCGTGAGAAAGGACGGAAGCAGGCGTCTGTTGAGCTTCAGGCTGGCAAAATCGGAAGGGACAGGCACCTGGCAGTCCTTTCTGGAGAACCTGAAGGTCAGAGGTCTGAAGGGGCATAACCTGGAGTTGGTTATTATGGATGGAGCAGCGGGTCTGTGGGCGGCGATAGATCAGGTCTATCCTCTGGTAAAGCATCAGCTCTGCTGGGTACATAAGCTGCGTAATGTGGCCAGGTATGGACCCAGGACAAGGGCCCAGGAGTGCGTCTCAGAGGCTGCTGCTATCATGTATGCCGGAAGCAGCCGTAAAGCTGCCAGGATGTTCAGAGAGTGGAAGAAGCGCTGGGAAGATATCAACCCGAGAGGAGTGGCCTGTCTGGAGAGGGATTTTGACCGCCTGATAGCCTTCTTCGAGTTCGATCCCTCTTTCCACAAGGTCATAAGAACCACTAACATCATCGAAAGATGTTTCAAGGAGGTTCGAAGAAGACTGAAGGTTATGGGATACTTCCAGAACACAAAGAGCTGCAAGAGGATCGTTATGAGCCTGTTTTATTACTTCAACAGTAAGTGGGATAACAACAGAAAAGAGATAATAGAACCTATAGCCGATTACTTTAAACTGGCAGCTTAAGAAAGGAATCCTGAGAATGTATCATCTTTTTACACACAATTCTTTACATTACC
>JAWODM010000009.1:0-8685 GCA_046483305.1 Candidatus Krumholzibacteriales bacterium | reverse complement strand
CTGTCGAAATGAACAACATGACGACTGCTGCCGTCCACGAAAAAGCAGATCAGTTGTTTGAAGATTTCACAGACCGGCAATCCCTTCCTGCTCTTTCTTAATTTTCCAAATAATCTGTTCAGGTGAGGGTATATCTTTATCCCTCAAGATATTTCACAAATAGCGTCCGTGCCGCCCCTGCCGGTGATGTCTCAATCGCCGCCGCGTAACCGGCGTTCTCCTTCAGCCGGTCGAAATGAACAACGTGACGACTGCTGCCGTCCACGAAAAAGCAGATCAGCTGTTTGAAGATCTCACAGACCGGCAATCCCTTCCTGCTCTTTCTCAATTTTCCAAATAATCTGTTCAGGTGAGGGTATATCTTTATCCCCTCAAGATATTTCACGAATAGAGGCAGACCGCCCCGGCCGGTGATCTTTTCATCGGTTACGCCTATTTTATCAATTTTGGGGTTGACCTTTTTGTTTTCTCTGGTATTCTTACTCATGTTTCCTCCCACCTGATGGGTTGACGGCGCTAACGGCGCCATTCGAGGAATTTGTTTTTATACCAAGAGCTTAACTCATCGGGTGGGATTTTTCATGGATAAAATCGCTCAATTTAGGTTAGAATAACTGTTGCAGGATTATTTTCTGATCTGATAGAATAGGACTTAAATTTATTAGGGAATAATAATCAAACCAATGAAGACAGATGTCATTAGTGGGCATACCTTCATTGCTTGGGTTGCTTAATAAATGGATAACGTCCAGGAATCGTTGAAGGGGATGATTCGTTGGACCTGTAAATTCTCAAGCGGGTAACCTGCCGGAACTTAACACCATAGCCAACCCAGTACTTTGAATTAATTGCACGGGGATTATTCATCGAATTGCGGGGACAAACAGTTCGATATTGTATCATGGAAGAGCTTTGGTTATGAAGAAAGTTCTGTTTCTATCTCATTATTTCCCGCCAGAAGTTAATGCTCCCGCCAGGCGAACGTATGAACACGCGATAAAATGGATTGATAATGGTTTAGAAGTTACGGTTATAACAAATCACCCCAATCATCCTCAAGGAAAACTATATGAAGGTTACAGGAACAGATGGCTTTCGAAAGAACAAATTGACGGAATTGATGTTGTCAGGGTTAAGACATTCATAACCCCCAATAGAGGGATGTTAAAAAGGGGCATTAATTTCCTGTTCTTTATGATAATGTCAGTTATTGCATCGTTATCAGTTAAAAAACCTGATGTGGTGATAGCTACCAGCCCCCAGTTATTTTGCGGTCTCGCAGGGACAATAATAAAAAGAATTAAAAGGGCCCCTCTTATTCTGGAAATACGTGATTTGTGGCCTGACTCGATAATTGCGGTTGGAGCCCTGAAAGAATGTTTAATAATAAAGTTTTTGAGACGTTTAGAAAAATATATGTATTTCTCCGCAAATAAAATCGTGACTCTGACAGACAAGTTCAAAGAACATATAGAAAGTTTGGGATATCCCGCCGGGAAGATTGCCACCATCCCCAATTCTTTCGACTTAAATCATCTTGGGGAAATGGGTATGGTTTATTCTGAACTTAAGGGTAAAGATAAATTTATCTGTTCCTATATAGGAACCTTCGGGATGGCGCATAACCTTGAAATTGTGCTTCAAGCCGCAAAACTGCTGCAGGAAATTAAAGGCATCTCTTTTTTACTTGTTGGAGATGGATCGGAAAAATCAACAATAGTAGATAAATGCGAGAAAATGGAACTTGATAATGTTGATATTCTGCCATTGCAGCCGAATGATAAAATACTGAAGTTTTATAAATTATCCAGTGTAGGGTTAATAATGCTGAAGGACAGTTATCTTTTCAGATCGGTAGTCCCTTCAAAAATGTTTGAATATATGGCAGTAAAAACACCGCTTCTGATGTCGGTGCCTGAAGGAGAAGCTACTACAATAGTTAAGAAATATGATTGTGGTGTCTTGTGCGATCCGGATTCACCGGAAAGCCTGGCTGAGAATATCATGCATTTATTTAACAATCAGGATAAATTGGAATATTATGGGGATAATGGTTATAAAGCGGTAATGGAGAAATATAATCGCGGTGTATTTGCTTCTAAATATCAGGAATTGATAGAAGCAATTTAAGAGGTGACGAGTCCATCCTGCAGGACCGGCAGAGGCCAGATTCCATATTTAACAGGATTGAATCGCTAACCGGGTTTCCGGTCCAGCAGCCGGTGTATGCTGATATAGGCTGCGGGTATCAGAATCAGGGTGATAAGCGTGGATACGGTCAGCCCTCCGATTACCGATCTGGCCAGAGCGGCCTGGATCTCTCCTCCGGCTCCGGCGCCGAAGGCGAGGGGAAGCATGCCCAGCACGGTAGTGAAGGAGGTCATCAGGATCGGCCTGAGACGCCTGTGGGCGGATACCGTCACCGCCTGGTGAATGGGGAGGTTCTCCTGCCTCCGCATCAGGTTTATATAGTCGACCAGCACTATGGCGTTGTTGACCACGATGCCAATCAGCATAACCACCCCCATCAGACTCTGGATATTAAGAGAGGTGCCTGTAATAAGAAGCGCCGGCACCACCCCGATGACTGCCAGGGGGACCGAAACCATTACTATCAGCGGATCCAGGAACCGCTCGAACTGGGCGGCCATGACCATATATATCAGTACCAGAGCCATCAGTATGGAGAGTGTAAAGTCCTTCTGCGCCTCCTGCTGCTCTTCGTATTCCCCGCTGAATACCAGAGAGAACCCTGGGGGAATGGTCATATCTCTGAGCAGGTACTGCAGCTTTTCCACGGCGTCACCCAGCGCCGCTCCGCTCTCGAGATTGGCGGTTATGTAAGTCACCCTCTGTGAGTTGATACGGTCGATTCTTGTGGGGCTTCGCCTTCTCTCCCGGTGAACAACCGAAGAGAGGGGAATTACCCGCCCGCCGGGGGTTTTTATCGATATATTGCTGAGGTCCCGGGCGCTGAGCCGGTCCCTGGGTTGAAGCCGCACGGTGATGGGGAACTCATCGCCGCCCTCTCTGAACACCCCCGCTCGCCCACCGCCTACGTTGGTCTGTATCACTCCGGCTACCTGGCTGACGGTCAGCCCCAGATCTGAAATCTTTTCCCGGTCGATAATCAGGTTTTCTTCCGGCCTGCCCTCGCGCCTGCTTATCCGCACATCGGCGATTTCAGGTACGGTTTCCATTCTCTCCTTGATGATCCCGGCCAGCCGGTCGGCCAGCTCGAGATTGTAACCCCTCAGTTCCACCTGGACCGCCTGCGACCCGCCGGAACCGAACAGCCGGCGAAGCATCCACAGCCCCGACTGGGCGTTGACCCGGATCCTTCCGCCCGGTATTTTCCCTTCCACATGGCTTCTTATCCTGTCGGCGAGCTCGAAGCTGTTTATCGACCTTTCATCGGCGTTTTTCAGAGAAAGCTCCACTTCCGCGTCGCCGGGCCGTATCTCAACGCTTATATGCTCTACCTGGTCCATCGGCGTAACTTCCCGGACCAGCCTGTCCATTTCCTGAAGGTATTCGTTTACCACCGCGATATTGGTTCCCTGGGCCATCTCCAGCTCCACGTCGATCTCGTCCGCGTCGGTCTGGGGAGCCAGCTCAACGGGTATCAGGGGATACAGAAGAACAGCCCCCGCCAGAAGCAGGATGGTAACCAGAAAAACAGTTCTCCGGTGATGGAGGGCTTTTTCCAGGAGCCCGGAATATCCGGATTCGATCCTTTCGAACCAGTGTCCGTAACGGGAGCTGTTTTTGACCGTGAGAAAACGGCTGCCCAGCATGGGAACCAGAGTAAGGGCGATGAACAGGGAGCATATCAGGGCGAATACAACTACCAGGGCCAGTTCCCTGAAAAGCATTCCGGAGATGGTGCGCATGAACAGGACCGGAAGGAAAATCACCAGAGTGGTGAGGGTGGAGGCGGTAATGGCGCCGGCTACCTGTTTGGTTCCGGTCAGTGCGGCCTCTTCAGGCCCCTTTTTCTCCTCCCGCAGCCTCACGATATTTTCAAGCACCACAATGGAGTTGTCCACGATCAGGCCTATCCCCAGAGCCAGGCCTCCGAAGGACATCTGGTTAAGGGTCAGGCCGTTGAAATACAGAAGCCCGAAGGTGGCGATCAGGGAGATGGGAATGGAAAGCGCAATCACAAAGGTGCTGGAGCCGTTTCGGAGAAAAATGTAGAGGATCAGGATGGCCAGAAGCCCTCCCCAAAGGGCTGACTGTTTGACATTGTCGATAGAGTTCTGGATGAATTCGCTCTGGTCTATTATCATCAGAAGTTCGAGGTCGTCCCTCTCCCCGTTTATCTGCTCCATCATTTTCCTTGTATCCTCGGCGATTTCAACGGTATTGGCGCCGGACTGCTTGCGCACTCCAAGGCGGATCATGGGCAGCCCATCCACCCTGACAATACGGTGTACATCCTCAAAACTGTCCACCACGTCCGCCACGTCCCGTACCCTTATCGGCTGGCCGTCCACCACCGTGATGATAGTTTCGGAAATCTGTTTCACTGACTGATATTCACCCTTGGTTCGTACGTAGAGGTCCTTGGTGCCCTCTCGGATATCTCCTCCCGGAAGGGTTACATTCCCTCTTCTCAGCGCTCTCTGAACGTCGGCGGCGCTGAGCTGGCTGGAGGCCAACCGGTCTCTGTTAAGCTGAATCTGGATCTCGCGATATACTCCTCCCCAGATATCCACCGACCCCACTCCGGGAATCTGCTCGAACCGCTGGGATATTTCCCGCTCCAGTATCCGGGTGAGTTCCTCCATGTCGCGGTCCGACCTGGCTCCCATTATAACCACCGGGAAGTTATCCGGATCGAACTTCCAGAGCCGGGGGGATTCCACTTCCAGAGGAAGGTCATCTCTTATCCGGTCCAGGGCCGCCCGCACGTCATTGGCGGCGGCATCTATATTGGTGCCCTGCGCGAATTCAAGGGTTACCCAGCTCCGGCCCTCCCTGGATGAAGAGCGGATCTCCTCTATATTGGGCACACTGGCCACCGCATTCTCCACCCGGTCGGTTATTATGGTTTCGATCTCTTCAGGCCCCACGTTCGGGTAGATTGTCACGATAGTCAGCATCGGATATTCGATGGCAGGAAGGAGGTCCACCGGGAGAAAACGGAACCCCATGACGCCGAGTACGATTATTATCAGAAATACCATGGTGGTGGCTATGGGACGGTGAATAGCCAGTCGGGTGATATTCATGCTATGCTACCTCGCTACGGGTCTCCGGCCGCCGCCGGAGGCGGTATCGGCGGCGGAACGCTGGTGATTCCTCATTACTTCCCTGAGCAGGTTCTGCCGCTGAAGGCGTTGAAGCCTGTATACCCAATCTCTACTGACCGGCCTGACCCTGGCTTTGCCCGAGTTGCTCCCTATCAGATCCTGGCCAAGCGATATAACCCAGGCGCCGGGATCGATTCCGTCCACTCCCGCCTCCATGTCGCCCCTGGCGATTACATTTACCTCGGTGAATTCAAACTCAACCGGGTTGGTGAGACTGGCGCTGCCGGTATTCAGGGAATCGGATCCAGCTTCATAACTGATGGAGTCTGTGGCGACGTATACCCCGGTTACTCCGCTGGCGGGATTCTCGTAAAGCGCTGCCAGCGGGACCAGAGTGGCATGCTCGCTCTCTCCGTAATGGATATCCACGGTCACGAACATACCCGGTTTCAATTGTCTGCCGGGATTGGGAAGGTCAATTTCCGCTTCGGTGCTGTGAGTGACCTGGTTCAGGAAGGGAGATACTCTGGACAGGGTGCCATCTATGGGATCTGGTACAGTATTCCGGGCGAAGACTTCCACTCTCTGGCCGGCTTCGATATAGTTCAGCATACGGTCAGTGAGGACCACCTCAATCTCGATCTCTTCCAGCCGGCCCAGATTGAACAGGCGGGTATTTCCGCTGACCAGCATCCCCACTTCCGCGTTGCGGTTGCCAACATAACCGGCCACGGGAGCGCGGACTATGGTCCGGGAGAGGGCTTCTTCTCTCTCCTCCATGTTAGCTTCCGCCTGCTGTATACGCGCTCTGGCAAGCTCCAGGTCAGCTTCGGCGGAGACCGCGCTGCTTTCTACTGCTTCCAGTTCCGCGGGGCTGGTCAGTCCCTTTTCCGCCAGCGACCTGGTCCGAACCAGCTCCGCCCTGATCTCCTTCAGGCGGGCTTCCGCCTGACGGGCCTGGGCGATGGCTATCTGATGAGCGGCGCGGGTCTGTTTGAGCTGTTTCCTGAACTGGGTGTCCTTCAGGCGGATCAGCGGTTGTCCCTGTTTTACGTATTCCCCGTCTTTGACATAGACTTCCATAACGGGAGCGCTGACTTCCGGATATATTGCCACCTGGTTCTTTGCCTTTACCACTCCGGTCAGGCGCTCGGTCAGAGGGAGTGTTCCGTATACGGCCCGTACCGCTTCCACGGCGGGAACGGTCGCACCGGCTCCATTACCGGATCCGCTTTCCTGCTGTCTGGAGCATCCTGTTGAAATAAATAACGTGGCGGATAGCCACGGTATGAAGATGATTCTAAGTATTTTCACAACGCCTTGCCTTAGATATCAGGTTCAGCCTGTATTGCATTCGGATTTGAAAAATATAAAAGAAAAGGCCTGTTGTCAATGGTATTCACCCGGATCCCTGCCGCCGCAACCCTTCATTATGGTCACGCTTATACAGTTTGCCGTTGCAGAACCGATCCGGGTGGCGATAACTATCTTCATTGAAGAACTGAACTTTGTGGATAATAGTGGTTTGAACTGTTATTTAAAGCTATAATCCGATCTGAGTGGGTTGCCGGAGAACCAGGAGGATGTAATGAGATATGACGGCATCGCAATGACCATAGCAGGTTCCGATTCGGGGGGAGGAGCCGGGATCCAGGCGGATCTTAAAACCTTCCAGGCGTTCAACGTCTATGGAGTCTGCGCCGTAACTTCAGTAACTTCACAGAACACCAGGGGGGTCCGTTCGATCCAGGATATAGACCCGGGCATAGTGGCGGATCAGATCGATATGATCATGGAAGATATGGGGTGCGGAGCGGCGAAGACGGGGATGGTTTCAAGCGGAGCAATTATCGAAGCGGTGGCGGACAGGGTCACAAGGCACAATATAGAAAATCTGGTGGTTGACCCGGTGATGGTCTCCGAGAGCGGAGCCAGGCTGCTCAGGGAGGATGCCGAAGCCGCCCTGATAGAAAAATTGCTGCCGCTTTCATTTCTGGTTACACCAAACGCGGAGGAAGCTGGCATAATGGCCGGAATGAAGATTGAATCTGCCGCGGACGCAAGAAAGGCCGCCGGGAGGATAGCCGGAATGGGAGCGGGGAATGTTCTTCTGAAGGGAGGGCACCTGAAAGAGGACAGGGCGGTGGATATTCTGTTCAGCCAGGGCGAATTTGCTGTGTTTGAATCGGAAAGGATCGATTCGAAAAATACTCACGGCACCGGGTGTACCCTCTCTGCGGCGATAGCTGCCTCCCTGGCGCGAGGCGACAGCCTCTATGCTGCGGTAGAAAAGGCCAAAAGATATATCACCATGGCGATAAAGAGCGCCCCCGGCATCGGCGAGGGAAGGGGCCCGCTGTATCATCGGATAAACCCCGAAGAGGGTGAAGAGAATTTTTAGACGGTTTTCTAACGTATCCAGCCTGATTCAGTGATTTCAGTTTTAGGATTTCAAGGCCGCTTCGACGAAGAGAACCCTCTATCGGGTTGAGTATGCTCAGATTCAGGCTGGACGGCGAGAAATGCAGCCTTAAAAAGAAAAAGGACCTTCCAGGACAGGAAATATTATTTAAATATACTCTTAACTTTTCCCCATGAGGCATCTTCGGCATCGAGAATGGCGTCATGTGAGAAAGCGCTGAAGCATTCCGGACCGTCATGGACGCCGTTGTAATTCTCATCCGCGAAGGACCAGATACTGACGCTGTAGCAGCCGGACCAGGAAACTTCAGCTGAAATTACATCGCTGTAGTTATTTCCGTCTTCAGTCGGAGTTGAAACTACCAGGTCGCCGAGCGGGAATTTATTTCCCACCAGCGGCTGACCGTTAACCTGTATTTGGTACAGGCAGGACTCCGGTATTACGTCATCAAAGACCAGGTAAACACTACTGTAGACCGTAGGAGAATTCGAGAATCCGTCAATGATTACATTGAACTGATCACTTATAAAAGCGAATCCTTCGATACCGTCGGTGGATGCTTCGAAACCGGTCAGGTTGGGGGCCTGATAGATACTCATATCAATCTCGTTGGTCCCCACTTCGATAAGGACTTCCCCGCCCCGGTCGTACTCCGGGTCGTAGAGGGAGTGGCCCGGGGATACCGTGTAATATTCGGTTTCATCGTAATGATAAACGCATGAAACCTGAGGGTATACAACCAGGCAGGGATCAGCTGAAGCAGAAATTGAATACATTATAACAATTACAGGCATTAGGAATGCCCAGGCGAGAATTCGGTTGGATTTTGACATGACAGGCGCGGAGTATATTTTCAACCCCGCTTCATTCCTCCCAGAGTTACAGAGAATAGAACTAACAATTCGTACCCGCGATTTCCATGTTTATTATAACATATTCAGGGATAATTTGCAACAACCTCATAACAAATTCAAATTTATTTCAAACTTAAATTCATTCTGAACC
>JAWODM010000014.1:0-127924 GCA_046483305.1 Candidatus Krumholzibacteriales bacterium | reverse complement strand
GCGACCACGATCCGGTAGAAGGGATTCTTCTTCTTGCCCATTCTCTTTAATCTGATCTTTACTGACAAATTTTACCTCCATTAATTTAAAAACTAGTTCATTGGGAAACCTAATGATTTTCTGCCCGGTGTCAACTTCGAAAATTGTTTTACCATCTTCTTCATCTGCCTGAACTGCTTCAGGAGCCTGTTGACGTCCTGCACGGTACTACCGCTCCCGGCGGCAATTCTGCGGCGGCGGGAACCGTTGATGATATCGGGGTCATGCCTCTCCTCCGGGGTCATGGACTGGATTATCGCCTCCACCCTCTTCATCTGCGACTCATCCACGTCGGAAGCAGAGATCTTGTCTCCCATCCCCGGAATCATCCCCACCAGCTGGTCCAGAGGGCCCATCTTCCGGAGGCTCTGAAGCTGATCCAGGAAATCCTCCAGGGTGAACCTGTTCTTCCTCAGTTTCTGCTCCAGCTGTTCAGCCTTCTCCTGGTCCATGGTCTGTTCGGCCTTCTCCACCAGGGAGACCACATCTCCCATCCCCAGTATCCTTCCGGCCATCCTCTCCGGGTGGAACCTCTCCAGGGCGTCCGGCCTCTCCCCCACCGTCACGAACTTTACCGGCATTCCGGTTACCTCGGTAACGCTGAGGGCGGCTCCTCCCTTGGCGTCCCCGTCCAGCTTGGTCAACGCCAGCCCGGTAAAATCGATCTCCTTCTTGAAGCTGGAGGCCACATTAACCGCCTCCTGCCCGCTCATGCTGTCCAGCACCAGCAGGGACTCCTCCGGCGCCGCCGTTTTCTTTACCCGGACCAGTTCCTTCATCATCTCTTCGTCTATGTGAAGCCGGCCCGCTGTATCTATGATTACCGTATCAAACAGCCCTTCACGGGCTTTCTTCAGGCCGTTTTTGACTATCTTTTCCGCTTCCAGGTCCACCCCCTGCTCGAACACCTCCGCTCCGGCCTGCTCCCCCATCACCACCAGCTGCTTCACCGCTGCCGGCCGGTGAATATCTGCGGCTATCAGAAGCGGCTTTCTCCCCTTATTCTTCAGGTAGTAGGCAAGCTTGGAAACAAAGCTGGTCTTTCCCGCCCCCTGAAGCCCGCAGACCATAATCACCGCCGGGGAACCGGAGAGCTTGAACTCGGGGGTAGTTCCCCCCAGTACCTTCACCAGTTCCTCGTGGACAATCTTGATGACCTGCTGGTCGGGGGTTACGCTGTCCAGCACCCTCTTCCCCTCAGCCCGTTCGCCTATCCTCTTCACCAGTTTCCTGGCAACTTTATAGTTCACGTCAGCTTCCAGAAGTGCACGGCGGACCTGTTTCATCGCCTCGCGGATATGCTTCTCCCGCACCCGGCCCTGTCCCCGCAGCTGCTTGAATACCTTCGCAAATTTATCAGACAGACTTGCAAACAATACAAATTCCTCCAAATTACCTGTAAGTAAATAAATTTAACAGTAACCCCGCTTTTAGGCAAGAATAAACCGGGCAGGCTCTGGCTCTTTTTGGGCGGCGAGGATCAGGAAAATCAGTTTGCGTAAAAACGGACATCCACTGTTGGCGGTAAATTATTTACCACTTTCCGGTCTTTTCACACGAAGAATAATTACCTAAGTGATCGACCGCTTCAGCCCCGGATCCCCTCTATCGCCTTCCGGTAGCTGCCTCTTCCGAAGATCCCGCTCCCCGAGACCAGTATCTGCCCGCCCCTTTCCCTTACCAGATTTGCGTTTTCGGACTTGATCCCCCCGTCAACCTCTATCAGGTAGTCCAGCCCCTTTTCATCCCTGTAGCTGCGTGCCTTCTCTATCTTATCCAGCACTTCGGAGATGAAACCCTGGCCGCTGAACCCCGGATTTACCGTCATGCACAGCAGAAAATCTATACTGTTCAGCAGGTGTGTTACCTTATTGAACGCTGTGTTCGGGTTTATCGCAAGGCCGGGTGCGCAGCCGAGCTCCCTGATCAGCTCTATTACCTCTTCATGGCCGGAATCAAGCGCCTCGTAATGGAAGGAAAGTGCGCTGCTGCCGGCTTCGGCGAACCTCCGGGCGTACTTGGCCGGGTCTGTAATCATCAGGTGGGTTATCAGGGGGATAGATGCCAGTTTAGAAATCGCCTTAACTATAACCGGCCCGAAGGTGATATTGGGAACGAAGTGCCCGTCCATTACATCGACGTGGTGAAAATCTGCTCCTGCCGCTTCCACATCTTTTATCTCACTCTCCATCCGGCTGAAATCGCAGGCCAGAAGCGATGGAGATACCGCAGTTTCATTATCATTCAACAGTGGATACAGTAAATTCAATGGTTCCCCCTTCCCTTATGGCAGAACCGGGAGGAGGAGACTGGCTGAGGATCTTGTTGGGAAATCCGGTATCCAGCTTCCTGTTGACCACCCTCCCTACATTAAACCCCAGCTCTTCCAGGCGCTCCCTGGCAAACTGAAAGTCCATACCCACCATGTCGGGCATCTTGAAAATCCTCTGGGCTTCCCTTATTCTGAACAGCAGGTCTATTCTGGAGCCGGCCGGAACCTCGGAGCCCGCCGACGGGCTGGAGCCGTAGACCGCGTTCTCGCCCTTCCGGTGGCTGAATATCCTGGAGATGCTTCCCCGCCTGAGGCCCGCTCCCTCCAGGGTCAGATAGGCCTGCCGGAGCGACTGTCCCCTCAGGTCGGGTACCACCGCCATCTCATGCCCGGCGCTGACCACCACCTGAACTGTTCTTCTCTCCTTCATCCCCTCGCCCGGATCCGGTATCTGGCTGATCACATAACCTGCCGGAACCGACCCGGAGTGCTCTTCTCTGAGCACCCTCATGGCATAGCCCGAGTTGCGGCACTTCGCACTGGCCGCCTCCCGGTCCATCCCCCGAAGGTCCGGCACCAGTACCACATCTCCCCTGCCGGTCAGGGCCGGCATGATCAGGTAATTGAATATAAGTATGCCGGTGATAAAGGCGGCTGCCACAACGAATACGTAAGTAATTATCCTGCCTCGGTTCATTATTTCTTCCTTATTCCGGAGAAGCTTTCCCCCGGCCTGATTTCGAAACCATTAAGAAATTCCTCCGTGTCCAGGGGACGCTTCCCCTCCAGCTGAATCCGGTCAATCCTCAGCGCGCCGGTGCCGCAGCAGACTGCCAGCCGGCCTCCCGAACTCTCCAGAACCTCCCCCGGGCTCAGCTCTCTCTTCAGGAGGTCAAGGGGGAAAGCACGGTGGATTTTGATCATCTTCCTGCCGAAATATGTAAAGGCCCCCGGCCAGGGATTCATCCCCCTGACATGGTTGTAGATACCGGTGGCCGGCCTGTTCCAGTCAACCAGCCCGTCCTTCTTCCTGAGCATGGGAGCGTAGCTTACGCCCCCGGCCGGCTGCGGAACCGGGATAAGCCCCTCTGTGTCTATCTTCTCCAGTGTCTCCAGAAGGAGATTCGCTCCGGCGTTGGCCAGCCGGGCGAACAGGCCGCCGGCGGTCTCATCGGGCGGTATCGCCACCATCCTCTGCATATATACCGGCCCCGCGTCCAGCTCCTTCTCCATCTCCATGGTGGTCACCCCGCTGAACAGGTCGCCGCTCAGTACCGCCGCGTTTACCGGACTGGCGCCACGGTAGGCGGGAAGAAGGGAAGCGTGCAGGTTGACGCACCCCTTTTCCGGTATATCCAGCACTTCCTGAGGGAAAATCAGCCCGAACGCGGCCACCGCGAAGAAGTCCGGTTTGAGGGTGCGGAGGTATTCCGCCGCATCCGGATCTTTGAAGTTCTTTACTTCTCTGACCGGTATTCCGTTATCCACAGCGGCCCTCTTCACCGCGGTGGGTGAAGGTTTCCTGCCCCTTCCGGACGGACGGTCCGGCTGGGTTATTACCAGGGACGGGCGGTAGCCGGAGGAAATCAGCCTCAGAAGGGCGGGTACCGCGAAATCGGGGGAACCGAAGAATACAACCATGCGCGCTACCCCCGTCTGGCTTCTTCCTCGAGTTTCTTGAGCTTCTTTCTGATCATCAGTTTCCTGGCGTATGAGAGGCGGTCCACAAACAGGGTCTTGTTGAGGTGATCGACCTCGTGCTGGATTATCCTGGCGTTGAGCCCGCTGAACTCCTGGACATGCTCTTTGCCGGTTATATCCTGGTACCTCACCTCGATCTCGCAGGGCCTCTCCACGATCCCGGTGATTCCGGGAATGCTCAGGCACCCCTCCTCCTCCCTTTCCTTCTCATCGCAGAATGATATGATCTCGGGATTTATCATCTCGATGATCCTGCCCTTCTTTTCGAAATCGTAGTGCAGGGTTATGATCTTCCGGCGGTCTCCTACCTGGGGGGCGGCCAGGCCTACCCCGCTTCTTTCCACCATGGTAACTTTCATATTTTCAATGAATTCAGGGATATCCTCACTGAATTCCCTTACCTTCTCAGTCTCCTCCCGGAGCACCTTGCGGCCGATCGTCATTATTTCCATCGGTTCCATATTAACATCCCCCTTCGGTATCGGTTATACCGAACAGGCCGCCTGAACACCGCTTCCGGAATCCCGGCTGGTTACTCCTCTTTCTTTTTCTCCACCACGGTGGCAACGGCGTTCTTGACCAGTTCCACCTTTACGTCATCGGTCAGTTTGAGAACGATGATGTGTTCCTTCACGTCGAAGACCTTTCCGTAAAGCCCTCCATTGGTTATAATCATGTCCCCCCTGCCTAGTTCCGAAACCATCTTCTGGTGCTCCTTCTGCTTCTTCTGCTGAGGCCTCAGCAGCACGAAGTAGAAAATCACGAAGATAGCTATCAGGGGTATCAGCATGGTAAAGGTTGATCCGCCACCCTCCGCTGAGGGGTTGCTGAACGCAAAAAACAGGTATGACATATTTCCTCCCTTTAAAAAAAGTTCGAACTCAACTCAGTTCATTCTGCTTATTATAAAAATTCCTCCTCCAGTTATCAAATTCTCCGTCACTGATAGATTGCCTCATATCAGCCAGTAAATGCAAGTAAAAATATAGATTATGATAAGTGGCAAGCCGGGGGCCCAGTATCTCTCCCGCTATGAACAGATGCCTGAGGTAGGCCCGGGAGTAATTTGCGCATACCGGGCAGGGGCATTCCGGGTCCAGAGGGCCGAAGTCATCCCTGTACCTGGCGTTCTTGAGAACCACTTTCCCCCCGGAGGTGAAGGCGGTGCCGTTTCTTCCCACCCTGGTTGGCATAACGCAGTCGAACATATCCACCCCCCTGGCCACCGCTTCCACTATGTCGTGGGGGAAACCCACCCCCATGAGATAGCGGGGCTTATCCGCCGGAAGAGCCGCCGCGGTGAGTTCAGTCATGGAGTACATCTCCTCCCGGGGTTCTCCCACCGAGAGCCCCCCGATGGCGTAACCGGGAAAATCGAGCTCGATCAGCTCGGCCGCCGAGCGCTCTCTCAATTTCGGAAAGGTCGATCCCTGAACTATACCGAAAAGCGCCCTCTGGTACCCTCCCCGGTCTATCCTGGCGCCGGCGTGATCGATGCTCCTCCTGGCCCACCGCGCGGTCCTTTCCAGCGCGTCCTCGGCCCTCTCCCGGCTGCAGGGGTACTCCACGCACTGGTCAAGCACCATCATGATATCGGAGCCGATGTTCAGCTGAATGTCCACCACCCGTTCCGGGGTGAACAGGTGCCTGGAGCCGTCGATGTGAGACTGGAAAGTGACCCCCTCGTCACTTACGGTATTCAGGTCGGCAAGGCTGAACACCTGGTATCCGCCGCTGTCGGTCAGCACCGGCCCCGGCCAGGACATGAAGCTGTGAATACCCCCTGCCCGCTCTATGATATCATCGCCGGGCCGCAGGTACAGGTGATAGGTATTGGAAAGTATGACCTCCGCTTCCAGCTCCAGGAGCTCCCCGGAGGAAAGGGTCTTTACCGTTCCGCAGGTACCTACCGGCATGAAGGCGGGAGTCTCTATCCCGCCGTGACCGGTATCTATCCGGCCCCGTCTGGCCTTTCCGTCGGTTTTCTGCAGCTTAAAAGCAAAGGGCAAGGGAGCACTCCTTCAGGTGATGAACATAACGTCGCCGTAACTGTAGAATCTGATCTTTCTTCTAACCGCCCACTCGTATACCCGTAGCATATTCTCCCTGCCCGCGAAGGCGCTTACCAGCAGAAAAAGCGAAGAGCGGGGAAGGTGCAGGTTGGTCAGCAGGGCGTCCACCGCCCGGAATTCGAATCCCGGGTAGATGAACAGCCCGGTAGAGCCGCAGATATACTCCCTGCCGCCCTCATTCTCCTCTCTTCTTTCGGTGAATTCCCCGTGAGCCATCGATTCCAGCACCCTGGTAGTGGTGGTGCCCACCGCAATCACCCTTCGCCTCTCCCGCCGGGCCATCCTGATTATATCCCAGTACTCCCTGTCGATCCTGAACTCCTCGGGAGAGAGGCGGTTATCTTCCACCTTTTCATTCTCCAGGGGCCTGAAGGTGCCGGGGCCTATATGCAGGGTTACCGGCAGAACCATGCATCCCTTCCGCCGGATGGCTCCGAGAATATCCTCGCTGAAGTGAAGCCCGGCGGTGGGGGCCGCCACCGACCCCTTTCTCTCCGCGTATACCGTCTGATACCTTCTGGAATCTATATCTTCATCCGTCCTCTTTATATAGGGCGGAAGGGGCACGTGGCCGTAACGCTCGATGAATTCGTATTCGGGGAGCTCTCCTCCCAGCTCCACCTCCCAGCTTCCCCTTCCTATCTCGCCGGTTATGGTTATACTGTCTTCGCCCCCCTCGATTTCTATAACCGTTCCCTCCCTGATCCTCCTGGACGGTTTCACCAGGGCGGCCCATTTCCTCTCGCCGGTTCTTCTTACCAGGAAAACCTCCACCTCGCCGCCGCTGCCCTTGTTTCCCAGTATTCTGGCCGGGATAACCTCGGTGTCGTTGATCACCAGAAGGTCGCCGGGCTGAAGATAATTGATGAAATTCGAGAAAATGGTCTCGGATATATTGCCGCTTTTTCGCCGGAAGACTATCAGGCGGCTGTGCTCGCGCTTCTGGGAGGGGTACTGAGCTATCAGTTCGTCAGGCAGTTCGTAATCGAAATCTTCAATCTTCA
Organism: Candidatus Krumholzibacteriales bacterium; assembly: GCA_046483305.1. Classification (GTDB taxonomy): domain Bacteria; phylum Krumholzibacteriota; class Krumholzibacteriia; order Krumholzibacteriales; family WJIX01; genus WJIX01. The sequence goes on along the minus strand of JAWODM010000014.1, from coordinate 120,836 downwards.
TCATATCCGATCAGGGCATTCACTCGAAAAAGTCCTGCTGCTTATCCGCAAAGCTGGACGGATCCAGGCCGATATGCCGGAGCCCCCTTCCGGTGATCTTTCTTCCTCTGGCTGTCCTCTGTACGAAACCTTTCTGTATCAGGAAGGGTTCATATACATCCTCGATGGTCTCCTCTTCCTCCGAGACCGCCACCGCTATCGACTTTATCCCCGCCGGCCCGCCGCAGAACTGCTCCGCGATGACCCTCAGTATCTTTCTGTCCATCTCGTCCAGGCCCAGCCCGTCTATATTAAGCCGGTTCAGCGAATATTCCACTATCTCCCTGTCGATCTCTCCGGTTCCCTCCACCTGGGAGAAGTCACGGACCCTTCTCAGTATCCGGTTGGCGATCCGGGGTGTTCCCCTCGACCGCTTGGCAATCTCCTCTGCTCCCTGCTCGTCTATCTTTACCCCCAGCACCCCGGCAGAGCGGAGTACTATCGCCATAATTTCCTCCGGGGAATAGAACTCCAGGCGGGCCACCACCCCGAACCTGCTTCTCATGGGGGGAGTCAGCATCCCCGCCCTGGTGGTGGCTCCCACTATGGTAAACGGTTCGATATTCAGCGAATAATGCCTGGCGTGCGGCCCCTTGTCCACGATCAGCTCACAGCGGAATTCCTCCATCGCCGGGTAGAGATGCTCCTCCACCACCTTGTTCAGCCGGTGGATCTCGTCTATGAATACCACATCTCTCTCCTCCAGCTGGGTCAGGATGGAGAGGAGCTCGGCGGGGCTCTGAAATACCGGCCCGGAGGCCACGTTGATGTTGGAGCCCAACTCCCTGGCTATGATATGGGCCAGGGTGGTCTTGCCCAGCCCGGGCGGGCCGTGAAGAAGTACGTGGTCCAGCTGTTCCCCGCGCTGCCTGGCGGCCTCTATGTATACCCGCAGGTTCTCCTTCAGCCGCTCCTGCCCCACGAATTCCGAAAGGGTCCTGGGACGGAGCAGGGATTCCGCCTTGATTTCTTCCGGGGCCGCGTCAGGGCCGGTGATCGGTCTTTCCATAACTATCTCACTCCTCCCGGAGGGTTCCTTCTGAGAACTTCCCTGACGATATCCCCCACCTCCATCGAATCTGATATATCGGCCGGTTCAAGCTCGGTTACCGCCATAGCGGCTCTCCTCCGGGAAAACCCCAGAGAGCATAGGGCCGCCACCACATCTTCGATAAGTTCGCTGTCCAGAGAGGGGGCCCCGGGCATTTCCTCCACCCCGTAATCGGCCGGCTCCAGCCGGTCCTTCAGCTCCAGCACGATCCTCTCGGCGGTCTTCTTGCCAACCCCGGGGAACCTGGTCAGAGCGGCGGTATCTTCGGAAGTGATGAAGGACGCTATTTCGGGAGCCCCGGACGCCGATATGATACCCATGGCAACCCTGGGGCCGATTCCGCTTACTCCCAGCAGGGCCAGGAACATTCTCTTTTCGCTCTCGGCGCTGAAACCGTACAGGGTAATGGCATCCTCTCTGACATGCATGTAGGTAAAGAGCCGGAGAGGTTCTCCCTCCGGGCCGAGACGCAGCAGCAGTTTTTCGGGAACGAAAACCTGTATTCCGAAGTTTCCGGTTTCCAGAATGATACTGTCGGGCATTCTGGCCCTGAGAACCCCTTCAATGGTCGCTATCAAATCAGATCAACCCCTTCAGCCTGCCTGCCCGCCTGGCCAGGTGGCAGAACGCGATCGCCAGAGCGTCCGTTTCGTCGGTGACCTCCGGCTGATGCTCCAGATTCAGAAGCTTGCTTATCATGGCGGCTACCTGTGACTTGTGGGCGTTGCCCGATCCGGCAACGCTCCTTTTAACTTCCCGGGGCGAATATTCGAAAATATCCTTCCCCGCCTGTGCCGCGGCCAGAAGGATTACCCCCCGGGTCTCTCCCAGGGCAAAAGCGCTTTTAGGGTTCTTTGATATGAAGATTCCCTCTATAGCCACATCATCCGGATCGTGTATTTCTATCACCCGGTCTACCTTCTCCTTGATCTCCTTCAGCCGCGCAGCCCTGTTTTTGTTCTTCCCGACCCTGATAACACCGGAATCGACGTAGATATTCCTGCGGCCCTCGGAGCGGGCCAGTCCGTATCCGGTACAGTAACTGCCGGGATCGATACCGAGCGTCAGTGACATAACGTCCTCATCCCTGTTTCAAAAGATATATCCATGGTCTCACGGTCCGAACGGCGGAGGACCGGGTTGAAAATCATTCAGATTTCATCCTGTATCTGCTCCAGAATCTCATCCGGTATATCGAAATTCGAGCTGACATTCTCCACATCGTCATGGTCTTCCAGGGCGTCCAGCAGCTTGAGAACGCCCACTGCGTTAGAAGCGTCCAGCTTAACCTCTGAATTCGGGATGAGGGTTATCTCGGCGGTTTCGCATTCAATACCCGCTTTGACGATATTCTGATGAAGCGCCTCGAAGTTTTCCGGTGCGGATATTATTTCATAGTAACCGTTATCCAGGCTTATATCTTCAGCCCCGTTCTCCAACGCTATTTCGTACACCGTCTCCTCGTCCATCTCCGATGCTTCGAATACGATCTGCCCCTTCCGCTCAAACAGGTATGAAACCGAGTGAGGTTCTCCAAGGTGGCCGCTGTACTTATTGAAGATATGCCTGACCTCGGCGCTGGTCCGGTTGTGGTTATCGGTAAGGCAGTTGACGAATACCGCCACTCCCCCCGGGGCGTACCCCTCGAAGGAGCACCGTTCGTAATTGATTCCGGGAAGCTCGCCGGTGCCACGCTTAATAGCCTTGGCGATATTCTTTTTCGGCATATTATTGTCGCGGGCATTCTGGACAGCGGTTCTCAGAACCGGGTTGGCCTCCGGATCGCCACCGCCCTCCTTGGCGGCAATCACTATCTGCTTAATGAGCTTGGTATATATCTTACCGCGCTTGGCGTCTTCCTTCGCCTTTTTCCTCTTTATGGTACTCCACTTGGAATGGCCTGACACTATATGCCTCCCGCTATACTATCAATCAGATTCCTCTTCGTCTATGTTCGCCCGGGCTATTAACTTCTGCGCCTGCTCGTGAGGCACTATCTCATAATGAGAGAATACCCTGGTATGACTGGCCCGCCCCTGAGTCATTGACCTCAGGGAGGTGGAATACCTGTACAGTTCAGCCAGCGGAACCTGGGCCTTTATTATCTGCATGGTGTTGTCCTGTTCGGTGCCCTGTATCTTCCCCCTTCTCATGGAAAGATCGCCCATCACATCACCCATATAATTCTCCGGCACCCTTACCGTCACTTCCATTATCGGCTCCAGAAGCACCGGTTTGGCATCCTTTACCGCGGCCTTGAATCCCTTGGACCCGGCGGCCTTGAATGCCGCTTCGGACGAATCCACGCTGTGATGGGTCCCGTCGTAGAGAGTGGCCCGCACATCCACCATCCTGTATCCGGCGATCACTCCCTTCTGCATCGCTTCGACTATACCTTTTTCCACCGCCGGAACGAACTTGCTGGGGACAACCCCTCCCACGATCTCATTCACGAACTCAAACCCTTCCCCGCGGGGCTGCGGTTCCAGCTTGATCCAGACATCTCCGTACTGGCCCCTTCCCCCGCTCTGCTTCTTGTGTTTACCCTGGGCCTGGCTGGTCGAGGTAATGGTCTCAAGATACTCCACTCCCGGTTCCACCATGTCCACTTCCACCCCCTGCCGGTCCTTGAGCCTGCTCAGTATAACATTGAAATGGAGCTCTCCCTGGCCGGAAAGTATGGTCTGGTTCAGCTGCTGGCTGATCTCCACGGTGAAGCTGGGGTCCTCTTCAGCCAGTTTATTCAGGCCGATACCGACCTTGTCCATGTTGCTTTCATCCCTGGGCACGATCCCGGTTCTGATGGAAGGTTCAGGATATTCTATCTCAGGGATCTGGACCGGGTTGTCCTTGTCGCAGAGAGTATCATTAACCCTTGCTTCCTTCAGTTTTACCGCCACCCCGATATCGCCGGTTGAAATTTCGTCTGTTTCGATCTTCTCGCTTCCCATGGCATAATACAGCTGCCCGATCCGGACGGATGTCTCGGCGGTCGAGTTGAACATATCCATACCGCTGGTAATCCTGCCGGAGAGGACTTTCAGATATGAGAGTTTGCCCACGTTCTTCTCGGAATACGATTTGAACACAAAGGCCAGAGGAGTCGAATCCGGATCTATACTGACAGCGGTCTCTTCGCCTCCCTTGAGGACCTTGACCTCTTCGAAGTATGCCGGAGAGGGAAACATGTTGATCATCATATCGACAAGCTGCTGTACTCCTACATTCTCTGCAGCCGAGGTCACCACCAGCGGCACCAGGGTGCCCTGGCGGCATCCGGCGCTCAACCCCCTCACCAGCTCCTCGCCGGACAGCTCGCCGGTCTCCAGATACTTCTCCAGCAGGGAATCATCGCTCTCGGCCGCAAAATCACGAAGCTCCTCGCGGATAGAATTTACCTTATCCTCAAGTTCGGAGGGGACTTCCTCCTCGCTGAATTTTCCGCCTTCGCTGTAAATATACGCCTTGTTCTCCAGAATATTGACAACACCCCTGAACTGCGCTCCGCTGCCTGCCGGAAGAATCAGCGGCATCACTTCCTTTCCAAGGACGTTCTGGGCTTCCTGAACGCATTTATCGAAATCGGCGTGCTCCTTGTCCATCTTGTTTACGCATACGAAACGGGGGGCTCCCTTATCCCTGAGGTAGCTGTTGGCGACCTCGGAACCGGCTTCAATCCCTCCGTCAGCGGGGATCACTATCACGCCGCTTTCAGCGACACTTATCCCGGAAAGCATCTGCCCAATGAAATCGGCATACCCGGGAGTATCGATCAGGTTTATCTTCTTTCCGTCCTTTTCGATGGCGGCTATGCTCATCGAAACCGATATGTTACGTTCCTTCTCTTCCGGGTCGGAATCCATAACGGTATTGCCGTTTTCAACGCTTCCCATTCTGTTGATAATCCCGGTATTGAAAAGTATCGCTTCACAAAGGGATGTTTTCCCTGAAGACTGGTGCCCCACGAACACCACATTTCTTAAATCTTCGATATTGTACTGCTTCAAACCTGACCTCCATTGAATTTAAATCTTCAAAAGTTCCAGCAAATCTCCAGTTCAGTATCATAAAAAATCTGTTCCCTGCCGCCACCCCTTCACGCGCTCACGCTGAACAGACTACCTAAATATATGAACAGGAAGGAAATTATCCAAAGAATAACCACCGGAACCGCGGATTTCTTGACATTTATCCTGTATATGGCGGCTATACCCAGGGCCATGACTATATAATACCATATACTGAAAATACTGAGACTCTTCAGGATTGAGTTGACAAAATTCCCGGCGTCCGAAAAAAGAGGAGCCAGGCTGAGAGATATCTGGGCATCCTGGGTGGACTGTATAGCCTCTATTCCCCGCATCCGGACCACCACCACCGAAATTATCTGTTCCACCAGCGGTATCAGGCCAACAAATATAGAGAGGCTGAGCGCTTTCCTGTAATCGGAGCGCCCGCTCATCAGGTTGGCGGTGATATTAATCACCAACGCGCTGAGCAGGTAAATGGTAATGGCGGCTATCGGAGCCACGATATACCCTACTACCTGAAAGGTCCCCATTCTGTCCAGGGCCATCTGAAGCTGCTCTTCACTCAGGCCCCTTTCATTCAGAGACATTACCTGCATATTGACCGGCGCTTGAGCCCACACCATGATGATCATGACAGCAGCTACCAGTATGAACGGCTTCCACCATTCAAGCCCGGCGTCTATACGGTTGAAAACCTTTCCCGGATCAACGAAAATGTCAGCTATTGAAGCAAGAAACTTCTTATCAGGCTCCGCTTTAACAGTATCGACCTCGAACTCCTGCCTGTTCTCTTCCATATTTCTCTCTCCCAGTTAATAATTCCCGGAATGTCCCGCCTGATATCTATTCCGGTGATAAATAAAATAGACTACTTTATTGTTACTGTCAAAGGTTTAAATACCTGGAGTTTCCCCAAAAACATCACAGTAATTCTACTGAGTAACCATACGATACTGTACTGCAGAAAATAAGAGCTGGAATCAGTGTAACTGAACTGCCATCTGCGGCTGATTGATGAAATATTGGGGAAAATCCAATTCAAATACGTAAGGGTCCAGTCTCATCACGGCAGCCGGTTAAAGGGCAAAAAAAGGGGTGTTCCGCTGCGGAACACCCCGGTCTGAAAGGTTCAGAGAAACATTATTCCCGGTCTTTTTCCATCCTTTCCAGCCTCTTCTTCAGCTCCTCCAGCTTCAACTTCAGCTCCTGGAGTTCCTTCTCGAGGTCCTCCTCGAACTCTCTGGCCAGTTTCATGGTTTTGATATCGATTATATCCCTGCGGGGAATCTTTATCTTCAGCTCTCTGTCTTCGGGAAGCCTGTGAATATTATAGCCGGCATCATAATCTTCCAGATCTACCTCGAACTCCTTCCGGCGGCCCTTTCTCACCACTACCACTTTAAATTCGCCTTCGCAATCTCCCACGGCTTCATTCAGGTCGTCCACCGATTCAATCTTCTTTCCCCCTACCTCCACGATGATATCGCCGCTCCTTATCCCTATCTGGCCTGCCACACCCTCTTCGTCAACTTCGGTGACCAGAACCCCTTCCCCCTCATCCACTTCGAAGTAATCCGCCAGGTCCCCGTCGATTTCCGAAACTTCCATCCCGCTCAGTTTCCAATTGTAGCTTTCAAACATCCCCCCGATAGACTTTCCCAGGTGCTTGCCCATCCTGGACATCTGGATATAGTATTTGCTCAGGTCATCATCGTCCCAGGAAATCACCCATTCATCCTCTTCCTTCTCACCGAGTTCCACCTCGATACTCTTCTTTTCGCCATTCCTGAAAAGCTCTATCTTCACCCGGTCTCCCGGCTTTCTGGCGGCCACCTGACCGGCCAGTTGCCTGGTATCCCCGATCTCGATTCCGTCGATACTGATAACTATGTCCCCTTCTTCAATATCAGCTTCATCGGCGGGACTTCCATCAATCACCCCGCTGATAATAACGCCTTTTTCAATCCGGTAACCCTTTTCCTTGATCGCCTCCTCAGTAAGATCAGACATGAAAATACCGAGAAACGCCTTCTCTTTTCTGGCTTCCTCACCGCTGGCCGCTTTCACCGCTGTCCTTCCCGCCTGCGCGCCGCAGGCTGACAGCAGGGCAGTTCCCACAACAACTGCCAGGACTACGAGTAATCCCTTTTTCATGGCGGTTCCTCTCTTTCCGGTTCTGTTGATCCTGTATCGGCCGGCTTTGATTCCGCCGGCGGGTATTATCTTAAGTTTTCTCTGATGACTCTACTGATATATAGTCTCCAGTCACCCGAAAGTTTCAATTTTCATGTGAATAAAATGAAATATTTCTATTCTGCCTGGGAAGTTTTCAGAGCGGAGGAATAAACCGAGAGGATCCGGCTGCCCCAGCCTTCCAGGCCGTATCGCTCAACGGCGATTTCCCTGTTTCTGGCTCCTATCCGGTCCCGCTGCCGGCCGTCTTCTGCCAGGGAGCTTACGCTCCGGACAAATCCGTCCAGGTCCCCGGCCTCGGGGAGAAGCGAATTTCCGGCAGCCGCATCCGGGATCCCTCCCACCCTGCTGGCCACACATGGAACCCCGCATGACATCGCTTCCAGGAAGGCAACCGGCACCCCTTCCGAATCCGAAGTCAGGACGAATATGTCAAAGAGCGGGATCACCTTCTCGGGGCTTTCGGTTCTGCCGGGCATTGCGGTCACATCACCGATATCCAGTTCATCGATCAGTTTACGGAGCCGTTCTCTCTGCCCGCCCTCCCCTGTGATTACGAACCTCAGCCGCTGAGACAGACCGCTTCCGCTGTTTGTAAGCCGCCCGGCCATCCGGAGAAAAAGCTCAAAGTTCTTCACCGGCCTTAGGCCTCCCACCGAACCGATCAGGATCAGGGGCTTTTCCCCGTCGCTTCCGAACAGCCGGTTCAAGTAATTTCTTCTCTCTTTCTCCCTCTGATCGCCTGAAAGGGGCCTGAAGAGATCCGTATCTATACCGCTTTCAATCACTGAAATCCGTTCTCTGTCTGTTCCGGTCTTTGAGGCCTCATCGGCGGCCTGGGAGCTCACCGCTATCAGGCGGTCTATTCTCGAGGATGCCGCTCCGGTCACCAGCCTCCTGAAACCGTTGAACTCCAGCCCGGAGCTGTGCCTGGTAACTATCAGGGGAGCGTCACAAAAGAGAGACCCCAGCGCGGCGGTAGCTTCAGCATGATACAGATGGGCGTGAATGATATCCGGGGCGGCTGTTTTTACGATCCGCCTCAGCCTTCCGACACGGGCCGGGTTGCAGAAGGACGCCAGCGAGGGAAGGTTAAGATAGGAAAGCCCGGTCCCCAGCTCCCTGAACTTTTCCTCCAGGTCGTCCCCGCCGCCGGAGAGTGAACAGACAGCCGCATAATGCCCCTGTCCCGAAAGAAACCGGCAGATGTTGAGAAGATGATTTTCCGCTCCGCCGCAATTCAGTGAGCTGATAAAAAAGAGAATCCTGATAGATTTCATTTATAGAGTCAGGTGATCCTTTCCATTTTGCCCCGTTTTTTCTTCTTACCCTCAGGGCGGTCATTATCCCCGCTCCCCACAATCCTGAGTTCGGGTACGTATGGCTGGTCCTCCCTGATATCCCTGGTGGTTTCCGCCTTGTCCCAGGCGGCATACCTCTTTCCGGAAAGGAAAGTGGCTATGGCGTAGAAAGAGGCCGCGTTAACGGTGACAAAATAGAAAGGTATGTATAGAAACTTGCTCTGCCTGTTTCCCCTTCCGGTCACAAAACCGGCCAGCGCCAGAAGATAGAAAACGGTCTGGAGGATAAACAGGGCCAGAAATATTGGATTGCCGAGTAGAAAGATATTCAGGAGGTAGGCCAAGGTCAGTATCGGGCCCACCCACCAGCGAAGCAGTTTTCTGGAAACAAACTGGAAATTCCTGAAACTGTTTCCGAAATCGCCTTTCAGGTGCCTGTAACCGGTCAGGCCCCTCACTATTATCCTGTACTTGCGCATGAATTCCTCGCGGTAGTATGAAGTCGCCTTTTCGCTGGCGACCGCTTCCTTCTCATAGACTACCCCGTACCCCTGGGAAGCTATATCGGCCGGGATCTGAAGGTCGTTGGCCACATCGCTCTGAACGGGCCGGTACAGTTTTCTTCTTATCGCGAAGATGGTGCCGGTCGCCACCAGCACCGATTTCCTGCGGCTCTCCAGCCAGTTAAGCAGAGCTTCGTACCTCCAGTACAGGCTCTCCCCCTTTCCCACGCTGGATTCGCCGTCCATATAGACGAGCTTCCCCACCACGCACCCTACATCGGGGTCATCGAAGTTACGGACCAGCTTCCTGACCGCATCCCCGCGGTAAAAAGCGTTCGCGTCGGAGAATATCAGTATATCGTCTTCAAGTCCGACCACCGCCCTGTTCAGAGTGGCGCTCTTTCCGCTCCGGTTATCGAACGCCTTCAGGGTAACTCCCGGGTATTCCCTGACTATGCTGTTGGTACCGTCATCGGAACCGTCGCTGGCGACGATTATCCTCAGTTTATCTGAAGGGTAATCGAGCTGAAGGGAATTCTCTATCTTGTCCCTTATTATCCTGCTTTCGTTGTGAGCTGAAATAATAAGGGCCACGGAGGGTAGTTCATCCGATCCTCCCCGCCTCTGCCTGCCGCTGAAAAGGCCCACAAGGAAAAGTATTATCGGATAACCTGCGTAGGTGTAGAAAACCGCTCCCATAAGAACCGTTATCAATATTATCAGGATCGTTTCCATCACAGCTTTCTTTGCGGGGTCAATTATTAGTTTTTTATGAAAATACTACAGCCTGAAAAAAAATCAAACAGTATAATCATAAAATATAAAAAGACGCTACCCGCTCCCTTCCTGTAAGTTAAAACCTTGAATTTAACACAAAAAGAAAACTGTAGCGTTTCTTCTATAAATACCCCTTTTCTTGGTTTAAATATATCAATCAGCGCCGCCGATGTCAATATTATAGACTGTTTATAGTCGCAAAGTATATATATTTCGTTTTATATTCTGGTTCATACAGTTAATGGATTTCCGGCCCGCCAGGGCCGGAAAGAGCGATGTGCGAGGCTCAGAGCTGCGGTTTCCCCGGCCGGCGAGTAACCGACAGCGGTCAATAAACTAAATAATAAAAATATCAATACTAAGAATCGGGCAACCAGCTATAGTTATTTAATCTTGATACCCTGTATTGGAAAAACCCTCCGCAGGGCGAGCGGGCACGGATTTCTGGCCCGCAGGGGCAGAAAGAGCGAGCCCGAGGCGGGAGCTGCAGTTTCCTCGCCGGGGAAACTGACAGCGGTTTTTCCAATACAGGGTATCAAAAACAAAAAGGGCGGCCCGTGTGTGAGCCGCCCGCGAAAGTCAACTTGTACTGATCTTACTGTCCACTCGAGAGAGTGATCATAACGGCGCCATCCTTGTCACCGCCGGTGATGTTATAGCCTACATTAATACCGTTGAGAAGAATAGCTGCGTATCCGATCTCTCCGGCCTGAGCAGCATTTCCGCCCCATACATTGGGCTCAGAGGCGATCTTGGTGAACGGATTCTCCAGAAGCGCTCCACCGGGGAACAGATCCACAACTGTGTCACCGTTTGGCAGCGCTGAGGTATTGTCCGCTGCGTATACTCCATCATTCTGTACGGCAAAGTCCTCCGCGGCAAGCTGAACTGTATGACAGTTAGACTTGGTTGCAGCTTCCTTTGCCCTCGCCTGCATGTTGATAAAGTTCGGGATCGCTATTGCTGCCAGAATACCGATAATCACTACTACGATCATCAGCTCGATCAGGGTAAAACCCTTGTTATTCATCCTGCACCTCCTTTGTGTGCTCGATTCAAAGCGACCATGCTTCGAAAATCGTTATATACGGCGTCTCAGCCGTCTAATTTCCATTTTACGGGCCCTTTTTGCGGCCCCGCTAACTATAGGGGCAAATAATATGCCAAGAATGTTACAGCTGGCTTGGAGGTTAAGTACATTTATAACAACCACTTGTATCATCTGTCTTTCCGGCTTATTATCCGCTCCAATCCTAATTCGCTCTCTCTCGTTTCGTAATGCAATCAACTGTAAAGATTACTCGACAGTCTCTTTCTCCCGTTTCAGGCCATAACGCTGAATCTTACGGTACAACGTGGAAGCATTAATCCCAAGTATCTCGCTCGCTTTCTTCTTTTGCCATCCGGTTTCGTCCAGCACCGAGATCACATACTCCTTCTCCAGTTCCTCCAGCGTCATCTGGGTATCGTCCAGGACGATATTCCTGCTCGACCTGGAGTGGAACCTGATCTTGTCGGGCAGGTCGTGGGGCATGATCCTGTCCCCCTCCTGAAGCACTATCGCACGCTCCACTATATTCTCCAGCTCCCTGACGTTGCCGGGCCAGTCGTACTCGACCATCAGTTCCAGGGCCTTCTTTGAGATGGTCTTCTTCTGATTGGTCTTCTCGGAGGCCTTTTTCAGGAAGTGATCGACCAGCAGAGGGATATCGCTCTGTCTTTTCCTCAGAGGGGGTATCGTGATAGGTATTACATTCAGGCGGTAATAGAGGTCAGGCCTGAAACTGCCGTTCTTGACGTTCTCCTCCAGGTCGGCGTTGGTGGCAGCTATCAGCCGCACATCGACCTTTATGGGCCTGGTCCCTCCCACCGGGATGATTTCTCTCTCCTGCAGGACCCTGAGAAGCTTTACCTGGATGGCGGGGGAGGTCTCTCCCACCTCGTCAAGGAAGAAGGTACCTCCGCAGGCGACCTTGAAAAGGCCGTCCTTCTCTCTAATCGCTCCGGTGAAGCTTCCCTTCCTGTGCCCGAAAAGCTCGCTCTCCAGGAGGTTTTCAGGAAGAGCTCCGCAGTTGATCGAAACGAAGGCATTCTTGGAGCGCCTGCTCTGGTAATGTATCGATTTTGCCACCAGCTCCTTCCCGGTACCGCTCTCGCCGTTGATCAGGATGGTGCTGTCCGAGTTGGCTACCTTCCTTACCCTCTCGAACACCTTCTGCATCTCCTCGCTTTTGCCTATGATATTCTTGAAATCGCCGTTACCCTTCAGCTGCCTCTTGAGAAAGACGTTTTCACTGGTTACCCTGCGCATATCGATAGCGTTCTTTACCACCATCTTTATCTCGTCATTCTTGGCGGCCCTTTTGACCAGGTAATAGAAAGCGCCCTTGTTCAGGGCCTCTATGGCGGTCTTCTGGGAGGCGTAAGCGGTCATTATCACCACCGGAAGGTTTGATTCGGCCTCGCGGGCGGCGGATAGGACCTCCAGCCCGTCGGCCTCCTTCATCCTGATGTCGGTTATTACCACATCAAGGCCGCCCTCCCTGATCTTCTCTATGGCATCCTTTCCGTCATACACGGTTTCGACTTCATACCCTTCCTTCTTGAGCATAATGGACAGATACTTGCACATACTCTTCTCGTCATCAGCGATTAATACTTTTCCATTTACCATGAATTCCAACTCCCTGACTAAACTTTCTCAAATTGATTCTGTATTTCCTTGATTCCTATCTGACCCTCGAAATGCTTCAGCGGCAGCAGAAGCGTAAATACTGTCCTGAAATTATTGCTTTCCACGTGAATCGATCCTGAATGGCTTTCCACTATCCTGGCGGCGGTGGCCAGGCCCAGGCCGGTACCGCCCTCCTTGGTGGTGAAAAACGGATCGAATATATGCGCCCTGTCCTTCTCTGATATGGGCTCTCCGTCGTTGATGAATCTGACCTGGGCGTACTCCTCCACTTCCCCTTCGCCGTTCTCCGCACGCTTCTTCACGGTTTTCAGGTCGATATTGATGCTCCCGTTGCATTCCACCGCCTGGCAGGCGTTCAGAGCGATATTGAGGAATACCTGTCTTATCTGCTGCTCGTCGGCGAAAACCCTGATCCCCCCGGCCTCCGCTTCGAAGGTGAGGGTACAGGAGTCCTTCAGATGAGAGCCGTGCTTGATCAGCATTACGGTCTCCCTGAGGCAGTTCTCGATATTGACCGATTCGAACTCCGGCTGGCGTATCTTTGAATACTCCAGAAACTCGGTGATCATTCCGTCCAGCCGGTCGGACTCTCTTATTATAAGGTCCATCAGCTCCATATTTTCTTCGTCCACTTCCAGTTCCTGCTTCAGCATCTCGGTGGAACCGCAAATGGAGGCCAGGGGAGCCCTGATTTCATGCGCTATCGCCGCCGATATCTCCCCCACAGCGGCAAGTTTGTCCGACTGCCTTACCTTCTTTCTCATCATGTGTACCTCGGTGAGGTCCTGGAAAAGGGCTATTACTCCCATCTTCTGTCCCCCGCTCCCGATGAGCAGGGATATGCTGATACCGAGCGGAAGTTCCGTCCCGTCCGGCCTGACCAGTTCGATCTCATGCCTCTTTTTCTGAATCCCGGTCTCCTGGACCAGTACCAGCTCCTGCAGCAGGGGATCCATCCCGTCCATAACTTCTCCGAGAGGCCTGCCCTCCACATCCATTCCTTCATCTACGCCGAGGATCCTCCTGGCCGCGGGATTCATCGATATAACTTCTCTCTCCAGGTTCATAACCACCAGCCCGCTGCTCATATTCCTGAATATGGAATCGTTATTTATCTGGATCTGCTTTATCTCCTCTTCCCGGTCGGCAAGTATTTCCCTGCTGCTGATAATCCTGCGGGAGAAATATCCGCTGATCAGCCCGCTGGAGACAAACACAGCCAGGTGAACATACCCGTTGATCAGTGAATCGAAGAGGTTCTGGTGGGTGAACAGTATGGCTCCCTCCGGAGACCTGACCCCCCCCTTCAGCTCCAGGAGCGTGTATATTATATAAGCGGTGGCGGCCAGCAGGGAGGTTACCAGCCCGCCGGAAACCTGGAAGTAAAAACCCCCCATGAATATGGTCAGTATGTACAGATTGGTAAAGATAGACTCGGATCCGCCGCTGTAATGGACTATCAGGGTCAGTACCGCTATATCAACGCCGATAAGAATACTGACCAGTAACTTGAAGGGGACTCCCCGCCGGTGCCCCAGATAGACAGCTCCGGTACTCAGGTATATAACCCCAAGAAGGGAATAGAGGACGGCCGAGGCCAGCTCCCTGCTCTGGGCCTGGAGCGCTATGGTAGCGGCTCCCACTACCAGAGTGGCTACCACCAGCCTGACAAAGATCATCTTTCTGATCTTATCTTCGTCCTGCAGGTTGACGGCACGCGGATTTACTTTCATCTTTGAATTACCTCTGGTTCCTTCTTAACCACCCGAGACAACAGAAATCAGTTCGAACATGGGCAGATACATGGCGATGAGCATACCGCCCACCACTACACCCATTATTACTATCATTATGGGCTCGATCGCCGAAGTGAGAGCGTCCACAGCGGAGTCGACCTCATCATCGTAGAAATCGGCGACCTTCTCGAGCATCTCGTCGAGAGCCCCGGTCTGCTCCCCCACTCCGATCATCTGGACCACCATCGGCGGAAACACCCCGCTTTTGCCCAGGGGCTCCGCGATGGTGTTACCCTGGCTGATACTCTCCTTAGTATTCATGACCGCTTCTTCGATTACCTTGTTTCCCGCGGTCCTGGCTGTAATATCCAGCCCGTCGATGATCGGAACACCGCTGGCGGTAAGGGTACCCAGGGTTCTGGTGAAAAGAGCGATAGCGCCCTTTCGTATAACGCCGCCCAGGATCGGGATCTTCAGCATGAACTTGTCGATTCTGTAATGCCCGTTTTCGGTCTTGTAGTACTTCCTGAGTCCGAAAACCGCTCCGGCGACTGCGATCAGCAGGATCCACCAGTTCGCCCTGAGAAAATTGCTCAGCCCCATCACTATCCTGGTAGGAAGCGGAAGGGTTCCTCCGAAATCGGTAAACATCTGAGCAAAGGTCGGAATAATGAAAAGAAGCATAAAGATAGTAGCGCCTCCCGCCACCAGGAAAATGATGGTCGGATAGGTCAGGGCGCCCTTGATCTTTCTCTTCAGTGCGTCATTTTTCTCCAGGAATACAGCCAGCCTGTTGAGAATCAGGTCCAGAATACCCCCCGATTCCCCGGCGCCGACCATATTGACATACAGCTCGCTGAAGCAGTCGTGCTTCTGAAGAGCTTCGGCCAGGGTCGAACCTGACTCCACATCCTCCGTCACCTCGGTTACTACCTTCTTGAAATGCTCCTTCTCCATCTGGCTGGATAGAATATCCAGGCACTGCACCAGGGGCAGCCCGGCATTTATCATGGTGGAGAACTGCCTGGTGAAGATTGCAAGGTCTTTGGTAGTTATCCTGTTCCCGATTCCAATATTGATATTGAGGTCCTTCGGCTTCTGGCGGACCTGGGTGACGATGATCCGCCGGCGCCGGAGATGGCCCATCAGCTCATTCTTGTCATCGGCGTTGTATTCACCGGAGACGGACTCACCTGCCGGCGTCTTGCCTTTCCAAACAAATGTAGTAGCCATTATTGATCACTCCCTGATTGAACCGTTCAACTATATCCTGTCGCTCATTACCTGCTTCTTTCCCAGCATCTGGGTAAGTTCAGCCGGGTCGGTACTCCTGACCAGCGCTTCGTTCTTGGATATCTGCCTGTTCCTGACAGCCGCGAACAGCGCCTGGTTCATGGTCTGCATGCCGTGTTTATGCCCGGCCTGCATCAAACCGTATATCTGATGAATCTTGTCGTCTCTTATGATAGCGCTGATCGCCGGCGTACATACCATCACTTCGGCCACCAGTACCCTTCCGGTCCCGGAAAGGTGCGGTATCAGCTGCTGCGTAACCACTCCCTTCAGCACAAATGCGAGCTGGGCCCTGACCTGTCCCTGCTGGCCGGGGGGAAAGGTATCCACTATCCTGTTTATAGATTCGAAAGTAGAATTGGTGTGGAGAGTGGCAAAGGCGAGGTGCCCGGTCTCGGATATGGTCAGGGCGGCCTGCATGGTCTCCCGGTCCCTCATCTCGCCTATCAGTATAACGTCCGGATCCTGACGGAGAACATACTTGAGGGCCTGGGCAAAGGTCTCGGTATCCGCCTTTACTTCCCGCTGGTTGACGATACACTTCTTGTGCTTGTGAATATACTCTATGGGATCCTCTATGGTGATCACATGAGCGGCCCTCTCGTTGTTTATCTTATCTATCATGCTGGCCAGGGTGGTTGATTTTCCGCTTCCGGTGGGGCCGGTTACCAGAATCAGCCCCTTCTGTTTTTCGGAGAACGTGCGGACCGCCTCCGGAAGGCCAAGTTTGTCAAAATCGAGTATTTCAAAAGGGATCTTCCTGATGGCCAGGCTGACCACCCCCCTCTGCTGAAAGACGTTCGCCCTGAAGCGGGACAGTCCCTGAATCCCGAATGAAAAATCCAGTTCCTTTTCATTCTCGAACCTCTTCTGCTGGTTTTCGGTGAGAACGCTGTAGGCGATCTGCTTGCAGGTTTCCGGATTAACATTATCGTATGACGACCTGACTATCTGCCCGTCGATCCTGAACACCGGAGGCGCGCCCGCTGAAATATGCAGATCACTCGCCTTTCTTTCGATCATTTCCTTCAGTAAAGTTCTGAGATTCATAAAAATTCCTCAATTTCTAATTGTTGCTGGTTTCCTTCAATACTTCTCCTACGGACGTAATTCCGTCCCTGATTTTCCGTATCCCGTCCTTTCTCAGGGTTATCATACCCTCCTTGACCGCCTGCTCTCTGATCTCCGCGGTGGAACTGCGGTCCAGTACCATCTGCCGGATTATTTCCGATACATTCAGAACTTCGTACAGACCGGCCCTTCCCTTGTAACCGGTGTTACTGCATCTGGAGCAGCCGACCGGTTCATAGATTTCGAAAGGAGTGCCATCGGTGATCCCCAGCTCATTCATCACCTCGGGATGTATCTCCTTCTTTTTCTTGCACTCGCCGCAGAGCCGCCGGACCAGCCGCTGGGCCAGGATGAGGTTTGTGGAGCTGGCGACCAGGAAAGGTTCAATACCCATATCGATCATCCTGTTAATGGTACTGGGGGCGTCGTTTGTGTGGAGTGTGCTTAGAACAAGATGCCCGGTCAGAGCGGCCTTTACCGCAATAGAACCGGTTTCGAGGTCACGTATCTCACCGACCATCACGATATTGGGGTCCTGGCGCAGGAAAGCCTTGAGCGCCGAGGCAAAGGTCAGGCCTATCTCCTCATGAACGTTGACCTGGTTGATCCCTTCCAGGTTGTACTCAACCGGGTCCTCGGCTGTCATAATATTGTGGTGGGGTTCGTTTATCCTGTTCAGCGCGGAGTACAGGGTGGTAGTTTTCCCGCTTCCGGTGGGGCCGGTTACCAGTACCATCCCGTAAGGAGAATCGATCGCATCGGTAAATATCTTCAGGGCATCCTTCTGAAATCCCAGCTTGGTAAGGTCTATCTCCAGATTGCTCTTGTCCAGAATTCTCATCACCACCTTCTCGCCGAATATGGTAGGGAGAGTGCTGACTCGCAGATCGATCTTCTTTTTCCCTATCCTGATCCTTATTCTTCCGTCCTGCGGCACCCGCTTTTCGGCAATGTCAAGCTCGGCCATGATCTTGAGGCGGGAAGTAATGGCGGCCTTCATCTTGTAGGGAGGAGACATCATCTCGTGAAGGACACCGTCTATTCTGAACCTGACCCTGATAGTCTTTTCGAAGGGCTCTATATGGATATCGCTGGCCTCCCTTTTAACAGCGTCGGCGATGAGGGAGTTCACCAGTTTGACCACCGGGGCGTCTTCGTCCTGCGCTTCGGCGAACCCGGCATTTTCATCTTCTTCTTCATCCTCGACCAGCTCCAGGTCGTCTTCCATATCCTTCATCACATCGGCAAGAGAGTCCGCCGAATCATAGAACCGGTCAATGGTCTTCTTGATGGCCGTTTCGGTGGCCACTACCGGACGGACATCCAGGCCGGTTATGAACTTGATGTCGTCTATGGCAAAGATGTTGTCAGGGTTGGCCATCGCCACCGTCAGGGTCCTGCCCTCTCTCCTGACAGGAACCACCTGGAACTTGGTGGCCACTTCCGACGGGATCAGTTCTATGGCGTGATCGTCAGCATCGACCTCTTCCAGGTCAACCGCTTCCACCTGGTAGGCCTGGGAAAGAAATTCCGATAACGCCTTTTCCGATATAGCCCCTGTCTTTACGAGATTATAACCTACACTGCCCCCTGACTTTCCCTGTTCCTTTAGGGCGAGGGTCAGCTGATCCTGTGTAATCAGACTTTTGCTCAGGAGCTGATCTGCTATTTCACCTTTCAAAAATCTCCTCCACTGGGCCGGGATCTGAAATATCTATCAAATATTTAAAATCTTTTTCGCTTATTAATCGGCTGATTATTCCACACATTTACAGAATAAGTTCAGCCGCAAGTTATATGCCATTATTAAGGTTATTATCATTATTGGGCCCGCGGGAAAGATAAGCGGTTAATCGGCCCGCCTGCCGTCCACCTAAAAATATTCAATTATCTTATTTATGAACTCCGCCGCTGGCGCAGGCAGCCCCCATAATCGGAAAATCTCGCCGGAGGGAATAAAAAATAATGAGGGACACCCAATTCGCATTATGCGAAATTATTGCAAATTATAATTAACCGTTAATTAAGGGGTTTGCAGTGACAAATATTTTGCCACTGCAGGATCAATTGGGAAGGTTCCACAGGATTCCGACCCTGAAGTGCCTTTCGGCCATGTTGAATCCCGGAACAGTCTGGTATTCGGTGTCCAGTATATTTTTATACTGAAACCTTATCACCGCCGACATCAGAGTCAGCGAGAGGGAAAAGTTATGCACCGAATCGGGGTCTGTAGACTCACCGTACCAATGACGCCTCCCGAACGCCATACTGTTCAGGTGCAGGGTCATGATTTCGGTCCGCCTGAACATCGGAAACCTCAGGTACAGATTTCCCGTGGCCGTGTATTCGGGCACCCCCGCTCCTATCCCTCCGGTTTCGAAGAAATATTCTCCGCCCGCCTCCAGTTCCAGGGTAAACCGCCGCCAGCTCAGGTCCTCTCCGAACCGGGCCCTGATCCCCGACACCTCTTCGAACCCCGGCGCATTACCGAAGGCCCCTGCAGGGCCTTCCGGTTCGATCAGGTCATGAATTCTCCGGTAGAATAAATTAAGGATCAATCCGAACCCCGATGAACTCTCCGCGGATACCTCTTCGACCATCTGAGGATTCAGGCCCCCCGAGCCGGCGCTTACTATATCGAAGCATTCGGGAGCGGATAGACCCGAGACCGGATGAAAGAACATGGCCGCTGAAGGCAGCTGCGGCTTCCTGGAAAGAGTGAGGCTCTGATAGGAACCACCACCCCCCTCCCGCGCAGCTCCCATCTCCCACCCCAGATAATTCCCGGATACGCTGTGATCCCCCAGAAATACGGAACCCCGCAGAGGGAAATGTCCGGCAAGCCTGGAAAACAGAGTTGCGCCTCCGAAGTAGTTATGTATCTCAGGGTCGGTTTCCACTCCGCTGAAGCGGTTCTCGAAGAGATAATTTCTTCCTTTAAGGAAAGTTCTCAGGTGAAGGTTTCCCAGGCTGCGGTCCAGCTCCAGCCCGAGGCTGGAGCAGAGCCCGGCCATTCTCCCGTAAGCGCGAAGCCGCTCAATCCCCCGGTGCCTGACAGAGCCCCGGAATCCGCTTCCTGAATAGTCGATCCATGAATCAAACCCGCTGGTGCGTATATCCTCGGAACGGAGGCAGGCAGTACGGTTGAATGAATCCTCGAACCGGGTCAGGTGAACCAGCGCGCCCCGGTCCCCTCCCAGCGACAGATCGAAGGAGACCGATTTCATATGGTCGTCTCCGATCAGCCTGTTCTGGCCGTAATCCAGGGCTTCAATGGCATCCTGAAGGTATTCATTGTAGGATATGGCCGCGCTCACATGAGACCTTGGGGTGGAGAACCATATCCTCCGCGCCCTCCGGTTGCTTCCGCCGTACGTGAAATCAGCCCGGGTGAATGGAGATTCTCTTCCCCCCCTCTCCACCACCAGATTTATGGCGTTTCCGGAACCGATTTCACCGGTGAGAGAAAAAAGCCCCCGGCGAATTACCTCCACCCGTATCATCCTGCCCAGGTCAACATACTTCTCCAGAGGTTCGGAGGTATAGATATTATCTGTCAGCCGGCCGTTTACCAGAAGCGCCGTTTTCGAGCCGTCAACCGAAAATCCGGTTGTGGATCCGGGAACTCCCTCCCGCCATGAAGAAACCCCCGGCGCTATCTGGAGAATGTCGTCGAAAGTATCTATATTCAGCCGCCTCAGGTATTCCCACTCAATTACATAGATATCCCCCGGCATCAGCAATGAATCCGAAGAGGCGGAGTAGTCTGAACCTGCCGCCGCCCGGCACTCCGCGGCCGCAGCCCACCACATCAGCAGAATCAGGCCCGCGAGCTTACAATATCCTGTTATACGCATCGTCAAAAAAAGAAACCCTCGTGACGGCCGTAACGGCCTGTGAAAATATCAGGGTGTTCACCCCCGTGTGAGCCAGTATGAAAACCCCGCTCGCCGCAAAGAATCCTATCAGCCCATCCATGAAATTCTCCGGACCGAACGCTATATAAGCGGAAGCGAGGGTGGTTAAGATATCATAAAACAGCGTTATAAAAAAACCTGAAAGAGCAGCCGTCATCATCCCCCCCCGCCTTATTATCCCCCTCATCATACCCCCGGCGGCTCCAGCCACCGTGAATCCGGCGACCTGGGCCGCCAGCAGGGGCGGAAGGGCCGCCCCATAAGGATTAAACAGGGAGAAAATGATTATGGAGAGAAAACCTGTGACCGCTCCGTAGCGGGGGCCGGTAAATATCCCGCCGAGGAAAACAGTAAGAGTCATCAGTTCCACATTGGGAACCGCCGCCATAACGTATCCCAGGACCACGGCCAGCGAAGTAAAGAGAGCTGTTAGAATGATATTCTGTCTTTTACCGTCTGGTTTCATAACTGTACCCGGCGCTGAGCGATACAAGAGCGGCTTGATGTCAATGGAAACTCTAAGCAAGAAATGCGCGGCGGTCAAGATAAATCAGCCAGCTCGCGCAGGCGCTGGACCGAACTGAAGGGGGCGTGCTTGCCTCCGATATCAACTTTCATCCCCTCCTCAAAATGGAAGTCCGAACCCCCGGTGGCTACCAGCCCGTACTCGGCGGCTACCGCCGCTATCCTGTGCTCCAGATCGGAATTATGGTTGGGGTGCCATACTTCCACGCCCTGCAGCCCCATCTCCATCATATTCTTCAGATGCCCGCCGGCGAGAATCCTGCCTCCGGGATGAGCCCATACCGGAACGCCTCCGGCATTTCTGATCAGTTCAATAACCTTCTGCAGCGGCAGAACCTCTTTGGCCACATGAGCCACCCGGCCGTTGCCCAGGTATCTGGAATAAGCTTCCTGATAGTGGGATATAAAACCGTTCTCAAGCATCATTCTGGCCAGGTGGGGCCGGCCGTAGGAATCGATCTCCTCCGAATCCCGAATATAATCCATGTCAATCCGGAAACCGAGGCCATCCAGTTTATCCAGCATCTCTCTGAATCTTACCAGCCTCTTCTCCCTGAGCCACTCCACGCTCTCGATGATTGCCCGGTCATTCAGGTCTATAAGGTAACCCAGTATATGGAACCCTCTTCCATCCTCTAACGCGCTGAATTCAATCCCGCGGATCACATCGATTCCGTATTCCAGGCCGGCTGCGACCGCTTCCTCCTGCCCCCCGGTAGTGTCATGATCCGTCACCGCCACGGCTGCCAGCCCTTTCCGGCTGGCCCTTTTGACAATTTCGCCGGGAGAGAGAATTCCATCCGAATAGGCCGAATGAATATGAAGGTCACATGGCTTGTCCATTAATTCCGTTTTCAGGTAAGGGTTTTGAATTTCTGCATCTTCTCTTTGATTTCGCGGAAGGTAACGTCCACGATATAGACCTGCTCGAAATGCTCGCGGGCCTTTTCTGTTTCGTCGAGGGCTTCGTAAGCCAGTCCCAGATTGTAATGAATTCCCAGGTTCTCCGCCCCCAGTTTTTCCGATATCTCCAGCCCTCTCTCCAGCTGTTTTACAGCCAGGCGGGGCTCCTGTTTGGAAATGAAGCACAGCCCTATCATCTCCAGTGAGCGCAGTTTCATCTCATCGGCCCGGGACGCTATCTGAAGCTCCTTTATAGCCTTATCATAGAGCTGCATCTCAATATAAGCCATCCCCATATCATAGTGGCTCTTAAGGTCCCCGTCGTCTATATCGCTGGTTATCTGCCCCGCCAGAGACTCGCCGCTTTCGTCGCTGACAGAATCAATCAGCTCCGCGAAACTTTGCGTTTCATCCGCTCTGGAAGAATGGTCCCCGGCTGCGACTTCCTCTTCATCCAGCTCCGGCGGGGGGAAAACTTCCTCCTCCACCCGCTCGGAACCGGCAGCGGGACTGTCTCCGGTCTCCGGGTCATCCATATCGTACAGGGAGTCTCCTGTTTCCTGGCCGGCTGTGTTATCCCCCCCGGAATGGGTTTCAGGGGAATCCGATTCCCCCTCGTCTATATATTCCGAACCTGAAATGATATCCTCAGTCCCCACCACTTTCTCCGAAACCACATCTTCCATATCCATCCGGTCTCCGGCAGCGCCTGGGTCCGGCCCGTCGGCGGAGCTCAGTTGCTCGTCTATCTTGCTTTTCTGGTCCGGGGTGAGCGACTGCATAAGGCGCTCCAGCCTTTCCCTGCAATTTCCGCCTACCGCTTCGCTTCCGCTCCCGCACGCATCATTCAGGATGGACACCAGCACTTCCGCGGCCTTCATATTCATCTCCAGCGACACGAAAGCGTCCACCACCAGATCAAGGACTTCGAATTTCCCCTTCATGTATTCGAGAATTAATTCCAGCCTTTCCTCCACCCCGTCGGGTGGCATATTGGAGTTGCTGACCAGCATATTCAGGTAGTGTGAAAAATGTTCGGCCGCGTCGCTGCCAAACCCCTGTTTGGCCT
This sequence comes from Candidatus Krumholzibacteriales bacterium, assembly GCA_046483305.1. Taxonomy (GTDB): domain Bacteria; phylum Krumholzibacteriota; class Krumholzibacteriia; order Krumholzibacteriales; family WJIX01; genus WJIX01. The sequence continues at coordinate 97,732 of JAWODM010000014.1, read as the reverse complement.
TCAATTCACCCAGCTCGTATATGGTTATCAGCCTGTCAGGGAATATCCTCAGCACCTTCTTGCATACAGCAACGGCATTATTATACAACCCCATCTTTTCATAATTCTCGATGGCGTTCTCAAATGAGGAGACCGCTTGTACCCGGTCTCCCGCCCTGAAGTAAATATCTCCGAGTTCGTTGTGCAGATTGGGATTATTGGCCTGCCTGGAAATAATCTTACGGTACAGCTCAATAGCCTTACTGAGCTTGCCCTTCTTGATGAGGTCCTGTGCTTCTCTTCTCTTTTTGTTTATCTTGCTCACACTCCAACCTCACTCTCTCTCCTGAATCCTTCCCTCTCCCAGACAAGGCTGCCCTCCTTGACCACCATGACGGAATGATCCAGGCCCGCCCTTGCCGGTATCTCGCGGTAATCCTCTATATCGTAAACCACCAGGTCGCCCTTTTTCCCCTCCATCAGGGATCCGGTCTCATCGCCCAGCCCGATTGACCAGGCTGCATTCACGGTGGCGGCGTTTATCGCTTCTGCCGGGATCAACCCCATCTGAGAACATGCTATCGATACCGCAAGCGGCATCGAGGAAGAGGGATTGCTTCCCGGATTGAAATCAGTGGCGATAGCTATAGCCGCTCCGGAGTCCACCAGTTCCCTGGCGGGGGCAAAATGGCTGGAAGCCAGGCCGAAGGATGTCCCGGGAAGAATTATCCCGATGGTTTCGCTCTCTGCAAGCGCCCTTATCCCCCCGGGTGTTATTCTGGTCAGATGTTCCACCGACACCGCTCCCATTTCAACCGCAAGTTCAGTCCCCCCTATGGCGAATATCTCGTCAGTGTGGGCTTTAAGCCCGAATCCATGCTTTTTCCCCGCATCCAGAACCTCCCTGGTCTCTTCCAGGCCGAAAACGCCTTTCTCGCAGAATACGTCGATATATTCTGCCAGGCCTGTTTCCGCCACTTTCGGTATCATATCCTCGACAAGCAGTTTAACGTAACCATCCGGGTCCTCTTCCGGCTTCTGATGAGCTCCCATGAAAGTAGGCACGATATCAAGTGGGAGCTTCTCCGAGAGCCTGGATATCACCCGAAGCATTTTCAACTCATTCTCAAGGTCCAGCCCGTACCCGCTCTTAATCTCCAGAGAGGTCACTCCTGACCTTATCATCTTCAGGAGACGCCTCCTGCTCAGTTCGAATAATCTGTCTTCGCCGGTACTTCTCAAATCCCTCACTGTCCTCTTTATCCCTCCGCCCCTCTTCTCTATCTCCAGGTAGCTGTCGCCCCTGATACGGGCTTCGTATTCATCGGCCCTGTATCCCGGGAATACAGCGTGAGTGTGGGGGTCAACCCAACCCGGCATTACAACTCTCCCCTCCGCGTCTATTATCTCAGACAGATCGCTGTCCCTGAATTTTCTCTCCAGCTCACCGGTAGTACCCGTGGCAATAATTCTGCCATCGCGCACCGCCAACGCACCATCCTCTATGATGCCGGGATCCGAAAGATCTTTCCCTCTCAGGGGCTTTTCAGCCCGGCAGGTTATCAATTGTCCGGCGCCAAGAAGTAATAAATCAACTGTTTCGACCAAGCGCCACTCCTTGCATAATGAAACAATAAGCAGTTAACTCAAGCAAAATGCATAACTTAAATAAACGAAAGGCCTGAAAAAAAATCATCTCTTCAATCAGCTTTTCTCTTCAAGCATTGGGATGTTTATTCCCGCATCTTTCGCCTTGTTAACGGCTATTTCATAGCCTGCATCAGCGTGTCGTGCAATCCCTGTGCCAGGGTCTCCCCTCAGGCACCTTATCAGCTTTTCACGCCCTTTTTCGGTCCCGTCGGCCACCACTGCCAGCCCCGCATGGATGGAAAGGCCCATACCCACGCCTCCTCCGTGGTGCACCGATACCCAGGCCGCGCCGTTAACCGCGTTCAGTAGAGCATTGAGAATCGGCCAGTCCGCCACTGCGTCGGTGCCGTCCTTCATACTCTCTGTTTCCCGGAAGGGGGAAGCCACCGAACCGCTGTCCAGATGGTCCCTTCCGATTACAATGGGAGCTGAAATCTCGCCGCTGGCCACCAGATCGTTCATGGCCACTCCCAGCTTCTCTCTTTCTCCGTATGACAGCCAGCAGATGCGGGCGGGAAGGCCCTGGAACGCCACTTTTTCGCGGGCCAGCTTAATCCATCTCGCCAGTGATTCCTTCTCCGGGAAAAGCTCCAGCACCAGGTCATCGGTCCTGTAAAGGTCCTCTTCCCTGCCGGAGAGGGCCAGCCAGCGGAAAGGCCCCTTCCCTATACAGAACATCGGCCTTATAAAGGCGGGAACGAAACCGGGGAAATCGAAGGCGTTTTCCAGCCCTCCCTCTCTGGCCTGGCCCCGGATATTATTGCCGTAATCGAAGACTATCGCCCCTTCCTTCTGGAAATCGAGCATCGCCTGAACATGAACGACTATCGATTCAATCGCCTCTTTCACATACCTGTCCGGATCCTTCCTTCTGAGCTCGGCGGCCTCGTCCACGTCGTAACCGCTTGGAATGTATCCGTTAAGGGCGTCGTGGGCTGAGGTCTGATCGGTAACCACGTCAGGTATTATACCCCTGTCAGCGAGCTCTCTGAACACATCGGAGGCATTGCCGAGAAGGCCGACCGAAAGCGGCTCCTTTTTTTCGACCGCCCGGTCCACTCTGGAAAGAGCCCTGTCCAGATCTGTCTCCATCACGTCCAGGTACCTGGTATCCAGTCTTTTGCGGATCCGCTTCTCGTCAACCTCCACTATCAGGCACACCCCTCCGTTCATGGTAACCGCCAGGGGCTGCGCGCCGCTCATCCCGCCAAGCCCGCCGGAAAGAACGAACCTCCCCCTGAGGTCTCCCCCGAAGTGCTTCCTGGCGCATTCTGCTAAGGTCTCGTAAGTTCCCTGGAGTATCCCCTGGGTTCCGATATACATCCATGAGCCGGCCGTCATCTGGCCGTACATCATCTTGTTCTTGGTCTCCAGCTCCCAGAAATGTTCCCAGGTAGCCCACCTTGGAACCAGCAGAGAGTTGGCGATCAGGACCCGGGGAGCGCCTTCATGGGAATCGAAGACACCCACCGGTTTCCCGGACTGTATCAGCAGGGTCTGGTCATTCTCAAGATTCTTCAGCTCTCTGACTATGGCATGATAACAGTCCCAGTTTCTGGCGGCTTTGCCGGTACCGCCGTATACTACCAGTTCATCTGGGTTCTCTGCGTTCTCGCTGTCCAGGTTGTTCATCAGCATCCTCAGGGCCGCTTCCTGAAACCAGCCCTTGCAGCTTATCTCGCTCCCTCTGGGAGCTCTTATATTTACTGAACTCATAAACTTATCACCTCCGGAATCAATCTGTCTCTGAACCTGGCGGGAGGCCGGCCGCAGGGGCGACAGCAGTCCGGCCTGTCAGCTGTTTCTGATCCCCCCATACAGAAGGTTTTCATGAATGTTAACAAATCATATAATAAAAACATAGATTTAAATGGCGGCCGGACAGCGCCGAAGAATATCTTCAATTATGATCCTCCCTTATCAAAAAAGGCTTCCGACTCCGAGACTACCTCCTCTCCTGAAAATACCAGCAGGGGCTCGGTTGGGAGGGAATCAATTATCTGCCTGCCGTAAGATTTGACCTGAATCCTCGAATCCATTATCACTACTACTCCGCGGTCGGCCGCCCCCCTGATCAGGCGGCCGATCCCCTGCCTGAGCCTGAGAATCGCCTCCGGCAGGAACAGCCCGGTAAAGGGATTTCCCCCCGTTCTTCTGATCATATCCGTGCGCGCCTCAACCATCGGGTCAGTGGGAACCGGGAACGGTATCTTGGGAATGATCAGTATCTCCAGCTGGGTTCCCGGGAAATCAACGCCTTCCCAGAAACTGGCTACACCGAGCAGCACGGCGCCACTGCTGCTCCTGAACCGCTCGGAGAGAAGATCCCTGCTGAGCCCTTCTCCCTGAACCAGCAGGGGGCCGGCAAGCTTGCCGCCTTTAAGCTGTTCAGCGGTCAGGTTGCACATTCTGTACGAGGTGAACAGCGCCAGAATCCTTCTTCCCTGATTACGGGAAAGCTCCCGGATCAGCTCCGCCACCCGCTCCGAGAAACTGTCCAGGTTGGGGTTCTGAAGGTCAGACCTGAGAATTATCCTGCAATTCCGGTCGTTTACCAGGGTTGAGGGCTCTATATATCCGTTTACTTCCCTGCCGGTGAGCCCGGTGCCCAGGCATCCGCTGATATAATCAAAGGAGCCGTTCTGCGAGATGGTGGCCGAAGTAAGAACCGCCGACCTGCAGCTGTCCGTGAGAAAGTCGGCGAACCGCCTGTCCACCCTGAGGGGGGACCCGCAGATAGCCGCGATCCTGCCTCTGCTGTTCCACTCGATCCAGTATACCACCTCATCATCCAGCACGCCGGTAAGGTAACCGGCCGCCTCGGAAATCTCGGCCAGTTGACTCCCCGCTATCTCTATCTCCTGCTGAAACGAGCGGATACCTGACTCTGCCTCCACCTTAGTAAGCATATTGAGTGAATCGCATAACTGCTTATTGTAGCTTAAGTAACTATCTATAGGGCCTCTGACGTCGCCGAATGTTTCATCCCCGTCGTAATATCTCTTCTTCACGGAGCTGAGTCCTCCCGAACTGTTGAGTTCGGAGTTCAAATCCCTGAAGATACTCCTCCACTGACGCTCTGTCCCCGCAGCCAGCGACGAGGCCCGTTTGACCACCTCTTTCCATTCCCCGCCGGGGGAGGCGGCTTCGAGTTCGTTGACCAGGAACTTCCACCTTTCCTCTTCCGGGTCAATCGGCCTGATCCACTCCAGAACGGAACTGACATCGCCCGGAGAGACCGATACCGAAAGGTTTTCCATTACAGACCTCTCCAGGTGGTGAGCCTCGTCGAAGATAATGGAATGATACCCTCCCAGAACCCTGCCTCCGCCGCTGTAGTCGGCCAGGGCAAGGGCATGGTTGACGAATAATATATCAGCTTCGGAAGCTTTCTTTCTGGCCTTCAGCAGGGGGCAGTTCTCCGAATAACCGCAGCGGTTCATCCTGCACCTTGAAGGCGCGGATATACTCCCCCGGCATTCCGCCGGCGCTTCATCCACGGTACCCCCCGAGGCGAAAGCGGCGCTTAGCGCCAGGCGGAGAGCTTCCGGAGGGTCGGAGCCCCCCAGCCGGCTGACCTCCGAAATCAATCTCTTGGCACAGATATAGTTTTCTCTTCCCACCAGCCGGGCAGCCCTGATACCGGGGGCCAGGGCATCCCGCACCAGTTCTATCTCACGCTCATACAGCTGGTTCTGGAGGTTCCTGGTATGGGTGGACACTACTATTCTCTCTCCGGCCTCCATGGCGAATATCGCAGACGGAACCAGGTAAGCCAGAGATTTTCCGGTCCCGGTACCAGCTTCTATCAGGGTGATCTTTTCCTCCCGGAGGGTATCCATTACCGACCGGGCCATCCTGATCTGCTGATCCCTTCTCTCTCCCAGCCTCTCAAACAGGGTCTCGAAGACCGATTCCAGGGTGTGCTGTCCGGTGGATCCGGAGAGATCCGAAGGGCCCTGACAGCTATTGGGCTCTCTGTTTTCAGGGGGCCCGAACAGGCTGTTGTCGCCGGCGGCCAGAGCGGCCTGTTTGAGAACCGGGATCCCCTCAAACCCCGCCCTTGCCGCGAGAGTGAGCAGCATGGCCGGCGGCACTGGGCTCTCCGCCAGCCTGCTCAGAATGAAGCTTTCCGGATTATCCGGGTCAGAACCGGCCCCTTCAAGAAAAGGAATAAAGGCTTCAAATCTGGTAGATATACCGCTGCCGGCAATACCGCTTCTCTCTGCCATTCACACCGCCCCCTGTATATCAACTGGAATAATTTTCAAACATCAGTTCAGCCGGTCAGCCGTTCATTTATTTTCCGTCGCAGCTTCCCGGGCCTTCCGGTAGTCTTCCCTGCTCTTTCTGGTGCCACGTATCGCGCAGAACTCCCCGCACATGGTGCACAGCTCCTCTTCCCCGCCGGGCGATCTGTCGTAAAGCTCCTCCGCCCTTTCAGGATCCATGCTCTTCTCCAGCGATCCCTTCCAGTCGAGCTCCGCTCTCTTTCCGGATACCTCCCGGTCCCATTCTTCCGCTCCCGGAAGGCCGGCGGCGACATCCCCGGCATGAGCGGCAATTCTGGCCGCGATCACCCCGATACGGACATCGTTAACCGAGGGCAGGCGAAGATGCTCGGCGGGTGTAACGTAACAGAGGAAATCGGCGCCGTGCCAGGCGGCGATCGCCCCTCCGACAGCGGATGTTATGTGATCGTAGCCGGGAGCCACATCTGTAACTATAGGCCCCAGCACGTAGAAGGGGGCATTGCCGCAGGCAGCTTTCTGGATCTGCACGTTGGCCTGTATCTGGTTCATGGGTACATGGCCGGGCCCTTCCACGAATACAGCCACCCCCCGTTCCCTGGCTCTCTCAACCAGTTCGCCTATCATCATCAGTTCGCCTATCTGCGGCCTGTCGCTGGCATCTGCCAGGCAGCCGGGCCTCAGCCCGTCGCCCAGGCTGATTGCCACATCATGCTCTTCGCAGATATCCAGCAGAGAGTCATAATATTCGTAATACGGATTTTCCCTGTTGTTCCTGGCCATCCACTGCATAAGAAGAGATCCTCCCCGGCTGACCACCCCGGCCACCCTGGTCCTGGCCACTTCTCTGGCCAGCCTGGAGACCAGCCCGCAGTGTATGGTCAGAAAATCCACACGGTCCTCGGCATGACGCCTTACTACATCAAGAAAATTGTCGACACTGCATTCAGTTATGGACTCTCCCCGCCCTGAGGCCTCCACGGCGGCCTGGTACACCGGAACTGTCCCTACCGGCACGGTGCACTGATCCAGCACGGTCCGCCTGATCCGGTCGATATCACCGCCGGTGGAAAGGTCCATCACCGCGTCGGTGCCCATCTTCAGCGAAACCTGGAGCTTTTCAAGCTCGATCTCAAGGTCGTCGTGATCGGGGCTGGTCCCTATATTGGTATTAACCTTGGTGGTAAGGCCCTCCCCGATACCTATCATCCGGCAGTGCTTCCGCAGCATCCCCAGGATCACTACCCTGCCTTCCGCGACCAGTCTGCGGAGCTTTTCCTCTTCCACAGATTCAGTCCCGGCTACCTCTTTGAGAGCGGGAGTTATCTCGCCATTTATCGCTTTCTGAAATTCAGTCAATTCCTCTCCTTCCAATTGTCATAACATATAATTATAATCCCGTAAACGGGCGGAGTCAAGGTGGCAGGGCAGGGGATCAAGACATGATTCAAGCAATTGAACAGGCTCGATATAACGTTTACGTTATCTTCTTTATACATTTCACCATCCTTGCAGTGAAAACCGGGGATTGCCGGACCCGGCAGTGCTAATGACAATTATTATTCCCGTTAATGAATACATGCTGTTCAGGAAATCAAATTTCTTGTAATTAATCCAGTTGACATTTACTAAATTCTACTTTACAATCGGTTCCCGTATAATCAGGGAAAGCGAAAAGTGCACCAGGGACTGCGCCGAGTACTAGCTCTGTTATCTCTCATCAGGAAACAAACATCTGACAATCCGCATCAAGGGACATTAACACTGTGCTGCATGCTGTGATTAATTGAATCCTTACAGAATCGTTTCGCCAAAAAACCTGAAACTAAATCGGCAGTAACAGAGATATTACATGTGCGGCGATGTCTCCCGGCCGTAGTATCCCCACCGTGAAAGGAGGTGAAGAAAGAGACGGCTGAAAGTAGAACTTTCGAAACAAAATCACCGGTCTCGAAAGAGACCCGGTAGAAAGAGGGTGACAGGATGCGCAACAAACTGAGCTTACTGTTCATGTGCCTCCTCTGTCTGCTTCTTTCCTTTTCCATCCTCCACACCCAGGAAATGGCCCTGGAGGAACCGGCAGGAAAATCCATCTATCTGATCCAGGAGAACTTGCCTTCAAATGTAATTGATCTGCAGACGTTTCTGCAGTCCGGCGAGATCCAGACTGTATCAGAAGATGAGATCCTGCCCCCCGGGATCACTCCCGGTCCCGCTCCTGATCCATATCCCACGATCGACATGAAGGAAAAGGGAATTGAACAGCTGGGGGCATCCGCGGATGACTGCGACGGAATCTGGTTCGTGAACGCCAATCTCTGGCTTCCCAATAAATGGGCTCTGGTATGGTGGGATATTAACATACCCAATGCCAGCAGCCGGCTAGCCAGCGAATTCGAAAAGGACCTTACTGTCTCACTCTGGGTGGACTGGAACCAGGACAATAGTTGGGGGCAGAACGAGAAGATGATCTGCGAGTCCATCAATCTGCAGGATTATTTCCCGACGGATGAAGCTGTATTGAAAATCAGTTATATGACCATGTTCCTGGTTCCCGATGCCGCTCTGCTTTATGGAATGTCCGAAGGCAACGAACGGCTAGAGACCAAGGTCTGGGCGCGGGGAGTGTTGTCTTACGACGACCCCGACACGAGCCCGGATGGAGAGTGCATCTACGGAGAGTACGAAGATTTTGAGATAAATTACTTCGAGATCCTGAAAAAGACCAAGGACGTCAAGACGAAAAAGAGCTAAGAAAGCAGCCGGCGCGCGGTAGCGAGGCCGGCGCTCAGCACAGAAAGGAAAGAAAATGTTTTCAAGTATAAGACGTTTCAGCTGTGCGGCGCTTTTTCTGGTCCTGCTCCTGGTGCTCCCTTCCTTGAATTCGGCGGACGCCGAGGAAGGCAAAAAGGTCAGGATCAGCCCGAAGCTCAGGACGCAGATAGAGGCGGCCGGAGCTACAGGTGAAGTAACCGCAATAGTAAAGATGAAGGAAACTGCCGACATCCAGCTGATCAGAGGCAACGGGCCGGCAGTGATGAACAAGCTGAGGGATACCAAGCGCAGAAGCCAGGCGCAACTTGTCAGGTTTCTCAAGTCAACCGGGGTATCCCCCAAAGTAAAGAAGATAAGACAGTTCTGGCTGGATAACCTGGTGCTGGTCCGGGCCAAACCAGAGGTAATCACACAGCTCGCCGAAAGGCCCGACGTGCTGGAAGTGTTCGAGAACTTCACAGTCACGCTTCCCCCGCAAGAGGAAAGCAGCAGGCCTCTTCTGCAACAGAGCCAGAACCAGCTCTGGGACTCGATTGATAAGATCGGAGCAAAACAGGTCTGGTCGAGTTACGGACTGAACGGAACCGGAGTTGTTATCGGAGGAATCGACACCGGAGTGGACATAAGCCATCCCGATCTTTCAGGGAAGATGGTGACCAGTAATCCGTCGGATCCAACCTATCCGGGAGGATGGGCGGAGTTCGACTCGGACGGAAATATAGTCCCGGGTTCGGTGCCTCACGATTCCGACGAACACGGCACTCATACCTCGGGAACCATGATAGGCGGCAACGCCAGCGGGTATGATATCGGCGTGGCTCCGGGCGCTCAGCTGATGCACGCCCTGGTCCTCCCCGGCGGAAGCGGAACGTTCGCCCAGGTCATCGGCGGGATGGAATGGATCATCGATCCCGACGGCGACCCCGCCACAGATGACGGATGCGATATCGTGAATATGTCGCTGGGCGCGACCGGGACCCATTCGGCTATGATTACGCCTGTTGATAACATGATAGCTGCCAACGTGTTTCCCGCGATATCGATAGGTAACGCGGGGCCGGGGTCCGCCACCACGGGCAGTCCGGGTAACGTTCCCAGCGCTTTCGGAGTCGGAGCGACGGATAGCTCTGACGTGATCGCGAGTTTCTCCAGCCGCGGGCCGGTAACATGGAACGATCCGCCGTATGTCGGAACGTACACCAAGCCGGATATCTCCGCTCCCGGAGTCAAGATCTATTCCTCCGTTCCGGGCGGCGACTGGCAGTGGTACGGAGCGGGATTCGAATGGAGCGGAACCTCCATGGCGGCTCCCCATATGGCGGGAACAGCCGCCCTGATGTATCAGGCGAATCCCACCATCGATGTCGAGATTGCCAAGCAGCTGGTCGCTCAGACCGCCCTGGAACTGGGCGATCCAGGAATGGATAACACCTACGGCTGGGGGCGGGTCAATGCCTACGCCGCTGTGACCGCGGCGCTCTCCGGCGTGGGAACCCTGGAGGGGACCATATACAGTTCGGTGGGAGGAACCGTCGAGAACGCGATGATAATACTGACCGACACCGGACAGAAAGTATACTCCGGTCCGGACGGAACATTCAGTATGCAGGCAGTCGCCGGAAGCCATCCGATAGAGATCTCAAGGTTCGGATACGAGACGGGGACGGATATTGTCACAATAACGGCCGACGAGACGACGACCTTTGATGTTACGCTGAATCAGCTTCCTTCCGGCACTATCGCCGGGTACGTAACCGACGAGAATTCAGGAGGAGGAATAGAAGCGGATATTTCCGTCAGGCTGGCGGGAGAAGCGGTAGTTTGGAGCAGCACCGACCCGGTAACAGGCGAATACAGCATAACGCTGCCGGTGGGCACCTACGACCTGGTCTATTCGCCCGTTTTCCCCTATCCGGCCACTACAGTTACCGGAGTGGAAGTCCTGGAAGGCATGATCACCACTCAGGACATCCAGCTTGGAGCGGCCCAGGTCCTCCTGGTCGATGACGACGGAGGCGGTTCGTTCCAGACCTGGTACGAGGACGCCATCACGGCGGCTGGAAGGTCTTACCTGACAGTATCGACTCCGCCCGGCGCCGCCGAGATGTCGATGTTCGAATCGGTGGTCTGGCTGACAGGAAACGATTACACCACTACGCTTTCAGCCGATGATCAGTCCAATATCGCGGCGTATCTGGATGGGGGAGGACGGCTCTTCATATCAGGCCAGGATATCGGATACGATATCAAGGATGAGGACTTTTACTCTAATTACCTCCACGCCGAATACGTGCAGGACGACGTAGGGCTTGGCGGGGTAGCCGGATCAGAAGGCAGCCCGGTCGGCGCCGGATTCTCCTTCGGCATAGAGGGAGGCGACGGAGCCAATAACCAGGGCTATCCTTCCGAGATAGATCCCGTCTATCCGGCGATATCGGCTCTCTTCTATGATGAGGCGGTTCCCAGTGGAGCGGTCTCCGCTCACGACATGTCCAAAGGCGATGTCGGAGCCGGTTCCATCAGTAGCTCCGGAACGGCGGCCCTGTCTGTGGATAACGGGACCTACAAGCTGGTCTATTTCGCCTTCGGATTCGAAGCGATAGACAATGAGGCCGACCGTCACGGAATGATGGGAAGGATACTGGACTGGCTTCTGGGATACCCGGATATCGCCCATACTCCGCTCAGCAGCACCGAGAACACCACCGACCCGTATCCGGTCACGGCGTACATAACATCCAGCTACTTTGATCTGGATCCCTCAACCTTCGCCCTGATCTACGACGCCGGGGCGGGACCGGTTACGGTGCCACTGGAACCAACCGGAGTTCCAGATGAATATTCGGCCAGCATTCCGGCCCAGCCCCTGGGCACGGAAGTGGCCTATTACCTGACCGCTTCGGACGTTGAAGGGCATACCACAACCGATCCGATCGGAGCTCCAGTGAACGTCCATACCTTCACCGTAGGTTGGGACGAAGAAGCTCCAGCCGTTACTCACCAGAGGCATTACGACACCAATAACCTTAAAGGGCCTTACTATGTGGAAGCCCTTATCGAGGACAACCTGGGAGTCGAATCGGTCTTTCTGATGTACTCGAAGAACGGAGGCATGTTCCACAGGCAGTCGATGACTCTGATGGGAGACGGATCATACCAGGGAGCGATCCCAGGGCCTTCCGAGGTCGGGGACATTTATGATTACTACATCCTGGCTATGGATGAATCGTATCACGGCAACGTCGCACGAGTTCCCGAAAACGGGACCTACAGCTTCGAGATAGTGGAGTACTTCCTGTGGGATTTCGAGCCCGACGACGGCGGATTCGTCCAGAGCGGCGATGTCTGGGAATGGGGTCCCCCCACCACCGGACCAGGCGGAGCGAATTCGGGAGAGAACGTCTGGGCTACCGGCCTGGAAGACAATTATCCAAATTCGTCCAACGCCACTCTGGATGTTATCCCGATTACATTGGATGCCAGCCAGCCTTACGCCATGCTGTCGTTCTGGCACTGGTACTCCATTGAAACAAATTACGACGGCGGTAACGTCAAGGTCTCCACCGACGGAGGAGAGACCTGGACGGTACTCACCCCCATGGGAGGGTATGACGGAACCGCGCGAAGCGGAAACGCCGGTATACCCGGAGAGGACTGCTTTACCGGGTATGACAACCAGTTCTGGCAGAAGGAGCTGTTCGACGTCTCCTCATACGCCGGATCAGAGGTGATATTCCGCTTCCACTTCGGAAGCGACGGAAGCGTTTACAAACCTGGCTGGTACATCGACGACGTGATGGTCAGAAGTTCGTCGGCGGATAATTTTCCGCCGGTCATAAGCGGTACGGAAGTGCCTCCCAGCACCTTCGACAATACCGGGCCGTACACCGTGGCAACTCACGTTATGGATCCGCTTTCGGACGTGGCGGGTGTATCCATCTTCTACTCGGTGGACGATGGAGCCTCTTTCATGGAAATCCCCATGACTCTGGTTTCCGGAGACGAATGGTCCGGCGACATACCCGGCCAGGCGAACGGGACCAAGGTCAAATTCTATATCAAGGCGGTGGATACCTCCTCGGAGGAGAACGTAAGCTTCGATCCCGCCGGCGCGCCCGATGATACGCACGAATTCGCCATACTGCCTTCGGCGGACGTGCTGGTTATGATCGGGACAAACTACGGAACGCCTCTCGAGATGTTCCGCGAGGCGCTCCAAGCCAACGGCCACCAGGCCGATTACTGGAACCACTACGATCAGGGATGGCTAACTCCGGAACAGCTTGGTCTTTACAAGGTGATCGTACTCGACGAAACGGGCAGTCTCACCACCACCGAGCAGAACGATCTGGCGGCCTTCCTGGAGAGCGGAACCAGCGAAGCCAAGAAGAAGCTGTTCCTGCTGGGACGCGATCTGGGATTCTACTCCTCGACCAGGCCCTGGATAGAACAGTACATGCGGGCGGCCTACGTCCAGGACAATCCCGGATACCGCGAACTCACCGGAGCGCCCGGCGAACCGATCGGAGCCAATGAGACCTTCGTAATCTCCGGTTCGTATCCTGACGAGACTCAACGCAGCGAGGCCTATCCGGGCGGCGTGCTTGTCTACCAGTACACCGGAGAAGGTACGTACCTTGACAGAGAGGAGATTGCCGGGACCTACCAGAAGGCCGGAAAGGAATGGGACGGCGTGATGCCGCACGATCCGCAAAGCATAGACGCGGCCGCCGGAATCAAGTACAACGGCGATAAATATCGTTCTGTGTACTTCACCTTCAACTTCAACTACATCCAGGAACCGTGGAGAAGGGCGGGCATCATCGACAGGACACTCAAGTGGTTCGCCGCCCCGGAGATCCTGCACGAACCGCTTCATGATACCGAAGACACCTTGAGCACCTACACCGTAGCCGCCAACGTGTACTCCGAGTATCTGGACCCCAACCGGATCAACCTGATCTACGACGCCGGTGCGGGACCGGTTAGCCTGCAGATGAACCCCACGGCCAACCCGGACGAATACTCAGCGGATATACCTCCGCAATCCTACGGCACTACCGTACATTACTACATCAGCGCCACCAACACCGACGGAAACACCAGCTTCCATCCGTCGGGAGCGCCGGATGTACAGCATTCGTTCGAGGTGACAGCGGATATAACTCCTCCGGAGATAGTCCACTATCCACTGCCCAATACGCCGGACGAGACAGGCCCCTACACGGTAGAGGCTACTGTGACCGACAATGTGGGTGTCGATCCAGCCGGGGTATTCCTCACATACAACAAGAACGGCGGCGCCAACACTACCATCACCATGACAAACGCCGGAGGAGACCTCTACACGGGAGATATTCCCGGACCGGCCGCTCTGGGCGATGTGTTCAACTACTATATAAGAGCTCGGGATGCAGCGGCCGTTCCCAATACGGCAAGAGAACCGGAATCCGGATACCATTCCTTCGAGATCGTGGACTATTACACCTGGGATTTCGAAGCTACTGACGGCCGATTCAGCTCGACAGGCGACTGGGAATGGGGCGAACCCACCACCGGACCCGACGGAGCTAATTCAGGGGTCAACCTCTGGGCGACACAGGTCGGCGGCACCTATTCTTCCAGCTCGAACTCCAAGCTGGAGACGCCCGAGGTCATAGTTCCAGCGGGCAGCTCCTACGCTATGCTGACCTTCTGGCAGTGGTACTATATCGAGACCAACTACGACGGAGGGAACATAAAGATTTCCACCGACGGAGGAAGCACCTGGTCGATACTCACTCCGGATATCGGTTATAACGGAACGGCCAAGAGCTACAACGCGGGCATACCGAACGAACCGTGCTTCACCGGATACAACAATGATAACTGGCACCAGGTGACTTGCGACCTTACACCCTACAAGGGACAGGAGGTCATCATCAGGTTCCATTTCGGAAGCGATTCGTGGGTCAACAAGGTCGGATGGTATATCGATGACGTCAGCATAATGGGCGCCGAAGACACAGAAGGTCCCAACTTTGTGTCGACCACGGTGCCATCTTCAACGTTCGATACTACAGGCCCGTACACTGTTACCACGGAAGTGATCGACGCCCTGGGCGAAGTTTCTTCGGTGCAGCTGCATTACAGCATCAACGAGGGCGGCACCTGGAATGCGGTGGCCATGTCGCCGACCGGTAATCCCGACGAGTATTCAGGCGACATCCCCGGGCAGGCTTCCGGAACCAGGATAAGACTGTATCTGGAGGCGGAGGACGACGGCGCGAACACGTCGTTCGATCCGGCCGGAGCTCCCGCTTCTTACTATGAGTTCGGCATCATGCCTTCTGGCGATATCCTGGTGCTGCTTGGAGGCGCCGGTCATACCGCTCCCGAAGTCTTCCAGCAGGCCTTCACCGCCGCTGGACGGACCGCGGATATCTGGGATTGGGACGAACTTGGAGTTCCTGCGACCGCCATACTTCATTCCTATGACGCAGTCATAGTGGACGAGTCCTGGTATCTCAGCACCACCCAGATGGACACCCTGGGAGCTTTCCTGAGCGCCTCCGATGGTGAAAGTCAGAAGATCTGGTTCCTCGGCAGAGACCTCTCCTATGGATCCACAGCCAGATCCTGGATGGAGCAGTACACCGGAACCGCGTACGTCAAGGACGACCCGGGCTGGAGACAGATCTCGAGCACGCCTGGAGATCCCATAGGCGCCGGCGAGACCTTTACAATTCAGGGCTCCTATCCCGACGAGGTCAAACTGTCCACCACCTATTCGGGAGGCCAGGTAATTTACAAGTGGAGCGGAACAGGATCGTCTCTTGACATGTTCGAATCGAGGGAGGAAATGTCCGCCTTCTACAGCAAGGAAGGTAAAGAGTGGGATTCGAAACTGTGGCCGATGACCCCCTCCGGGCCGGATTCAGCGGCAGCGGTGAGGTACATCGGTCCCAATCATGTTTCGGTCTACTTCACCTTCAACTTCACTTACATCCAGGAAGAGACGCGGCGTGCGGAGATCCTCGACCGCGCACTCGACTGGATGGCCACAGCTTCAGGTACCATCACCATGGATGCCGACGGCAGAGAAGCGGTCGGCGACAGCGACAACGTGATACCCGAAAAGTTCACGCTGTGGCAGAACTATCCGAACCCGTTCAACCCTGTCACCACTATCCGTTTCGGACTGCCGGCCGGAGATCAGCGGCAGGTGTCCCTGAAGATCTACGATGTGAAAGGAAGACTGGTCAAAAAGGTCTTCAAGGGGATGAAGGAACCCGGAATTCACGAGTTCCAGTGGAAAGGGACTAATGACAACGGCTCGGCGGTCGCGACAGGCATCTACTTCGCCAGGTTCGTGACCGAAGATGTCAAGATAACGAAGAAGATGGTTCTATTGAGGTGAGAACAATTACCGGGAGCCTCCGCGCTTTGGGAGGCTCCCGGACTTTACCGGGGTGAGATTGAAATGAGCGATTACAATTCGATAACCAATCTGCGGAAAGTATTCCTGATAGCAACCTCTCTGCTGCTGTTATCGATTCTGGGACCGGGCGATGGAGTAAGGTCCGGGGAACCAGAATTGCCTGAAGCCGGCGCCGGAGATTACCGGTCAATAGTAATAAACGGTGATGATACTATTTGCATCTCCAAAGGATATCTGCGCTTTCAGCCGAAGCCCGAGATCTGCATCTGTTTTTGCGGAGAGTATTACCTCGAAGCGCGAGAGCCGCGACAGAGCTTTTACCTTGAGGCGGATTCGATAAACCTGAGCCAGTATATCGACAAGGAGATCCTTGTCGCGGGGCACACCTTCACCCGTGTATGCCAGGGAACACTGGCCGTGCCGTGCGATTTCATCGACGTTGCCGAGGTGTCTCCCGCTAGCGGCACGGTAAGCGCCGAGGTGAGCTGGGGCTTTCTGAAGAAAATCTACGGGGGGCGGTAGCATCCACAGATATGCCGCCTCCATATACCCTGCTGTTTAAAGGGAAACCATATAACCAAACACCAGAAAATGATTGCGGGAAATTATTATGGCCCCTCAAAAAGCGAAAACCCAACTATTGCGCGCTACTTTATTCTTTTCTCGAAACGAATTGGTTTTTTTTCATAATTGATATGCCGGGCTTAGCTGACAGCTGAAGTCTGGAAGAATGACCCACTGCCGCGTGTCAAATACGGCGGCAAAATGAGGATTATTTCCTTTATCACCGATCCGGTGGTGATTGATAGAATCCCGCGCACGCATCGGCTGGAAATACATACAGTGACCCACCTCCTCTCCGCTATCACCCTCCTCCCCGGCTCTGCGGCTCACCGCTCGGCTGAAGCGGCCCGGATCATTGTAAACCGTGTCATCTCTCGAGGAGAGTTGGATGAGTTATTATCTGATTCGGCCTTACTTCCCCCATACCACAGCCAATTTTGCTTTAAGGTGTCGGAACATGCCTGAAATGAGGATAAAAGCGGCGAAGCACAGCATAAATGGGGTTGCAAATCCTCCTGCCCACACTTCCCTCATTGACAGAAAAATCGAATTTCCTGTAATTAATTTACCTGCCAACACTGTCATCCGGGAATTTACCGTTACTAGAAACTCTCCACCAGCGACACATGTATTCTGGCGGCGTCCAGGGAGAAGCGCTCCGCCATTCCGAAGCTCAGCTCGATGATTCCTACCGCTGATACCGACCTTATGCCGAATCCTGCGCCGTTCCTGAACTCCCAGCCGGTATCCTCTCGGTAAATAACCCCCGTATCGTTGAACAGGAATACCCTGCTGGTTCTTCCCAGCCGGTATTCCAGATTGAGGTAGGACGCCCGCTCGGCCCTGAACTGGTTCTCCCGGTAGCCTCTGATCGATCTCGCTCCCCCCACCGAAAACAGCTCCGCCGGGTGTATTTCTCCACCGCTGAATATCCCCTCGGATACCACCCTGAGATAAGCGCTCTGGCCCCGGAAAGTCGGCATCTCAGAGGTGGCCTCAATGTTATACAGCAGCTGCCAGACAGACTCGTCATCCCGGAATTTGTAGTAACTGTTCCTGAGCCCTCCCTCCAGCGAGGTCTCGAACCTCAGATATGAACCGCTACTCTTCTCAAGGCCCAGGCCGTATCTCTGCCTGAAACTCCTGCTCAGATCGACGTCGTTCTGGATTACGATCCTGTCAGCGGAGGCGGAAACCGACAGCCTGAATCCGGCCGGGCCGAAAGGCGCCCTGAACCTCAGGCTCCCGCTGCTCATATTGTAGAGGGAATCCCTGACAATCTGCCTCAGGGAGGTTTCCAGGGACAGGTTCCTGGAGAAAAGAAACGGTTCCAGATAGCTCACCTCTGTCCTGGAATAATCCCTGCCGTCGTTTATCCAGGTGAATTCAGCCCCCCTGCCCGTCCCCGCTATATTATTAAGCTCAAGTTCCACATTCCCGTTAACTTCGTATTCATCGTTCTGCTTCCGGGAGAATCCGAAAGCCCCCCGGAAGAGGTTTCTTCTCTCCTGTTCCCTGACCGGAAACACCAGGGCAACCTCCCCTTTGCTCCTGCGGATTACCCTTCCGGGGAGAACCTCTTCGAAAAGGCCGCTCGCCTCCAGGCGGTTTCTGACCGAGATCAGCATCTTTTCGTCATACTCCCTGCCCTTCCTGAAACCCGAAGCTATCATGGCGGTGGAGGTGTCGGTGGATGAAATCCCTTCGAATACCACCTCCGAGGCCGTCATCCGCTCGCCGGTAACTACGGAAAAGGATATATCCACCGAATTATCGGCCCGGATATAGTCGAATCCGGTGATCCATACCTGGGCATAGGGGAATCCGGCCCTGTTCATCGAGAAAAGGGTAAATTTCATGGCCTCTTCCACTCTCCCGGGGAGGAAATCTTCGCCCCGCTTCAGGCTGTAAATCCCTCCCTTTTCCTCAACAGGGTTATCACCCGCAACAGCGACTTTACCGAAACTGGCCTGCCCGCCTTCGCTTACCGATATGGTTATCAGGTACTGATCGCCACTGGCGGCGGTATCGGCATCAATAACCGCTCCGGGGTAACCTATATTGAAATAGAGCGAATCGAGCCTCTGCAATTCCATGGAAAGAAGCGAATCGGAAAACCGCCCGCCTTCCTTCAGGTAGGAATCCGCCTTCAGCTTTCCGGTATCAAGAAGGTCGATACCGGCATATTCCACCCTGGCCGCCCGCCCGGCATTCAGAACTGACGGCGCAAACAGCATCAGACTAAAAATAAGCCCTGCTTTCAACCTTGAGCGCATGGACAGTCTTCACCTCCTCCCTGAAATCCTTTTCCCTTCTGCCGGTATAGTTAAGTCCCACGCTTATGTGCTTTCCCACCTGGTAACGGCTGAAGATGTTCCAGTCCTGCCTTACCCCCTCCTCCAGGAAGAACAGGGGCTGCCCCCCGTCGTTCTTCACATCTGTGTAGGTAAACTTGTAGAAAGTCCTTATGTTTATATCCCCGGCCGGAGAGATGCTGGCTGAAGGTTTGAATGAATACGAATTCTGCCTGGACTCTGAGAGGTAATCCTCCCTGTCCTGCCCGGAGAATTCCACCGAGAAACGGGCGTTGGGCCCTCTCCTGTAGCCGAGAGCGCTGGAGAGGGTATAGGCGAGGATATCGTAGCTCTGTACCGCCCTGTTATCAGAAATACTGCTTCTGTCCGTCCTGGTTCCTTCCAGGGATATGCTCAGTGAGGGAACCGGCAAATACTCCGATTTAAGCCTCATCTCCCTGAGATAGCTGCTGGATGAAGCCCCTTCAGTCCTGTTATCCTCCCTGTCCTCCCTGGAGAAGGTAAAACCGAGGTTGTACTTCCTGACGTCCCTGAGGAAGTTCCATTCCTGCCTGAGCCGGTTGTACCCTTCAACCGTCACGTCATCCCTCTGAAGAAGATCGGGATCCATGATGTAGAGCCGGAAGAGTTCATCGGTGGTTGATTTTTCGGAAAGAGAGAATATCTGGTCCAGGGATACATTCTTCTTTATCAGGTTGAACAGGCCGCCATCCTCATCCGTCATTGAACCGAACCCCCTGATTCCATCCCCGAAGCTCAGCTTCCAGTTCAGCTCAACCGTCCTGACCCCTTCGGTACCCGTTCCGGGGATGTACACAAGCATATAGTCGCCCCTCTTCTGGCCCACTTCGTTGCCTTCTTCATCGTAATCTCCCTGATTCTCTCCCACGAAGATAACAGCTCTTTCTCTTCTTCTCTCCTCGCCGGAAGTGATCCTGTAGCCGATGTCGGTAGCGACCCCCAGCGGCCTGTATGAATCCCGGTACTTGATCCTGGCCAGGTCAAAGGTGCTGGAGCTTCCAGACTCTATCTCATCGCTCTCCCGGTGGCTCAGAAAGAAATCTATCATCCTGGTTCCACCGGAGTATGAACCGTTCAAAATAATCTCGTCGTTCTCCCTGGCCCTGAACCACGCGCCGCCGCTCTCTCTCAGGTTATCGGTAAGCCTGCGGTTGAAAGAGATACCTGCATCGAAACCTTTCAGATCCCGGGTTCCCAGAAAGATTTTTCCCTGCCTGTAATACCTTCCGGTATCCGCCCCCGCGGGGCTGAAACTCCGGTACCTCTCCCGGTCCAGGGTAATCCCCGGAACCAGCTTCCACATCGCAAACACCCCTTTCGCCAGAGCGAATTCCCGTTTTCTCCGGTCGGAGTTCTCCGTTCTCAGCCACTGGAACCTTAACCCCCTGTTTTCCGGATTCCCCAGTTCTCCCTCAGCCCGCCCCCGTCCCGCAGAGGTCCCACCGGTTCGGGTCAACCTGCTGTAGCTCCCTTCCAGCTTCCACCACCGGTCCCTTTCCCAGTTCAGCTTCAGGCCCGATATATTCTCCCTTCCTTCAAGCTCTACTCCCTCCAGGTTCCAGTTCCTGTAGAAATAGGCCCTGCGGACCCGGTCGGGAGCGGCAAACGAGCTCTCCAGCGATGAGTAACTTCCTTTCAGATTGAGGGTTGATTCCAGAAAATCGAACCCTCTCAGGCCCCCCTCCACTGTATAGGCGGCCCCGTTGTTGTCGCCGTCATCGAGCCCGGACAGGGTATTCCTGTCATGCCTGCTGAAATCTCCTTCCGCCCTCAGAAAGAGATGATCGGACCCGGCATCGGCGGATACCGCCACCAGATCCTTCCTTTCAGGAAGGGGGAGCCGCCTGCCTATTCTGTAATCCCCTTCTCCCTCGCCAACGTAACGGTACTTCAGCTCTCCGCTGGAAGAAAACCCGTCGGTATCATAATCCCCCCCGCCTGCGGCTTTGTAGAAATCCAGCTGGTATTCAGCGCCTGATTCTACAAACACGAAATATGAATCCGCCTCCGAATAGATGTAGCCGCTGCCCCCTTCATCTGTCTTCTCCACCCCGGACGCAAAGGCGCTGTCAGGGTTGTCTCCCGCCGCCGCCAGGGCTGAAATCTCCTCGTCGGTAAACTCTCCGGCCAGAGGGGAGTCCTTATCATCGCTCTCGGTCAGGAAGAAGGCCCTGATATTGACAGCGCCTTCCCGGAGGGGGGCGGACCATCCCCCCATGAAGGTATTCCGCTCGTAATTGCTCTCGCCCTTCTGGAATTCTATTACGATTTCCGAATCGTCGGTTACCGGCACTCTCTCGGTAAAGGCAACCGACGCCCTGTTGTAATCTATGACATAATCGTTCTCCTGGCCTCTCTTCATTAATTTGCCATTCAGGTATACAGACTCTGAACCCGGAATCACTATTACTCCGTTGAACCTCCGGGCGGACAGAAGCTGGTAGGGGCCCTGAACGCCTTCGCGCCCCGTGATGTTGATAGTTTCAAACCTGCCCTTGGCTATGCCTCCGCCTGTCATGAAACGCTGACCGGCCGCTTTTACCGTAATCTCCCCTCCCCTGAGCTCCCTGTCGAAGGAAGAAAAGACGGACCAGTCCAGGGAGGAGGCAAAATCGGCGAGCTTTACTTCGGTATGCCTGCTCCTGATATTTATGGATATCCGGTCCAGGCGTTTGAGCTCCTCGGTGTTCCCTTCCGGCTGTACCGGCAGGTCGTCATCGGAAAGGAACGCCTTGACCTCCAGGTCTTCGGCAAGTTTTCCAGCAATGGTCACTCTCAGGCTCTGATCTATCCCCACCCCTCTCGCGGAACCTACCGAGAATCCCACCGATTTGCTGGCCGAAACGTTGAGGCGGTAGGGATTAATTTTCTTACTGCTGAACAGCGCCGCAGTATCCGCGAGGGGAGTTCTGAAAGGCGCCTCCCCGGTTCCGGGGAACCTTCTCGCCATCACTGGGGGAAAGGGGAAATGGAACCTGCTGTAATACAGGATCGCCATCTCTCCGCCTTCAGCGGGGTTGTTCAGGATAATCACCCCGCTGAGGGAACTGATCCGGTATCCGGCACCCCTTTCGATTTCCCTGCCGTCAATGATAAGGGAATCGGAACCCGGTTTTATGAAAGATATGCCGGTATCGATACGGCTCTGGCCCGGCGAAAGGATAAAAGACTTACTCGAAACCGGACCTCTTCCCGGCTCCGCGAGCGGATTTGCCCGCAGAGGCGCGAGGGTGAATACAACCATGATAATAATAGAAAGGGAGTAACGCTTCATCGCTCATTGTCCGGATAAACAAGCCTGTATATGAGAATCGACCTGGAAAGCAGATCGGCAACGAAAAGGTTATCATTCAGATCGACAGTGAGGGCGGAAGGCGATATTTTCTTTCCCGAATAGGAATCTATCGCGGTGATATATTCCCCTCCGGGCGAGTAGGCAAAAACCGAACCCCTCCCGGTATCGGCAACGAATATATTTCCCTCCGGGCCGCAGCAGAGCGACCTTGGAGATTTGAAGCCAAGGCTGTCCGGCGGGGATAACTGCCTCAGATAGAGGCCCGAGGACGAAAATATCTGCACTCTCCGGTTGCCGGTATCGGCAACCGCCAGCCTCCCGTCCCGCAGTATTACAGCTTTCGCCGGTTTATTGAAAAAGCCCGCTTCCCAGCCGTAACCCTCTATCTCCACCTCTCTGTCCAGGAGGGGATTGAGTACCAGGACCGAATGATTCTCCATATCTGTCAGAATAAAGCTCCCTCCCGCTCCCGCCGATATTGAAGAGGGCTTGAAATCATCGAACGATATAAGTACATCCAGATATCCTCCCCTGTAGTCGTATCTTAGTACATTCCCGGAGGAGTAATCCAGTACATATATAAAGGGGTCCGCTCCGGCCGCCACATCAACCGGATATATCGAAACAAGCGACCGGGGCACCGGAAATTCGAGAACTTCCCGGCCGGCCATATATTTGAAAAGTTTGCCGCTCATCCCGTCGGCCACATATATCCCGCCGCGGGCCCCGGCGGAGATTCCCAGCGGTTCCTTCAGCCCGGCAAGAACCGAATCAGCTTCCACTATATTCGGATAATCCCCGGCAGCAGGCTCTTCCTCCTGCACGGCGGCATGAACCGCCGCCGGAACAAAAATTAACAATAGAATCAACCGGTGTAATTTCCGCATATCCGAATCTGTCCCTGCAGAAAGAGGCGGGCTGGCTGCCGGCGCCGCCGGTTCGATCAGAAGGGCCGTTTCAGAACGACGGAAATACCTTCCCCGTTCTGATGAATATCTATGGCTGCCCCGCCCTGTCCGGCCTGCTCCTGATCTCCTTCATCGGTCATAATAGACCTGACCGCATCGATGTTGCTGATCAGCCTCAATCCCAGCATAAAGAACAGGGAATAAACCGCCCTTCTCTCGGAGCTGTTTGCTCCCTTGCGGAGTGAATTATATTTGTCATAGGTACTCTCGGAAAGCCATCTCCAGGACTGGTCGCCAGTCAGAGCATTGGCCTCATAATAGTCCTGTATGGCCTCCTGGTCGGGGTAGTAAAGGTCCCTGGCTTCTCTCATAACATATTCGTTATACCCGCCCGGGCCGTCGCTGCTCATGAAATTGCCGATGGTCTCATAGTAATCCTCTGAAAGCCCTTTTTCTTCCACACCGGCGTAGGCCACCGCGTACTCCTCGTACGCGCCGGTCCTGGCCATTTTCTGCCAGAAGAACGTGCCCAGTCCCACCCAGGCGGCTCCTTCCAGGAAAAAATATATCCGGGAGCGCATTCTCTGTCCCATCTTCCGCTGGCCCAGTCCGGGCAGAAGCACATTGCGGGCTATAATCCCTCCTGTGGAATAATCACGGCTGCCGGGTTCAAAGGTGCCGTCAAAGCCATAGCCCCGCCTGGCGCTCAGGAGCTGTAATTTGATCCCTTCCCTGCCGGCCAGAGAGAGCCTGATGCCACCTGAGCCGGAACCGCCTATCGAATATGAACTTCTGAAAACCGACCTTTTCTGTTCCGGTTCAGGGACCGGCGCCGGGTCCATGGAAAGAGATGAGGAAAACAGGTTTACCGGCAGGAAAATCACTGTTATGAAAACAAATATTTTACGCAAATTCTATCTCCTCCCTAAAACCTGTAGTTAATGCTGCATCTGTAATCCAGGGGTGATTTGTCTATCTCCAGAGACCATTCCTCCGGCGCTGACCCCCGGTTGTGGGCTATCCATCCGGCCTGGACCATCGAAACAACCCTGGCCGCGATCATTCCCATTACATGGTAATCCGCCCTGAGCAGGTATTTATTACTCTCTCCCCGAAGGTCCCAGTAATACGTTCTATGAGGGGTCCAGTAGTTGGGCTCTCCCCCCTCGTGCAGGTACTCCCCGTTCCAGTCGTCCCAGCCGTAGAGGAAGGCATCGTATTTGCCCATATTCTCGTAATATTCCTCCCTGTCCACCTCTTTGGCGGTATAGAAGAAATAGAAATATTCTGAAGAGTGATCATCTGAACCTATCTCATTGTACTGCTGCCAGCTGTCGCACCCCCCCTGAAAGGTAGTATAACAGATCGGATGGTTCTGAAGGAACCTTTCCTGGCTCCAGTGAGCGTCGCCGTATTCTTCGTACTGACGCTTGAAATCCTTGCCCCTGTCGTGATTGTGCAAATATCCGTACCACAGGTACGCTTCGAACGCGATAAACCCCAGAGCCCGGCCAAGGATCGATTTTTCTCCGGTTCTGGAATACATATACATCTCGCCCAGCCCGGGAAGCAGGGCCGAGCCGATAATCGATATCGCCATATTCCTTTTTCTCCTGCCGGCAGCGGTGTATGGCCCGGAATCCCTGTCAGGTGCCACCATACCGGGAGAAAGAATCCTTTCCCCGTTGAGGCGAAGGGCCTCCTCCGAGCTGCCGCCGGAGGCGATTCTGAAATCTCTGTTCTGATCGAATATTGAGACCAGTCTTTCGTTCCTTCTGCTTTCGATTCTTTCGGAATGGGAAAGTTTCAGACTGGAAGGAGCCGTCAGAAGGCCGCTGCCTTCTGCCTCCGAGAAATTTCCGGCCGCCTGAAACAGTATCAGAACCGCTGCCGCCGTGATGCGCTTTCCTGCTCTTGACATCCTGACTCCCTTAATTTACTACAGCAAATTTCTTAAGTGTCTTGAAGCTTCTTCCTCCGGAGGTAATCACCAGGCGGGCGATGTAAACCCCGGAACCGGTGCCGGACAGCTGTACCGGTATTTCATGTTCCTCTCCTCCCTCACACCTCTTTTCCCTCTGGAGCACGATCTCTCCGGAAATATTGAATACCATCAGAGAAGCGTGAGATCCGGAAGGAGCCCTGAACTGAAAACCGGCCCTTCCCCCCTCAACCGGGTTCGGATAAATTATCAGGTTATCGTCCATGGCGGCCCAATTCGCCGAGGGGCTGCTCCATCTACCCACTCCAGTCGCAAACGATCTTCGCATTGCATCAGCGCTTGAGCCGAACCAGGAAGTCGCTATCTCATCCGGCCGGAAAGGCCCGGATCTCCATTTGACTCTGATTGCCTCAGGCCTGTTCTGGTAATATTCTCCGGTCCCGTTCTCCAGGACATCGATAAAACCGAAAGCGCCTTCTCCGCCCATATCGACAAATAGCGGCGCCTGTCTTACCGATCCGGCTATCCTTTCAGGATAGCCGCCGCCCAGCAGCTCCCCCCGGTGATCCAGAGTAAATATAATTCCGTCCGTCGAAACGGCAATCACCCTGGCCCCGCCTCCGCTTCCGACAGCGGAAACCGGAACGGCTATCTTCTGCCTGCGCCGGAAATTATGCATGCCGTTAATCTTCCTGGGCCAGCCGGTAAGATTGGCCCCCGAAGCTGAGATGGCATATATGGACTCTCCGTCGGTAACTACTATATCCAGAACGGTATCTCCGTTGATATCCACCACCGCGGGGGGCTGGACCCCCTGGCCGAGATCTCTCTCGAATATTACCCCGTCAGCGGAGCAGAGATAGATCTTTCCCGCCCGCAGAGCGGTCAGATATACCTCCAAACCCGTTTTCCCGGGCAGGATATCGCCGGCAGCCAGTGCAGCGGCGCCCGATACTTCATCAGCTGAAACCGGAAGTCTCACGGATTCGGACTCTCCGAGGATGAAATTCCACCACCACAGGTATACCGAATTGTCCCCCGCCGATAAGAAGATCAGCCGGCCGGTAAGCCCCGCAGAATCGACCACAGCCGAAATGTTAGCCGCGTTTACCTGTCCTGACGGCAGCTGAAACGAATATTCTTCCACGCCCGAGCTGTTCAACACGGAAATTCTGCCCTCCTCATCCGCAGCCGCCACCGCCATTCCTGTTTCCATTTCCATAACCACCGGGTATGCGCTCAATCCGGAGGTGGCAACCGGCCAGTTCCCGCCAGCCTCAGACCAGTCTGAGATAGAAATCGCGTGAATATACCCTTCCGCATCTCCTATAATTACCGCATCCCCGCCAAGCGCGAAACCCGGCCCGTAAGCAGAAGGAAGCAGCGGGGAAGAGCCAATGCTGAAAACCGGGAATGGCATCCCGTCCAGCCAGCCGTTTCCCTGATGATCAACCGCCAGCATTCCGGGCTGGCTCCCCACCGGTAACAGGCATTCGGCAGCAGGGAGCGTATCGGCGAATATATTCCCCGCTTCAAGAACCGCCCTTCTTCCTCCGTCGAAAGTCATCACAGTATCCCTGGCCGAGATATTCTCCACCGTCACCCCCGAAGGGACTCCCATATTACTCCACGCGCCGGGTATGGTCACATCTGAAAAGCTATTGCTGTTGCCCTGGTAATAAGCGTCATCGTAATTGCCGTAGCTGAGCGGCGAAGTGGGATCGCCTATATCCAGAACCCCCCCGGCTTCCATAAGCCTTATCGAGAATGGTTCTCGGCTGTTGAGCGTGTTATCCTCCCACCTGGACGCAATCAGCCTCTCGTCTATGTGCCATATCAGCAGGCCAGGCCCGAAATCAGGCTTAATGTCAAACGGCCCCGCGGGAAGATCCGGGTCCACCGGCAGAAGACAGTCATATTCGGTGGAGAGTTCAAGATCATAAATGAATCCATCGTCGTAAATGTTCTCTTCCGTGCAGTTTTTGCAGTTGTAGACACCCAGCACCACACCGGTTTCCTGGTCGGCTATCAGGAGAGTCAGATACTGATCAATCTCCACGCACCTGTTCTCTATAAGAAAGTATTCGTCATTGGATATATCTATCCTTATTATCTCAGCCGGAACCTTCTCCACGGCGGGAATCTCCATGGCCTCTCTGAAAGATTCCACGGTATCCGCCTCGACCCATCCCAGGTAGTACCGGGACCAGGCGCTGAGGCCGGCAGGAATAATCCCGTCTATCCGCTCCCCTCCCAGAGATACTCCCAGCTGGCCGCCGCTTCCCATATTGCCCCAGATCCCTATGCCGGTTCCGCCGCTGGTAATATCGTACAGGTCCGGAAGGCCCAGCTGATGGCCGAATTCATGGGCCAGAACAGCCGAAATGCCGGAGTAGTAACCATCCTGAATACCGGTCTCCGGAATTACCGAACAATCGGTAATTATTAATCCGTCGCCGGTTTCAAACCGGTCTTCATCTCCCAGCCGGGCGAAGAATGACGGGACATCATTGGGGGTATCATTGTTTACGTCGCTCTGAAGATTTGGACCGGCGTGAGCTATAATCACTGCATCGAACCGGGTATAGTCAACATCCGGATCGGCTACATCCAGAGAGGCGTGAACAAAATCAACCAGCTGGCCGGTTGTCCACATCCCGCTTCCGGGCCCGTAATCGGCGAGGTCGGAGAGCTTGTAGCAGCTGTTGTCGGCGGCGGGGAATATTTCCCAGGTAATATCGAGCCTGCCGCAGGACTGAGCATGATAATAGTTTCTCAGGCAGGTCATATGTGCGTTAAAGTAGTCTCTGTCATGCGGAGGGGGATCTATAATCCAGTCTTGATCCGGCTCCAGGATAAACCCACCCTCGCCGGCATTTATATCCAGGCTGGAAAGGCCGTCTTTCCGGTCAGTATTGAATCCTATTCTTATCAGGGCTACGTGCCGGGTTCCGGATACTTCCGCGGAAGACCGAAGGGGAGGCCTGGCATCCCTCCTTTTGAATTCCCTCATGGACGGCCGGTCGTAATTAAACCTTCTTCTTCGCGGATAGTTCTCCCGGCGGCCAGCCGTGTAGCGGCCCGTTATGATCAGGTTCCCCGAGGGGAGTTTTTCCAGAACCGGCAGTTTGTCCGAAGCGCTTCCGGTTCGCGGAAAGATTAACGATACCAGTAGCAACGCAGCAGATAACCATCTATATCGAATTAAGCGCAACTCAATAATAACCTTTCCAGGGGATTCTAGAAATTAAGGCCCAGTGACCATCGGTGCACTCTGTCAAGGTCCTCATGCTGGGGAACGTTACCGTAATCAATCCTGATGCGGTTGCTTATATTGAATCCCAGCCCGTAGCTTACACCCTTGACGTCGCCGTCCTTATCATACAGATAACCGACTCTGACCGCGAAAAGGTCGGTATAGACGAACTCACTCCCGGCATGATATATCGGATCGATATCTCCGTCTATCAGCAGCCTTTCCACGTCACCTGCCACGTTCACCTCGAACAGCTCGCTGCTGACTGCGGTATAACCGAACCCTACCCTGACGGTCCGGGGCAGAGGGGCCGCCTGATCGCTGTCGATATAGGTAATGGACGGCCCCAGGTTGGATATGGCCGCTCCCAGCCGCAATCCGGTTACCCTGTAGCCGGCATAGCTGAATTCAGGGATCCTGTAAAGGCATCCTATATCCAGGCCC
The DNA here is from genome assembly GCA_046483305.1 of Candidatus Krumholzibacteriales bacterium. Classification (GTDB taxonomy): domain Bacteria; phylum Krumholzibacteriota; class Krumholzibacteriia; order Krumholzibacteriales; family WJIX01; genus WJIX01. The sequence goes on along the minus strand of JAWODM010000014.1, from coordinate 68,913 downwards.
ACGGAATGCCCCACACCTTCTTCTCCCTCCACCGTAGCCCACTTCGGCGCCAGATCGATATATACAAACTTGAAGTTCATACCCACGCTGAAATTCTCGCCCAGTTTCATGGAGGCGCCTACCATGGGAGACATCTCGTAACTGCTGGCGTTTCCGAGCTCTTCTCCGCCTTCATCGGTGGCCACCCACTCGCCGTAGGAGAGGTACTGAAAAGCGAACCCCACACTGATCCCGCTACCCAGGTGGTGAACTATGCCGGCATATTCAAAGAAAACATCGGCGGCCAGTGTAGGTACCAGTTTGGTATGCATTATATCCGCCATTGAATATTCCAGCATGGACATTCCGGCCGGGTTCCACCAGAGACTGGTAGCGTCCTCGACCATAGCCACACTGCTTCCACCCATTCCATTAGCTCTTGCGCCGGGCGCTATCTTCAGACAGTATGCTCCCGCCTGTCCCTGAGCGAAGGTATCGCCGGCGGGGATCAGAAGAATTGCTGTTAAGACTGACAACAAAGCTGCAGTAATTTTTTTCATATCATTTCCTCTCTTTGATACCACCTTAAAATAATAATTGTTACCTTACCCGGTCAAGCAGTAAACATTCCGCTCCCCGGAAAGATTCAGGATACTATTTGAGAACTACCACCTTGCCCTTCACTTTCTCGTTTCGTCCCAGTGTTCCGGGGAATTTCGCGTCTATCAGGTATATATAAGTTCCGTTAGCGACAGTATTATTCGCATAATCCGTTCCATCCCAGTAAATGCTGTTGTATCCTTCCACTGCGCTGATCCTTCTCTCCCAGATCTTCTTTCCGGAAAGATTATAAATCGCAAATTTCACCTTCGCCGGCGAGGTAAGCTGGAAGACAAAATTGGTGCTCTCACTCAGCGGATTGGGGAAGTTAAAGGCATCACTTATCTTATGCACCCCCTCTTCGACTATGGAGAAGTTCAGGGTATCGGTCGACATCTCCCCGAGATTGTCGAATACCCTCAGGAGAACCGAGTGGTCTCCGATATCAAAATCCTCATTCAGTGAGTATTCCAGCCCTCCGCTGGTGTATGAATTATGATCATACTGGAAATAATCCGTAACCTGTATGGGGTATCCGCTGTCATCGAACTCCAGCAATATCGAATTCTGGGGATCCTTGCCCAGTATGGCTATACCGTTATCATCAGCTATATCAACAAACAGCCGCGAGCCCTTTTTAACCCTGGTAGCCATATTGTTGAAGTACATGCTGACTCTGGGAGGCCCGTCGTTTGCCGGAGGCGTGGAATTCTGGATAATCCTGAGGGTATCACAGGCGCCCACGCCGTCACGGTAATCATCGCTGTAGACATAACTTCTAAGCCTGGCCCGGTCGCCTATCCTGCAGCGAAGAGGCACTACAAACTGGAAATCGAATATACCTCCGGTTATCTCCGAGGTTCCCCGGTACATTACCGCGCCCTCGTGGTTATAATCATAATTATTAACTTCAAACCGCTTTTCTGCTTCCCGAACGATTATTTCGGCGGTTCCGTTGAACCCGGGGTCAAGAGAGCCATCCACCATTACCGAACCCCTCTCCGAGTATCTGAACCCGGTAACCAGGGTGTCGATGGTGGAGTAATCATGCCTGACGTTGAGCTCGGGCATTGCCATTTTCATGGAGGGGTCGCCGGAAAGGATATAGGGATACGCGGTCAGGCTGTTTATTTTAGCGTAACTCAGGGCCTTCCCCACCGTTTCGGAATCAAGGGTCCCCTCCGGCCACAACCTCAGCAGAAAGAGACGGCACATATCCTCATTCCAGGTGGGCAGTGTTATGGTCACCGCCGCGATGGAGGCAATAGCCCCCCTTCCTTCGGCGAGGATCAGATCTTCCGACAGGGATGTATCATATAACTTTTCCTGATCCCCCACCGAACAGGAAAGAGGCAGGAACAGGGGCAGCCGGTTACCGTTATTCAGAGAATATATATCTGACTTCTTAAGTACCAGCTCGTCCGCCAGCTGGTATGGAGAACCGTGTCCGAAATAACAGACCAGCAGACCTCCCTCATTCCATTCCTCCGCGAGAGCCGCCGCGGCCTCCGGTTTGGTGGAACCGTCAAATGGATATTCGTGAAGATAAACTTCGCTGATATCGAAATGATCCCGCTTAATTGCGTTGGAACTCATCCGTTCGGTCTGCTGCATATGCTCAAACTGCGTGTGGCTGTCTCCCTGATGTTCATCGTCGGCCACGAATATGAGTTTATTCTTCCAGGCGCCGTTGTTATCTTCCGCTTCGTAACCCCGGAGCTTGTCCATGTAATTACCCGCCCCCTGCGAATTCTGAAAGGGCAGCCTTCCCATGGCGATATCCACGAAGTCGTCGCCGGTGTCGTCCAGCCTGGCCAGGAAGTCATCGTATTCCACGAAAACATTAAATCCCCCCACGGTCCTGTAGAAGAATGGAATGAAATCCTTCCCCGCCCCCTTGATATCCTTGGGATCGAAAGTTCCCTTTCCCATCAGCAGGGCGTATTCTATCGCCGGTTCCCCGCCCTCTGAATAGTTGTCATACAGGTATTTCAGATAATTTCTTATTGCCAGGGGATCCTTCAGCCCGCCGGAGAAATTATTATAGACATCGTCTATATCCACCGCCCTTATCACACCCGGAGAATTATTTCCGGAACGGTGCGCCACATACTCGAGAGCGGCTTCCTCGAAGGCGCCGTGGTATATCACAACCATGGAGGAAGGCGCCTGTTCATCCCTCAACGAAGGAATACTGCCTGAATTCTCTATCCCGGGTTCCTTTATGCCGGAAGGGGTAACCGCCATGAAATGCCCGGAAGATGTGCCGAGCCCGTAATCGAAGATCACCGAATCATTGGAAGAATATGCTCCTTCCAGTAATACCGGATTGTAATAGTCGGTAACATCGAAGATAAATGGGTCTTCTCCGAAAAACTCCGTGAGGATGAAACGGGTGGATCCGCCGGCGCCCGGAGCGGAAAAATCAAGATCTCCGGAATCGGGATCGGGCCTGAGGTACCTCTCGTAAAAAACCTGATACCAGTATATATTCATCTCCATCCCGCTGTCTGTTTTCCGGTATTCAAAGTAGTTGCTGCTCTCTCTGAGTGAGGATACGTTGACATCAAGGGTATCGGGGTTGAAACTGCCGTCGGAGCCGATCCAGGCCATTTCCCCCACCAGGACGTCATTGAGATAACACCTGGCCAGGTCGGTTACGCTGTCCTTTCCCCCGAAACCGATAGTTCTGATTCTGCAGCCGCTGCTCACGATATCATGAACGCTGAATTCCTTTCTGGTGGATTTATTCCCCCCGGATACCAGGAAATCCCATACCCATCTGTCGTCGGAGATAAGCGGGAAATATTCCCGGTCCTCCTCCAGATGGAGCCTCTCGATATAGGAATCAATGGTGTTCTCCGGCGAGCTGCCGGAGGGGGCGGTATCAAGAGATTCCATTCTGGCCGGTTCGCCTGCGAAGTTTCCTCCCAGGCTCAGCCAGTAGACATTATTCTTTTCGTAGAGATTGTCGTAACGTTCGTGAGATTCCGCCTCAGGTTCCAGATAATCAGTCCACCCTTCCACTCCCACGCCAAAGAACAGAATATAGTTGCCGGGATCGAAGGTGCCGTCCTCCATCCCAACCAGCCTTATGGCATGCTCGGACATACTGTAATCCTGTTTGAAACTTCCCCCGTCCACGACTGACTCCGGCTGCTGAAAAAGATTGGTATTCTGTGAGAAATGCCCCCCTGAGAAGATTCGTATCCCGGAGGGATCGATCCCCATCAGGTTTATTCCATTATCATGAAGGGCGTCATAATCGACCCTGTATATCCCCGTTTCCGGAACTTCCAGCCTCACCCACTGATCTGATTCTCCAAACTGGAAATCTGAATGCCGCGCTTCAGGCCTGCTTATCGAAACGGGGCTTTCGTCCCCTGCGCCCAGTATGAAACCGGGCAGGCCCGCTCCTCTTTCCGGCTCAGAGAAACTGTGAGAGATTCTGAATAAAATCCTGGAAGCGAATGTCATCCGCCCCGTTTCCTCATTGAAAATCACCGGCCGGACCTCTACCAGGGCGAGGGGTTTCTTCCTGTATAGTCCGGCTTTTCTGAGAAATACAAAGCTGTTATCCTTTTCGGGCAGGATTCCGGCCCCCTCCCATAAATTCTGATTGATTTCAAAACCGTAATGGAATATGGCAGGTTTGGCGCCCTCAATTATTTCCGTTTCGGTTTCAATAACTTCTACTTTTATCTCAGAGACGGAACCAACCGAGAACAGATGCCTGCGGCGAGGAAGCACCGGCCTGTCTTCTTCCATAATCAATTCATAACCGGGAACTTCTATTATCTCTCCTCCGCTGGCCGGGCCGCCAGGCCCGGGGATTCTCCGGTAAGGAGGGCTGGTTACCTCCACAACCATTCCCCTGCCGTCAGAATCTATAATCCTCACCTGAGGCTCGGAGCTCAGCGCCGGGGTGGATACGGCAAAAACAAGTATTATGATCATTAATCTTTTCATTTATTACTCCAAAGCAGGAAACCAACAACAGTGGCAGAGAAAACAACCTGTGCCGCCAGATTGAGTCTTCCGGCCTCCCTTCCGTGGGGTATCAGGCCGGTGTGAGATGGAAATATCCGCCTCTCCCGCCTGATCGCTCCCAGTTTCCAGAGCAGATTCTCCACATCCGGCAGCACCGCCACCAGTCCTCCCATACAGATATTAGCGGTGCAGCTCCTGCCCGCTATAAGAAAGCCCAGAACGGCGCAGCCCAATAATATTTCCAGCCATACATTCTCAAAGTCGTAATGCGGCAGATAATCGAGCAGCAGATGACTCAACAGCCCCAGGAAAGCGGCGAAAGCTAACCCGGGAGAGAAATAGCCAAGCAGGGCCCCGGCAGAAAAATGGGTGAATACGGTCACGGGAACTACCCTTCTTTCAGTCTAATCGATTTTTTCTGCTCTTTCCAGCAGCATAACGGGAATATCCTCTTCTACCGGATATTTAAGCCCGCACCCGTCGCAAATGATATATTCTTCCGTGCTGTCAAGCCTTACCCCCTGTTTACATCTGGGGCAGGCCAGAATGCTCAGCAGCTCATTACTCACAGTCATTCTCAAAACCTCTGCAGGTTCAATATAATAAAACCCTGATTCAGACACAGGTCATAAACTCAGGGGTTTCAATTCAAGTAAATTATTAATTTTATTGCTGACATATATATTATAGAACATCAGATATACCGAGGTCAAGTGCCAATATTTCCAAAGGTCTTTTTTCAGTAATTATACTGATCCGTTTCAGCCGTTAAAAATACCTATTCTGCTGAACTTATCCACTCTCTTCTTCAGCAGGGTATCACCCGGCACCCCGTCCAGCTCCGCCAGTTTCTGCATAATCAGCCCCTTTATCTTCCGGGCGTTGCCCTGGAGGTCCCGGTGGGCGGCTCCATGGCACTCGCTGATGACCTCGTCTATGACTTCCAGCTTCAGGCAGTTGGCCGAGGTCAGCTTCAGCGAAGCCGCGGCCTCCGGCGCCTTTTCCTTGTTCTTGTAAAGTATCGCGGCGCATCCTTCCGGAGAAATTACCGAGTACACCGCATGCTCCATCATCAGGACTATGTCCCCCACAGCCAGAGCGAGAGCACCCCCACTCCCGCCTTCGCCGATAATTATTACTATAATCGGCACCGATATATCAAACAGGTTCTTGAGATTCGAAGCAATAGCCGCCGACTGGCCCCTCTCCTCGGCCCCTACCCCCGGATAAGCGCCCGGAGTATCCACGAAAGAGATAATCGGAAGCCCGAATTTTTCGGCCAGCCTCATCAGTCTGAGCGACTTCCTGAAACCCTCCGGGGATGCCATTCCGAAATTGCGCTTGAGCCTGTCCCTGGTATTTCTCCCCTTTTCATGCCCTACCACCGCCATCCTTCTTCCGTTCAGGGAAACCAGCCCCCCAACCACCGCCGGGTCATCACCGAAATACCTGTCGCCATGAAATTCAAGGAATTCATCGAAAATTTCATTCATATACTGAACAGCGGTGGGCCGGTCGGGATGCCTTGCCAGCTGAACCTCCTCCCAGGGGGAAAGCCCGCTGTATACTCTGGCTTCGAGCTCCTCCAGCCTCTCCCTCAGTTTTTTCATTTCGGCGGACTCCGGTTCCAGCCCCCTCTGCTTTCCCGCTTCGATCTTCTCCTCCAGTTCGTACACCGGGTCCTCAAAATCAAGTCTTCTCTTTTTCCCGACTGTCATACTCCTCACCCTTCAGAAAAAATTAATATAAGAAATTTCCACCGACCTGGAAACCCCGGATTCAGGTATATAATTTTCCAACAGGTCCTGGAAATTCAACCTGACCCTCATATTCTCCCGGTAATCGAAGCGGACTCCCAGATCAAGATACCCCCTGCCTCTGGTCATCCGGTTGGGATTGTCCTCATCATCATCATTGAAAGCGGCCGAGTATTCGCACAGGATCATCATCCCCGGAAATGTCTCTATGCTGACGCCGCCGAACAGGTCGGTACCGTCCTCATATTCATCCTCCATTGAATAGTTTATCCCAAAATGGAGAGAAAACCTCCTCCAGAGTTTATAACCTTTGCTGAAAACGGCGTAAAAGCCCTTCGATTTCCTCTCGTAACGTTCCAGGTCTTCAAACCATTCATTCTGGCCCTGGGTATTTACTCCCACCGCCAGAGCGGGCCCTCCTATTATCTCTTCCAGCAATCTCAGTCTTATTCTGAATTCCGGCCGCTCATTATATTCTATATCCCCCCTGCCGATAAAATTCTGCAGGCCGAAAGAACCGCCCATCATCAGGCGGTCGTGGAGGCCTACATCCAATCCGAACAGAAGGGAGTTGAAAGGGCCCATCGAACCTGAATACATATAGCTCTTATGAGGGATAATACCGGCCGTCGGTATCTCGATAACTTTGATATCTTCCCGGAACTGAGCGTTTGCCGCGCCGGAAACAGCAGCCAGCATGAACAGTGATAGAACCGCCGTAAGTATCCTATACCGTAACTTCAACATTTTCCACTCCATCTATTTTCCTGATTCTGTCAACAAATTCCAGTGAAGGTTCCACGCTGCAGTTCCCTGATTTTATCCTGAACAGCGCATTGCCATTCTCGCGCCAGTCGAAAACGAGTTCCCTTCTTCCGGGAAATCTGGACATCAGGTCCTTTAGAGAGGCCAGGCTCTTCTCGTTAAAACTGTTCGATTTCAAGGTCAGGACAACTCTTCTGGCCAGCGCTGAGAGAGCCCTGTCGATTGAATAGATGTTATCCGCAATTATCTTGGTTTCGCCCCTGTCCCGGTTTGATATTTTCCCCTTTATCACTACTGCGTTCTCTTCTACCAGCTCCTCTCTGGCTTTGCGGTAGCAGCTGGCGAAAACGATAGCTTCGAATGAACCGTAGAAATCCTCCATGGATACGAAAGCCATGGTGTTGCCGCGTTTGTCCTGTATTACTCTTACTCCGTTAATAAGGCCGGCTATGATAACGTTTCTTCCCTTCTTCCTTCTGCCCAGGTCCGCGCTGCCGGTATTTACTATCGAGCGCAGAACATCCCTGTACCGGTCCAGGGGATGGCCAGAAAAATAAAAACCGAGAGATTCCCTCTCCTCCTTCAGTTTCTTGTCTTCGTCCCAGGGAGGCACGTCCTTGAGATTGCAGATATCCGGCGAAGAGGGATCGTCGTTAAAAATAAAAATAGTCTGCCCTCTCTCCTTCTCGTTCTGCCTCTTCTGCGCCTGGGAGATGACATCGTCAAGGGTAGCTATTTTCTGAGATCTGGTTCCCGGAAGCGAATCGGTAGCTCCGCTCTTGATCAGACTCTCCATCGCCCTGCGGTTTATGCTTCTGAGATTTATCCTTTCGCACATTTCGTAGAGGTCCACGAAAGGCCCATCCATCCTTGCCTCAACAATCGCCCCGGCAGCGGGTATACCCAGATTCTTTATCGCCGCCAGCCCGTATGTTATCTCGCCTCCGCTCAACCCGAATTCCACCAGACTGGAATTTACGTCAGGGGGGCGCACCGCGATTCCCAGGCTGTGGCACTCTTCCAGAAGGAACATCAGCCGGTCGGTATTACCCATATCATTGGTCATTGCCGCCGCCATGAAAGCGGCCGGGTAATGAGCCTTCAGGTATGCCGTCTGCATGGAAACCATCGCGTAAGCGGCAGAGTGGGATTTATTGAAACCGTATTCCGCAAAACTGGACATCAGGTCGAAGATTTTCTCAGCCTTCTTTTTCCCCAACCCCCTCTCGGACGCTCCCTTCATGAACTGCTCCCGCATCCGCCCCATCGCCTTCATGTCCTTCTTGCCCATTGCCCTTCTCAATATATCCGCTTCGCCCAGGGAGAAACCGGCCAGATCGCTGGCCACCTGCATCACCTGCTCCTGATACAGTATCACCCCGTAGGTCTCTTTCAGGATCGGTTCCAGCCGGGGATCCATATAAGTTATTTTCTTCTTTCCGTGCTTGCATTCGATGAAATTGTCAACCATTCCGCTTCTCAGCGGTCCCGGCCTGTAGAGGGCGTTTATTGCTATCACATCCTGGAAGGCGGCCGGCCTGATCCGCCTCAGAAGATTCCGCATCCCTTCGCTCTCCAGCTGAAATATCCCTACGGTCTGACCCTTCTGAAGCAGTTTGAAAGCTTTTTCGTCTTCGATGGGGATCTCATCGGGCTTCATTCCGGTCTCTTTCGGCCCCTTCACCAGCTTCAGTGTGTTGGATATGTGGGAGAGGGTTTTAAGACCCAGTATATCAATCTTGAGAAGGCCGATACTGTTAAGAATCTTCATCTCGTACTGGGTGGTGATCTCCCCCTTGTTGGACCTGAAAAGCGGGACATGGTTTACCAGAGGAGTCGGTGTTATAACCAGTCCGGCGGCATGAGTAGAAGCATGCCTGGCCATACCTTCCAGAGAGAGCGAAAGATCCAGCAATCTTTTTATTTCTTCGTCATTCCGGTAAAGTTCCCTGAGTTCCGGCACGTTCTCTAAAGCTTCTGTAAGGGTTATCCCCGGTTGCGGCGGGACCATCTTTGCCAGCCTGTCAACATCTCCGAAGGGAACCATCAGAACTCTTCCCACATCCCTGATTACCGCTCTGGCCGCCATCCTCCCAAAAGTTATTATCTGGCATACATTTTCTTTCCCGTAAGTCTCCACCACGTGATCGATTACTTCCTGCCGCCGGTCGTCGCAGAAGTCGATATCGATATCCGGCATGGAAACTCTCTCCGGGTTCAGGAACCGCTCGAAAAGGAGTCCGTTCCGAAGCGGGTCTATACTGGTAATCCCCAGTATGTAGCATATTATGCTTCCCGCGGCGGAACCTCTCCCCGGCCCCACCGGGATCCCGGCATTCTTGGCGGATTTAACAATATCCCATACTATCAGAAAATAACCGGAGAACCCCATCTCCCTGATAACCCTCAGTTCATAATCTATCCTCTCTGTTATCCGGGGAGTAATCTCGGGGTAGGCATCGTTCACGTTCTGATCCACCACATTCCGGAGGTACCGGTCCGGTGAATCGAAATTGTCGGGAATCGGGAAATCCGGAAGCTGGGTATCCTTTTCCTTCATTTCGAAGTTGCATTTATCCGCTATATCCAGAGTATTGGAGATCGCCTCCGGATGGTCGGGGAAAAGAGCGCGCATCTGGCCGGGGCTCTTGAAATAGGTTTCCGGGTTGGATCTCAGCTTCCTGTTCTCATCATCCAGCTCCCCGCTGGTCTGGAGGCAGAGAAGCACATCATGCGCCTGGTGATCCGACGCGTCACTGAAATGGCAGTCATTGGTAACTACGGTGGGGAGCCCGGTCCGCTGCGCCAGATCAGTCAATTCGGGGATGACCTTCAACTCTTCATCGATACCGTGATTCTGAAGCTCTATGTAAAAATCACCCTCTGCGAAGACGGAGGCGATCTTCCTGGCGAAGTAGTCCGCTTCCTTCCTCCTGCTCTCCAGCAGAAGCTGCGGTATGGTCCCTTTCAGGCAGGCGCTCATGCCAACCAATCCCCCGGAATACTTTTCCAGAAGATCAAGGTCGATCCGGGGCTTGTAATAAAAACCCTCGGTATAAGCTATTGATGACAGCCTTATCAGATTTCTGTATCCCTCGTCGTTTTTTACCAGTAGAACCAGGTGATCGTTCCTGGACTGGGACCCGGTCCCTCTTGAATCGATACCGTCTCTGGCCAGGTAGGTTTCCATGCCGATGATAGGTTTTATGCCCTGCTTTACCGCCTCACGGTAAAAGGGCACCACGCCGAACATATTACCGTGATCGGTAAGGGCAACCGATTCCATACCCATCTTCCTGGCTCTGGATACGATATCTTCTATGCGGAAAGCTCCATCCAGGAGACTGTATTCTGAATGATTATGTAAATGTACAAATCCAGTTCTGCTCATCCCGGCCGACTCCTTCTCAATGGAAAATCATTTTATCACAAAACTGAAATTTTCAACAGACCTGTTTCCTATTTTATCGCTTATCCCCACCTTCAGAGAGACTTCTCTGTCCGTGACCGAGGAGGGTACCGGTATGAAAAGCCGCCCCCGGATATCATCCCAGACGCTTACCACCCACCTGTGGTTCCAGTAGACCTCCGCTGAATACGGATCGATACCGCTCCCGTCGTCCACTACCGGGATGGAATAGCAGTAATTCTTGAAAAAACCGCTTCCAGCCGGCTTTTCGCTGATACCGACTTTACCTATCCTGGGCGGGAGGCCATCCCTGAATAGGGCGTATACCCCTGCCCTGTTTATAGTTATGCCGCCCTCAGCCGCGGCCGGCCCCAGACAGCTCCAGGAAGAGCCATCCTTATCATATTTATACAACCCTATCCTTCCGCCGGCATCGGAGAACAGGACCAGTGGTTTCAGGAAGGCCCCTTCCTGAAAATCCAGCCTGAAGGGCGATATAACGGGAATCCTTGAACTGTCGGTTCTGACCGCCGCGTTGGAGGGGCTGATTACGCAGGGGGCGGTGCCGCTGACAGAGGGGGACGAGAATCTCAGACTGAGAGTGTCCGCTGCCGGCCAGACCAGCTCCCTTCCCGAACGGAAAAAGAATATTCCGGCCGCAAGAAAGTCCTCAAAACTGAATCCTCTGTAGTCTGAACCACGCACTCTGAAGAGGTTCTCGCCATCGGGCAGCGAACCGTTGTGGAACCTGGCGCTGTAGCTTTTTTCCCCGGTCTGGATAACCTCTTCCGGGAGTATACCCGGATAAGCATCTACCGATGGAGGGGAGGACAGGATCCTGTCGGCCCTTACGTCCAGTATCACCGAGCCGGCCGCCAGAATCAGGGAGCAGTCACTGAAAACCATATCCTCTCCCGGCCTTTCGAACACCGGGGCGAAGGTGCCGCTCAATTTCATCCCTTCATCGTCGATAATCTCATATTTATAAGCGGGGTAAGGATGGGAAGTAACCGCCGCCCGGGCATAACTGCCTATACTTTCAACTTCAAGCGCTTTCCAGGTAAAGCCCCCGTCCGGGGATTCAAACAATTCTTCCCTGACCTTTCCCCCGTCCGGATCAGAGGATGAGATTATAACCTCATCCGAATTCACAAGCTTCCTGACACTCCTGATTTCGGGGTATCTGTGAATACGGAAATAGAAATATGCCCTTGAGATATTCCCTGAGATATCACGTGCCCTTATGTCAGCCCGGTGAAGACTGTTATCCAACCTGATACCTTCGCCGGACGCACCGGCTCCGGAAACAACTCCGGGCCCTGAGCGGTCCGGGAGCGAGTTTCCCTGTTTCCGGTAAAGATTCTTGAACCTCCCGTTCCATCCGGAGCCGTAATCGTTGAATTCAAATTTCACGCCGCCGCTCTGATAGTATGAAAAAGATCTGTTCTCCAGGCGGTAAAGGGTATCCCCGTCCACCAGAAGCTCCATGGAGAAAGGCTCCATCCTGTAAACTCCTCCAGCCTGGCGATCCCACGCGGAAAGCCCGAATCCGAACACGCCGGAAAGCTGGAGGGTGTCTCCAAGCTGGTATATGCCGCCCGCCCTCCTCTCAAAAGGAAACACAGACCGGACCAGCCGCCCGTTAACCATGCTTCCGGGTGAGAGCGGCGCGACTTCCAGCGATGAGATTACCGGCGGGATATTATCCGGAACCGAGTAGGTCTCTATCAGGGGATTGAATGGCCTGCCCCTCCTGTCTCTCAGCTCGAAATGAAGATGCGGAGCTTTGGTTCCGGTCTGGCCGGTGTAGGCCAATATTTCTCCCTTCCCAAAGCGGTACTTACCCTCGGGCAGGTGGATATCGCACCAGGAGTTGTCAGCCGCCATTCTTCTCCAGTATACCAGCGAATCGATCCCGGCGCTGAATCCGTAAAGATGAGCGTAAACCGCAACATTGCCGTCATCGAGTCTCAAATATAACGCTTTGCCGTATCCGTAGGGCTGAACCTTCACCCTCTCCACATATCCATCCCTGACAGCAAAGCAGGGTAGGCCGAGCTCTCCGAATGACCGGATATCAATTCCGGCGTGGAAGTGGCCCTCCCTGAATTCCAGAAAAGTGGAGCTGAGCTTCCTGTTGCCCTGCATGGGCCACAGATAACTCTGAGCGCCGGCTGACTCAGAGACCGAAAGAACCAGAAAAAGGAAAATAAACTTATTCATAAATCTACTCATTATCAGGAAAATTATCACCTCAGATATTAAATTGTCAAACACTCTTAAAAAATTTGCACAACCTGTTATTATTTGCTAATTTTAAATAATCTAAATAGACAGGAAACAGTTAATTCGGAAATGAGGAAAACAATATCATGCTTAAAGCGCTCAGGAGCAGGACAAAAGTAATTCTGTGGATCGTGATTGTAGCCTTCGTTGTAACAATTTTCGCCGCATGGGGAGCCAATTACCTCGGAGGGGGAGGGTCATCCGGTTCCCGCGACGAGAGAAATAATATTGTGGGTATCGTAAACGGCGTTGAGATACCGGCCGAGGCCTACAGCAGGAACCTCAGCCAGCTCTACTCCCAGCTCAGCAACTACCGCGGAGAGGATTACAGCCCCGGTATCCTGGAAAGGCACAGGCTGGAGCAGCAGGCATGGGAGATGACCGTCAATAATGTGCTTACTCAGCAGAAAATAGAGGAACTGGGGATTACCGCAACTTCCATGGAACTGGTGGACTTTATCAGAAAGAATCCCCATCCCTCGCTCCAGGAAATTTTTACCGACGAACAGGGCAATTTCGACTACCAGCAGTACCTGGACGCGCTATCGGATCCTAACAGGGACTGGCGGCAGCTGGAGAACTGGGCCCGGGCCGAACTTCCCAGATATAAGCTCGAGTCGATGCTGGCCGCTAAACTCACCATACCGGAGAGAGAGGTAATGGAGAAATTCAAGGATTCGCAGGTAGAGGTGAAGTGCAATTATGTTGTAGTACCCGCTGAAAAGGAAGATCCACCCTACCAGCCCACCGAAGAGGAGATGAGGGCGAAATACAGGGAGATGGAGGATGAGCTGAAGGAAAGCGAGAAACGAGTCATAAAATACGTAAAGATAGATTACAAACCCACTCCCCGGGATTTCCGGGAGGTAAAACAGAGCCTTCTTGAGGTCAGGCGCGAGATTCTGAATGGCAAGACGGATTTTGAGGAAGCGGCCAGAATATATTCAGAGGATAAAATGACCTCAGAAAAGGGTGGAAATCTGGGGTTCTTCTCCAGAGGCGAAATGCCGGAAGAGATAGAAGAGACGGCTTTCTCGCTCAACCCCGGAGAATTGAGCGCTCCGGTTGAAACCGATAAGGGGTATCAACTTATCAAGGTTCTGGAGAAAGAGGACCAGCGGATCAACGCCAGCCATATACTGATGAAGGTAACTCCCGGATACGAAACCCAGGATTCGATCCGGACCTTTGTAAGAAACCTCATGGAAAGAATCGAATCGGATGGATTTGAACAAGCAGCCGAGAGCATGAATCTTGAGATCGGCGAATCGGAACCGTTCGCCGAAAGCGGTATTATCGGCGGTATAGGGCTGGCCCCCTCCATTGCGGACTTTGCATTTAAGTATGACAGGGGCGATGTAAGCTCTGCCATGCAGGTAGACGATATTGTCTATTTCGTAAAGATATCCAGGATAATTCCGGAACGTACCAGGGAGTTTGATGAGGTAAAAGATGTTCTGGCCCGTGAGGTCAGGGAAGAGAGGGCGATGGAAAAGGCCAGGAAGATCGCACTGGACATAAGGAAACAGTCATTCACGTCAAGCCTGCGGGAAGCGGCGGAGAAACACAATCTGACAATGAACACCACCGGATTCTTCAGGGAAAACGAACCGGCCGACGGGTTCCCCGCAAACTCTATCTTCGTAAAAGCGGCCCATATGCTCCCTCCCAAGAGCATCAGCAGTCCGATCCGGGACGAAGACAGGTTCCTTATTATAGTGGCCACTGAAAAAACAGAGCCGGATATGGAGAAATTCGGCGAAAGGCGCGACAGCATAACGGCCCAGCTGAGAACGGCAAAGTCGCAGGAAATAATATCAGAATGGTTCGCGGAGATTAAAAAAGAGGCCGATATCGTCGACCTCAGGAACGAGCCGATAAAATGAGGCTCGCCGGTTTCGGAGTAAAAGGCCGCCAGCCTGAATAATATCCCTAACCCTGTTTTTCATCGTCTTCGGTGATATCGTCGGTGGTCGACTCTATTTCGTCCTGAATGTCACTGGAAGCCTTCTTGAACTTCTGAATCGCCTTCCCTATGGATTCGGCTACCTTGGGAAGCCTCTTTGGACCGAAGAAGAGAAGTATCAGGGCGAATACCAGCAGCAATTCTCCCCATCCCGGAATCCCTATAACCAGAAAACCGGGGGAGCTGCAGAACCGGATCATAACTGAAAACATTTTTACCTCTCTAACAGTAGAATCTTAAGATAAATGCAACCACTATTATGCCGAGTATGCTGACCAGGTTTACCTTCAGCGAGAATCCAAAGGTGAAGGTAAATACAATGAGATTAAAGAAAAGCGGCCCCACGTGAAATTCGCTTCCCGAAACAAACAGCTGCCGCATCACACTGTCTTCCGGAAATATTAAACCTATAAGTTCTCCGACCACGCTTCCCAGTATTACCCCCAGGAAGAAAACCAGGGCCACCAATCCTATCCCTCTTTTATACGACACAGTTAACTCCCAATAAGAAAAACAGCACGCATCCTTTCACTACTATAATAATTAATCATCCGCCTGTATATCAATATCAAGTTTATCCTTATCATCCCCCAGAATAAAAGTCAAATCAACCCTGGCATTATCCTGAAGCTGCCGGATAACCGTTTCGCATCCCAGCCGTCTGGCCACTCTTTCAGCCAGTTCGGGATTTCCCTTCCTGTCGATAATTACGGACCGTTCGTAACCGAAAAACTCCGCGTTCCCCTCTATCAGTACGTCAATACCCATTCTTCGAAGCTGCCGGGTGGCTTCCTTTACCAGATTCTTCTCTCCGGTTCCGTTCAGCACCTCGAGCTGATAAGCGCCCGGCTCCGGCATCCCCCTCCCTCCCGCTCCCGAAATCTTTATGGACAGCGAGGCGATCATGACTATTAGCGGCAACAGCCATATTACCAGAGAAAACTTTTTCTTCTTTTTCTTTTTTCTCTTTGCAGTCATTTCCCGCAGGCTCCTTAAAACGGAATTGAACCGGCCACTACTTAAAATATGGTTTCAGGTTCCTGTAACTCTTCTCCAGATCCTCTGAAACCACCCTGGTCCCGGCGAGCGCGGTCATGAAATTAGTGTCCCCGACCCACCGGGGAACCATATGAAAATGAAGATGATCAACGATTCCGGCTCCGGCGGCCCTCCCCAGGTTCACTCCCACGTTTATGCCGTCCGGATTGTAAACATCCCTTAATGCTCCTTCTCCCTTCTTAAGGAATTCAAACATCTCTCCGGTCTCTTCCTCCCGCACCGCTCCAAAATCTTTTATATGACGATTGGGGACTACCATGATATGACCGTTAGTATAAGGGAAGGTATTCAGTATGATATACCAGTATTCTCCCCTGGCGAGAATTCCAGATCTCCGGTCATCCTTTTCATTCTGTATATTACAGAAAAGACAGCCCTCCTCCTCGGGCATGGTAAAATACTTGCTTCTCCAGGGTGCGTAAATTCTATCCATCAGATATCAACCTTTCAGCTTCTTCCAGTTGCGACCTGGTATTTATGCCGGTAACTTCCAGATTATTTCCGCACAGATACACTCCGGTCCTCACGCCCCGGCGGTTAAGAATCTCAATAATATCAGTAAGGTAATACTCATCCTGTGTATTATCCTTTCTAATCTCACTCAGGGAATCAAACAGATAATCAGAGTCGACACAGAAAATTCCGCTGTTTACCTCGTCAATCTTTCTCTCCCCGGGTGAGGCGTCGGCATGTTCGACTATCTTTTCCAGTCTATCCTGTTCTCCCCGGATTATCCTGCCGTATCCGGCGGGGTCATCCATACGGGTGGACATTACCGTAGCGGCATTTCCGTTCTCTCTATGAAACCTGTAAAAATCGATGAGGGTCCGCGGGGTCAGCAGCGGCGTATCGCCGGTGAGTATAATGACCGTACCGGAAAAATCCTCCAGAACGCCTTTCGTCTGCATCACCGCATGGCCTGTCCCCAATCTTTTCTCCTGGAGAGCGAAATCAATATCCTCACCATTAAACTCTTCCTTCACAGCTTCTGCCTGATATCCAACTACCACTATAATCCGGCCGGGGCTGGTATTCTTCACCGATTCAACTATACGCCTTATCATGGTCTTGCCGCCGATTCTGTGCAGCACCTTTGCCAGATCAGATTTCATCCGGGTCCCTTCCCCGGCGGCGAGAATTACTGCAGCCAGGCCCTGGTTACGATCCATATCGGCTCCATTCCGGAAACTCCAGCAGAATTTCTTCCACTTTTTCTCCTTCTACGTTCAAAGCAATATTATCAATCAGCCGGACTCCGTCCAGGAGGGCGGCTGCCGCCAGAAGAACTCTGCCCTCTATCTTATCCACCGGAACCATGGTAGCTCCATCCGCCGCTTCCGCGTACTGGACCCGCAGTCCGCTTCTGTCCACGGTATCCCTGATAATAGAGGTAACCACCCTGCTATCTCTTTCGCCGCTGAGAACAGACTCAAAACCTTTTCTCAGCCCCCGGTATATCGACGCCGCGCTTTCCTTCTGCTCATCGCTGAGATACCGGTTCCTTGAGCTCATCGCAAGTCCGTTATCCTCTCTTATTATGGGGCCCAGAGCTATCCTCACCGGGAAATCGAGATCGGCCGCCATTCTCTGCAGAACCACCGCCTGCTGCGCATCTTTCTGCCCGAAGAAAGCGATATCCGGAGAGATAATATTAAAGAGCTTCGCCACTATCATGGCCACGCCATCAAAGTGCCCCGGCCTGTATTTGCCGCATAAGTGCTCCGTCAATGACTTTACCGAAACCCCGGTCCTGTCTCCGGGGGAATATATATCCCGGTCATCCGGCATGAAAACCAGGTCCACACCCAGGTCAAGGAGTAACTGAAGGTCCCGCTCTCTGTTCCTGGGGTAACGCTCCAGGTCTTCTCCGGGGCCGAACTGAGCGGGGTTGACAAATATGGATACCGCTGTTCTGGAGCAGCGCTGCAACGAAAGACTTATCAGGCTGAGATGGCCTTCGTGCAGATCGCCCATGGTGGGCACAATTCCCAGCAACCCCTCCTCTTTCTTGAAACTTCCGATAAGCTCCCTCGCCTCGCGGGGAGATTTGACTACTTCCATCCCTCTATCTCCCGTCCCGGCCACTCTTATTCGCGGAATAACTATGTTCCATTCCCGGGAATTTGCCTTCCTTCACTTCCCTGACGTAGCTCTGGATTGCGGTTTTCATCCTCTCACCCATATTCTCGTAGGTTTTCACGAATCTTGGCAGTTCGATCTCATTTATTCCCAGCATATCCTGAATAACCAGAACCTGTCCGTCACAGTACTTTCCGGCGCCGATACCTATGGTAGGGATACCGACACTCCCTGTAATCTCCTCCGCCACCTGCCAGGGCACCCCTTCCACTACTATGCAGCAGCAGCCGGCTTCTTCCAGAGAAACCGCATCTTCCAGCAGCCTCCCGGCAGATTCCCTGTTCTTGCCCTGAACCCTGTACCCGCCGAACTGATGCAGAGATTGAGGGGTCAGGCCAATATGGCCCACTACCGGTATCGATGCGTCAACGATCTTCCTTATCGCCTTAACAGTTTGCGCGCCGCCCTCCAGTTTTACCCCTTCCGCGCCGCCCTCCTTTACCAGCCTGCCCGCGTTGCGGACAGCTTCCTCCACGCTTGCCTGGTAAGACATGAAAGGCATGTCCGCCGCAACAAAGGCGCTGGGCTTCGCTCTGGTAACCGCCTTGAGATGGTGCAATACATCTTCCATGGTAACGGGCAGGGTGTTCTGGTAACCCATCACCACCATTCCGAGAGAATCGCCCACCAGTATAAAATCTATCCCGGTGTCATCAATCATCCTGGTGGAAAGGTAATCATAGGATGTAATCGCCGCTATCTTCTCGCCCTTCTTCTTCATCTTCCTCAGAGTCCTGCTGGTTACCTTGTTCCGCATTACAAATCACTCTCCCAGGACGGCACATAATACCTGGTGCCGTCGAATTTGGTGGTTATCTGGCCAAAAAAATCTTCGACATGCTCTCTGCGGGTGGTAAAGTCAAGCCGGTCCGTATTTACTATCAGAAGCGGCGACTCGCAGTAATGAAAGAAGAAATGATTGAAGGCATCGTTCAGGTCCCTCAGATAACTGTCTTCAATCCCTCTTTCGTAACTCCTGCCCCTCTTCCTGATCCTATCCAGCAGGACCTCTATGTCGGCCTGAAGGTACACCACCAGGTCAGGATAAACAATCTCTCCCTTCAGGGTGGAAAGCAGCCTGTTGTAGAGGCCCAGCTCATCATCGGGGAGAACCACATTTGCGTATATCCTGTCCTTGTCGAATATATAATCTGCCACCAGGAGGTCCACGAAAAGATTTCTCTGCACTATCTGCTTCTGCTGCCGGTATCTGTTCAGCAAGAAAAAAATCTGAGTCTGAAAAGCATAAGTGGCCATATCATCATAAAAATCCTCAATAAAGGGATTATCGTCAACCTCCTCCAGGAAAAGATCGGCCCCCGTTTCCTCGGCAATCAGCCTGGAGAGGGTGGTTTTACCCGATCCTATGTTACCCTCTATAGCTATATATCTTATGCCTTCCGATATCAGTTTTTCCTTCAGTTTATTCATACCTAATACGGTATATAATTAAGTTCGGCATGTCAATAAACAACTACCGGCACGAATCAGTGAACCGCTCCTCCGGTCAGGGAAACAGGAGTTTCCCCAAAAAATAAGCCAGAATGTCGGTAAGGTAATCTTTAACAACAACTTAGTTTTAATAGCAACTGGAAGCGGCTGAGTGATTAATTCAAAACCCTCCGGAGGGCGAGCGGGCATGGTTTTCTGCCCCGTCAGGGGCAGAAAGAGCGATGTGCGAGGCGGGAGTTGCGGTTTCCTCGCCGGGGAAACCGACAACGATTTTGAATTAATCACTCAGCCGCAAACCAAACCAATAATTAAACTACCTGATAGATTATAAAAATTGGGGAAACTCCAACAAATCAACAAATCAATTTACTCTTGAACTATTATTTCCGATAGGATACCATTTTCCCGATCAAGGGTTTATCGCGATAAAGGGGGTAATTACAATGAAGGAAATCGAAGTCGGCAGCGTAGCTGATTATTTCGCCCACATTAGCGTGGTGGCGTTGAACCTGACCGGCAGCCTGGAGGTTGGAGACACTCTGCATTTCAAGGGGCATACTACCGATTTCACCCAGGAAATCAAGTCGATGCAGATTGACAATGAGTCGGTTGAGAAGGCGGATAGGGGGGACAGTGTGGGAATCAAGGTCAGTGACCGGGTCAGGGAGCACGATACCGTCTATAAAGTGATTGAAGACTGATTCTCAGATCCGGTGGTTATTATATACCAGATCCCTTTCGCTAATCCGGTTTAGAAAAGAGCTCGCCATCCCCTGGATGGCGGGGTATGATCCATTCTCTCCGGCTCCTCTCTCCAGAAGAACGAGAGCCGGGTGTATCGACCTGAGAAATTCCGTCCTGCCATCCCCGAAACCGAGTTTTGCGTAGGCGGCCAGAGCCTGCAGATTTCTCTGAATACCGGCGATGGTAAAAAGCTCGGTGAACTCATCGAAATTGAGGCCATTATCCGCGTTTCGCTCTGAGAGGGCCCGGTAATAATATTCCAGAAGTTCCTGCCCGGTTGCGGGGGGAAGGGAGACGTACGGATCTTTCAGCAGTGAGGCGGCATCGTAAAAAGAAGGGCCAAGGAAGGATGCCTGAAAATCTATCAGGCGGGGCTGACCCTGTCTTATTATTATATTTCTGCTCTGGAAGTCGCGATGCATGAATACCCGGGGTAGCGCTGACAGCTTCTCTGCCAGCTGTTCCCTTTCTCTTTCCCAGTCCGGTACTGAGATATCGGGTTTGAATCTTCCCATGAATTCTCTTTCAAAATAATCAGTCTCTTCCATGAATTCTTCTTTTCCGAAGATATTCAGAGAAGGACATTGGCCCCGGCCTGTTTTTTCGGTAACTTCCGTCTGAAGGCGGCAGAGAAGATCCAGGCATGATCTATAAATGGTTATTATACCGTTTCCCCTTATCCATAGTTTTTCCAGGGTGCAGTCGCCGAGGTCCTCCATCAGCAGAATTCCCCGCTCTCTGTCGAAGGTGTATATTTCCGGTACTCCGATCCCGTTTTCTCTCAGGAAGGTTCCGATCTGGCAGTATCTCTGCAGCTCCGCTCTGTCGGACGGTTCAATCAGGGCCACCACGGACCTTTCTCCGTCACTGAGCCTCAGGAAATATCTCTTGCTTCCGCCGTCGGTGAAGGGAACAGCCCTGGCGTTGGGATTCAGAGGTCCTCCGGGTACCGTGGAGGTCCGTTCCAGCGCGTAAGCGACAAGTTCAGCGATGTTTTCATTCATGTTTTACCCACCTTCAGGATTCCGTCCGGAAAGAAGATAGAATACTCCGCTTCAGTTTCCTTTTCAACAATTGTTTCCGGCAGGACCACGCAGTTTTCCAGTACAGAGCCTTCTCCCACTACAGCGCCCCTGCCGACTTCCAGAAAACCTTTCCACCTGGTATCATTCCCTATCCTGGCTCCGGGGCCGACATGAAGGGGCAGAAGGGGAGGTTCCAGTTCCGGGTCGAAGAGGGTTCTGTCTATCATCAGCCTCCTGTGCAGGTCCAGGTAGGCAGGGGGCGTTCCGATTTCTGCCCATTCCGGGGCGCGCCCCTCCGTTCCGGCAAGGTAACCGGCCACCGATCCATTATTTTCTTTTATCATTTTCCTTAGTATTTCAACCAGGCCGGCCTTCCTCCCAGGCGGGAAATACTCCAGAGCTTCGCTGGACAGAACCGCCATCCCGGTATAACCGGCCGCCATGCTTTTCACATCCGGGGCTGCGCCTATCTCCATCACTCTCGCAGAATCGGAAATATAAACGCCTGGAGGAGGAAGCGTCTTTCCCCCGGAAGCATTCCGGCCGTTTTCTCCGGCTGCGAGGATCATGGTGACAAGAGCTTTTTCCCTGGCATGAAAATCTATCGCCGGCTGGTATTCGATATCGGAAATTATATCGGCATTGTGAAGAAGGATAAGATCGTAATTCTCCAGGTCTTTCCGCATATTTCCTATCCCGCCCCCGGTGCCCAGAATCTTATCTTCCCGGTGAAATTCAAGAGGAATTCCGGCGCTTAAATCCGCCTGGAAAAAGGCTTCAGGCAGATGATGTATATTGGCGTGCAGTGAGCGGGCTCCGCTCCTGCGCAGTTTATTCATCAGGATTTCGAACAGCGGCCTTCCCATAACCGGTATCAGAGGTTTGGGTATGGCGTCGGTGATCGGTTTCATTCTCTCTCCGTGACCGGCCGCCAGAATAACCCCGCAGACATTCTCCTTATGCTTATCTCCGCTCATATCAGTAGATCCTGTATTTTTCTCTCTCTGCCCTGAATCTTTTTTCTTCTTCCAGCCAGGCCTCGAACAGCGGCCCCGTCCCGGTTCCGCTTTCAACCATTTCCCTCAGCCGGGGATCTCCGGATATTATATCAATGGGGGGATGCTCTGTCTCGTATTCGTAGGGAGGGGGCAGGAACCGGAAATGGCCGGGATACAGGGATGCCGCCGCGCAGATTATCTCCGCCCCGGTTCTTACCGGACGGAAATGGTCGCGGTCAGAGACATGGATCTGGACCCCTCCGCAGATCTCTCCAGCGTATTTATCCCAGGTGGGTTCAAAATGCAGAGGCCGGAAAATTGCCCCCCCGGGGCATCTTCGGGCCAGTTCCCCGCTGAACCCGCGGGGTTCGATAAAGGGAGCCCCGATTATTTCGAAAGGCAGGGTAGTTCCTCTTCCCTCCGAAATATTGGTGCCTTCCAGCATGATGGTTCCGGGATAGGTCAGGGCTGTCTCCGGTCCCGGCATATTGGGAGAGGGAAGAACCCAGGGCAGGCCGGTATCCTGGTAGTACATCTCCCTTTGCCAGTCGCCGCACGGTACTATTTCAACGTCGGCTCCGATCCCCCATTCCCTGTTCACCATGGCCAGTATTTCCCCGATGGTCATGCCGTGTCTTACCGGA
The DNA here is from genome assembly GCA_046483305.1 of Candidatus Krumholzibacteriales bacterium. Classification (GTDB taxonomy): domain Bacteria; phylum Krumholzibacteriota; class Krumholzibacteriia; order Krumholzibacteriales; family WJIX01; genus WJIX01. Next base: position 46,100 of record JAWODM010000014.1, on the reverse strand, counting down.
ATGGGAAACAGGCCCACGAAAGACTGATAGCCCTCTCTGACGGCGGGGCCTTCAACCGATTCGCCCCCGATAGGATTCGGCCTGTCCAGGACCAGGACTTTTATGGAATTGGCCGCGCATGCTTTCATCATGAGAACCGCTGTCCAGGTATATGTATAGCATCGGGTTCCCACATCCTGAAGGTCGATTGCCATAAGTTCGATGCCGTCGAGCATCTCATCGCTGGGTGTGCGGGTTTCTCCGTAGAGAGAGTATACCGGTATCCCGGATTCCGGGTCCGTATAGCTTTCCCACTCTATCATGTTGGCCTGAGTTTCCCCGCGGTATCCATGCTGCGGCCCGAAGATCGCTTTCAGGTCGACTCCCCTGCCGATCAGAATATCTCGGATGTGGACAAGTTTAGAGCTTACCGAGGCCTGATTGGCCAGCAGGCCCGCAGCGGCCGCTCCAGGCAATGGGAACTCCCCGGAGGCGATTCTGTCTGTGCCGGTCAGGGTCATGGTCATCCTTAATCATACCTAAATTGAGCGATTTTATCCATGAAAAATCCCACCCGACGAGTTAAACTCTTGGTATAAAACAAATATTCCTCGAATGGCGCCGTGAGCGCCGTCAACCCATCAGGTGGGAGGAAACATGAGTAAGGATACCAGAGAAAACAAAAAGGTCAACCCCAAAATTGATAAAACAGGCGTAACCGATGAAAAGATCACCGGCCGGGGCGGCCCGGACGCTATTCGTGAAATATCTTGAGGGGATAAAGATATACCCTCACCTGAACAGATTATTTGGAAAATTAAGAAAGAGCAGGAAGGGATTGCCGGTCTGTGAAATCTTCAAACAACTGATCTGCTTTTTCGTGGACGGCAGCAGTCGTCATGTTGTTCATTTCGACAGGCTGAAGGAGGATGTCGGTTACGCGGCGGCGATTGAGACATCACCGGCAGGGATGATCTCCTCGCATGCGGTTAAACGCTTTCTTCGCTCCTTCTGGTTTCCGAGGATATATCTGCTGTGGCGTCTGCTGCAGAAGCTATTTATCTGGAGGCTGAAGATCACCAGGCCATCGGTTATTATTCTTGGTCTTGACGCTATGATTCTGGACAACGATGATGCGAAGTGCCGGCATGGGGTAGAACCCACCTACAAGAAGGTCAAAGGGTTCGGAGCTCTGCAGCTGAGCTGGGGACGTTTCCTGATTGACTCGGTGTTCAGAGGCGGCAGCAAGCACTCCAACCATGAAGATACGGCAAAGAAGATGGTAAGGCATGCGGTATCTCAGATACGAAAGCACTACAGCAGTGATGTTCCAATAGTGCTTCGATCTGACAGCGGATTTTTTGACCAGGATCTTTTCGGCTCCTACGAGGAGCAGCATATAGGCTATATCGGAACCGGCAAGCTTTATAAAGATATTAAGCACTTTGTCTCTTCAGCTGACCCGTCGTACTGGGGCAGCTACCAGAACAGCCGGCAGATCTGGGATTATCTTGAGTTTGGAGACAGAAGAAAAAGCTGGAATTGTTTTCGCCGGGCTTTCTATCTGCAGCCCTGGTATCAGGACCGGCAGCAGCTTCTCGACTTTGCCCGTCCAGATAATGTTATCTACACCACCCTCGGGATGGGACAGCCCATAGATGAACAGATAATCAAAGCCGGCGCCGAGCATCTTCTCACCCCCGAGGGTATCATCGAAACCTGCCACGACAGAGGAGCTGATGAGCTGGTCTTCAGAGCCCTTAAGGACTTCGCCAGTGAAACATTGCCCTTCAAGCGCTTCAACCAGAATACCGCCTGGTATTACATCTCTCTTCTGGCATTCTTCCTGTTCGAATCTTTCAAGGAGGATGTGGCTGAGCCGGTAGTGCCGGTGAGCTCATATCCGACAACAGTTCGTCGTCTGCTTATAGATTTTGCAGCCAAGATAGTAAGTCATTCCGGGAAGATCATTCTCAAGGTTACCCGGTCCACCTGGGATAATCTCAATTTCCATAATCTCTGGATACGCAACAATGCCCCGCCTGTTTTTTCCTGGGCGTAAGATCCACTCAAAAGGTCAGAACAGAGATGAAAATTGGACTCGTCTGTCCAAAATGCGCCCGGTCAGTAAAAAGACACCACCATCCCTTGATATTTATCCCATCCAAAAAGCAATTTGATACACAAGCGGCCTGATCTTCACTGAATCGGCTTGTTCAATACCTTCAACACTGATAATATGTACTCAATAAATGAAAACCGCTCAATTTAGGTCATAATCACAATAATTCTGTTTATCATCAGGCTGGTTGAAAGTCCATAAAAAAAAGGGCCGGCCAACAAGTGGCCGGCCCAGGATTTCAGGTTATTCCATGTCGGGGCCCCAGTAGAGCAGCTCGCAGCTTGTGGTATCCCGGCCCGCCTCTTCGCTTATCGATTTGAAACATCCGAAGGCAGGCGCAAACCATTTCCTCTCCACCAGTGACATGTTCATTTCTCCGGCGCTGATATCAACCTCGAGCCGGTGCGATATACAATCCATGAAGATTCCCCGAGATATATAACCCTCACCGGGCATGGTTATGAGTTGATCTCCCATGGTAATGGTACCCGAGATATCCGCAGTCTCTCCACCCGCATTAAAGGTAGTCGCGAAATTCCATGATTCGCCCAGGTGATCCTCCATGGGGAGCCTGATATACTCTATCGGCGAATCCCATGTCCAGGTCTCCCGGTAGACCCCGTCTTCGTACTCTTTCCGGCTGATGAACCACAGGGAGGAACCGGTTTTCCTCATATGCCACACATCAGAAGTGTCGGCGATCATGTTTATATCCATGGTTATCAGATCAAAACTGCCGTCAGACGGGTCATAGTTATCGATATGCCTGTTCGTGTACCAGTAGGCCGGGATACTGTCGGTGCACTTGAAGTGCCAGGGGAGATTTTCCACTATGGGGTAGTAATCAACCGCACCGGAAGTGGTAAACCTGTAATAAGTCGGATTGGGATCTATTATATTGCCGGCTTTGTCGGTGGCCGAATTACCAAAATAAACCCAGTAGGTAGCCCCGGACCCTATGACCCCGCTGTAAAGGGGTACCTGCATGAGGCTGTCGGTTGGATTCCATACCGGTTCCGAGCCGCTGGCCATTACCGCGTTCATTACCCTGGCGTCCACGCTGTCAGGCTCCAGGTCAGTGTTCATCGGTTCGCTGAAGGCCAGTTCGATCCCGCTGATCGGCGTGGAAACCCCCTGCGCTCCGTTTGCCGGAACGGAGCCGATCAGGTACGGCCTGGTGTTGTCCGCGGCTGTCTCGAAGCTGAAGGTGTACATGGGGACCATCGGGTTCCCAGCCAGATCGGTTATTTCCATGATACTGATTTGGATCTGGGTATCCTGAGCCAGCTGAACTCCATCCAGAATCAGTTTATTCCCTTCCGTACGTATATTACCTTCCGCCGGGTAATCCGGTATGATAGCGAAGAAAGTCTGAGTATCCCAGTCATATGAAGAAACCTTGATCGGCTCGCTGAATATTATCTCTATATCGGTTGAAGGGGTGACGCCGGTGGCTCCGTTCGCGGGATCGGTTGAAACCACGTAGGGAGGATCGGTGTCTTCGTCGCTGGTAGTAGTAAAGAACAGTTCATAGGGCGTGCCCATCCTGTTACCGGCGATATCCCTGCTTCCTGCCCCTATGGTAATAAGGTGGCTGGTTCCGCCGGCCAGAATTTCATCGGGGGCAAAGAACATTGTGTCCCCGCTCCAGTAATTTGAATAGCTGACCGTTCCCACTTCGGGAATGAACGTGCAGCTGTCTTCGGCCGAGTTATGATTCATTTCCTCGTCGAACAGCACCCAGAAGGGCCCGGATCTTGTTACATCTGCCGCGCTGTCCGCCGGGAATGTGGCTGATATGCCGGGAGGATCGCTGTCCGTTTCAGGCGCTTCAGGAGTGTCTGACTCATTATCACTGCAGGCGTATAAGGTTACCAATGAAAGAATTGAGATTAGATAAAAAATTCTCTTTTTCATCTTTTGCCCCCTTTTCTAACGGTCAATGGAAAAAAATTACCCGGTTTCATCCAGGCCGGCACTCTTTACCAGAGTAACAAACAATATCCATGCCACTCAACCGGATAATTCCAGAAGATGCCCTGTTTCAGCCCCCGGCCTGAATTATTTATTTGGGATATCGGGAGTAATCAATTAAAATAATGTTTGGATGGAATTTTGTCCCCCTGCGGTTAATTTTTTAGTCTACAGGGCGCGTAAAGGAGTGGATAATGTTTAAGTCTGAATATTTCAGGTATCTGATAATACTTATTGCTGTTTCCGCCGCTGCTGCCGGCTTCTCGTGTTCCGGGGAGAAGGAGGGCGTGATAAGGGAGGGAACCCTGATAGTTGGAGAGATGAGTAACTATGAAGGGCTCAATCCGATGAGTACCACGGATGCTCACGCCCGGGATATATATGAGCAGATGTTTTTACCCCTTCTTGACGAGAATGATGATTTCATGACTTTCCAGCCCAGGCTTGCCACTTCATATGAATTCTCGGAAGACCGGAAAAAACTTACCTTTAAACTCAGGGAGGACGTTTACTGGAGCGACGGGGTTGAATTCACATCCAGGGATATACTGGAAACCTTCCGGGCTCAGAAAGACCCCGCGACCGGCTGGAGCGGCCGGCACCTCAAGGAACACATAGACAGTGTCGAGGCGATAGACGATCATACCGTAGTGTATCACTTCAACAGGGTATATCCCTATCAGGTGATGGACACCCGCGACGGCCCCATACTTCCCGCCCATATAATAAAGGATATACCTCACCGGGAACTGGGGCAGGTTCCGGTCGAGCGATTCCCGGTCACCGGCCCCTTTATGATTGAGAAGTGGGAAAAGGGGCAGAAACTGGTACTGAAAGCAAACCCCCTGTATTATGAAGAGGGTAAGCCGCGTCTCAGCAGGGTAATTTTCAAGATTATCCCCGACCAGGTAACTTTGGTTACCCAGCTGAGAGACGGAGAGGTGGATTGCATGGAGGCGGTCCCGGAGGACCAGATTGACAACATAATCCGAGATAACCCGGAACTCAGGATTTTCGATTTTCTGGGCAGGGGTTACAACTATATAGGTTGGAACGGGGCGGTGGAACCTTTCGGCTCCGTTCAGGTAAGAAGGGCTCTTACCATGGCGATAGACAGAAAGAAGATTATCGAGAACGCCAAATACGGTTATGCGGAGGAATGTGTGAGCCCTTTCATCCCGCTGATATGGGCTTACAATCCGGATATTGAACCTCTTCCCTATGACCCTGACAGAGCTCTGGAGATACTCAGGGCGGAAGGATTCTCCGATACGGACGGAGACGGATTCCTGGACCGGGGGGGAGAGAGGTTCGAGTTTGAGCTTCTTACCAATCACGGCAGCCAGGTCAGGGCCGATATACAGGTTATGGTGCAGGAGATGCTGAGGAAGGTGGGGATAAAAGCCAATCCGGTTCAGCTGGAATGGACAGTTATGCTGAATAAGCACAAGTCATCTGATTTTGAAGCTATTATCACTGCCTGGCGCACCGGAACCAAGGCGGACCTCGCCCCGATCTGGAGTTGTGATGCCAGAAAGAAAGGCGGTTACAACCGGGTGGATTACTGCAACACCACCGTGGACAGCCTGAATGAACTGGCCGCCAGCACACTTGATTTCGAGGAAGCCAGGCCTCTGTTCCGAAAGGCTCAGGAAATAATTTATTATGAACAGCCCTATACCTTCCTTTATTTCTCGCATACCATATTCGTTCTGAACAGGAAGTTCGGCGGGGCCGAACCGGATGCGATCAGCTGTTATCATAATCTGCACGAATGGTACCGGAAGGATCAGAATTAAATCACCCTCTCCGGCCGGGTCATATTTAAGGAGAACGCAGTTTGATTCATATTGTCGGAATAGCAGCTCTGATAAGTGTGGTTACCGCCCAGGTGTTCAAACCGGTCGTCCACTTTCTGCAGGAAGGCGAGTTCAGATTCCTTCGCATACTGGATACCGGCGGTATGCCCAGTTCGCATACAGCCCTGGTGACCACTTTGACCGTGGGGGTAGGGGTATACCGGGGTGTCAATTCGGTACTCTTCGGGATAACACTGATTTTCAGCCTCTACTTTATCTTTGAGGCAACCGGGCTCCGGCAGGAGGTAGGCAAGCAGGCAAAGGTCCTTAACGAGATAATTGACAAGGTCAGTAAAACTCACCATCTGGATGCCAGTGAGCTGAGGGAGCTTATCGGCCACACCTGGGCAGAAGTGCTTGGAGGTTTCGCGCTGGGCCTTCTGGTGGCTCTTATTGTTTTTTTCTGAAAATCTAAAAAAGGCTTGACAGGGTTTATTTTTAACTGGGAAAATGCAATCAGGTGTGAAGAGGCAGTTGTTTTTTCAGAAGAAAGGATTTGATAAGGAACCCCGGAGTTTTTTAACAACAACAGATATCAGTAAAATGCTAATAAATGATTATAGGTTTAATTGCGGGCCGTATCCAGGGGAATAGCGGCCCTGTTTTATTTTTTGTCATTGATCTGATTGTACGGACAGCCGAAGGAGATAAAATGAGAGTGATCTCAGTAGTTAATCAAAAGGGTGGATGCGGCAAAACTACTGTGTCTATCAATCTGGCCGCGGCGTTAAGGTTGCGGGGCAACAATGTGCTGTTGATCGATATGGACCCGCAGGCTCACGCATCTCTTGGGCTTAACATAAAAATAAAAGAAAAGACAACTTACGACCTGCTGGCCTATCCGAAAGTCAAGCTTTCCGAGGCGGTGTGTGAGTACTGCGATGGATTTCACCTGGTTGCTTCGACCCCCGTTCTCAGCGCTCTGGAGCAGCAGCTTTCCGGAGTGAACGGCAAGGAATTCAGGCTCGGTTCCAAACTTGCCAGGCATCATGAAAAGTACGATTTTGTTATTATTGATTCGCCCCCCAATATCGGGCTGCTTACATTCAATACCCTGATCGCTTCAAAAGAGGTTCTTATTCCGGTGGAGCCGAGTTACTTTTCGTTGAACGGCCTGGAGAGGCTTATGGAAACGGTTGAACTTCTCCAGAATGAAACCGAACATGTTCTTGTAAAACACATCCTCATCAACAATCTGGACCGGAGAACCAAATTTTCAAGGGATTTTGCCAGGCAGCTGGAAAGAGATTACGACCTGCACCTGATGGAGAGTTTTATCAGCCATTCAGTCTATCTTAAGTCAGCCGCCCTGATGGGGGTGCCGATCTTCGAGGTAAAGGAGGCAGAACGGCTGCATGGAGAATTCATCCAATTGGCAAGGGAGTTAGAAGAGAAAGACGCCCATCTGGACATAGAGGATGTGCGAGGATGGATGACCCGCCTTCACGGGCCCAAGGTTGTGGAGGAGGGGGTTATTTTCTCGATAGATGCTCCCGGCGCTGAATGCGTATTTCTGACCGGAGAATTCGTAAACTGGTCACCGGACAGCATAAGGATGGAAAAAGACCGGGATGACGGCCTCTGGAAGACTACCATGTATCTGGGCCCCGGAGAGTATGAATACAGATTCATTGTGGACGGGGTCTGGATAAAGGATCCCAGAAACAGAGATACCATAATGAATGAATTTGGTCAGGAGAACTCACTTCTAGTCGTATAGATATGCCAGCAGATGACAGGCAGCCATCAGAACTGAGTAATTATATTCACCTTTTTCTGTCCGGAGGCGATAGGGAAAGGGTTTCCGGTACAGCTTTCCCCGAATATGTAATATGGCTGATTTTTCCTGAGGGTTCGCCATCCAGGGCTTTATTCGCCAGTGGAATCTCTTCGTTCATAGCCGGGCGCAGCAGCCCGGTTACGCTGATTGAGGTGGGAAAGGGCCTGCCGAATTCGGGATATTACTTCGCCTTGGACCCGGGCAGGTACCTGATGCCATGGGTGGACAGAGGAACCTGCATAAATGAAATGATTTCACCCCTTCTGAGGTTTGCCTGCTCCACCGAAAGTTCTTTTCTGAAACCGTTCGAAGACAGTTTCATCTTCAGCTCCGCCCCGCACTTTATAATTAACGCTTTCAGTTACAGTTCGGGGAGGGAACCCGCCCCCCTGGAGAGTATCGCTGAACGGAGTTCGATGTATTCACTCCGGAATAAAAGTTCCTGCGCGGATCCCGATGCATTGATTATCATAAATCGCCGACCGGAAGAGGATGCCGGGCATCTGCTGAAGAGAATAAAAGAATTCGTTCCGGCTGCCAGTATATTCGTGGCGGGGAGGCCTGGTCCTGATGATGACAGGGTAGCCGGAATCGAGACCATACCTCTCCCGGAAATGAAGGAATTTAAACCGGAAATGAAGAAACCTCCCTCCGGCGGGTCGTTCATATCTTTCATGAACGAGGTGTTGCAGAGGATAAGTGCCGGTCTGAGGGAAAATGGAGAGACAGCGGCCGGGTAGATTATGGATAAAGAGATTAAATCACTGGGAATGATTATAGAAAAGGATTATCTGCGCGGCCTTTTTTACAATTTCTGCAGGGAGACAATGAATCTTTCTCCTGAAGTTACTCATGACGCCGGGCTTTTCGATGTAAGATTCCGCAACGGAAGGGGCCTGGATATAAAGGTGTCCGTCTACAGGGAGCTTTTCATCGTTTCGCCGGGCGGGGGAGTGGTTGATATCAGGGTAACCGGCCGGGAAGGGTTGATAAAAGCTGTCGATATATCTCTGTCCCACTTTCTGGAGTCAGCTTCATGGGGGAACCGGCCGTAAAAAATCTGATTTCTCCCAAAATTTTTCCATATTCACTATCACATGTATTATAATATAAGTGACCCCGCTGCGTAAGGTGGTCATTATGAAATACAGAAAAGCATCACTTGCCATAGCCGTTCTCTTGCTTATCAGTTCCTGCATTTTTCAGAACGACCCGCTGAGGCCCAATAAACTTCCGGTGGTCACCGGGTATTTCCCACCTGAGAAGATGCAGGAGGTCATAATCCCGGGAAGTTCGGTGGATCTTTATATAGAGGGCGTTGACCCCGAGGGAGAGGACGTTCATTACTCCTTTGCCATCGTAAATCTCCCCGGAGGACAGGATTCTATCCTTTGTAATTCAAATTCCTTTAATTTCAGCGCCGACGATAGCCCCGGATTGTATAATGTGGAGGGCCGGATTCACGACTCCGAGGGGTACACTTCAGTGAACTGGTTTCTGAATGTCAAGAGGCGCGAGAACGAGCCTCACGAAATTGTTGATTATTATCCCCATTCGCAACTGATCCAGTGCTCCCTGGCAGATACGCTCGAGTTCGGAATCACCAGGGTGATTGACGACCACCCGGAAGACCTGCGATATAAATACCTTCTGGGAGATTCCATGCTGGTAGAGAGCAGGTCTCTTACCCACAGATTTATGGAGAACGGCAAGTACTATATTTATGCGGTGGTATGGGATAGTGAATACTCGGATACTCTCGCATGGGAAATACATGCTACCGGTACGCCGGATACCCTGGCCCCGGCCTGTATAGATGACCTTACCGGCAGAACCGGCGAAGCAAAGGGAACGGTGATTATAGAATGGACCGCCGTCGGAGATGACGGCAATGATCCGGGGACCCGGGCTTCATACTACGATGTAAGGACATCAACGGTCAGGATAGATTCAGAGGAGGACTGGGCCAATGCCAGTCAGCAGTCCGGGGCGCCCATGCCTTCATATGCAGGTGAGAGGGATTCAATGGTGATATCCGGACTGGAACCGGGAGAGCGAGTCTATGTGTACGTTAAGGCCGTGGATGATTTTCTGAACAGGTCCTCAATATGCGGGATTTCTCCCCATCTGCAGGTTCGCGGATTTGATATAGTGGGGCGGGTAGTAGATGCCGGAACGGGCGAAGGTGTAGAGGGCGCCCTGGTCAAGATAGGTAATACCACAGTGGACACTTCATCGGCGGAGGGATATTACGAGAACCTTGACAACCGTATTCAGTATCTGGTAATGCACGCGCTGGATGAAAATGGAAGTGAAATTGGGGATTACTACGATTATTTTTATGAATACGGGATGCTTGGAAGCGATCTGAATATCGACTTTTACCTGGTACCCAATATCCCGCTGGTTTCCATGCGGGATGACCGGTACCATGATTTCCTTGATATGTTCAAGGATATGACCAACACTGAAGGCCTGTTCGGAACCAGCATCTATAAGGGTTGGAGTCACTGGCCGCTGAAAGTATACAATCCTTCACCGGACGTGACAGATACTCTTGACCTGCAGCAGGAATGCAGCGATGGCATGCAGGAATGGGAAGAGTATACTGGACTGGACCTTTTCGAGTTTGTGGACAGTGTCGAGGAAGCGGATGTATATGTCTATTATGATTACAGCGAGGATTATAAGAACCACCACGTTGAGGTCATGGAGCTGAATCCGGACGGAACACCGGCGAAAAAGAGAGTCTATATCTATTACCGGAAGATCGCGGCAAACAGAAAATCCAACCGGCATGTGGTCTATGTGCATGAATTCGGTCATATCATCGGACTGTATCACAGTGTGGATTCGGGGCACATCATGATCGGCCTGACCAGGCCCGATGTCGACCACGCCTCCGAAGATGAAGTAAACCTGGTTAAGGCGATATATCACCTTCCCGCTATCTTTAATTCCGATCAGATAAGGAAGCAATAACTGTCATGGTGGCACTATTGAATGAGGTAATAGTGCCATATTGACAGTTACATGAGTCAAGGTACTTCTGATTCCGGAAGCTATTAACAGGTGAGACTGTTATAACTATAAGTAATATAACAGCTTGGCTTACCAATCATTGAATTGGCATATAAACTGCGGTAGTTAACATACAGAAATCTTTTTAAAGGAGAGTTATAAATATGTATCGATTGGATAAATTTACGGAAAAAGCAAGAGAGGCCCTGGCTGACGCGAGGGAAACAGCATTCCGGAGAAAGCACACCGAGATAACCCCCGTGCATCTTCTCAGCGCCCTCATAGAGCAGAAGGACGGGATCGTTTCAGCTCTGCTGGATAAGATGGGGGTGGGGATGGAAACGATAGCCGGGGAAATAGACAGCGAGCTTAATAAACTCCCCAGGGTTGAGGGTTCTCCTCCGGATCCGCGGATATCGGGTGATCTGGGGGGTATTCTTTCGGCATCCGTAGCGGAAGCGTCCAAATTCAAGGATGAATTCGTAAGTACAGAGCACATGCTTCTGGTTCTCTCTGACGAAAGTCACGGCGCCGGAAGAATCCTTGGCAGGCACGGAATTACCAGGGATGCTATTATGGCGGCTCTGGAGTCCGTAAGGGGGTCTCAGAGGATTACCGATCAGAACCCCGAGGATACATACCAGGCTCTGGAAAAGTATACTACCGATTTTGTTAAACTGGCCCGTGAGGGAAAACTGGATCCGGTAATCGGCAGAGATGAGGAAATAAGAAGGGTTATCCAGGTACTTTCGCGAAGAAAGAAGAACAATCCGGTGCTTATCGGTGAACCGGGTGTGGGGAAAACAGCTATAGTGGAGGGCATCGCCCGCCGGATAGCCGAGGGCGAAGTCCCGGAGAGCGTCAAGGACAAGAAGGTCCTCGGCCTGGACATGGGAGCGATAGTGGCCGGAGCAAAGTTCCGGGGAGAGTTCGAGGAGAGATTCAAGGCGGTTCTGAAGGAGATTAAGAACCGGGCCGGACAGGTAATACTGTTTATAGACGAGCTTCATACCATAGTAGGCGCCGGGGCCGCTGAAGGCGCTGTTGACGCGTCCAACATGATCAAGCCATCCCTGGCCAGGGGGGAGTTGAAATGCATAGGGGCCACCACTCTGGATGAATACAGAAAGTATATCGAAAAGGATGCCGCGCTGGAGAGAAGATTCCAGATTGTAAAAATCGACGAGCCCACCCCTGAAGAAGCTATTTCTATTCTGAGAGGGCTGAAGGAAAAATATGAAGTCCATCATGGAGTCAGGATCACGGATAAAGCTCTGGTTCACGCGGTTGAGCTTTCGGACCGCTATATAGGGGGAAGGTTCCTCCCCGATAAGGCGATAGACCTTGTAGACGAGGCGGCTTCAAGGCTCAGGATGGAGAGTGAAAGCGTGCCGGCCAGGCTGGCCCTCATTCAGGATAAGGTCACCAGGCTGCAGATAGAGAAGAAGGCCCTGGAAAAAGAAAAGGATGATCCTCAAACCAGCAAGAGGCTGAAAGAACTGGAAAAACGGCTGGATAAATTTCTGAAAGAGGAGAAGAATATAAAGGATATCTGGGAAAAGGAAAGAAGAGCGGTCGATGAAATCAGGAAACTGCAGGAGAAGCTGGATGAGGCAAAAACCAGCGAAGAACTGGCGAAAAGAGAGGGCAACCTGGAGAAGGTTGCTGAACTCCGGTACGGAGTTATAGCCGGACTGCGAAAAGAAATAGAGCTCGCCAGGAAAAAGTTCGAGGAGAACGGCAGAAGAGACTGCCAGCTCATCCGCGAAGAGGTCACTGATGACGACATCGCTGAAATCGTAAGCAGATGGACCGGCATACCGGTCAGCAGAATGCTGGAGGAGGAGCGTCAGAAGATCGCCCACCTGGAGGAAAGAATCAGGGAGAGAGTGGTTGGGCAGGATGAGGCGGTCCAGGTGGTAAGCGATTCGATCAGAAGGTCGAGAGCGGGACTGCACGATCCGCAGCAGCCTCTCGGTTCCTTTATATTCCTGGGGCCGACCGGAGTGGGAAAGACCGAGCTCTCCAAGGCTGTGGCCGAGATTCTGTTTGGAGATGAGCGTAATATTGTGAGAATCGACATGTCCGAATATATGGAGAAACATTCCGTGTCCAGGCTTATCGGTTCCCCGCCCGGCTATGTGGGATACGATGAAGGAGGTTATCTGACCGAGACAGTCAGAAGGACACCTTATTCGGTGGTTCTTTTCGACGAGATTGAGAAAGCCCATCCGGAGGTTTTCAACGTGCTGCTCCAGCTCCTCGGAGAGGGGCGGCTGACCGACGCAAAGGGCAGGACCGTCGATTTCAAGAACACCATTGTGATAATGACCTCAAATCTGGGCAGCAGGTTCCTCAACGAGAGGGATGTACTGAGCGAGCGGGAGATATCGGAGAAGATGAAAAATGAACTGAAGAATTTCTTCAGGCCTGAATTTCTGAACAGAATAGATGAGATTGTGACATTCAACTTCCTTACCAGAGAAGACATAGCAGGGATAGTGGATATTCAGATTGAGAAAGTCAATCAGAGACTCCGCGACAGGGGGATAACCCTGGAAGTAACCGGCGAACTCCGTGAAGTTATCGCGGAGAAGGGTTACGACCCTGAATATGGGGCCAGGCCGTTGAAGAGGCTGATTCAGAAGATGCTTCTCAATCCGCTGGCCAGAAAACTTCTGGACAGGGATATCCCCGAAGGCAGTTCCGTAAAGGCGGACTGGAAAAACGGCGCGGTGGATTTCAGCCTGGCATAAGGGCTTCGCCCGAGGGGCCCTTTCCCCTCTCTCTGTTTCATTGATTATCTCCCGTGAGACTGGAATAGAGCGATAAGTATTCTTCGGCTATGCGGCCAATGGAATAGTTGGAGACAACTCTGTCTCTGGCTTTCTCCCCCATATGGTTATTATTTGAGAAAGCTTTCCGCAGCGCGCCGGCCAGCGCCGCCTCATCCCCAGGGGGAACCAGAATCCCCGACTCGCCATCTTCTATTACTTCCGATGACCCGCTTATCCCGGTTGCGATTGCTTTCATGCCGGACGACATCGCCTCCAGAAGAGAGTTGGAAAGGCCTTCATCCCTGGAGGGGAGAACAAATATATCACCGGCCTGATATAACGACAGGACGTCTTTTACGGGGCCGGCGAAACGTATCCTTTTACTTATCCCCAGTTCGTCCGCCAGAGCCCTCAGCCGCGGTTCCATTTCTCCCCGCCCGGCTATAATCAGAATGTAATTCCGGTTACCGATCATGCCGAGCGACCTGAAAAGCACATCCAATCCCTTCTGCCTGGTTAACCTTCCGGTAAATATCAGAACATGATCGTAACCTTCCAGCCCCAGTATCTTTCTCCTGTCAGATCTGGCCGCTGAATCGGGGGGGCGATAAACGGAAGTGTCTATTCCGTTGGGTATAATATGAATTTTTTCTTTTGCCATGCCGGCGGCGATTAATTCATCCCTGATCTGGCCGCTCAGCGCGACAGCCGCGTCGACCCGTCTGAGGAGAAAAAAGAAGACAGGGGAAAAATATCTTTTTCCCGCTTTGATCAGTTCTCCCGATTCTCCGCTGCAGGCTATCTTGCAGATAACCGGCGGGCCGCCAAGGTATCCCGCTATCACTGCGGTCATCATCTCGAATGAAGCGAAATGAATATGAGCGCAGGAATATCTGCCCCTGTCCCTGATAAGCTTTATCAGTAAAAGTATATTGTATATGAGAGTCCCCAGAATTCTTATCCGGGGGTGAAACAGCCTCTGTACCTGTATCGGGTTTTTCCTGTCTCCCGCAAGCTCTTTCCGTTTCCAATGCCGCTGCATCCGGGCTCCCGCTATATCAATCCCGGTGCCATTTTCCGACAGGGCCCTGGCCAGCCGGTATCCGGAACGTTCAGTGCCCCCTCCCGGATAATCCTGGTGAAACTTCTTTATCACCATCAGTATTCTCGGTTTTTCAGGGTTCATGCCGATTTTACCAATCTGTAAAATAGATAAACATTACATCCCGGCGTTTCAGACGGAAAAATTCTCTGGAAGATAGATTAAGATATCGGTAATTAAAAGGGAAGATATATCTCAATTTAGAATCCCTGTTGAGAGTCTGCCGCTCTGGTCCGGGGCTTTTTCGTTCCCCGGGGCGGTTTTCGCTATTCACCACTTTGAGCGGTTCGAATTCAACCTATTCTGGTCTATGCGGTTGCGGCTGAAGTACTTTGTTAACTTCCTGGAAAATAACTACTTCAGTTGTTATTGGGTTGACAAATGCGGGTAAATATAGTAGAATAAACGAAGTTATTAATCAATCTCTCCCTCTGCCTCTATCAGCACAAGGAGTTCAGTAACTGGCAGAATGATACAGAGGCAAAATAGTTAAAAGAACCAAGCAGAAAATTCTGTGCGAGTGATCTATGAATTAAGGAGGAAAGGTAATGAACCGGTTCCGCTTTGTATTGATTTATATTATTGCTGTTCTTGCCGTCCTGGCTTCTTCCGGATTTACTGAAGCTTCTGAGATTTCCTGGGAATTCAGTCTGAACAGATCCGAAATCTCCATATCTGAAACCGCCCCCGGCGGCAATGAAGTGAAGCTGGAGGGATACAGAAAAACCGAGTACCTTGATTACCCTTCGTTACCTTACAGAGTGGTCAATATCCTGATTCCCCAGGGTCAGGAGGTATCTTCGGTCAGACTTATCAACGTGATTTCCAGTGACCTTTCAAAGCCGGTTACTCTGGCTCCTTTCAAAGGTCTTTACCGCCAGGACGGAGCGGTTCTGGGGATCCCGGCCGACAGGAAAGAAGTCACCGGCCCGGATTCGGTATTTCCCCGGTGGAACGTCCGGTATCTGGGTACTGGAAATTACAGGGGTTACAGAATAGCGTCCATCGCGGTTTATCCTGTTCACTATTCGCTTGAAAGCGGGCGGGTAAGCATTATCGAAAGCGCCGAGATATCGGTCAGCACATCGCCAGCTCCATCCGATCCCGGCACTGCCAGGAGGATCAGGCATGTCGACGGTTTCAGGGAGGAGTCCAGGTCGGTGGTAGAAGGGATAGTTGAGAATTCCAATATGGCCGGGAGTTACTCCTTCAGCGATATAGAGGTATCCGAAGAGACCAGAGAATTTCTCCCGAGCTATCTCCCCAGCATGGAGGGGAGCTCGGTAAAATACCTTATTATTACGAATCAGGAACTGGAATCGGCTTTTCAGTATTTCGCCGATTACAAAACCAGAACCGGCGTTCCCGCTGTGGTAAGAACAACCGAATGGATAAGGAATAATTCCAGAAATGGTGTAGACCTCGCAGAAACCATAAGAAACTTCATAGTTGACGCCTACGCGAAGTGGGGGGTTGAGTGGGTACTTCTTGGCGGCGATACCGATGTGATACCGGAGAGATTCGGATATACTACCTTCTACAGCGGAGAATTAATTCCCACCGATATGTATTACTCCTGCCTGGACGGGAACTGGAATGCGGATGGAGATTCACTGTGGGGAGAGGCGTTTCGCGGCAATCTGGACCCCGGTGACGATGCGGACCTTTACTCCGAAGTATATATAGGGAGAATGCCGGCATCCACCTATTCCGAAGCTCAGAATCTCATCGACAAGACCATAAATTACCTGGCGCCTGCCGACGCTTCCTCAAAGAAGAAGTTTCTGATGCTGGGAGAGGTGATATTCCCTGCCGACTGGGTTTACGGGGAGGATATAGTCCTGGATGGAGCTGAGATTCTTAACGCCATTTATACAGATCATCTTGAGGGAACAGGCATCCTGACGGACAGGCTCTATGAAAATTATTACGATTACCCCGGTTCGGTGCTCCTTAACAAGGCGAATGCTATTTCTTACATGAATGCCGGCACCAATCATGTGATGCACGCCGGACACGGGTATAAATATAACATGTCGGTAGGGGACGCGAATGTACTTAACGGTGATGCCTGGTCCCTGACCAACGGGGACGCGGTATTTTCGATGTACCTGATGAACTGTACCAATGTCGCTTTCGATACCGACTGCCTGGCAGAATACTTCATGCTTAATCCCGGCGGAGGAGCGTATGCGGTTACCGGTTGCAGCAGATCAGCTTTTCCCAGTACCTCGCGTTATTATATGGAGGATTATTACAACCTGCTTTATGACAGCTCTGTTTCGGAACTGGGTAAACTTCATGTAGGCTCACGGGAGGAACACACGCCGGGAGCCACCAGTGAAAGCAGTGACCGGTGGACTCATTTTATCTACAACCTGCTGGGTGATCCCGAAGCGATGATGTTCAGCGACAGTGTGCAGGTGTTCGACGTGGCTTTCCCCGCCGAGCTGTATCCGGGAAAAAATAATGTTACCGTTACGGTGCAAAGCGGAGGTTCGCCTTTCGACTCCGCCCGGGTCTGCCTCTACAAGGAGAATGATGATTATGTTTACGGCAGGACGGACCCTTCCGGAAGCATCACTTTTGATGATTTCCTCTGCAGGGACAGCGGGGAGGTAATCATTACCGTTACCGGAATAAATCACAGCGTGTTCTCGGACACTATCCCGGTCAATACTGAGGCCGGGCCATTTCTAAGAGTGGTGGATACCGGTGTGGGAGACAGTTCGGGCGGGAACGGGGACGGGGTTCTGGATTCCGGGGAATCCGTGGGGCTGTTCGTAAAAATAAGGAATACTGGCGAGACAACAGCCGAAAAACTATACGCTGTTATAAGCTGCGAGGATACGGGGGTGACGGTGACGGACAGCACCGTGCTGTATCCGGATCTTGCTCCCTCACAGCAGGAATGGGGCAACAGCGGATTCGTGTTAAGCGTGAGCCCGGGGTATCAGGATGAAGAGGTCATTGAGTTTGAAATTGATATCCACGATTCCACCGGAGGCCTCTGGACGGAGAGTTTCGCCATGGAAGTCCACGCTCCGGAAATAGAGCTGTTTGTGAACAACTGGTCGGACGAGGCTCCGTACGGAAATGGGAACGGGATCCTGGAAGAAGGGGAGAGTTTCCTGTTCAATATCGGAGTCAAGAATTTCGGGACAGGGGCGGCAATTGACCTGGCAGGGGAAATAACCGTTCCCGAAACCACGTCGGTAACAGTCACCGACGGCATATCAAATTATGGAGAGATAGCGAATATGGGGATAGGATACGGTGACGGGTTTGTTCTCTCAGACGATGATTTATCCAGCAACGACCATGTTCTTCTTACCCTTACCGATAAATACGGGCGGGCAGTGTCAGAGGAGATAGAGTTCGATCTGCCGCCGGTCCCCCGGAACATAATCCTTGATGCAAGCCACGGCTCCACCGAAATGGCTTTGTACTGGCATCACGGAGCGGGCGGAGATACCCTTAACAATTTCATGGTATACAGGTCGGATCAGTCAGGAGGCCCCTTCACCAGGGTGACCGATGACCTCCTTCGCCATACCATGTATCACGATTATAACCTGGAGCCGAGCAGCCTGTACTATTACCGGGTAGCAGCCGTTGACTCCTGCGGCAATATGAGCCCGCTCAGCGATGAAGTTTCGGCCACCACCAATCCTCCGTACCTTAAGGGATGGCCCAACAAACTGGCGGAGCAATCGTCCAGCAGCCCCAAGGTTTCCGATATCGACGGGGACCGGGACTATGAGCTGGTTATCGGTGCGGAGTATATATATGCCTGGCATCACGACGGGGTGGAGGTCCGGGATGGAGATAATTTCCCGGTGACCTGGGGGATTTTCAGCACCGGCGGAGACAACTTTACCGCCACGCCGCTCCTGGTTGACCTGGATGGCCAGCCCGGCTCCGAGATCGTGGGAGCTTCGTGGAACACCTCAGAGATTTATGTACTGGACAGCGAGGGTAACAACTTCACTCCCAACTGGCCGAAACCGACTAATTATCTCTGCTGGGCCAGCCCGGCTGCCGGCGATTTCGACGGCGACGGGGATATGGAAATAGCCGCGCTCGATATAGACGGCACTATCTACGTATGGCACGGCGACGGAACGGAGCTCATGGACGGTGACGGCGACCCGGGTACAGACGGAGTGTTCTTCCACGCCAGCTCGCAGTCTAACGGCTGGCATACCTCCACACCAGGCTTCGCCGATATGGATGGAGACGGTGTTGTCGAACTGCTGTTCTGCGCCAATATGGACAGTGTCTACTGCCTCAATTACGATGGTTCCTATGTCAGCGGCTGGCCGGTTATGGTACCAGATGCCAACGCAAAGTTTAACGCCAGCCCGGCTGTTGGAGATATCGACGGCGACGGCGAGATGGAAGTTGTGGTCGTTAACAACAAATGGAGGGTCCGGGTCTACAATCACGACGGAACGGAACTGGGAGGAAGCTGGCCGCGGAGTATAAATACCAATGGCTATTTCGTAGGATCGCCAGCCCTGGCCGACCTGACCGGAGACGGAAAACTGGAAGTAGTGATTCCCGACAACGCCGGCAATTGCTGGATATTCAGGCACGACGGTTCAACTCTGAGTAACTGGCCGCAGAGCTACGATAACGGCGGCAGCGGCGTAACCGAGTCTTCCCCCGTAATCGCGGACATCAACAACGATAACTCGCTGGACATTATTCTGGGGTGCGAGGACGGCTGGCTGAATGCCTGGGATATCAGCGGCAACTATCTGTCCGGATTCCCCATAAAA
Organism: Candidatus Krumholzibacteriales bacterium; assembly: GCA_046483305.1. Classification (GTDB taxonomy): domain Bacteria; phylum Krumholzibacteriota; class Krumholzibacteriia; order Krumholzibacteriales; family WJIX01; genus WJIX01. Next base: position 26,702 of record JAWODM010000014.1, on the reverse strand, counting down.
CTTAAAGGGTATATCCGCGGAACCCCTTCGGTAAAGGATCTGGATCAGGACGGCGACGTGGAATTAATCGCCTGCAGCTGGGACCAGAATGTCTATGTCTGGGACCTGGATGCCGGGAGTTACTATAACTATGACCCCTGGTCTTCTTTTCACGGCAACCTGCATAATAATGGATGGTATCATTATTCCGGAGTTACCGGCACCAGCGACATCATGTTCAGTTACCAGCTGGTTAAAAACTCCACGGTAATGACCAGATGGCTGGTTAACTCGGATGAAGCCCGCTGGAATCTATACAGAAGAGAAGACGGCGCCGAATTCGATATCATTGCCAGGGGACTGGCCCCGGACCAGAGCGGGATGATACTCTACGAAGACCGCTCCACCAGAGAGGGCGTGACCTACTACTACATGCTGAGCAGCGAGGATGATGACCGCCTGGCATTGGAGACAGAGGGGATAGCCATACCGGTAACCAGGGCCAGGCTTCACCAGAATTATCCGAACCCGTTTAACCCCTCTACCAGGATTGTATTTACAGTCCCTGGTTCTAACAGTAATTACAGCAACGCATTGCTGGCAGTTTACGACGTGAGGGGAACCCTGGTAAAGACGCTGGTAAACAGGCCTCTGCCCGGCGGAAGGCATTCCGTGCAGTGGGACGGCACCAACAGAAGGGGAAGCATGGTGGCCAGCGGAGTATATTTCGCCCGCCTGCATGTAGGCGGCGTCAAAGATACCAGGAAAATGATATTGCTCAGATAGGGAGCCGGCCGTAAAAATATCCGGAAGCCGGCCCTATCCGGGGAGACATTGCTGACCGCCCGGCGAAGACCGCAGGCCAGAATTTTATATTTATCGGTCTTCAATCATTGACAGATTTGAAAGAACTTTTGTATGGTATGTTAACTGCCGGATGTAATTGACCATTTTATGAATTATCAAGGACGGGGTATGGAATATCAGTTGAGTGAAGAGGAAAGAATGATCCGGAAAACGGCCGCCGATTTTGCGGGCAGATCCCTGGCCGCTGTTGCGGAGGAGAGTAACCGCGAGGGTATTTTTCAGGATCAGATATACAGGGAGCTGGGGGAACTCGGTTTCATGGGTATGACTGTTCCGGAAGAATACGGGGGAGTCAATTTCAGCAATTTCTGCCTGGCTCTGGCTATAGAAGAGATCAGCAGAGTCTGCGCTTCCACGGCCGTGGCGGTATCCGTTCACAATTCACTGGTGAACTACCTTATCCTGAAATTTGGAACTGACCGGATGAAGCAGAAGTACCTGCCTTCCCTGGCTTCCGGTGAAACTCTGGGCGCCTATGCTCTCACCGAACCCGGAGCCGGAAGCGATGTTACCGCCATTAGCACATCCGCGGTTCTGGAAGGCGATCTGTATAAGCTCAACGGAACTAAGAATTTTATATCAACGGGTGATAAAGCGGGGGTCCTGATAGTATTCGCCAGAACCGATCCCGGTGACAGAAAGGGAGGGTTAAGCGCATTCGTGGTGGAACCTGATTTCCCCGGTTTTTCCATAGGCAAGGAAGAGGATAAGATGGGCCTGTGCGCCTCCACCACCGTGGAGCTGGTCTTCGAGGATTGCGAGGTCCCGGCGGGTAATATACTGGGTGAAGAGGGCCAGGGTATGAGTATAGCCCTGGGGGGGCTGGACGGAGGAAGAATAGGTATAGCGGCCCAGTCACTGGGAATTGCCCGGGCCGCTCTGGATGAAGCTATGAAGTACGGGTGGGAGCGCAGGCAGTTCGGCAGGAGAATTCTGGATTTTCAGAGTAACCAGTTCAAGATAGCCGGTATGGCCACCAGGCTGGAAGCCTCCAGGCTTCTGGTTTACAGGGCCGCCCGCCTGAGAGACGGGGGAGAACCCTGCAGCAAAGCCTCGTCCATGGCCAAGCTGCATGCCAGCGAGACAGCTAATGACCTGGTTTACAAAGCCCTGCAGATACATGGGGGGGTAGGTTATACCAGAGAGTTTCTTGTCGAGAGACTGTACCGTGATGCCAGGGCAATGGAGATTTACGAGGGCACCAGCGAGATTCAGCGTATTGTTATTTTCAGAGAGGTTTTGAAAGATTACGGCAATATTCTGCCTGATTAAATATCAGATCGATCTATCCCTCGGAAGGAGGATACATTGGAGATTATAGTTCTATTAAAACGTGTTCCGGATACCGAGGCAAAGATACTCATAAACAGCGAAGGCGACGGTATCCGCGAAGAAGGAATAAAGTACATAATAAACCCCTATGATGAATATGGTATAGAGGAGGGGCTGAAATTAAAGGAAAAGGTGCCGGGAAGCACGGTGACAGCCGTATGCATGGGGCCTGAAGAATCCACCGAGGTTATCCGCACCGCCCTTGCCATGGGCGCGGACAAGGCGATTCATATATCTGACCCCAGCCTGGAGGATGCCGATCCTGCCGATGCGGCCGGCGCGCTGGCAAAGGTGATCAGGGATAACGGGTTCGATATAATCTTCTGCGGAAAACAGGGGATCGATTATGACAGGGGGCAGACCCAGGCCTACCTTGCGCAGATACTGGATATACCCCAGGTCAACGTGGTGACCGGATTTGAGATCAGCGATGATAATGCCACCATAACCCTGGAGAGAAGAATTGAGGGGGGCAATGAGAAGGTGGAGGCCAGGCTGCCGGCTCTGGTTTCCTGCGAAAAGGGTTTGAATGAACCTCGCTACGCCTCGCTTCCGGGAATTATGAAAGCGAAGAAAAAGGAGATCGCCAGAATTACGGCTGATGATATAGGCGCGGAGGGCATTGAGAAGGATATCAGGATTCTCAGGTGGCTTCCCCTTCCGAAGAGCGGCGAGTGCACGATAATAGAAGGCGAGGAAACGTCCGACAAGGTGAAGGAGCTGGCGAGATTACTGAGAGAAGAAGCTAAGGTAATATAGATATGGTTATTCAGGAGGAATGGTATAATGTCTGATGCTCTGGTTTTTGGCGAGATAAGAGAAGGAAAATTAAAGAAGACAGTAAAAGAGCTTGCTACAGCCGCCCGCAAGGTTGTCAGCGAGACCGGCGGAGCGGTTGACGCGGTTCTGATAGGCAAAGAGGCTTCCGGCGCCGCAAATGAAATAAAAGACCTTGGATTCGGCAAGATCTTCTGTATTGAAACCGATAAGGGATATTCCACGGAGGGTTACGCTGAGGTTCTGAAGAATCTCCTGTCTGATTCAGGGTACAGGCACATTTTCTTCCCGGCAACATCCATGGGCAGGGATCTGTGTCCAAGGATTGCTTCAATGGTTGACGGGGTGGTTTTCAGCGACTGTGTGGATGTGAAATGGGAGGATGGCAAATGCGTGGCCAGGAGGCCGGTTTATTCGGGGAAACTATACGTGGAAGTAGAGGGAGCAGGCAGCGACACCCCTGTTTTTATTACAGTCAGGCCAAATAATATGCCCCCGGCGGAGCCATCCGGCGGCGAACCGGAAGTGGTAACCATGGATTATGAGGTCAGCGATGATCTGATCAGGGCCATAGTTACTGAAATAGTTCCAACCGCGGAAGGAAGGCCGGATATAACGGAGGCTGACGTTATAATTTCCGGGGGAAGGGCTATGAAGGAAGAGAAGAACTTCGAGATCCTGGGAGAGCTTGCCGATCTGCTGGGAGGTTCTGTCGGAGCTTCCAGGGCCGCTGTGGATGCCGGTTATGCGCCCAACTCTATTCAGGTCGGCCAGACCGGAAAGATTGTTAACCCCAAACTCTATATAGCCTGCGGTATTTCAGGAGCGATTCAGCATCTGGCCGGTATGCGCACCTCCAAGGTTATTGTAGCCATTAATAAGGATCCTAACGCTCCGATTTTCGAGAAGGCGCATTACGGAATAGTTGGTGATCTCTTTGATGTGGTCCCCGCACTTACCGAAGAGATAAGAAAGATGATGTAGCTGATTTAATCGTGGAAACCTGCCTGGCAGGGCATCAGGCGGCTGGAGATATGATGGCGCGGTGCCCTGGTGATGGTCTGGAAAGGGAGATTATATGGATGTTCAAGGTATAATAATGCTGACCCTCCTTTTATCCGTGCTGGCTGTTTTTTTCCTGGTTGTCCGCAGGCTGGTGAAGGGGCTGATGCTGGGAAAACCGGAAGAGGGCAGGCTCGATAATATAGGCGAGCGGATCAAGTCGGTTCTGGTATTCGTGGCAGGCCAGGCCAGGGTGCTCTCGCAGCCTGCCGGCCTGGGGCATTTCGTTATTTTCTGGGGATTCATTTTCATCACTCTGGGGACCATCGAACACATTCTTGGGATGATTATAACCGGCTTCAGTTACAGGGCTGTATTCGGGAGCGGGGTGGCCGGGGTAATCTCCTTCTGCCAGGATATATTCGCCTTTATGGTTCTTATTGCCATAGTGGTTTCGGTGTTCCGCCGGTTCGTTCTAAAGCCGGTCAGGCTGGAGATGGACGATCCGAAGGTCAAAATTGACGCCACCTTCATTCTGTCCCTTATTTTTATCCTGATTGTTCTGATGTACGGAATGAAGGGGGCCGGTATTATCATGGGGCAGGTGGATCCGGGATATGCCCCGGTTTCCGCTTACGCCGCCGGGATCATCGAGGGCAGAATATCAGATGTGGAAACTTCCGAGGCGGTGTTTGCCTGGGCCCATCACGTTATTATCTTCTTCTTTCTGATCTATATCCCGTTTTCCAAGCATATACATATTCTCGGCGCCATACCGAACGTGTTCCTGAGAAAGCTGGGCCATCCGGGCACCCTGAGGAGGATGGACTTTGAGGACGAGACCGCTGAGAAATTCGGGAAATCGGCAATAACCGATTTTACATGGAAGCAGTTGCTGGATCTATACGCATGCACTGAGTGCGGCAGGTGCCAGGCGGCCTGCCCGGCATACCTGACGGATAAACCTCTCAGCCCGTTCAGGGTAATACATTATCTCAGGGGACATTTCATGGAGGAAATGAAACCGCTGCTTTCGGAAGAGGATTACCAGGAGAAGCAGATTGTTCCGGAGGTAGTATCGGATGATTCGATGTGGGCATGCACCACCTGCGGCGCCTGCGTGCAGGAGTGCCCTCCCTTCATAGAGCATGTCCAGGCGATCGTGGATCTGAGAAGGTATTTCGTATTGACCGAGGCATCTTTTCCTCAGGAAGCCCAGCCGGTGTTCAGGAATATGGAGGTTAATTATAATCCGTGGGCCTTCGGTTACGCCGACCGGGCGAACTGGGCGGAGGGGCTGGATGTCCCACTTGCCTCCGAGAAGAACAGCTTTGATGTTCTGTACTGGGTCGGATGCGCCGGGTCTTTCGATGACCGGGGCAAGGAAGTAGCCAGAGCGATGGTGGAGCTGATGAACAGAGCCGGAGTTGATTTTGCCATACTGGGCACCGAGGAAAAATGCTGCGGTGATTCAGCCAGAAGAATGGGTAATGAATATCTGGCTCAGATGCTGATAGATTCAAACATCGAAACCCTCAGAAAGTATGAGTTCAACAGGATAGTAACTCCCTGTCCCCACGGCTACAACGCCCTGAAGGCTGAATATCCCCAGTTTGGGCTGGAAGTCCCGGTGGTTCATCATTCCGAGTTTCTTCTCGAGCTTGTCCGGGAAGGGAAACTGAAACCGGCGAAGGCCGGAAGCGCCAGGGGTATTTATCATGATTCCTGCTACCTGGGCAGATATAATGATATCATCGATCAGCCCAGGGCTCTCCTGAACTCGATTGAGGGTATGGAGTTGAAGGAATTCGACAGGAAAGGAAAGAGGAGCTTCTGCTGCGGGGCGGGAGGTGGAAGGATGTGGCTGGAAGAGACCATCGGGGAAAGAATAAACGAGAACAGGGTGGACGAAGCTCTCGGTAAGGGCGTGGATCAGATATTCACCGCCTGCCCCTTCTGCATGACCATGTTCGAGGACGGGCTGAAGGCCGGGGATGAGGGGGATGTAAATGTCAGGGATATTGCCGAGGTCCTTCTTCAGGCGAACCGGAGCGGCGAAGATGGAGAAGAGGCTTCCTGAGATAACCCGGTTTTCAGAAACTCAACGAAATGGTGGCTGATATAAGGGTGATGGAGAAATCGTCTCTGCGCCTGCTGTGTTTTTCGGGGTCGTGCATGAGAAACAGATCGGCGCTGATGTTCCTGTAGATGGTGAAGCTTCCCATCAGTGAAACCCGGTTAAAATAGAAGTTCGAGTATATATCCTCTACCAGGTATCGCCGGTATCCCGGCTCATAGCTTAAGGTGAACCAGTACTTGATTCCATGCATGAAGTTATAGGAGACTGCCATCGAATATTCGCTGTAACGTTCGTCCTCAAGGTCAGGGCACAGCATCCTGGCATATCTGGGCTGAAATGAGAGTTCGCTGTCTTCCCGTAACGGCAGGGATATTTCAACCCCTCCTCTTATAAAATAGGTATCGAAATAAAGCTGGCTGGTTGAATCGTAGAGATATGATTCTCCGTCCAGTGTGAATCCGAACTCTATCTCTTCGGTTTTCTTGACAGAGATATTGGAGTAGGACAGAATCAGCCAGGATGACGGCCTTGAATCACCCTGATAGGACCTCCGGTCCGCGGAGACTGTTATGTCCAGGCCGCTCCCGGCCCAGCTGCCCAGGTAAGCGCTTGCCTGAATAATACTCCTGTGGTAATTAAGTTCGGTGGTATCGGGGGATTCGCATACTCCGAAAGCGGCTGCCGCCCTGAAAGTATTTCCCAGTATTGATCCGGCGTCGCACTCTATTCCGGTATCGATATAGTTGTAATCGTAATCGAAGGAGGTATGGTCATCGTAATCTATCACCTCGAATCTGGTTCTGGAGCGTATTCTGAGATTTTCTGAGATCCTTCTGCTCAATTTCAAGCCGGTATTTATCTGCCTGTAGTTATTGCTGTAGACGTAGTCGCTGCCCTCCCTGAAATGCTTCAGGAAGAAATCGGTTTCCAGCCTGGCCTCAATAGAGCTGAGGCTGCCGAACTCCAGGCCCAATCTTAATCTTTCGTCCAAGGTCTGATTTCCGAACTTCAGAGAGTTTCTGAAGGTTGAATTTATTCCCTTTATTCCCCCCGCGAGCTTATTTGTAATATTAATGTAATATTCGCTGAATGATTCGGTGGTATCGTCTTCCAGGACGGTATACCGGTCTATGAATGAATCGTATCCGGAACTTATCCTGGTATCGAGCCTGCCTGCGACGACAGAGCCCGGGGCGGAAACGGCTGTAAGAATCAAAGCCGAACCGGCCAGGATAATTATTCTCTTATAACTGGAGACTGGTTTGTTGCCGTTCAATTACTCTTCTCCGGAATCACTAATGTTACGGACCGATTCAAGCATGCCGGGAGTGTCTGATTCAAGATAAAATTATTTGTCTTCAATCACAACCGGTTTGATCGGGGCTGTCATAACCGAACATCTGACATGCCGCTGATCCATTAACAATTCATCAGGGGTTTTGGAGCGGGTGGCGCTGTTTCCCCCCTCTCCGTGCTGGCGGATTCAGGTTATGCAGTTGTCCGGAAAGAGGAGAACTCTCGTCAGCATATCTCCGAAATACGATTGAAAATATTCCTGGTCAACTGTATCTCTGAAAAGGCGGCATTTAATTTCCCCTCACCTATCAGGGCCCGGGCTCTATTCATGTGTTCGAGGGCCCGCTGGTACAGAGTCCGGCTTTCCTCGGTGCCGCATCTGTTTACCAGGCCCTTCATCATCTCATTCCTGGCTTCCAGTTTCCTCAGTTCCCCGTAAAGCTGCTCTTCCGAAAGCTCTTTCTGCCCGGTATTTCTGATCATCTCCATGGAACGCTCCAGCAATCTGCGCGCATTTTCCAGCCGGCCGTTCTGATAATTGTCTTCCGCTTCTTCCAGCATCTGGCGCGCGCGGTTAAGCAGCCGTATGCCGGCCCTGGAATCCTCATTCTTCTCCTCAGCCATCTCCAGCCTGAGCCATGCTCTGTCCAGCGCTGATTCAAAACCCTGCTCTTCGGAGGGATGGATCCTTCTTATCAATCCCCGCATTAACTTCTCGCTCTGGCTGATGGAGGAGCTGCAGGCCTGATAGCGTCCCTCTCTGAAATGGTCTCTGGCTCTTTCCAGCTGCCTGGCCGCGGTAGCCAATTGTTTTCTGGACTGCTGGTCTCCGTTATTCTCTACAAACCTGGAGGCCCGTCCGGTAAGCCTCTCCAGAATATTTATCCTCCGCCGGCAGGTATTTCTGAGTTGGTTCAGGCGGCGGAATCTTCTGTCCGCATGCTCGGCGAGGCTATTGGCTTTTTCTGCCAGTTTGAGAGCGGAGCGGTTGTTCATCTGAGAGTAATTGGTGTGGGCTTTTTCAAGTATGGACCTGGCATCGAGAATGAATTTCTGTATTCTCATATCCCTTATTCCGGATTCTGTAACACTTCTGTTAAGCGAGCTCAGCCTCTCGCCGGTTCTCTCGAATAACCTGCGGGCTTTCTCAGCCAGCCTGTTCTCTGTTCTGGCAAGAGCGATGGCGTGTTTCGCTTCGTCCCTGGCCGCCCTGGTGAAGTTGTAAGCTGCCAGATTGGCCGCTTTGCTGGAGAAATCGCCGGCTCGCTCGCGCGCTCTTTTCTGTAATTCGACAGCTTTTTCCAGGGTAACCCGGGCCTTGAGGCTCCGGCTGTTTCTCACCGCTTCTCTGGCCTGCTCTATAATCTGTTCGGTCCACCTCAGGGCCGTTTCTGTTTTCTCCCTGTCAGAATACTGGGCGGCCGCATTATTAAAGCAGGTTATAAGTACAATCAGAGGGATAAGGTATATTATTTTCTTCATGGTATTCATTTCATTCTCCTTTGACGCCCAATTCAGAGGGCAAGAGGTGTGCCACCCCTGCTGCCGAGGTATAAGAGTTTATTAATTAATAACTTATCGGATCAACAGAAATGCATGGGAACAAAATATGTACCTGATGGTTCATTCCGGGTGCACCTCACCGTACATTTCGATGGCCCTGAGGCCCTGATCCCTGTTACCCTGTTTCATCGGCCTCTATACCGTATTTATCCAGTTTGCCGTATAGAACCCTCCTGGTAATACCGAGAAGTTCGGCCGCCCTTGATTTATTTCCGCCTGTCTTATTTATAGCTTTTCTGATCAGCATTGCCTCTATCTCATCCATTGAACGGTCCCCGATAAGCGAATCCAGGCACGATTCGGGAGATAAAGCTGCCTGAGGTTCGGAGAACTGTATATGCTTCCCGGAAATCTCCTCCGGGCCGGCCAGTATCACGGCTCTTTCCAGCACATTCTTCAATTCCCTTACATTCCCGGGCCAGTGATAGCCGGCAAGCAGCTTTTCTATCTCCGGTGCTAGGCTCTGTACAGGTTTCCCCAGCTGTTCCAGGAAGTGAACAGCCAGCATGGGAATATCCGATTTTCTCAGCCGCAGGGGAGGGATGGTAATAGGGAATACGTTCAGTCTGTAGAGGAGATCTTGCCTGAATTCTTCATTCTTCTGCATCTGAATCAGGTCCTGGTTGGTGGCTGCGACTATTCTGACATCAATTTTTACAGTGCTGGAACCGCCTACCGGAAGTATCTCTCCGTTTTCAAGGACCCTGAGCAGTTTTGCCTGAAGCTGGGGGGGCATATCGCCTATTTCGTCCAGAAACAGGGTTCCGGCGTGAGCAAGTTTGAAAAGCCCCGGCTTTCTGCCGTCTGCGCCGGTGAAGGCCCCTTTTTCATATCCGAAAAGTTCCGATTCAAGAAGTGTCGCCGGGACCGCCGCGCAGTTGATAGCGATAAAGGGTTTCGCGGCCCTGGGGCTGTTGGAGTGGATCAGCTCCGCTGCTATCTCTTTTCCCGTTCCGCTCTCGCCCTGGATAAGGACCGGCGTGCCGGTGGGGGCTACCTTCCTGATCCTTTCCTTTACCTCTTTTATTCCATCCGATACTCCGATCATCCGCTCGGCGGATGACTCCAGTGACGTCTTTTCCCTGAGGGCCCTGTTTTCTGATATCAGGTTCTGCCGTTCCTCTATCCTGGAAATCAGAAGCCGGACCTCTTCCATCTGAAAGGGCTTGGTCAGGTATTCGTAGGCTCCTTCTTTCATGGCGGTGACAGCTGTTCTGGTACTCGCGTAGGCAGTCATTATAATGAATTCGATTCCCGGGTATTTCTTTTTTATCTGCCTGAGAAGATCGATCCCCTCCATATCCCCCAGTTTCAGGTCGCAGAGAATAATATCGGGAGGATCATCCTCTATCTTCCGGAGCGCTTCGGTCCCGCTCAGGCTGGTCTGAACCCGGTGGCTGTCAGCCTCTATCCTCTCTTTAAGGAGTTTCAGTATCTTCTGTTCATCGTCGACTATCAGAACATTACTCATTTTGTTCTCCTGACTCATCTTCGGAACTGAAGGGAAGACTGATGGTTATTACCGTTCCGTAACCCGGTCTGCTGCTGAGCTTCACCGATCCGCCGTGGGCCTCGGCGCATTCCCTGACCACCGAAAGTCCCAGGCCGCTCCCCGAGACCCTGGTGGTATAAAAAGGCTCGAAAACCTTTTCCTGCTGCTTCTCCGGGATTCCGGGGCCGTTATCAGAGAATGATATTCTGTAGAAACCCGGCATTCTCTCCAGAGAGACCCAGACTCTTCCTTCGCCTTCCAGAGATTGAATGCTGTTCACCATGATGTTCATAAATGCCTGGAGTATCCTCTTTTCATCCCCGGTAAAGGGGGCGGGGGAGGTAATGGGGCCTGCTTTTATCTCGATATTCTTATCTCCAAGAGCTTCTTCGGTAGATTTAATGCTGCGGGAGAGAAGCCGGGCCAGATCTGTTCTTTTTCTCTTATTCTTTTCTCCCTTCGAGAATGAAAGGTATTCAGTGAGGGTCCTGTCCAGCCTGTCCACTTCATCGATGATAAATTCGTCTATTTCCGACGAGTCCTCCGGATGGGTGTCTTTCAGTTTCTCGGCGCTGCTCCTTATAATGAATAGGGGATTTCTTATTTCGTGAGTAATTACCGCCGTCATTCTGCCCATTGCGGCCAGGGTTTCCGATCTCATCAGCGACTCTCTCGCTTTTATCAGAGAATCAGTCGATTTCAGTATCAGTATTACCGACAGGAGAATTCCCCCGGCAAGAAACAGGGAAGTTATCATCAGGGATGTTTTCCACTGTTCCATGCTCTTGAGGAAGGAGGGGCTGGCTTCTACCGCCACAGCGAATGCTGATCTTTCTCCCGGCCCGTCCAGGGGTGCGTATCCGGCCTTCATGTAACCTCCGTATTGCGACCTGATAAGTTCGGTGGAGGCCGCCTTTCCCTCCAGGGCGGTTACTATCTCACGGTAATCCATGTTCCAGTTGAGATAATCCTCGCCGGGGGCGATGATGCCGCTTTCCAGAGAGTACATTACCCTGCCGTCTTCCCGGATTATCATGATATTAGAAAGGTCGTAACCGGACTTGATATTCAGCAGAGAGGATTCGGCTGCTTCGGGAATCTTCAACCCGGGAATTCCCATATCGGAATAATCGGGCTGGTACTCGCCCCTGATATTTGCCGATACCAGTGAGGCGATGGAGCGGAGCCGGATACCGAACTCCCTGTCCAGATTTTTCCTGATCTCCCTGTAGTAGTACCAGTTGATAAAGACCGCCGTGAAGGCGAGAACTATAACCGCTCCGGCCATCCACCTGTTTCTTAAAACGGATAAGATTCCAAGTTTGTTCATGGCATTATTAATGGCATAGTGACTTTCTGGAAGAATACGACTGAACAGGCGCCAGTTCAAGTTAATTTATTTATCGGAGTTCAGGGATTTAATAGAAAAAGACAAGGTTTATTCACTCCGGATTAATCTGAACCGGAAAAATAAGGCGGTATTGCAGAGAAGAAATCCGGGTCCGGAAACATTGTTACCTTATGGCGTGAAATTTCTTCAGGGCTTCATCTTTCCAGAGGGGGTCCCGGGACGCTTTTTTGAACTTGGCTTTAGCTTCGGCAAGGCGGCCGGTTTTATAGAGAGCGATTCCCCAGTAATAGTACAGGCCTCCTGAGCCGGGATATTTTTCCGCCCCCTTTCCTGCGGTTCGGATAGTTTCTCCGTACCTGCCGTTTTTCAGCAGGAGAAGGCATAGTGTATTGTAAGCTCTTCTGCCCTCGTCGCGGGGGACTCCGGGCAGATTCAGCCCTTTCCTGAAAGTTTCTATCGCGGCGTCATCCTTGCCCATGGCCCGGTAAAGAGCCGCCAGGCTGAGCCGGGCGTGAGCGCTCCGGGGAGCCGCTTCGACAGCGCGGCGGTAATGCCTCAGCGCCGGACGGTAATCCTTTCTCCTGTAATTTATATAACCGAGATGAAGATTCGCCGAGTAGTTGTCCGGATCCTTCTCCAGCACCGCTCTGAATGTTTTCTCCGCCCTGGAGTATTTTCTTCTTCCATAATACAGTTCTCCAAGGAGGGTTTCGGCCCTCTCCAGGCCCCCGGCCTTTTTGAGATACTCCTCCGCGCTGCTCTTGAATCCCAGATTCAGGCTGGCTTCTCCCAGCATCAGGTAATGCCTCTGGTCGGCTTCTCCTGCCGCCTGAACTTCGCGGAGCGATTCCCTTACTCCCTGCCAGTTTTCATTCTCCGCCATGCCGGACGCTACTTCGTATGCGGCGTCCGGGTCGGCCCGGTCCAGCGAATAGATCCTTTTCCAGATCTGTGAAGATCTGCCCGCTCTGCCGGCGGCGGCATAAACCTGAGCCAGGAGCCTGAGAACTTCAATGTTTTCCGGGGTGCTGCCGAGTTGATTCTCCAGGATCCGGGCAGCTTCAGTATAGTTGCCGTTGCTTGCCGCCTGATTTGCCAGCACCAGGGATACCTCCGCGTCATCAGCCTCCGGCGCGGCCGGCTCAGGTTGTGTTACAGGTTCCGCCGGTATTTGCTCCTTCTGAGCGGGGCCCGCGCACCTGAGCAGCAGTAAAACAGACGCCAGCAGGAAGGTGTTTCTGAACAATGAATATCCGCTGATTGCCGTTTTCATTTCTTAATCCTTGTTATGGCATTTATTCTCTGTTCATTATATATTGATCAAAGAAGTCAAAATCAAATGATAATACTCCGGAAGAGCTTTCCGGATTGAGTCCTCAACCGGCTGAGGTGAAGCGATGCGAAACACTGGAACTTTTCTCTATCCCGTTATTCTTGTTTTTATGGGCCTGGCCCTGATTTCATGTTCAGGTGAAAATGGAAAGGAGTTTAAGGGCGCCACCGAGATAAGCCTGATATTCAGCAGCGATCTGCGCGGGAATATAAGATCCTGCGGGTGCGCCGAGCAGGATATGGGCGGATTGGGAAGAATGGCCACTTATGTAAAGGGAGTAAAAGCCGAACCGGGCAATACCATATATGTAACCAGCGGGGACAACTTCAGCTCAGATTTCTCGTTTACCAGGGATATGGCTGACCTGGTAATGGAAAGTTTCCAGTTCATGGGGCTGGACCTCTACACTCCAGGGGAGTATGAATTCGTCTTCGGGCTTGATTATTTAAAAGGGATACAATCCACTTACTCATTTGATTTCATAGCGGCCAATCTGGTGAACAGTTCAGACGGCCAGCCGGTCTTCAGTCCGGTATATGTGGTCCGGGAGATGGATACCGGTTTGAAAGTAGCCATTACCGGAGTGCTGGATGACGGCATAGTATTCCCCGGATATATTGACAATTCCGGTTTCCGGCTGGAGCCTGAAGAGGAAGCTCTCCGGAAAGTGGTTCCACGGATGCGGGAAGAAGCTGACCTTCTTGTTCTGATATGCCATATGGGAATAGAGGACGCCAAAAAGCTTCTTGGCAGCGTGGATGCCTTCAATGTTGCCGTCCTCGGTCATGAAAGGCCGAAACTGGATAAAGTAGTTACCGTGGGCAAAACCGTTCTTCTGGGTGCCGGAGGGCAGGGCAAGTATATGGGAAGGCTTAACTGCCTGATTGACAGAAATGGCGAATTGGAGCAGTCAACGGTTAAGCTGATTCCGCTGAGCGGTGATATCGAAATCCATTCCGGGGTCAGGCAGCTGTTCGACAGTTACGGGATAGAATTGACGGATAAGGAGGCCAGGAAGAAAGTCAGAGGGTACTGATAATATCCAGGCGGTTATATGATGCCGATTGTCAAAGAGTTATCGCTGCTGTGGTACAAACTCAAGTTTATTATTGACATTACTCTAAAAGAATATTAGCTTGCAAGTTAGTATAAGTAAAGGCAGGTAGGAATATAATACGGATGAGAGAAATCATTTAATTGGGAAAAGGAGAACCAGATGATGAAAGTAGTATACTCTCTTCTGGCAGTTTTTCTGGTAGCCGGTCTGATCTCCGGTTGCGGCGGAGAACTTGAGGAGACATACACCAGGTCAACCATCAGGGAAGCTAATTTTGAAGGCATTCCAAGCCCCGGATTCAAATTCAGTTTCGAGTCACCCGAAATCGTGGTAGCTGAAGATGATATCGCGATAGCGAGAGAAGATAACCTTCTTGAATTCTTTACCGGACGGGGATTGTCGGAAAAGGTCAAGGGGCTCGGTGGAAATTATATTATCGGGGTCACCAAGAAATTCAATCCCATGGTTCATTACCAGGTTGACTGGATCCTGCAGGGACAGGATACGACATTCGTCGAACCTTCCGGCACAGGCATTCTTCCCAAGGTAACCAAAGAAGGTTTTGACAAGAGCGTATTCGAAGATATCGCTCTCAGCGGGCTGGACTACAGCACCCGGACTACCAGCGAAATCATCGAGACTAAATTCAAGATTCCTCAGGCCACGGTAACCTATGAGGAAACAAGGTATGACGGGGAGCCTGAAATGACTTACCTGCTTAATCTTGAGAATGTCAGTTTTATTGTGGAAAACCTTGGCGATCATGCTGAACTCCTGCTTAAGGCTTTAATAAACGAAGGGTTCTATTTCAAGGGCGGCGTTGAATTCGGTTCCAGGCCTTCTACCTCGACCCGTAATTACCGCCGGGCGAATGACATTGCCGGCAAGGTAACCCTTCATTATGTTGAATTCGGCGGGAAGACCATACCGCTGCAGTAGATTAGATATATAAGTGGCATTTTGCTGCTCAGAATATTAAGATTTTGCGAAAGTGCGGTTTAATCGCCGCACTTTCTTTTTTTCCCGGCTGCCGGTAACGATAATTCTTGACCGGGCGGCTGTTTGTCGTGTAGGTTATGTATTGACAACCTATTTTGAGATATGAGGGGATTGTATATGTTAGGGATATTGCAGGTCGGGGACAATGTTGAAGAAGTGATGGTGGTTTCCAAACTGGTCGCCAGGGAATTCTCGGGAGGGGAATTCCTGCTGTTCCAGTTTTCCAGCAAGGATGGGATTCTCAAGGGAGTAATGTGGGACCCCCCGGAGGGCCTGAAGGAGAAATTGGAAGAGGGCGATGTCGCGAGGATCAAGGGTAAAATTCAGGATTACAAGGGGACTCTTCAGCTTAAGGTATTCGAAATAGAGAAACTGGACAAGGCCGACTATAACCCGGCAATGTTTCTTCCCTCATCAGGAAGAGACCTGGAAGGTATATATTCCGAGATACTCGAAGTCATTTCAAAGATTGAAAACCGGCATATCAGGGAGCTGCTGGAGACAATTTTCAAAGATGACAGTTTCAGGGAGCGCTTTCTGACCTCGCCGGCGGCCAAGAGCTGGCATCATTCATATATAGGCGGATTGGCGGAACATACCTGTGATATGATGGGAACGGCGCAAAGGGTCGCCGAAATATACTCTGAAGTGGACCGGGACCTGTTGCTGGCCGGCGTGATTATTCACGATCTGGGCAAGATGCAGGAGCTGGATGCCAGCGGTTACATCGATTATACAGACCGGGGAAGGCTGATAGGCCACATACCACTGGGAGTCGAATTCATTAACGAGTATATCAGGGGGATCGATGATTTTCCGGACGACCTGGCCATGAAACTGAAGCACATGATCCTCAGTCATCACGGCAGCCTGGAGCATGGTTCGCCGATTCTTCCGATGACGTTGGAGAGTCTCCTGCTGAGTTATATAGATAATATGGACGCGCAGGTCAGGGGGGCGCTCCAGTTCATCAGCAAGCCCAACGGAAAGGGCGGCAGGTGGACGGAGTACGTGAGATTTCTGGACAGGTTTCTCTACTCTGACCTTGATGATGAAATGGAATAGAAAGTGTGCGCTGATATGGATAATTTCCCGACCTGGGTTGAGATCGATCTGGACGCCTTCAAGTGGAATCTTGAATGGATCAGGGAAAGAGTGCCAGATGTCAGCATACTCCTGGTAGTCAAAGCTGACGCATACGGGCACGGAGCGGTCCGGATATCCAGGTTCGCGGTGGAGTGCGGTGTGGACATGCTGGGAGTGGCAACCGTTGACGAAGGGGTTCAGCTTCGTAAGGCGGGCATAAGGATTCCGGTTCTGGTTTTGAGCCCCATCCTGGAAGACGAGCTGGAGAAGCTGATCGATAATGACCTTTCTGCTTCCGTTTCCACGGTAAGCTTTGCTGAATCAGCCGCGGAACTTGCCCGGAGAAAGGGAAAGCTCTGCAAGGTTCATATCGAGGTTGATACCGGAATGGGCAGAGCGGGGCTGGCTTTCCCTTCGGCTCTGGAAAGTATTGAGCGGATATGCGCAATGGAAAATCTGGAGGCCGAGGGCATCTTTACTCATTTTCCGGCAGCTGACAGCGATGAAGATTACACCAGGGACCAGATAAGGATGTTTACGGGTCTGGTGGGGAGGCTTTCTCAGCGGGGTATTTCATTCAGATATCTGCATACGGCCAACAGCGCGGCGGTAATAAACTTCCCCTCATCCCATTTCAACATGATAAGGCCGGGACTTTCGATTTACGGCCATACATCTTCGGTGGGGCTGAAAGACAAAGTCAATATCATTCCGGTGATGAGTTTCAAGACCAGGCTTCTTCTGGTGAGGAAGTTTCCGGCCGGCTCCAGTATAAGTTACGGAAGGACCTATATCACGGAGAGGGAAACCGCGGTGGGAACCATCCCGGTCGGTTACGGGCATGGTATCTGCCACCGGCTCTCCAACCGGGGAGAGGTTCTTTTCCGCCAGCAGAGAGCGCCTATCATCGGGCGGGTTACCATGGATATGACCATGATAGATCTGACAGGTTTTGACAACCCCATGGTGGGCGAAGATGTTGTAATATTCGGCAGGCAGGGGGAGAAGCAGATAGGCGTGGATGAAGTGGCCCAGTGGGACGGCACTCTGAATTATGAAGTTCTGACCAGAATCAGCAAGAGAGTGGTCAGGGTATATATAAAAAGCGGCAAGGTAGACACTCTGAAGACCCTTTACGGCGTAAAGGAAAATCCCTGAACCGCGGTTCGGGCGGGAATGAGGAGCTGATGAATAATATTCAACTTAACAGAATGATAGATCACACCATTCTCAAACCCGAGGCTACCGGGCAGGATGTGATAAGGTTGTGCGAGGAAGGGCTGAAGTATAATTTCTGGTCGGTGGTGGTCAATACCCATTATGTGAAGCTGGCTGCGTCACGGGTAGAGGGTTCTGAGGTCCGGGTATGCTCGATAGCCGGTTTCCCGCTGGGCGCGGTCAACAGCGCGGTGAAGGCATTCGAAACGGAACGGGCGGTGGAGGACGGAGCCGACGAGATCGACATGGTTCTTAATATAGGGGCGTTCAAATCCGGAAAGAGAGATTTTGCCAGGGAGGATATCGCGGGGGTGGTAAAGGCGGCCGGCCCTCAGGTTCTGGTTAAGGTTATTATTGAGGCGGCCCTTCTGTCAGACGAAGAAAAAGCTGAAGCATGCCGGCTGGTAATCGACGCCGGAGCGGATTTTGTAAAGACCTCGACCGGCTTCGGCCCTCCGGGAGCAAATCCCCGGGATGTCAGGATAATGAGGAAGGCGGTGGGAGACAGAATCGGAGTTAAGGCTTCTGCCGGTATAAGGACCGCCGCTGCCGCTATGGAGCTGATAGACGCCGGCGCCGACCGGATTGGAACCAGTTCAGGTGTTGCTATTATGAAAGACTTTGATTCAGGGGATTTTTAAGCGGGTTCAGGCCTTTGCCACATCAATTCTCATCTTCCAGTTCGTGTTCCAGATCCATGAACTCTCTGTCGGTATTGAGCAGGTCATACCTGCTGACGCTATGGATGTCGCATTTCCTGACCGGCTCACTTCCCTTGATAAAGACTTCTCTTATCACTTCGTCGCAGTAGGGGGTAGCTCTCAGGCCCGATTCACCGCATACCATCAGTTCCACGATATCAGCCGGTTTCTTGAATTCGGGGCCCCGGTTGTCAGGGTAGGCCGCCTTCATGATATCTATCCAGATGGGAAGGGACACTCTTGCCCCGGTTTTTCTCTTGCCCATGAACTTCTTCTCATCGAACCCCGTCCAGACACCCACAGCTATTTCCGGGTTGAAACCTATGAACCACCCGTTACCGCAGTCGTCTGTGGTGCCGGTCTTTCCGGCGCATGGTATCTTCAGGCCGTACTTTCTTGCATTCCTCCCGGTTCCCTCGTCTATTACACTCTGGAGCATATTGGTTGCCAGATAAGCTATCTCCGGCGACAGGACCTCTCTTCTTCTGGGCTTGTTATCTTCCAGGACATTTCCGTTCCTGTCCACAACTCTGGTGATATACATCGGCTCCGCATATATCCCCTCAGCCGCCAGTACGCCGTAAGCCGCTGTCAGTTCCAGCAGGGTAACGTCCTCGGTGCCCAGGGCGAGAGAGTAGTAGGGGTGAATGGGGCTCTTTATCCCCATGCTTTTTGCTACCTCCACTACCGCCGGCGGCCCTATCTTCCTCAAGAGTTTGATGGTCGGGATATTTATCGATTCATTAAGGGCGGTTCTCAGCGAAACCGACCCATGAAACGATTCGGAGAAATTCTTCGGTTTCCACACCTCTCCGTTGGGCATCTCTACTACCAGCGGGGAATCCAGCAGGAAATCGGAAGGCCGGTATCCGCTCTTCAGGGCGGTGATGTACGTGAAAGGCTTGAAAGCGGAGCCGGGCTGCTTCCTCGCCTGGGTGGCCCTGTTCCATTTGCTTTCCTCGAAGTTTCTTCCACCGACCATGGTGAGGATATGCCCGTTGTTGGGATTGATTGCCACAGCCGCGGACTGTATATAGTCAGGTTCTACCTCTGCCCCCGCTTCCAGCGAGTCGTGGTAGGACGCCCGGGTCATCTCGTAGCCGGATTCCGTCTCCAGCTGGACCATGAACGATTCCAGGCTGTCTTCCGCTACTTTCTGCAGATATGGGTCCAGGGTAGTGTACACGGTCAGCCCCTCCCGGTAAACCGCCCGGTCTCCGAACTTGTCGGCCAGTATCGACTTGATATGCCTGGTAAAATACGCTGCGAATTCGTGGTTCCGGTCCTCTTCATTCATGATGTTCAGGGATTTGCTTTTAAGGGTGTCCAGGGCGGCGGCGGTTATTATCCCGTGCTCCTCCATCAGGTTGAGGACGGTGTTCCTTCTTCTTA
Source organism: Candidatus Krumholzibacteriales bacterium (assembly GCA_046483305.1). Taxonomy (GTDB): domain Bacteria; phylum Krumholzibacteriota; class Krumholzibacteriia; order Krumholzibacteriales; family WJIX01; genus WJIX01. The sequence goes on along the minus strand of JAWODM010000014.1, from coordinate 7,177 downwards.
CAGCCCTTCGGGGGTGGGTGAACGGGTTGTATCCTGCCGGATTCTTCTGCAGCCCGGCCAGCAGGGCTATCTGATGGATTTTAAGCTGATCGACGGGAACTCCGAAGAGCTTTCTCGAAGCCGCCTCTATTCCGTAGCTTCCGCTCCCGAAATATATCTGATTGAGGTACATCCCCAGGATTTCTTCCTTTGTATATGTTCTCTCTATCCTGATAGAAAGGAGTACCTCCTTGATCTTCCTTGGGAAGGTCCTCTCCTTGGTAAGGAAAAGGTCCCGGGACAGCTGCTGGGTGATGGTGCTGGCGCCCTCCCTGAGGCTCCAGCTCTTTATATCCTGCCAGGCGGCTGATATGATTCTGACCAGATCGATCCCGAAATGGCTGAAGAACCTCTGGTCCTCCACCGCCACAAAAGTCTTCTGGACAACCCCGGGGATCCTCTCCAGGGGAAGCATCACCCTGTTCTGGGTGTAGTATTCCTTCAGCACCGTTGAATCGGCTGCCAGGATTCTGGTCTTCAGCGCCGGTTCGATCATCTCCAGGCGGGCCATGGAGGGAAGGTCCCTGGCAAACCACTTGAGCGCCGCAAAGGAAAAGCCTGCTATTACCACCAGGCATATCAGCGCTATCTTCAGCAGCGTGAATCTGAATTTATTTCCAGCCATATCTTTCACCTGTTATGTTTAATTTCTCTGTTGATATAATTTAAACCCTGCCGCCTCTGGAGCGCAAATACAATTTTGTTTTAATATTTCAATAAAATTGAATTTTTCTGATGAAAATATTTGACAAGATGCCCCTAAAGGTTTATATAGTACAGAACCTGAATTACAGAATAAAATATATTCATCATTGAGGTTGACAAAAGGGAGAAAGATGGGTATATTTATTTTTCGGAAGGTAATTCCAATAGGTGGAATACGCTCTTTGAAATAGACATAGCGTGTCAGGAACTTGTTTATGATGTGGGCTCTATAATCCATATTCCTTATGGATAAAAGAGTATTCAATGACCGAATAAAAGGAGCACCATAAGGTGGTCCTTAGGATTTTTACAACGGAGAGTTTGATCCTGGCTCAGAATGAACGCTGGCGGCGTGGATTAGGCATGCAAGTCGAACGAGAAAGTGGATTTTATTCACGAGTAAAGTGGCGAACGGGTGAGTAACGCGTGGGAAACCTGCCCTTAAGAGGGGGATAACATCCCTAACGGGATGCTAATACCGCATAAAATTACAGATCGCATGTTCTGTGATCAAAGATGGCCTCTACATGTAAGCTATCACTTAAGGATGGTCCCGCGTCCAATTAGCTAGTTGGTGAGGTAAATGCTCACCAAGGCGACGATTGGTAGCCGGCCTGAGAGGGTGACCGGCCACACTGGGACTGAGACACGGCCCAGACTCCTACGGGAGGCAGCAGTCGAGAAGCTTCGGCAATGGGGGAAACCCTGACCGAGCGACGCCGCGTGGGTGATGAAGTCTTTCGAGATGTAAAGCCCTGTCATTCGGGATGAAAAGTTGATTGGTTAATAGCCTTTTGACCTGACAGTACCGGAAGAGGAAGCTCCGGCTAACTCCGTGCCAGCAGCCGCGGTAATACGGGGGGAGCAAGCGTTATTCGAATTTACTGGGCATAAAGGGTTCGTAGGCGGTCTTGCAAGTCAGAGGTGAAATCTAGCGGCTTAACCGCTAAACTGCCTTTGAAACTGCATGACTTGAGGACAGAAGAGGAAAGCGGAATTCTTGGTGTAGCGGTGAAATGCGTGGATATCAAGAAGAACACCAGTGGCGAAGGCGGCTTTCTAGTCTGTATCTGACGCTCATGAACGAAAGCTAGGGTAGCAAACGGGATTAGATACCCCGGTAGTCCTAGCCGTAAACGATGGGCACTAGGTGTGGGAGGTATCGACTCCTTCCGTGCCGTAGTTAATGCATTAAGTGCCCCGCCTGGGGATTACGATCGCAAGATTGAAACTCAAAGGAATTGACGGGGGCCCGCACAAGCGGTGGAGCATGTGGTTTAATTCGATGATACACGCAGAACCTCACCGGGGTTTGACATGTAGGTGACGTACACTGAAAGGTGTATTCTCCTTCGGGAGCACTTACACAGGTGCTGCATGGCTGTCGTCAGCTCGTGTCGTGAGATGTTGGGTTAAGTCCCATAACGAGCGCAACCCTTGTCCTTTGTTGCCATCAGGTAATGCTGGGAACTCTAAGGAGACTGTCGGTGATAAACCGGAGGAAGGTGGGGATGACGTCAAGTCCTCATGGCCCTTACGCCCCGGGCTACACACGTGCTACAATGGCAGGTACAGAGGGTAGCGAAGCTGCGAAGTGGAGCGAATCCCAGAAAACCTGTCTCAGTACGGATTGCAGTCTGCAACTCGACTGCATGAAGGCGGAATCGCTAGTAATCGCGGATCAGAACGCCGCGGTGAATACGTTCCCGGGCCTTGTACACACCGCCCGTCAAGCGATGGAAGTCGGAAGTGCCCGAAGTCGGTGTCCCAACCTAGTGAGGGAGCCGCCGAAGGTAAGACCGGTGACTGGCGCTAAGTCGTAACAAGGTAGCTGTATCGGAAGGTGCGGCTGGATCACCTCCTTTCTTAAGGAGCCCTCCGGAGGAAACCTTGTTTTTCCACCGGAGGAAATGTCGAACCATGTTATGAACGGTTTCTGCACGCTATTCTATTATATATATTGGGCCTATAGCTCAGTTGGTTAGAGCGCACGCCTGATAAGCGTGAGGTCGCTAGTTCAACTCTAGCTAGGCCCACCAAGAGGAATAATTTTTGAAGCTATTGGGGAAGTAGCTCAGCTGGGAGAGCGTCGCCCTTGCACGGCGAAGGTCGCCGGTTCGAACCCGGTCTTCTCCACTGGTGATAGATATCTGGTAAATACCGGAATGTTCTTTGAAAACAGAAACAGGGTAAAGCGAAACGGCATCTTTGTAGCACTGAAGATTTTGGTTAAGCTACTAAGGGTGAATGGCGGATGCCTTGGTGCTGACAGGCGATGAAGGACGTGGTAAGCTGCGATAAGCTTCGGGGAGTTGCCAACAAATGTTGATCCGAAGATTTCCGAATGGGGAAACCCGGTATGTAATAACATATCATTCCTTTGATGAACACATAGTCATTGGAAGGCGAACGGAGTGAATTGAAACATCTTAGTAACTCCAGGAAGAGAAAGAAATTCGATTTTCCTAGTAGCGGCGAGCGAACGGGAAACAGCCCAAACCGAGTTGTGTGTTAAAGCCTGCATGCTTTGCGCAACCGGGGTTATGGGATGCGATCGTAACCGGATGCAGAGAGGTTGAATAGGTTACAAAGTGATTTCTTAGTCGAATTATTTGGAAAGTTAAACCACAGAAGGTGACAGTCCTGTAGACGAAAAGAATGATCCCTATTTGATCGTATTCCCAAGTATCACTGGACACGAGGAACCCGGTGTGAATTTGTGAGGACCACCTCATAAGGCTAAATACTTGTCAGCGACCGATAGTGAACTAGTACCGTGAGGGAAAGGTGAAAAGAACCCCGAGAGGGGAGTGAAATAGTACCTGAAACCATTTACCTACAAGCTGTAGGAGGGTTTGCTGATTTCTTCGGAGATCTTCAAACCTGACTGCGTGCCTTTTGCATAATGATCCGGTGACTTACTGTACGTAGCAAGGTTAAGTGGAAAACACCACGAAGCCGTAGCGAAAGCGAGTCTCAAACGGGCGTTCAGTTGCGTGTAGTAGACCCGAAAACAGGTGATCTACCCATGGCCAGGATGAAACGCAAGTAAAATTGCATGGAGGTCCGAACCGTAGAAGGATGAAAACTTCCCGGATGAGCTGTGGGTAGGGGTGAAAGGCCAAACAAACCTGGAGATATCTGGTTCTCCCCGAAATAGTTTTAGGACTAGCCTTGTGAAATGAATAGTGGAGGTAGAGCACTGGCTGGAATAGGGAGCTTACAAGCTTACCAACCCCATTCAAACTCCGAATACCACTATTATCTATCACAGGAGTCAGCCCGTGGGGGATAAGCTTCACGGGCGAGAGGGAAACAACCCAGACCATCAGCTAAGGTCCCAAAGTACAGGCTAAGTGACAAAGGAAGTGAATTTGCACAGACAGCTGGGAGGTTGGCTTGGAAGCAGCCATCCTTTAAAGAAAGCGTAACAGCTCACCAGTCAAGTGGATTTGCGCCGATAATTGTCGGGACTAAAGTCTGTCACCGAAGCTATGGACTCGATCTCTTTCGGGAGATCGTTTGGTAGGGGAGCGTTCTATTTTAGGTAGAAGCTGTATTGCGAGATATGGTGGACGAGATAGAAGTGATTATGCCGGAATGAGTAGCGATAAAACAGGCGAGAAACCTGTTCACCGAAAGCCTAAGGTTTCCTGAGGAAGGCTAATCCGCTCAGGGTAAGTCGGCCCCTAAGCCGAGGTCGAAAGGCGTAGGCGATGGGAATCCGGTTAAGATTCCGGAACCGCTTTAGAAGTGTTTGAACTATGGGGTGACGCAGAAGTGAAAGGTCAGCCAGCTGATGGAATAGCTGGTCTAAGAATGTAGGAGGATTGTCCAGGCAAATCCGGACGATCATTAACTCTGAGATTCGATGGGGAGCGCAATAGCGCATAAACTGGCCCTAATCTAGCTGCCTAGAAAAACCTCTACGTGAATTTCTAAAGCGACCGTACCGCAAACCGACACAGGTAGGCGAGGAGAGAATCCTAAGGTGCTCGAGATAACTCTTGTTAAGGAACTCGGCAAATTGACTCCGAAACTTCGGGAGAAGGAGTGCCTCTTTCGGCAAATTCACTTGCTGGAGGAGCTGAAGGAGGTCGCAGAGAATCGGCCTGGGCGACTGTTTACTAAAAACACAGGTCTCTGCTAAGTCCGAAAGACGATGTATAGGGACTGACACCTGCCCGGTACTGGAAAGTTAAGGTGAGTTGTTAGATAATTTATTATCGAAGCTCCGAGCTGAAGCTCCAGTAAACGGCGGCCGTAACTATAACGGTCCTAAGGTAGCGAAATTCCTTGTCGGGTAAGTTCCGACCTGCACGAATGGTGTAACGACTCGGGCGCTGTCTCAACAAGAGTCTCGGCGAAATTGAATTATCGGTGAAGATGCCGATTACCCGCAACTGGACGGAAAGACCCCGTGCACCTTTACTGCAACTTATTATTGGGTTTTGGCAGATCATGTGCAGAATAGGTGGGAGGCTTGGAAACGGGAGCGCTAGCTCTCGTGGAGCCACCTTTGAAATACCACCCTTGGTTTGTAGGAATCCTAACCCGGACCGTTATCCGGTTTGGGGACAGTGGTAGGTGGGCGGTTTGACTGGGGCGGCCTCCTCCCAAAGAGTAACGGAGGAGTCCAAAGGTTCCCTCAGCGTGGTCGGCAATCACGCATAGAGTGTAAAGGCATAAGGGAGCTTGACTGCGAGAGAGACATTTCGAGCAGATGCGAAAGCAGGGCTTAGTGATCCGGCGGTTCCGCGTGGAAGGGCCGTCGCTCAACGGATAAAAGGTACGCCGGGGATAACAGGCTTATCTCCCCCAAGAGTCCACATCGACGGGGAGGTTTGGCACCTCGATGTCGGCTCATCGCATCCTGGGGCTGGATCAGGTCCCAAGGGTATGGCTGTTCGCCATTTAAAGCGGTACGTGAGCTGGGTTTAGAACGTCGTGAGACAGTTCGGTCCCTATCCGTTGCGGGCGCAGGAAATTTGAGGGAAGCTGCCCTTTGTACGAGAGGACCAGGGTGGACGAACCTCTAGTGCACCAGTTGTCGCGCCAGCGGCATAGCTGGGTAGCTATGTTCGGCAGGGATAACCGCTGAAAGCCTCTAAGCGGGAAGCCCCTCCCAAGAATAGATTTCCCGTAACTTATGTTACCATAAGGTCCCTTGGAGACTACGAGGTTGATAGGCCACAAGTGTAAGCACAGCAATGTGTTCAGCTGAGTGGTACTAATAGACCGAGAGGTTTAACCATAATTAGTTACGAAGATGCTGCTACGCTTGCCCTGTTTCTGTTGATAAGTTTAGATTTTTTCGGTGGCGATAGCGAAAGTGAAACACCCGTACCCATTCCGAACACGGAAGTTAAGCCTTTCAGCGCCGATGGTACTGCAGTGGAAACGCTGTTGGAGAGTAGGACGCCGCCGGTTTTGATTGAAGGCCGCTCATTAAGTTGGGCGGCCTTTTTTTGTGGGGGGGGATTGAGTATACTTTAGGGCACAGGCAAAAAATGTGGCTTCGTCATTGGGAATAAATTAACGGATTTACAGGATGGCTCCGTAATCAGAAAATAGAGTATGACCTCCAGTGTTGGCGGTAAAATATTTTCCACATCAAAGAGTCCACATGTCTATTTCCGATGGTTTAAGGGAATTAAGTAGATAATTTATTTGAGCTTCCAGGATTATTATTGACGGCATTTTATTATTCTGGTATGAATATGCATAGTGGGGAGGAGATATGCTTCAAATTATTACTGATATCAACGAAAACGGAATTCTGGGTTTCGTCAACTCTGAGTTTGTTGTAAGGGAAAAAGGGTATAAAGGGGAATACAGGAAAAACAGCAAGAAAGAATCGGGAAAGGGAAAGCTACTCGGACGAATGAAGGCTGCTATCCGATCCAGACATTACAGTGTAAGAACCGAGAAGACATATATATCCTGGGTAAAAAGATTCGTCCATTTCCATGGACTTCGCCATCCAGCTGATATGGGAGAAGAGGAGATTAATGAGTTTCTCACTTACCTGGCGGTAAAGAGAAATGTTAGTGCATCAACTCAAAACCAGGCTTTAAGCGCACTCCTGTTTCTTTACCGGCATGTTCTTATGATTGAACTAGGAGACCTGGGGAATATTATCCGTGCCCGGAAACCGAAACGCATCCCAATTGTTTTAACAAGAGAAGAGATCAAAAGGATTTTTAACTACCTAACGGGAGAGAAGCTCTTGATGGTCGGGTTGATGTATGGATCCGGATTGAGGTTGATGGAATGTTTGAGGTTGAGGGTAAAGGATATAGATTTTCGGGCAAATCAGATTATAGTTCGAGACGGTAAAGGGTTTAAAGACCGAATAACTATGCTGCCGGAAGCATATAGGAATAAGCTCAAGATACATCTTAGAAATGTCAGAGCAATTCATAAGAAGGAT